>CP126120.1:1675000-2275000 GCA_030123585.1 Rhodanobacteraceae bacterium
GCGGACCACTGGTCGACGCCGGCGCGGATTTCCTCGCCGTCATTTCGGGCGTCTTCGGCGCGCGCGACATCCGCGCCGCGGCCCGGCGGTATGCAAAGCTTTTCTTGCCACGGATGGACACGGATCAACACGGATGAGAGTCCCTGCAGATCCGGCTTGATCCGTGCAAATCCGTGGTCAGACTTTTGATCCTTCACGAGTCCTCCCATGCCAAGCAATCACCAACTCTTCCAGCGCGCGTTGAACGTCCTGCCCGGCGGCGTCGATTCGCCGGTGCGCGCATTCAAGTCGGTCGGCGGCGAACCGTTCATCGCCGCACGCGCCGATGGCCCTTACCTGTGGGACGTCGAAGGCAAGCGCTGCATCGACTACGTCGGTTCGTGGGGACCGATGATCGCCGGCCACAACCACCCGCACGTGCACGAAGCGGTGGAGCGCGCGGTGCGCGACGGCTTGTCGTACGGCACGCCGTGCGCCGCCGAAGCGGAACTGGCCGAAGCGATCCGCACGCTGATGCCGTCGATGGAAATGCTGCGCTTCGTCAATTCCGGCACCGAGGCCACGATGTCGGCGCTGCGGCTTGCGCGCGGCGCGACCGGGCGCGAGCGCTTCGTGAAGTTCGAAGGCTGCTACCACGGCCACGGCGACTCGTTCCTGGTGAAGGCGGGCTCCGGCGCGCTGACGCTGGGCGTGCCGGATTCGCCCGGCGTACCCAAGGCGCTGGCCGACCTCACCATCACCCTGCCCTACAACGACATCGACGCCGCGCGCGCGCTGTTCGACGAGATGGGCAAGACGCTGGCCTGCGTCATCGTGGAACCGGTCGCCGGCAACATGAACTGCGTGCCGCCGCGGCCGGGTTTTCTGCAAACCCTGCGCGAACTGTGCACGCGCGACGGCGCGCTGCTGATCTTCGACGAAGTGATGACCGGTTTCCGCGTCGCGCTCGGCGGCGCACAATCGCTGTACGCGGTCACCCCCGACCTCACCACGCTCGGCAAGGTGATCGGCGGCGGCATGCCGGTCGGCGCCTACGGTGGACGCCGCGACCTGATGGAACAGGTCGCGCCGGCCGGGCCGATCTACCAGGCCGGCACGCTGTCCGGCAATCCCGTGGCAATGGCGGCGGGAATGGCCATGCTCGATCTGGTGCGCGAACCCGGCTTCCACGCACGACTGTCGCTCAAGACCCAGGCGCTCTGCGACGGCCTCGTCGCCTGCGCGCGAGAAGCCGGCGTGCCGTTTTCCGTCAATCGCGTGGGCGGCATGTTCGGCCTGTTCTTCAATGCCGAAAGAGTCGAATCCTTCGCGCAGGCTACCGCCTGCGACCAGCAGGCATTCCGCCGCTTCTTCCACGCGATGCTGGATGCCGGCAACTATTTCGCGCCCAGCGCCTTCGAGGCCGGCTTCATGTCGATGGCGCACACAGAGCAAGACATCGCCGACACGCTAGAAGCCGCGCGCGCGGCTTTCGCCGCGGCACGTTCCTGAACCTCCGCGCTACCAACTCCCCGTATTGGGCATCGACTTCCATGGCTCGGCCGGCGGCAACGCATCGCCCTGCTGCAGCAACTCGATCGAGATCAGGTCGGGCGAGCGCACGAACGCCATGTGGCCGTCGCGCGGGGGACGGTTGATGGCGACACCCATCTTCTGCAGCCGCGCGCAGGTGGCATAGATGTCCTCGACACGAAACGCGAGATGGCCGAAGTTGCGCGCGGAACGGTAATCCTCGTTGGAATCCCAGTTGTACGTCAGTTCGATTTCGGCTTCGGGGCTGCCGGGCGCGGACAGGAACACCAGCGTGTACCGGCCTTGCGGCACTTCCTTGCGGCGCACTTCGCGCAAACCCAGTCCTTCGCAGTAAAAACGCAGCGACGCGTCCAGGTCGCGCACGCGCACCATGCTGTGCAGGTATTTCATGCTTCCTCCTCCGCGGCGATGCCGTGCCTGATCGGCGATTCGGTTATCGTGGGCAGGTTTGACGATCGCATGCAAGTCCGGAGGCAAAACCATGACGCACAAGTTCGACACGCTGGCGGTGCACGCCGGCGCCGAGCCCGACCCCACGACCGGCGCGATCGTGCCGCCGATCCAGCTTTCGACCACCTTCGTGCACGACAACCCCGAGGGACTCAGCTACCAGCGCGACGACCACCCGACCCAACGGCGCCTCGAAACCGCACTGGCGACGCTGGAGGGCGGCGAGCGCGCGCTGGCGTTCGCCTCCGGCATGGCGGCGGTCGCGGCGGTGCTGGACACCCTGCAACGCGGGCAGCGCGTCGTGGTTCCGGAAGACTGCTACGTCGGCACGCGCGGTTACGTGACCGAGGTGCTGCCCGAGCGCGGCGTCGAGGTCGCGACGGTGGACACCACCGATCTCGAGGCCGTGCGTGCTGCCTGCGCGGGCGGCATCGCGCTGCTGTGGGCGGAATCGCCGTCGAATCCGCGGATGCGGATCAGCGACCTTGCCGAACTGGCCGGAATCGCGCACGCACACGGCGCACGCTTCGCTTGCGACAACACCTTCGCGACGCCAGTGCTGCAACGTCCGCTGCAACTCGGCGCCGACATCGTGATGCATTCGACCACCAAGTATTTCGGCGGCCATAGTGATGTTTTGGGCGGCGCGCTGGTGTTCGCGCGCAACGACGATTTCGCGGAACGCGTCGCGGCGCGCCGACTGCTCACGGGCGCGATCCTGTCGCCGTTCAGCGCCTGGCTGACGCTGCGCGGCTGCCGCTCGCTGCCGGCGCGGATGGCGCTGCACTGCGCGAACGCGCGCAAGGTCGCGACCTTCCTCGCCGCGCATCCGGCGATCGAACGCGTCCATTACCCGGGCTTGCCGGATCATCCCAACCACGCAGTCGCCGCGCGCCAGATGAGTGATTTCGGCGCGATGTTGAGTATCGAATTGCGCGGCGGCTACGACGCGGCTTTGACGCTCGCGCGCAGCACCAAGCTCTTCATCAACGCGACCTCGCTGGGCGGTTGCGAGTCGCTGATCGAGCACCGCGCATCCAGCGAAGGCGCGCACACCCACTCGCCGCCGGGACTGGTGCGGATATCGGTCGGACTGGAAGACGCCGACGATCTGATTGCCGATCTGGATCAAGCGCTGGGCTGAGCATCGGCCGCGGCCGGCGTTGCCGCGCCGATCCTGAAGCGGCACGCCGGCGCCCCGTGCAACATGCACTGGGTGCGCTGCACCGGCCGCCCGGTGGCGGCGCTCATGAACGCCAGGTCGAACTTGCATACGTCCGGGTGCTGGCGGGCCAGCGGATGAAACACGCAGTTCCAGGCCTCCACTTCAGTATGGCCTTCGACTTCGACAACCCGTGCCTCGTAACCCAGGGTATCCAGTTGCTCGGCCAGCAAGCGCGTGGCCTCGTCCGGGTCCGCGGCCGCCGCGATGCGAGTCGCAGCATTTTTCCCGAGCCGCGCGCCCATTTCAGCCAGCATGCCCTGCACCGCCGCAATGCCCGCGTGCTCGTACAGGTACTCGAGCATGCCGTCCGCGATCAACGCGTAGTTGCGCGGAAACAGGTCGCGCCCCGCCTGTTGCAGGACATAGCAGGCGCGTGGACGCCCGCCGCTCGCGATCGACTCGCCGTGCGCGACGAACCCTTGCGCCATCAACGCGGTCAGGTGCTGCCTGACCGCGTTGTGGGTGATACCGAGGGCACGGCAGAGTTCCTCCACGCTCGTGCCCTGCGGCGACAGCAGCAGCCTGCGCAGCAGTTTCTGCTGCGTGTTGCCGAGCTGCCGCAGGGTGTTCGCGTGTTCCATCACCTCAGTCCGCCTTGGAAGGGAACTGCTTGGCGATGCCGCTGGCCAGCACGTCCGCGATCATGTCCATGTGCTGCTGCATGTCGGTCCAGGACTTGGCCTGCTCGGCCGCGGGAGCGTTCGACATCATCTCGTCGAGCTGGGTCTTGTGGTCGTTGACGTGCATCATCAGCGCGCCCTGCAGCGTGGACTCCTGCCAATTCGGATTGGCGCCGGCCAGGAACTTGGCGATGGCCGTGGCGTTGGAAGCCAGATCCTCCATCGCCTTCTGTTCGCCGGCACTGTTGCCGGCCTTGGTCGCATCGGTCAACGCCTTGACGCCGCCCCAGTGGCCGGCCAGCAGCTTCAGCAAACCGTCGCCCGCGGGCTTGCCGTAGAAGCCGGCAACCGCGTTGGCGATCTCCTTGGCGTTGGCGACCACCGCATCGGCGGCCTTCTTTTCACCGGCCTTGTTGCCGGCGTGCACCGCCAGCGCGTAATCGCGGGTCGCGACGATGTGGCCATGCCAGAGCGAACGCATGGCGGCGTGCAGTTTGGGCGCGGCCGGTGCGGCCGCGGGCGCGGAGGCGGTGGGCGCAGCCTGAACGGGTTGGGCAAGAACTGCGGGCGAGGTCGCGGTCATGGCAAGACCAAGCGCCAGTGCACAAGCAATCGAAAGCGATTTCATGGAAATTCTCCTGGAGGTGTATCGCCGTACGGCGACCCCTCCATCATCGACATTTTGCACATATAGTAAATGTGTTTATGTGTAAAGATTGAGTAGCTTGACAGAGAGGCCAGATGTCGGCCACGGATCGATTCAGGGTTTCTGGAAGCGCGGCACCGCGTCGCGCAGCGCGGCAAGGCGCTCCACCGGATCGGTGAGTTCAAGCAGGTGCTGGCGCTCGGCGTCCCCCAGCGGCAGCAGTTCGGACAGCCGGAAACCGACCCAGCTCGCGTCGTCGTAGCGTTCGCGCGGCCCGTTGCGCCATGAAAGTCCGGCTTGCTCGGCCATCCTCTCCAGGATCGCAGGCAGCAGCGCGAACTCGACCGGTACCGGCACGGCCGGCTCGTCCGGCCATTCGCGTATGTCGCCGACCACGAGGCCGTTGCCGCGGATGCGGGATTTCTGTACGCGAAAGCGCGCGCCGCCCGTGACGGTGATCCCGAGCAGTCCATCGGGCAGCGTGTCGAAATCGACGATCCGCGCCAGCGTGCCGACCGCCGCAGGCAACGCGGGTTCGCCGGCCTCACGTCCATCCATGATCAGGCAGACCCCGAACTCGCCGCCGCCGCGCGCGCACTCGCGCACCATGTCGAGGTAGCGCGCCTCGAAGATGCGCAAGCCCAGCGTGCTGCCCGGAAACAGCACGGCGTTCAACGGGAACAAGGGAATCTCGCGGCGCCTCACGCCCCGAGTCTAGCTGCCGCGCAATGCATCCAGGAATCGCCGCGGCGCATTCTCGAAACCGCCGTTGGACATGAACACCACATGGTCGCCGGGGCGCGCTGCGGATGCCAGCGCCGCGATCAACTCGGACACCGACGCCGCCGTGACCCCGCGCCCCGACAACGCGTCGGTGACGCGATGTGCGTCCCATGGCAACTCCGGACGCTGCAGCAGCACCACCCTGTCGGCATCGGCCAGCGACGGCGCCAGCATCGCGGCGTGCGCGCCCGCGCGCATCGAATTCGAGCGCGGTTCCAGCGCCACCAGGATGCGCGCCTTGCCGACCTTCGCGCGCAGTCCTTCCAGCGTGGTCGCGATCGCGGTCGGGTGATGCGCGAAATCGTCGTAGACATGGACTCCGTTGGCTTCGCCCAGCGACTCCATCCGGCGCTTGACGCTTTCGAACGTGGCGAACGCCGGCAACAATGATTCCGGATCGACGCCCGCGGCGTGTGCGGCGGCCAGCGCCGCCAGCGCGTTCATCACGTTGTGGCGGCCGAGCAGGTTCCAGCGCACTTCGCCGATCGGCGTGTCCCTGTACGTGACCGCGAATACCGAGCCGTCCGCTTCGACCATCCGCGCGCGCCAGTCGCCCGCGTCGATACCGAAGGTTTCCACCGGCGTCCAGCAACCCATCGTCAGCACTTCGGCGAGGCGCGCATCCTCGGCATTGACGATCAGCTTGCCGTTGCCCGGCACCGTGCGGACGAGATGATGGAACTGGCGCTGGATCGCAGCGACGTCGGGAAAGATGTCGGCATGGTCGTATTCGAGGTTGTTGAGGATCGCGATGCGCGGCCGGTAGTGCACGAACTTCGAACGCTTGTCGAAGAACGCGGTGTCGTATTCGTCGGCTTCAATCACAAATGGCACGGTCGAAGACCGCTCGATATTCCCTTCTCCCTTCGGGGAAATCTGCCGTCCATGGCCAAAGGCTCCGTGGTGGCCCGCAGGGTCGGATGAGGGTACGAACTCGCGTAGTCCAACACTTCGCGTGCCCGAACCCTCACCCCTGCCCCTCTCCCGGAGGGAGAGGGGTTCAAGAGCGCCCAGCCTCGCCGACACCCCGAAATTCCCCGGCACGCCGCCGATAAGGAATCCCGGCGCGAGTCCCGCCGCGTCGAGCAGGTGCGCCAACAAACCCGTCGTGGTGGTCTTGCCATGGGTGCCGGCGACGGCCAGCACTTCGCGCCCGTGCAACACGTGCTCGCCCAGCCACTGCGGACCGGAAACGTAGGACAAGCCCTCGTTCAACATGTATTCGACCGCAGGATTGCCGCGCGACAAGGCGTTGCCGACCACCACCAGATCCGGCGCGGGCTTCAGGTGATCGACCGACCAGCCTTCCTGCAACGTGATGCCCAACGCACGCAACTGGTCGCTCATCGGCGGATACACGTTGGCGTCGGAACCCTGCACCTCGATGCCGAGTTCGCGCGCAAGCGCGGCGATGCCGCCCATGAAGGTTCCGCAGATGCCGAGGATGTGGATGCGCACGCCGCGACTCCGCCCGTCGTTTACGCCAAGCCGCCGAACGCGACCGCGAACACTCCGGCGACCAGCCGGTTCACGATCAGCAACAACAGGAACATCAGGACCGCACCTGCCAGCGTAAGCTCGAGCGAACGCCTCAGCGTGGCGACCCACACACACAGTTCCCACACGCCCAATGCCGCGATCGCGAACATCGCGAGGGTCTGCGCGCCCGAGAGCGTGAGTTCCGCCGCGGCCTGGTGCGCGAGGATCTGCTGCAGCGGCAGCAACAGGGCCAGCGGATAGACGACGATGTCGAACAGCAGCGTCACACTCGCCAGCGCGGTCGCCGTCTGCATGAAGCGCTCGGGCTTGCCGCGGCCGCGCAGCAGGATCCTCAGCAAGCCCAGCACGGCGAGCCAACCCGCCGCCACTGCGACCACGATCACCGGCTTGGCGCCGTAGTGCAGCTCGAACGCGGACTGGACCGCCACGCAACCGGCCAGCAACGCAACCAGCAGGCGCGGCGCATACGGCATATCCTCCGGTCCGCGCTGGAAACGGCACAGATCGAACAGGCTGGCGAGGAACCCGCGCAAGCTCAAGCGCGCGCGCGCAGCGCGGCGAGCACGCGGTCGCCGATGGCTTCGATCGCACCGACGCCGTCGATTTCGGTCAAGAGGCCGCGCTTCGAATAGAAATCCGCAACCGGTGCGGTTTGCGCGGCATACACCTGCAGGCGCTTGCGCACGGTGTCCGGGTTGTCGTCGGCGCGATGTTCCTGCTCGAAGCGGATCTCGCAACGCTTGACGATGGCGGCATCCGGAACGTTCAACTTCACCACCGCATCCAGCGGCTGGCCGAGCCGCGCAAGCAGTTCGTCCAGCGCATTGGCCTGTGCGAGGTTGCGCGGATAACCATCGAGGATGAACCCGGGCCTGGTGTCGGGTTGCGCGAGGCGCTCTTCCAGCAAGCCCAGCACGATGCCGTCGGAAACCAGTTGCCCGGATTCCATCACGGCCTTCGCCTTCAGTCCGAGTGGCGTGCCGCCCGCGACCGCCGCGCGCAGCAGGTCGCCGGTGGAGATGTGCGCAATCCCGAGTTCCACCTTCAGCCGCTTGGCCTGGGTGCCCTTGCCCGATCCGGGCGCGCCGAGCAATACGATGCGCATGCGTCTCCTTTGCGGCCCGCGGGAAGCGGCGCCTTCGTTGCAAATTGCCACGTGGGGGGTACGCTAGCGGCAGTGCAAGCACCCCGTCAACGCCACACGTCAAGCGCCGAGCACCGCATGAACGCGACCCCGAAAACCGCAGGCCCGAATTCGAGGGGCAAGT
This sequence comes from Rhodanobacteraceae bacterium, assembly GCA_030123585.1. Taxonomy (NCBI): domain Bacteria; kingdom Pseudomonadati; phylum Pseudomonadota; class Gammaproteobacteria; order Lysobacterales; family Rhodanobacteraceae; species Rhodanobacteraceae bacterium. The sequence goes on from CP126120.1 coordinate 1,683,026, forward strand.
TATTGTACGCGCAGTCCGGCGGCGTCACCGCCGTGATCAACGCCACCGCCGCGGCGGTGATCGAAACCTGCCGCCGCCACAAGGTCGCTGCCTACGCCGCGCACAACGGCATCCTCGGCGCGCTGCGCGAGGACCTGATCGACACGACGAAGGAATCGCCGGCCGCGATCCGCGCGCTCGCGCACACGCCGGGCGGCGCGTTCGGCTCGTGCCGCGTGAAACTGAAATCGCTGGACGCCGACCGCGCCAAATACGAACGCCTGATCGAGGTGTTCTGCGCGCACGACATCCGCTGGTTCCTCTACAACGGCGGCAACGATTCCGCCGACACCGCGCTGAAGCTGTCGCAACTCGGCAAGGCGATGGGCTACGACATCCGCTGCATCGGCGTGCCGAAGACCGTCGACAACGACTTGGCGGTGACGGACTGCTGCCCAGGTTTTGGCTCGGTCGCGAAATACACCGCGGTGTCCTTGCGCGAGTGCGCGCTGGACGTGGTCTCGATGATGGACACTTCCACCAAGGTGTTCGTGATGGAAGTGATGGGCCGGCACGCAGGCTGGATCGCGGCTTCGGCGGGCCTTGCGGGCGAAGGCCGCGATGACGCGCCGCACATCATCTTGTTCCCCGAACTCGCATTCGACCAGGAGAAATTCCTGGCGCGCGTGCGCGAAACGGTGGAGCGTGTCGGCTGCTGCGTGGTCGCGGCCAGCGAAGGCATCCGCTATGCCGACGGCAAGTTCGTCGCCGACGCGCACGCCGGCACCGATGCGTTCGGGCACACGCAACTGGGCGGCGTCGCGCCCGCGCTGGCGGGAATCGTGCGCGACAAGCTGAACCTGAAAACGCACTGGGCGCTGCCGGATTACCTGCAGCGCTCGGCGCGCCACATCGCGTCCAGAACCGACCTGGATCAGGCGCTCGCGGTCGGCAAGGCCGCAGTGGAACTGGCGCTGGCTGGCGAAAACGCGGTGATGCCGGTGATCACGCGCACGTCGGATGCGCCTTATCGCTGGAAGATCGAAACCGCGCGCCTCGACCAGATCGCCAATCGCGAGAAAAAACTGCCGAAGTCCTTCATCGCGAAGGATGGCTTCCACATCACCGCCGCCGCGCGCAAATATCTCGCGCCGTTGATCCGCGGCGAGGCACCGCTGCCTTACGGCAAGGACGGCTTGCCGGAATACGTGACGCTGAAAAACGCAGCAGTGAAGAAAAGGCTGCCGGCGTTCGCGATGTAGGTTGGTGCTGAGCCGGCTTCATCCGGCGAAGCCCAACGACACCGAACCAGCTGTTGGGCTTCATCCGCAACAAGCGCGGATTCAGCCCAACCTACGGCGCTTGTTTCGCCAGCGCATTCAGTTCATCGTGGCTGGCATTGTCCGCAAAGCCGTCGAAGCGACCTTCCGCCAGCCCGCGCGCGGCGCGCAGGAATCCGCCCCACGCCGCACCGGCCAGCGCGCCGCCGACGCTGACGCGACGCACACCGAGCTTCGCAAGATCGGCCAGCGTGTACGGCGCCGGACGCCCCACCAGCACGTTGACCGGTTTCGGCGCGACCGCTTCCACAATCGCCTTGACCTGCTCCGGCTGGCTGGCTCCCGGCGCGTACAGGCAATCGGCGCCGGCTTCGGCGTAGGCACGCAGGCGCTTGATCGATTCGTTCAGTGCATCGGCGTGACCCACCAGGAAGCATTCCGCACGCCCGATCAGCATCACGTCTTCGCCCGTCGCGTCGATGGCCGCGCGCGCGACGCGCATGCGTGCGACGGCTTCATCGAAGTCGTACAGCGGCTGCGACGGATCGCCAGTGGAATCCTCGATCGACAAGCCGGCGACGCCGGTCCCGACGCAGCGGCGGACGTTCTTCTTCAAACCATCGATATCGCGCGCGTGTCCATCTTCGAAGTCCGCATTCACCGGCAAGCCGGTGGCGGCGACGATCTCGCGGCAATGCGCCAGCACCATTTCGACATCGGGCGCATGGTCAGGCAGCGCGCGCGACCACGCGTAACCGGAGCTGGTGGTGGCCAGCGCCTTGAAGCCGAGCGAGGCCAATGCGTGCGCGGAACCGGCATCCCACGGATTCGGAATCAGGAAGCAGCCGGATTCATGCAGCTTGCGGAACACCGCGCGGCGTGCGGCGTAGATGTTCTGGTTCATCCGGGGCTCCAGCGAATGCGCGACCTGCGTGACAACCCGGCATTTTAGGCCGTCGCAACACGCCTTCGTACCCGGAACCCATACAGCCGCAGGCGGTGCTCGCTATATACTGGGCGGAATGCCCAGCTCGGGCTTGTACCAAAGGGGTTGTCCGATGTTGCAACAGTATGGGGTATTGTTCGCGATCCTCTGCGCGATCGTCGCGATTCTCTACGGGGTGTTCTCGACCGGGTGGATCATGAAACAGCCGGCGGGCAACGACCGCATGCGCGAAATCGCGCAGGCCGTGCAGGAAGGCGCCAAGGCCTACCTGAATCGCCAGTACACCACCATCGCGATCGCGGGCGTCGTGCTGTTCCTGATCATCGGCTTCGCGCTCAGCTGGGCCACCGCGATCGGCTTCGCGATCGGTTCCATCCTGTCCGGCGCGGCCGGCTTCATCGGCATGAACGTGTCGGTGCGCAGCAACGTGCGCACCGCCGAAGCCGCGCGCGGCGGCATTTCCAAGGCCCTCGGCGTCGCGTTCCGCGGCGGCGCGATCACCGGCCTGCTGGTGGTCGGCCTCGCGCTGCTGGGCGTCACCGGCTACTTCGCGATCCTGCATTTCGGCTTCAACCTGCCGCTGGAAAACTCGCTGCACGCGCTGGTCGGCCTCGCGTTCGGTTCCTCGCTGATCTCGATCTTCGCGCGCCTCGGCGGCGGCATCTTCACCAAGGGCGCCGACGTCGGCGCAGACTTGGTGGGCAAGGTCGAGGCCGGGATTCCGGAGGACGACCCCCGCAACCCGGCGGTGATCGCCGACAACGTGGGCGACAACGTGGGCGACTGCGCGGGCATGGCGGCCGACCTGTTCGAAACCTACGTGGTGACGCTGGTCGCGACCATGCTGATGGGCGGCGTGCTGGCCGCGGGCGACATCACCTCGGCGCTGTATCCGCTGGTGCTGGGCGGCGCCTCGATCATCGCCTCGGTGATCGGCACCTTCTTCGTGCGCACCAGCGCCGGCGCCAAGATCATGAACGCGCTGTACAAGGGCGTGATCGTGTCGGGCCTGCTGGCAGCGATCGCGTTCTGGTTCATCACCGCGAACATGTTCCCGCAGGGCTTCGCCAGCAGCGACGGCACCTACAGCGTGGCGCAACTGTTCGGCAGCGCGCTGATCGGCTTGGTGCTGACCGCGGTGATCGTGGTGATCACCGAGTACTACACCGCCACCGAATACAAGCCGGTGCGGCACGTTGCGCACGCGTCCACCACCGGCCACGCGACCAACATCATCGCCGGCCTCGGCGTGTCGATGAAGGCCACCGCGCTGCCGGTGCTGGCGATCTGCGCGGCGATCTGGGGTTCGTACGCGCTGGCCGGCCTGTACGGCATCGCGATCGCGGCCACCGCGATGCTGTCGATGACCGGCATGATCGTGGCGCTGGACGCCTACGGTCCGATCACCGACAACGCCGGCGGCATCGCCGAGATGGCCGGCCTGCCGGCCGAGGTGCGCGGCGTCACCGATCCGCTCGACGCGGTCGGCAACACCACCAAGGCCGTGACCAAGGGTTACGCGATCGGTTCGGCCGGCCTCGCCGCGCTGGTGCTGTTCGCCGACTACACCCACAACCTCGGCAAGGCGTTCGGACTCGATTCGATCCCGTTCGACCTTTCCAACCATTACGTGATCATCGGCCTTATCATCGGCGGCCTGATCCCGTACCTGTTCGGCGCGATGGCGATGGAAGCCGTGGGCCGCGCCGCGGGTTCGGTGGTGGAAGAGGTGCGCCGCCAGTTCCGCGAGATCAAGGGCATCATGCAAGGCACCGCCAAGCCGGACTACTCGCGCGCGGTGGACCTGCTGACGAAAGCCGCGATCAAGGAAATGATCGTGCCCTCGCTGCTGCCCGTGGTCGTCCCGATCATCGTCGCGTTCGGCTTCGCCTGGCTGGGCGGGCCGCTGGCCGGCGCGCAAACGCTGGGCGGCGTCCTGATCGGCACCATCGTCACCGGCCTGTTCGTCGCGATCTCGATGACCACCGGCGGCGGCGCCTGGGACAACGCCAAGAAGTACATCGAGGACGGCAACTACGGCGGCAAGGGTTCCGACGCGCACAAGGCGGCGGTCACCGGCGACACCGTGGGCGATCCGTACAAGGACACCGCGGGCCCGGCGGTGAACCCGCTGATCAAGATCATCAACATCGTGGCGCTGTTGATCATCCCGTTGTTGGCGGCCGCGGCGCAATGATCGAATGTTGCACGTTTCGCAAAAAACCCCGCGACGCGGGGTTTTTTGTTGCCGGTGCATGCAGCAGTTGAAGCGAACGCGAACCGCCCGCAAGATTGGCCAACCGCTTCACCTGCCGATGCGGCCCAAGGGGAATCCATTTTGATCTACGCATTGATCCTGCTGCTGGTCGCGATCGGCGCGATCTGGCTGTTCAACCGGCTGGTGCGCCTGCGCAACCAGGTGCACGTGGCGTGGAGCGACGTCGACGTGCAGTTGCAGCGCCGCCACGATCTGGTGCCGATGCTGGTCGAGACGGTGAAGGGTTATGCCCACCACGAACAGGGCCTGCTCGAACAGATTGCGCAGGCACGCAGCGCCGCGCTGGCGGCCACCGCGCCGGCTGCGCGCGGCGCGCCCGAAACCGCGCTGGGCCAGGGGCTGGGACGCCTGCTCGCGCTCGGCGAGGCCTATCCGGATCTCAAGGCCAGCGCCAACTTCCGCCAGCTCTCCAGCGAACTCGTGGAGATCGAGGACACCCTGCAACACGCGCGCCGCTTCTACAACGGCTCGGTGCGCGAGTACAACACTGCGCTCGAAACCTTCCCCGCGCTGGTGATCGCAAAAGCGCTCGCCTTCAAGCCCGCCGAGTTCTTCGCCGCCGACGCCGACGCGCACGCCAATGTCGCGGTCAAGCTGGACTGACGTGGGCACCGCGATGCGTGCACATTACGCGGCCCTGCCGTTCACGCTGCTCGCGTTGCTGGCCTGCGCCACGCCTGCCGCCGCGCAAGACGCAGGCCAGGGCGACGGCCAGCCGGCCATCCTCTCGCGCGACACGACGATCCATGTCCACTACGACGGTTCGCTCGACGTCAGCGAAACGACGATCGTCAACGCCTCGGCACCCAGGGAGTTCCACCGCGACTTGAGTTTCCCGGGCCGCCGAACCAGGCCCGGCGACATATACATCGAGGATGCCTACGAAGTAGCCCCATCCGCAACGTATGTCTATCAAACGGACGGACAGACCAACGCCAGTGTTACCCAACTCGGTGACGGTGTACGCATCAACGTCCAGCCCACGCGCCGCACGGGGACGCGGAAATTCCAACTCGATTACCGCGTCCTGTATGGCGTCACCGGCCATTCCGGCAACACGCTGTACTGGCCGCTGACGGTGGACAGCAACCCGTTGCCCGTGCAACACGCAAGCCTGCGCGTGACGCTGCCGGAAGAAACGCCCTCCGGCAAGATCCATGCGCAATTCCTGCTCGATGGTGCCACCCCGGGCGAGCAGACCGGCGACAACCCCGTCAGCGGCTACCACGTGTCGCTCGCATGGCCGCAAGGCATCGCAGCCGGCCAAACGCTCGGCGCGGTGATCACGTATCCGGAAGTGTCCGACTCGTCCACGATAAACATTCTTCCGCGCGGGCCGGCCTGGCTGTTCAATGGTCCGCTTTGGCTGGCGATCCTGGCGCTCTACTACCTCGCGGCGAAGTTCTTCTTCACCGGCGGTGGCGACGGCAAACCCGTGATCGCGGAGTACGAGCCGCCGGCCGGCTGGTCCGCCGGCGCGATGCGGCTGCTGTGGCACGGCACCTGGGATCGCAAATGCTTCGCGACCGGACTGCTCGGCGTCGCGGCCAAGGGCGGCCTCACGCTCGACAAGCTGGCGGACGGCAGCTGGATCGCGACGCGCACGGGCGCCGACCTGATTCCCGCGCTGACTCCCGACGAGAACTCGCTGCGCTCGGCCTTGTTCGCGTTCGGCCACACGGCGCCATTTTCGGACACCAACGCCGACAGCATCGGCGTGGCCGAATTGAAATACCGGCGCACCGTGGAAAACCGCTGCGCGCGCGAACGCCCCGTGGATCCAGCCTATCTGCTGATTCCGGGCTGGCTGATCGCACTGCCGGGCGCGGCGCTGTTGTTCTTCGGGGCCGATCCACGCTTCGCGATCTTCGCCGAGGTCTTCCTGCCGATCCTTCTCACCGGAATCGCGGTGGCAACCCTCATCGGCCTCATCCCCAAGGGGGTCCTGCGCGCGCTGCGCACGCAGGCGATCCTGATGGCACTGATCTGCGCGGCCGGGCTGCTGTTTGGCGCCGGACGCACTGACTGGCTGGCCGGCGCGGCACTGCTGGCCGGCCAGGTCGCCGCCGGCTGGTGGCTGCCGCGCCAGCCGCCCAGGGACACGGCCCTGCTGCACCAGATGCGCGGTTTCCGCTGGTATCTAGGCACGGCCGAGCAGCAGGACATGGATGCCCGCTACAAACCCTCGCTGCACCCGGAACTGCAGGCCAGCCTGCTGCCGTACGCGATGGCGCTGGATGTGGAAGTGGCGTGGAACGCGCGCTTCGCGGGCGAAGTCGCAAAGAGCACGCGGCAGGCGGATTTCGTGGCCAGCTTGAATCCCGATCACGATGGGGCCGCGCTGGATTTGCTGGCGTTCGCCGAGACGATGTCGAAGCAGCCGGATGCCCGCGCCGGCGCTCCGAACACCGGCACTCTGACTTCAGGCACATAACCCGAACACCCAACCGTGCCAAGCTGGTGCGGTTGCCCACTCCACCCGAGGAGCCTTCGCATGCGACCCTGTTGGCTGATCCTGGCATTGAGCATTCCCCTGGTACCGACGATGGCACAAGCAAGGAAACCCGCCACGGCTACAGCGGCAACGAACGCGACGAGCGACCCGTACCTGTGGCTCGAAGACATCCACGGCGCCAGGTCGATGGACTGGGTGCACGCGCAGAACGCGGTCACCAAGCAAGCTTTCATGGAATCGCCGGAGTTCGACAAGACCCGCGGCGAAATCCTCGAGGTGCTGGATTCCGAGGCGCGCATTCCGTACGTCTCGCGAATGGGCGATTACCTCTACAACTTCTGGCAGGACAAGACGCACCCACGCGGCATCTGGCGGCGCACCACGCTGGCCGAGTTCGAAAAGACCGATCCGAAATGGGAAACGGTGCTGGACATCGACGCGCTCAACAAGGCCGAAGGCAAGCAGTGGGTGTTCAAGGGCGCCGAATGCATGAAGCCCGACTACGTGCATTGCCTGGTGTCGTTGTCCCCGGGCGGCGGCGATGCGGTCGAGGTGCGCGAGTTCGACTTGCCGTCCAAATCCTTCGTGAAAGGCGGCTTCTTCCTGCCCGTCGCGAAAACCGAGATTGGCTGGATCGATGCCGATCACGTTTACGTCGGCACCGATTTCGGCCCAGGCTCGATGACCAAGTCCAGCTATCCGCGCATCGTCAAGAAATGGACGCGCGGCACGCCGCTGTCATCGGCGAAGTTGGTGTACGAAGGCAAGCCCGATGATTTGGCAGTCAGCGCATACCACGACCGTACCAAGGGTTTCGAGCGCGACTTCGTCAACGTGCAGAAGGATTTCTTCCACGGTGACATGTACCAGTCGAAGGACGGCAAGCTCGTCAAGGTGGACGTGCCGGAAGATGCCAACGCCGACGTGCATCGCCAGTGGCTGGTAGTGCAAACGAAATCGACATGGACGGTCGGCGGGAAGACCTGGCCCGCGGGCGCGCTGATCGCGACGAACTTCGATGACTTCATGGCGGGCAAGCGTGACTTCACCGCGTTGTTCACGCCCAACGCGCACACTGCGCTCGCCGGCTATTCGTGGACGCAGCATCACATCATTCTTGACGTGCTGGACGACGTGAAAAGCCGTCTCGACGTGCTGACGCCGCCGGCATCCGGCAACGGCGCATGGACGCATGCGGTGCTGCCGGGCGCGCCGAAGTTCAGCACCATCGCGGTCGTCGATACCGACCCGGATCACTCCGACGAATACTGGCTCACCGTCACCGGCTTCCTCGATCCACCGTCGCTGGAACGCGGAGTGCTGGGCAGCGAACCGGCGAAGAAGATCAAGCAGGAACCGGCGTTCTTCGATGCATCGAAGTTCAAGGTCAGCCAGCACTTCGTGCAGTCGAAAGACGGCACGCGCGTGCCCTACTTCGAGATCGCGCCGAAGGACATGAAGCTCGACGGCAAGAACCGCACGCTGGAATACGGCTACGGCGGCTTCGAGGTGTCACTGCTGCCGCACTATTCCGGCACGATCGGCCGTGCCTGGCTGCAACGCGGCGGCGTGTACGTGGTCGCCAACATCCGCGGCGGCGGCGAATACGGCCCGGCGTGGCACAAGGCCGCGATGAAAGCGAATCGTCCGAAGGCGTACCAGGATTTCGCGGCGGTCGCCGAAGACCTGATCAAGCGCGGCGTGACGTCGCCCGCACACCTCGGCGCCGAAGGTGGCAGCAACGGCGGCCTGCTGATGGGCAACATGCTGACCGAGTACCCGCAACTGTACGGCGCGATCTCCTGCGAAGTGCCGCTGCTCGACATGCAGCGCTACATCCACCTCGACGCCGGCGCGTCGTGGATCGCCGAGTACGGCAATCCGGACGATCCCAAGCAGTGGGCCTTCATCAAGACCTTCTCGCCGTACCAGAACGTCAAGGCCGACACGCACTATCCGCCGGTGCTGTTCTACACGACGACCAGCGATGATCGCGTCGGCCCCGTGCAGGCGCGCAAGATGGCGGCCAAGATGGAAGCGATGGGCTACAGGAACGTGTGGTTCTACGAGAACACCGAAGGCGGCCACGGCGCGGGCGCCGACAACGCGCAGGCCGCGATCATGCACGCGCTGGCCTACGATTTCCTGTGGGACAAATTGATGTGATCATCCCTGATCACCGCATTATCGAACACACGCTCAACCAGTCCGCTTCGCATTTACAGATACCAGAACGGCCTTCCCTGGCCTGACTTCTCACCAACAGCGCCTTCGACCGAAACCCGCGTACTGAGAGCCCCGCCTCGCGCGGGGCTTTTCGTTGCCGCCGTAATCGGCTAGACTTGTACCATAAACAGTACGAGTACGACCCATGCGTACCATCAACTTTTCCGACGCCCGCAAGGACCTCAAGGCCGTGTTCGACCGCGTGGTCGAGGACGCCGACGTCACCATCATCACTCGCCGCGACGCCGAGGACGTGGTGGTGATGTCGCTGGCCGAGTGGAACAGCTGGCAGGAAACCGAATACCTGCTGGCCAGTCCGGCGAATGCGCGGCATTTGCGTGAGGCCATTGCGCGCCTCGACGCCGGCAAAGGCGAATATCACGAATTGATTGATCCGGCTCCTGCCACGCCGTCCGTGCACGAGAAGCCCGCGGCGTACCGGACGGGCGGCAAACGCAAGGCGAGGCCCACCACCACGCGCAAGCGCGGAAAGTGACATGGCACGCGGCGTGTGTTTCGATCCGGACGCGTGGGATCAGTATCTGTACTGGCAATCGCAGGATCGCAAGGCCCTGGAGCGGGTCAATGCGCTGGTCAACGCATGCCAACGCGAACCGTTCCGGGGCATCGGCAAACCGGAACCGCTCAAAGGCGAGTTGTCGGGTTTCTGGTCACGCCGCATCGACGACACCCACCGTCTGGTCTATCGCGTGGCCGGCAACGAATTGCAGATCATCGCCTGCCGTTACCACTACGGCGCGCGCTGAGTCACACCACCTCTTGTCGCCTGCTATGGCGTGCTCCTGCGAAAAGCACATGCAGAGACACATCGCGCCCGACGCCTGCCCCGCTCGCGTAAAATGGCCGGTTTTCGCAAGGACAAACCCATGGGCCTGGACCTCGTCCCCGCCGGCAGCAACGTGCCGGACGACATCAACGTCGTCATCGAAATCCCCAAGGACGCCGAACCCGTCAAGTACGAGGTGGACAAAGCCTCCGGCGCGATCTTCGTGGATCGCGTGCTGTCGACGCCGATGCGCTACCCGTGCAACTACGGCTATGTCCCGAACACGCTTTCGGGCGACGGCGATCCGGTCGACGCGCTGGTGCTGCTGCCGCTGCCGCTGATCGCGGGTTCCGTGGTGCGCTGCCGGCCGGTCGGGATGTTGAACATGGACGACGAAGCCGGCCACGACACCAAGTTGATCGTCGTGCCCGGCGACAAGGTGTTCAAGGGTTACGCGCACATCCGCGACATCAACGATGCGCCCCAGCACTGGCGCGACCGCATCGCGCACTTCTTCGAGCACTACAAGGATCTCGAACAGGGCAAGTGGGTGAAGGTTTCCGGCTGGGGCGACGTCGAAGCCGCACGCGCGGAGATTCGCGAATCGGTGCAACGCTATCAGCAAGCGCCGGAAAAGCCGAAGTTCTGACGAACCAGGCAGCGAACGCTCTCACAGGCTTTCGTCATTCCCGCGCAGGCGGGAATCCAGTGTCTTTGGGCTGCATGACAGAGTCACTGGATCCCCGCCTGCGCGGGGACGACGAACAAAAATTGACGGCACAAGTCTTGGTCCCTGGCTTGCTGCTTGTGCTAGCGTGGCGCAATGGACCACAAAACCCGCCGCACCAGCATCGTCGCCACCTTGGGTCCGGCCACCGACGCGCCGGGCATGCTCGAAAACATCCTGCGCGAAGGCGTCGCGGTGGTGCGCCTGAACCTCTCGCACGGCAAACCCGAAGACCACCTGCGGCGCGCGCGAGAAGCACATGCCGCGGCGGCGAAACTCAATCGCGAAGTCGGTGTGCTGGCGGACCTGCAAGGCCCGAAGATCCGCATCGAAAAATTCGCCAACGGGCCGGTGCAACTCGAACCCGATGCCGCCTTCACCCTCGATTGCCGCGCCGATGCGCCGCCTGGCGATGCCACGCGCGTGGGCGTCAGTTATCTCGGCCTGCCACAGGACGTGAAGGAAGGCGACCGGCTGCTGCTGGACGACGGTCTGGTCGAACTCGAAGTCAAGGAGATCGAGGGCGAACAGATCCATTGCCGGGTCGCGGTCGGCGGCAAGTTGTCCGACCGCAAGGGCCTCAATCGCAAGGGCGGCGGGTTGTCGCTGGGCGCGCTGTCGGACAAGGACCGCGCCGACATCAAGCTGGCCGCGCAACTCCGCGCGGACTTCCTCGCGGTGTCGTTCGTGCGTTCCGCCGCCGACATCGAGGAAGCGCGCAAGTTGCTGCGCGAGGCCGGCGGCAACGCCTGGCTGGTCGCCAAGATCGAGCGCGCGGAAGCGATCGGCAAGCTGGAGGAAATCATCGACGCCTCCGACGCGGTGATGGTCGCGCGCGGCGACCTCGGCGTGGAAATCGGGGACGCGGAATTGCCGGGCCTGCAGAAGAAGATCATCCGTGAATCGCTGGCCCGCAACCGCGCCGTGATCACCGCGACGCAGATGCTGCAATCGATGGTCGAATCGCCCATCCCGACCCGCGCCGAGGTGCTGGACGTCGCCAACGCGGTGCTCGACGGCACCGACGCGGTGATGCTGTCGCAGGAATCCGCGGCGGGCAAGCACCCCGACCTCGCGGTGGCCGCGATGAGCCGCATCTGCTTCGGCGCCGAACGCCAGTTCGAGCCGACCGAGAACATCTCCGCCCTCACCCACCGCCTCGACCGCACCGACCAGGCCATCGCGATGGCGGCGATGTTCCTCGCCACGCAGTTGCCGGTGCGCGCGATCATTGCGCTGACCGAATCGGGCACGACCGCACAATGGCTGTCGCGCTACCGTTCCTCGGTGCCGATCTATGCGCTGACGCCGAGCGCGGAAGCACGGCGCCGCATGCTGCTGCTGCGCGACGTGCGGCCGATTCCGTTCGCCGGCCACGACACCTACCCCGCGCTGGTGGTGCGCGAAGCCGTACGGCAACTGTTCCAGCGCGGCGACCTCGCCGAAGGCGACCGCGTGCTGCTGACCCACGGCGACCACACCGGCCGCGGCGGCGGCACCAATACGCTGAAGCTGCTCAGCGTGGGCGCGGACGGAATCGCCGAGAGCCTACGCGACTTGTGACGGTCTTCAGCAAGGGAGGCGCAATGAAAACGTCGCTTTACACCATTCTGTGCATCGCGATTCGGTTGGGTGCAGTGCTCTTGGCAATGGGGATCGTGGTGGCATTGCCGAACCTGTATTTCGTGGCGCACACCGCGGGCGTCAGCAGCGATACGGTGCCGCTGATGGGTTTGATCTACCTGGTCGGATTGCTCGCTGCATTCCTGCTTTGGGTGTATCCCGCCGTTTTGGCGCGCCTCGCTGCTGGCAAATCCGCGGAACAAATTTTCGAGTCACCTATTGATGCTCGCACCATTCAGTACGTTGCTCTTTCTGTGCTAGGCGTATCATTTGCCTTGAAGGGACTCATTGAATTGGTGTTCGAAGTTTTTCGCTTGGCAACCTTGGCATCGGGCGTCCCGCCTGGTGCGAATTTGTTGCCATCAGAGCTGCCGAGGCTCGCATCAAACGTTGCCGAAATACTCCTCGGGATCGCGCTCATGCTCGGTGCCAAAGGACTTACAACATTGCTGCAACGACTTCGCTACGGAAACCAGTCATGGGAAGAGCAGGTCTGATTGCAGGTTTTTTGTCGGTCATGGTGGCCACGGCTTCTGCCGCGGTTAACCCCAACATCCGCGCGGTGCAGCCGGATCACCTGACCGACTACTGGGTGATGACCAACACGTCGCTGAATGTCGATGTGCCCAACAGCGGCGTGAACCTCAGCAAGCCGACCTGTTCGGCGGTCACCTACATGATCGGTTCGGACGGCGTGCCCCGCGACATCGTGGTGCGCAAGACGATCCCGGCGGGTGACCTCGCGACGGTCGCGGCCAGCGCGGTCAAGGACATGCGCTACGTGGCGGGCGCAAAGAACGCGGCCCACGAGCCGGTATTCACCTACCTCATCATTCCGTTCAACCTGCCCGCCGATCCGGCCGAGCGCAAGAAGATCACCGACGCGTGCGTGCTCAAGGATTTTCCAAACGGGTATCGGTGATTCCCTCTCCTTTCGGGAGAGGAGAAAGCATAAAAATCCGCACTCGCCTATACTTGGCGGTCCACCGACAGCAGCGGAATACCGCCATGAGCATCGACCAAATGGAAGCCGTCGCGCAGGCGATGGTTGCGCCCGGCAAGGGCATCATCGCGATCGACGAATCCTCGGGCACCATCAAGAAGCGCTTCGACGCGGTCGGCGTGCCCGACTCGGAGGAAAACCGCCGCGCCTATCGCGAAATGCTGCTGACCGCGCCGGGCCTTTCCGAGCACATCTCGGGCGCGATCCTGTACGACGAAACCATCCGCCAGTCCACCCGCGCGGGCGTGCCGTTCACCAAGGTGATGAAGGACGCCGGCATCATCCCCGGCATCAAGGTGGACCTCGGCGCCAAGCCGCTGGCCGGCTTTCCGGGCGAGCTGGTCACCGAAGGCCTCGACGGCCTGCGCGGCCGCCTGGCCGAATACGTGAAGCTGGGCGCCGAATTCGCGAAGTGGCGCGCGGTGATCACCATCGGCGAGGACATGCCGAGTTCCACCTGCATCGACGCCAACAACCATGCGCTGGCGCGCTACGCCGCGCTGTGCCAGGAAGCCGGCCTGGTGCCGATGGTCGAACCCGAAGTGCTGATGGACGGCGACCACGACATCGAGACCTGCTACGAAGTCACCGAAGCCACCCTGCGCTCGCTGTTCTCGGCGCTGTACGAACACAACGTGATGCTGGAAGGCACCATCCTGAAGGCCAGCATGGTGGTATCCGGCAAGGATTGCCCCGAACAGGCCGGCGTCGAGGAAGTCGCCGAATCGACCATCCTGTGCCTGAAGTCCGCGGTGCCGGCGGTGCTGCCGGGCATCGTGTTCCTGTCCGGCGGCCAGAGCGACGAGGACGCCACCGCGCACCTGAACGCAATGAACCGCCTCGGCCCGCACCCGTGGCCGCTGTCGTTCTCCTACGGCCGCGCGATGCAGCAGGCCGCGCTGCACCTGTGGGCCAAGGACATGACCGGCAATTTCGCCGCCGCGCAGAAGATCGTGGTCGAGCGCGCGCGCGACAATGGGCTGGCTGCCTTGGGGCAGTGGAAGAAAGCCGCCTGAGCCACAAGCTTCTCTGCAGGTTGGGCTGACCCCGGACTCGATCCGGGGAAGCCCAACATCAGCGCTTGACCTCGGCATCGGGTTGATTATTGCCAGCAGGCATCCCTGCGGCGTTCATCCGGCCCGCACCTCGTGCGGGCGCTCATCGGCGCGAGATGCCACCGGCATCTCGCGAAAGCCCGATTCGCCCACCGGCGCCAGCCGGCGGTTTCATTTCGTTCATTGCATCCGCAGACAATTCTCTTTATCTTGATAAAAAGATATATGGATGCCGGATGCGATGACTGCAATCTCGCTGGAATTCTTTCCGCCCAAGAACGACGAGCAACGCGCGCAACTGGAGCGCGCGCTGCCCAGGCTGAAGGCGTTGGCGCCCGAATTCGCCAGCGTCACCTTCGGCGCCGGCGGCTCCACCCTCACGCAGACGCCGCGCACGGTGCGACATCTGCGCGAGGTGCATGCGCTGGAGGTCGCGCCGCACGTGTCGTGCATGGGTGGCACCCGCGAGGAAATCGGTGCGCTGTTGAACGATTACCGTGAACTCGGCTGCCGGCGCATCGTGGCGCTGCGCGGGGACCTGCCTTCGGGCATGGCTTCGCCCGGCGACTTCCGCTACGCCTCGGACCTCGTGGATTTCATCCGCCGCGAGCACGACGGGTATTTCCACATCGAAGTCGCGTGTTATCCGGAATGCCACCCGCAATCCGACCATGCGCAAGCCGACCTGAAACACTTCAAGGCCAAGGTCGATGCCGGTGCGGACGGCGCGATCACGCAATACTTCTTCAATGCCGACGCGTATTTCCGCTTCGTGGACGACGCGCGTCGCGCGGGCGTCACGATTCCGATCGTGCCAGGGATCATGCCGATCGCGAACTTTGCGCAACTGCGGCGCTTCTCGGAAATGTGCGGCGCCGAGATCCCGCGCTGGATCGGCAAGCGCATGATCGCGTACGGCGACGACGCCGAATCCGTGCGCGAATTCGGCGCCGACGTGGTCGCGGCGATGTGCCGGCGCCTGCTGGACGGCGGCGCGCCGGGGCTGCACATCTACACGCTGAACCGCGCGCGCGCGACGACGGCCGTGCTGCAACGCTTGGACGGCAAGACAGCGGCCTGAAGTGGACCGGCCGGTTACACTTGCCGGTCATGCCTCGATCCATCGTCCGAACTCTGTGCCTGCTCGTGCTGCTCGCCTGCGCGCCGCTCCTGCACGCACAGACGGCACAGCCGGTCTATCGCTGCATCGGCGTGCACGGCGAGCCGGTGTTTTCCGGCCAGCCGTGCGGTACGCCGGCGCCGGCAAGTTCGAGCGCGACAAGCGCCCAGGGCGGCAGTTTCGGTGGCGCGTGCGCGGCCACGCCGCAGGCCTTGCGGCAATCGATCGCCGACGCCTTCACCAGCCACGACGTGAACCGGCTGGCGGGGCTGATCCTGTGGCGCGGCATGGACCAGGCTTCCGCGTACAACGCACTGCGTGGCTTGTCCGAGTGGCTGAAGCAACCCCTGGCCGGCATCAAGATCGCGTACGCCTCGGGACCTCCGCCCGAGGGCGACCCGGCATCCGCCGCGACGGCCGGATTCCCCGCCGCCGCGGCCAGCATCGTTTCGCAGCCGCCCATCGGACTCGAAATCTCGACCGGCGGCGGCGACGGCGGCACCCGCGATTTCGGCGTCACCGAATCCGGCGGCTGCTGGTGGCTGACCTTCTGAAGCTGCCGTGCCGATCACGCGGCACGCCGGCGCCGCCTGCTAGCATCCTGTCTTTCGTCAACGCGCGACACAGCGCAGTCCCCCATCATGTTGAAACTTTTCTTCACGCTGGCCCTGGTCTTGTTCGCGGCGAGCGCCTGTTCGTCCGATCGCCATGCCGCCATCGCCGAAGCCGGCGCGGCATCCGCAGCAGTGTCCGGGTCCACCGAGGTCACGCCCGCCGTGCGCAGCGCCATCACCGCCGCGGTCGCGGAAATGGCACCGCAGGCGCGCGTGCAGACGATCGCGCCGTCGCCCATCCCCGGCCTGTACCAGGTGATCGCGCAAGGCCAGGTGTTGTACCTGACCGGTGACGGGCGCTATGCGATCCAGGGCGATGCCTTCGACATCAAGACCCGCGCGCCGCTCAACCGCCTCACCATGAACAAGCTGCGCAGCGAGGCGATCGCCAAACTCGACCACGCCAAGATGATCCGTTTCGCACCGGCCAATCCCAAATACACGGTGACCGTATTCACCGACGTCGATTGTCCGTACTGCCGCGCGTTCCACGCCAACATCGCCGAGGTCAACAAGCTCGGCATAGCGGTCGATTACCTGTTCTGGCCGCGCTCGGGACTCGGCACGCCCTCGGCGCAGAAGGCCGAGGACGTGTGGTGCGCCCCGGACCGCCAGGCTGCGCTCACCCGCGCGTTCGAGGGCGACACGCCGCGCGACGCCCAATGCCCCTCGCCGGTCGCGCACGATTTCAACCTCGGCATCGACCTCGGCGTGGACGGCACGCCCACCATCATCGCCGACAACGGCGTGGTGCTGGGCGGCTATGTCGATCCGCAGGAACTGCTGCGCCGGCTCGAAACGGTGCATGCCACGCCCGCTGTCCAGCGGGCGCCTTGATCGAAGCGGCTTTTGCGAACTGTCGGGCATGGAGGGCCGTTCCGGTGTTTGCCGATCGAACCCCATGACATCCGTACGGAGTCCGGACGAAGCAGCGATCAGGGACGATCGCATTTATAATGCGCGGCTCACTCCGGCCCGCGGTCCCTCATCGCCATGATCGTCCTCGACGGGCGCAGCGCCCTGTCGGATTTCCGCCTTGACCGACTCAACCAGCGCATCGGCGCGATGGCGAAGCACGCCCGCGTGCGCGGCGCGCGCCACGTGTACTTCGTGCAGGCGACGTCGCCGCTGTCGCCCTCCCTGCACCAGCGCCTCGCCGAGGTGCTGGACGCCACCGAGGCACCGCCCGCGGACGCGTCGCTGTGGGTGGTGCCGCGGCTGGGCACGCTGTCGCCGTGGTCGTCCAAGGCCACCGACATCCTGCACCATGTCGGCGTCCCGGTCGCGCGGGTGGAACGCGGCACCGCGTTCCTGATCGACAAGTTGCCCGACGCCGGCGATCCCGCATTCGCCGCCATCGCCGAAGCGCTGCACGACCCGATGACGCAATCGGTGCTGCGCTCGCTCGCCGACGCGCCGCGGATCTTCGTGACGGGGGACGCCGGCGCGCTGGGCAGCGTGGCGCTGGACGGCGACGCGCGCGCGGCATTGCAGAAGGCCAACGTCGAACTCGGCCTCGCGCTGGCGCCGGACGAAGTGCAATACCTCGCCGACAACTACGCGAAGCTCGGCCGCGACCCGACCGACGCCGAGCTGGTGATGTTCGCGCAGGCGAACTCCGAGCACTGCCGGCACAAGGTGTTCAACGCCCGCTTCAGCGTGGACGGCCAGCCGCAGGACGCGACGCTGTTCGGCATGATCCGCAGCACCCACGCGGCGTCGCCGGCGCACACGCTCTCTGCCTATAGCGACAACGCGGCGGTGATCGAAGGCTCGCACGGCGCACGCTTCTTCGCCGACGCGGATGGCGTCTGGCGCGCGCACAACGAAGCGATCCCCTACGCCATCAAGGTGGAAACCCACAACCACCCGACCGCGATTTCGCCCTGGCCCGGCGCGGCGACCGGCTCCGGCGGCGAGATCCGCGACGAAGGCGCGGTCGGCCGCGGCGGCAAGCCCAAGGCCGGTCTGGTCGGATTCTCGGTGTCGCACCTGCGCATTCCCGGCCTGCCGCGGCCGTGGGAAGAAGCGCGCCCGCTGCCGCCGCGCGTCGCCAGCGCATTCGAAATCATGCGCGACGGCCCGCTGGGCGCCGCCGGCTTCAACAACGAATTCGGGCGTCCCTGCCTCGCCGGTTATTTCCGCACCTTCGAACTCGAAACCGACAAGCCCGGCATGCGCCACGGCTACGACAAGCCGATCATGCTGGCTGGCGGCGTCGCCAACGTGCGCCCGATGCTGGTGAAGAAGAACAAGTTGGAACCCGGCGACGCGGTGATCGTGCTGGGCGGCCCCGCGATGCAGATCGGCCTCGGCGGCGGCGCCGCTTCGTCGATGGCGGCGGGCGCCTCCAGCGAAGCGCTCGACTTCGCCTCGGTGCAGCGCGACAACCCGGAAATGCAGCGCCGCTGCCAGGAAGTGATCGATGCCTGCTGCGCGCTGGGCGACGCCAGCCCGATCGTCGCGATCCACGACGTCGGCGCGGGCGGCTTGTCCAACGCGATCCCGGAACTGTTGCACGATTCCGGCGTGGGCGGCGAGATCGACCTCGACGCGGTGCCGTCGGACGATCCGCAACTGTCGCCGATGCAGATCTGGTGCAACGAGTCGCAGGAACGCTACGTGCTGGGCGTGAAGCCCGCCGACCTCGGCACGTTCCGCGCGATGTGCGAGCGCGAACGTTGTCCGTTCGCGGTGGTGGGGCATGCGACGGAAACAGAACGACTGCTTGTCACCCGCGGCCAGTACGGCCCCCGCCCCACCCCTCCCCCGCATGCGGGGGAGGGAGACGAGCGCGCAGCGTCATCTTCATCTTCCTTCCCCCGCTTGCGGGGGAAGGTGCCGGAGGCGGATGGGGGCGAATCCCGAGTCCCGAGTCCCGAGTCCCGCCTCACCGTGATCGACCTGGAACTCTCGATGCTGCTCGGCAAGCCCCCGAAGATGCAGCGCGACGCCACGCGCATCAAGCCGCAGCTCGAGATCGTCCCCGACCTCGGCAACATCGGCCTCGACGAAGCGGTCGAACGCGTCCTGCGGATGCCGGCCGTTGCCGACAAGGCGTTCCTGATCCACATCGGCGACCGCAGCGTGGGCGGCCTGTGTGCGAGCGACCAACTGGTCGGTCCGTGGCAGGTGCCGGTCGCCGACTGCGCGGTCACGCTCGCGGACTTCGACGGTTACGCGGGCGAGGCGATGGCGATGGGCGAGCGCGCGCCGGTCGCGGTGCTGGACGGTGCGGCCTCGGCGCGGCTGGCGCTGGGCGAAGCCATCACCAACCTGATCGCGGCGCCGGTCGGGAATCTCGGAGAAATACGCCTGTCCGCCAACTGGATGGCGGCGATCGGCCACGAAGGCGAGGACGCCGCGCTGTACGACGCGGTGCAGACCACCTCCGCGCTGTGCACCCAACTCGGCATCTCGATCCCCGTCGGCAAGGATTCGCTGTCGATGCGCACCCTGTGGCGCGACGGCGAACGCGAACAGCGCACCATCGCGCCGGTATCGCTGATCGTCAGCGCGTTCGCACGCGTCGACGATGCACGCCGCACACTCACACCGCAGCTCAGGCTGGACGCCGGCGACACCGAGCTGTGGCTGCTCGACCTCGGCGCGGGACGCGACCGCCTCGGCGGCTCGGTGCTGACCCAGGCGTTCGACCGCCGCGGCGGCGTGCCGCCGGACTTCGACGATCCCGCACGGCTGCGCGCGCTGTTCACGCTGGTGCGCGCCGCGGAACGGCAGGACCTCGTGCTCGCCTACCACGACCGCTCCGACGGCGGCGTGATCGTGACGCTGCTGGAAATGGCGTTCGCCGGACACTGCGGCCTCGAAATCTTCCTCGACGGCTGGGCCGACAACGCGCTGCGCGCGCTGTTCAACGAGGAACTCGGCGCGGTGCTGCAGGTGCGCGAGTCCGACCACGACGCGTTCGCCGCGCTGGTCGAAGCCAACGGCCTGCGCGGGATGGCGCACGTGATCGCGAGGCCCAAGGCCAAGCTCGGCATCAAGCTGTACGGCGGTGATGAAACCGTCGCCAAATGGAACTGGCAAAAATTGATCGGCGCCTGGCACGAAACCAGCCACGCGATGCAGCGCCTGCGCGACAACCCGGCCAGCGCCGACGCCGAGCGCGCATGGCGCATCGACGACGCCGATCCGGGCATCAGTGCCAAGCTCATGTTCGACCCGAAGGAAGACATCGCCGCGCCGTACATCGCGAAGGGCGCACGGCCGCGCATCGCGGTGCTGCGCGACCAGGGCGTCAACGGCCAGGTCGAGATGGCGGCCGCATTCACCCGCGCCGGTTTCGACGCGATCGACGTGCACATGAGCGACCTCGTCGCCGGCCGCCACCACCTCGCCGATTTCGCGGGCTTCGCCGCCTGCGGCGGGTTCTCCTACGGCGACGTGCTGGGCGCGGGCCGCGGCTGGGCCGCGTCGATCCTGTACCACGAAGACCTGCGCGAACAATTCGCGGCGTTCTTCGCCGACGAGGCGAAATTCGCGGTCGGCATGTGCAACGGCTGCCAGATGCTCTCGCACCTCAAGGACATCATCCCCGGCGCCGAACACTGGCCCACGTTCGCGCGCAACGCGTCCGAGCAGTACGAGGCGCGGATGGTGACCCTGGAGGTGTTGAACACCGAATCCATCGTGTTCCGCGGCATGGCCGGTTCGCGCATTCCCGTGGTCACCGCGCACGGCGAGGGCCGCGCGGTGTTCGCCGAGGGCCACAAGGCCGGCAAGGCCACCGCCTGCGTGCGCTTCGTCGACAACCGCGGCAAGCCCGCCGAAACCTTTCCGTACAACCCCAACGGTTCGCCCGAAGGCCTCGCCGGTTTCACCGCCGCGGGCGGCCGCGTCACTATCCTGATGCCGCATCCCGAGCGCGTATTCCGCAGCGTGCAGATGAGCTGGCACCCGCGCGAATGGGGCGAGGACTCGCCGTGGATGCGGCTGTTCCGCAACGCGCGCGCGTTCGTCGGCTGATCCGGTTTTCGCTTCGCAGGATCAAACAAGCACCGTCATTCCGGGGCTGCCCGCGCTGTCTGCGGGCAGAACCCGGAATCGGTCTCATGGCCCTGCAAAACCGATTCCGGGTTTCCTCGCTCCTCAAAGCGCGGCCGTCCTTGGCCGCTCCCCGCGTCATCGCCGATGAAGCCTGCGATGGCCCCGGAATGACGATAATTCATTGCCTGCGAAGTGGAAAGGAAACAAGTTCGGGGATCCTTCAAGCCGCCTTGGGCGCGTCGGCCTGCGCTTCCGGTGCGGCCTGCCGGAATGCATCCATGCCGGCGCAGATGCCGTCGATCCGCACGATGGTCGGATAGCGATCCAGCGACACGCCGAAACGTCGCGCGTTGTACACCTGCGGAATCAGGCAGCAGTCGGCCAGCGTGGGCTCGTTGCCCTCGCAGAACACGCCGGGCCGCTCGCGGCCAGCGAGCACCTGTTCGATGGCATCGAAACCGATTTCGATCCAGTGCCGCGACCACGCGAGCTTCTGCTCGTCGTCCGCACCGAGTTCGCGCTGCAAATACTGCAGCACGCGCAGGTTGCCGAGCGGATGGATGTCGCAGGCCACCATCTGCGCCAGCGCGCGCACCCGCGCGCAGGCCAGCGCGCCGCGCGGCAGCACCCGCGGATGGTTGGGATAGGTTTCCTCCAGGTACTCGATGATCGCGAGCGACTCGCGGATCACGTTCCCGCCGTCCACCAGCACCGGCACCAGTTGCTGCGGATTCAGTTCGCGGTAGTCCGCCTTGTGCTGCTCGCCGCCGCCGCGCACCAGGTGCACCGGAGCGATCGCGTAATCCAGCCCCATCAGGTTCATGGCGATGCGCACGCGGTAGGCGGCGCTGGATCGCCAGTAGCTGTACAAGGTTCTCATCGGCGGCATGTCGGGTTCCCGGAAATCGCAAACCTCCAGCGTAACGCAATTGCGCGATCGCGGCGCGGCGTCGACAATGCGCGATTCGCATTCCGTCGAACGCTGGAGCCCACCCATGCCCTTCCTCCGCATGACCGACCTCGACCTTTCCGGCAAGCGCGTGCTGATTCGCGAGGACCTCAACGTGCCGATCCAGGACGGGGTCATCACCTCGACCCAGCGTCTCGACGCCGCGCTGCCCACGATCCGCGCCGCGCGCGACGCGGGCGCTTCGGTGCTGGTGATGTCGCACCTCGGCCGCCCCAGGGAAGGCGTGTTCGACGAGGCGCAATCGCTCGCGCCGGTCGCCGCGTGGCTGTCGGAGAAGCTCGGCACGAACGTGCGGCTCGTGCACGACTACCTGGGCGGCGTCACGGTGGGCACCGGCCAGGTGGTGCTGCTGGAAAACTGCCGGATGAACGTGGGCGAGAAATCCGACGACGAGACCCTCGCGAAGAAATACGCCGCGCTATGCGACGTGTTCGTGATGGACGCATTCGGCACCGCGCACCGCGCGCAGGCTTCGACCCACGGCGTCGCGAAATTCGCGAAGACCGCCTGCGCGGGTCCGCTGCTGGCCGCGGAACTGGACGCGCTGGGCAAGGCGCTGCAGAACCCGGCGCGCCCGCTGCTCGCGATCGTGGCCGGCTCGAAGGTGTCCACCAAGCTCGACCTGTTGCAGAACCTGGTCGGCAAGGTGGACCAGTTGATCGTGGGCGGCGGCATCGCCAACACCTTCATCGCCGCGGCCGGCCACAAGGTCGGCAAGTCGCTGTACGAGCCGGACCTGCTCGACGCCGCGCGCAAGGTGATCGCGGCGGCTTCGGCGCGCGGCGCGAAAGTGCCCATCCCGACCGACGTGGTGGTGGCGCCGAGCTTTGCGGCCGACGCTCCGGCCACGGTGAAGCCGGTCGACCGGGTCGGCGACGGCGAGATGATCCTCGACATCGGCCCGGACACCGCGCAGCACTACGCAGCGCTGATCGCCAAGGCCGGCACGGTGGTGTGGAACGGCCCGGTCGGCGTGTTCGAGTTCGACGCGTTCGGGCACGGCACCGAAACCCTGGCCCGCGCGATCGCGGCTTCGCCGGCGTTTTCGATCGCCGGCGGCGGCGACACCCTCGCCGCGGTCGACAAGTACGGCATCGCCGACAAGGTGTCCTACATCTCGACCGGCGGCGGCGCGTTCCTGGAGTTCCTGGAAGGCAAGACCCTGCCTGCCGTCGCCATCCTGGAATCCCGCTTCCGCGGCTGACGCCATCCGGGCCGCCCGGGCCACCCCTTCGGGCGCTCAAAAACGGCCCTTTGCAATCCGCGATGAAAACGTTTACATTGCGTCCAAGCCGGCGTGTCGGGAAGCACGCTTTTTGCAGATCCAGGCCAAGGGGAGC
Organism: Rhodanobacteraceae bacterium; assembly: GCA_030123585.1. Taxonomy (NCBI): domain Bacteria; kingdom Pseudomonadati; phylum Pseudomonadota; class Gammaproteobacteria; order Lysobacterales; family Rhodanobacteraceae; species Rhodanobacteraceae bacterium. The sequence continues at coordinate 1,706,439 of CP126120.1, forward strand.
CGTGTGGCGGTGACGATCAAAGACGTTGCCCGGGAGGCGAAGGTTTCTGTGGCTACCGTGTCACGGGCGTTGAATGGCAGCGCCGGGGTCACCCCGGACACGCGCGCGCGCATCGAGCGCGCGGTCGCGCGCCTGCGCTACGTGCCGATGGGCGCGGCGCGCAGCCTGGTCACCCGCCGCACGCAGGCGGTGGGCGCGTTGCTGCCCGACCTGTTCGGCGAATTCTTTTCCGAGCTGATCCGCGGCATCGACCTCGCCGCGCGCGCGCACGGCCTGCACCTGCTGGTCTCCAGTTCGCACGGCGACGCCGACGAAGCCGCCGCCGCGCTGCGGGCGATGCAGGGCCGCGTGGACGGCCTGCTGATCATGTGGCCGCATGCGGAGCCTGGCTTCCTGCGCAAGCATCTTTCCGATTCCGTGCCCGCGGTGCTGATGGACAGCGCCCTGCGCGAACGCCGCTGCGCGCGGGTCAACAACGACGATTACGGCGGCGCGCGCGCGATGACCGAGCACCTGCTCGCGAACGGCCATCGCGCCCTGGCCTTCATCGAAGGACCCGCCGCCAACCACGACGCGCGCGAACGCCGCCGCGGCTTCGACGACACCATCGCCGGCCGGCGCGGCGTCACCGCGCGCTACCTGCAGGGCGACTACAGCGAGGAATCGGGCTACCGCGCCGGACGCACGCTGCTGGCGGCGCGCAAGCGCCCGGACGCGGTGTTCGCCGCCAACGACATGATGGCGATCGGCTGCCTGTCGGCCTTCAACGAGGCCGGCGTGAACGTGCCCGCCGACATCGCGCTGGCGGGCTTCGACGACATTCCGATCGCGCGCTACACCCATCCGCCCCTGACCACCGTGCGGGTGCGGATCGCCGAACTCGGACACGCCGCGCTGGAGCGGCTGGTAACGCAAATGGCCGCGCCGGATACCCCGGAAGCGGACCTCACGACGATGGCGTGCGAAGTGGTGGTGCGCGCCTCGTGCGGATCGCGGGCGCCTCCGGCCGCACGCAGCAAGCAGGCAGAGTTCCACACACACAACTGACCACCCCGAATGTGCGCTGGAGGGATCATGAAAAACCAAACGAGACTGCGGAAGAAACTGCTGGCGGCGCTGGTCACGAGCAGCATCGCCGCCGGCGCGGCGCTGCCCACGATGGTCTGGGCGCAGACTGCGAACGCCACGCTGCAGGGAAACACGACGCCCAACGCGCAAGTCACCGCGCGCAACGTCGCCACCGGCATGGTGCGTGTCACCAAGGCCAACGCCCAGGGCCGCTACGTGCTGGTGGGCCTGCCGCCCGGCACCTGGCACGTCGATGCCGGCCCCGGCACCGCCCAGACGATCACCTTGTCGGTCGCATCCACGGCCACGCTGAATCTCACGGCGGCAGCCGCACCGACCGCCCCGACGGCGCAAACGCTGGCGGCGGTGCAGGTGACCGCCTCGCCGTTGCTGGACGTCAAGACCTCGCAGGTCGGCAACACCGTCTCGCTGCACCAGATCCAGACGTTGCCGCAGACCACGCGCAACTTCCTGGAATTCGCCGACATCGTGCCGGGCATGATCTTCACGACGAATTCGCAGGGCAACACCTCGCTGCAGGGTGGCGCGCAGAACACCAGCGCAGTCAACGTGTACATCGACGGCGTCGGCCAGAAGAGCTACGTGATGGGCGGTGGCGTCAGCGGCCAGTTCGCGACGCAGGGCAACCCATTCCCGGAACTCGCGGTCGACCAGTACCGGGTGATCACGTCCAACTACAAGGCTGAGTACGACCAGTTGTCCAGCGCCGCGGTCACCGCGGTGACCAAGTCGGGCACCAACCAGTTCCACGGCGAGGTGTACGGCAACTACACCGACGACAGCTACCGCGACATGACGCCCAGCGAAAAGGCGTCGGGCCAGAAGACGCCTTCGGAGAGCAAGGAATACGGCTTCTCGCTGGGCGGGCCGATCATCCAGGACAAGATGCACTACTTCATCACCGACTCGGTGAAGCGCTTCGACTCGCCGGTCGCAGTGGTGCCAGGCGTCACCGGCGTCAGCGGCCAGTTGCCCACCGATGCGCAGTCGCAACTCGGGCCGGCCAACAATCCGTTCTTTGAAAACCTGTTCTTCGGAAAACTCGATTGGGAAATCACCGACAGCGACCGGCTGGAACTGCGGGCGCAGGTGCGCAACGAAACCCAGGACGGCAACATCGGCGGCGTGATCGCGGCCTCGGCCGGCATCCAGATCAAGAACACCGACAAGCGCTACGAGTTCTACTGGGAACACAGCGCCGACGCCTGGTACAACGAATTCCTGCTGACCTACGAAAACGCCTTCTACGTGCCGCAGCAGATCACCAGCGGCGTGGGCCAGGCCTACACCTACGGCTCCAACAACCAGTTGGTCCTGCAGACGGGCGCGCCCGACCCGCGCGCCGAACAGAACAAGGGCCAGAAGGGCCCCGGACTGAAGGACGACCTGACCTTCACCGACCTGCACTGGCTGGGCGACCACACCGTCAAGGTGGGCTTCAAGTACAAGGACGTGAAGCTGACCGCGCAGGACGCCGGCAATGCCACCGCGCAGGCGTACTACAACGTGTGCACGGCCGACGCCGCCGACAACAGCTCCTACTGCCCGCCGGGATTCATCGGCACCAGCCCGACCCCGTACAAGGCAGTGTTTGCGGTGACCAACCCGGGCTTCAGCCCGATCGTCACCTCCAAGGACCAGCAGTTCGGCCTGTACGCACAGGACGACTGGGCGGTCAACGAGCACCTGACCTTCAACATCGGCGTGCGTTGGGACTACGAGAAGAATCCGTCCTATCTCAACTGGGTGACGCCCGCGAACGTCGTCAACGCCCTGCTCAACGGCCACGATCCCAACAACACGAACCCGAGCGAAACCTACGCCCAGCAACTGGCGGCCGGCGGCATCAACATCAACGACTACATCTCGACCGGCAACAACCGCAAGGCCTACAAGGGCGAATGGCAGCCGCGCGTGGGCTTCTCGTACGACATCAACGGTGACCAGAAGCACGTGATCTTCGGCGGCGCGGGCCGCGCCTACGACCGCGACCTCTACAACTACCTGCAACTGGAGCAGACCAAGTTCGCGCTCGAGGAACCGACCGTGTGGTTCAGCGGTCCGAACCAGACTTGCGAAGGCACGCCATGCTTCCCCTGGGATCCGTCGTACGCAAGCAGCGTCGCCGCCCTGCAGTCGCTGGTCACCGGCAGCACCGCGGGCTACGAAGTGGACATGTTCACCAACAAGCTCAAGGTGCCGTATTCGGACCAGTTCAGCATCGGCATGCGCAACAAGTTGGGCGACTGGAACACCAGCGCCACCATCGTGCGCGCGCTCAGCTACGACGGCCTCGCCGCCACGCTGGGCAACCGCTATCCCAACGGCGCGTTCTGGATGAACGGCGGTCAGCCCTGGGGTGACGGCGTGCCGGGCTTCGGCCCGCTGATCCTGTGGAACAACGGCATCGAGACCCGCAGCACGCAATTCCTGCTGTCGCTGGAGAAACCCTACACGCACGAATCGCACTGGGGCGCCACCATCGCGTACACCTACACCAACGCCAGCCAGAATCGCGACATCAACGAGCACTACTCGTTCGATCAGGCGACCATCCAGCAGTACCCGTTCATCCTGTCCAACGCCGCGCCCAAGCACCGCCTGGTCGCGACCGCGGTGGTCGATGGCCCCTGGGATACGGTGTTCTCGGCCAAGCTGACCCTGGCGACGCCGACACCGTACGACGGCTTCATCAACTACAACTATCCCGCGACCGCACCCAACGGCGCCAACAACCTGCCGGTCGGAGGCATTCCATCCGGCGGGAAGCGCTTCTTCATCGGCGGACCAATATGGGGCTATCGCGACATCGACCTCGCGGCAATCAAGAACTTCAGGATCGCGGGTCAGACCGTCTGGTATCTGCGTCTCGACGTCCTCAATGCGTTCAACTACAAGAACCTGGTGGACGTCAATTCCACGTACCCGACCTTCTATCCGATCTCGTACGTCACCAACGGCAACATCACCGGCGTGCCGCGCACGTTCAAATTCACGATGGGGGTGAGGTGGTAATACCGCGTCTCCCCTTCGCGCAAGCTACCAGCGTGGGAAGGCGGGTCCGCTGCTCTCCACGGACCCGCCTCTTTTTTCGCAATGCAGGTTGCCCATGCGCGACATGAACGTTGCTCCGGTTCGCAACATCGTGATCGTCGGCGGCGGCACCGCGGGCTGGATGGCCGCGGCGGCGCTGGCGCGGGTGTTCCCGGGCAAGCTCGCCATCCGGCTGATCGAATCCGAACAGATCGGCACGGTGGGCGTGGGCGAAGCCACCGTGCCGCACCTCAAGGCTTTCAACCAACTGCTGCAGATCGACGAGGCGGAGTTCGTCCGCACCGTCAAGGGCACCTTCAAGCTCGGCATCGAGTTCGTCGATTGGGCGCGCATCGGCGACCGCTATTTCCACGGTTTCGGCACGATCGGCCACGACTACGACCTGCTGCCGTTCCACCAGTACTGGCTCAAGGCGCGCCAGCAGGGCATCGCGGCCGATCTCGGCGAATACTCGCTGCACACGAAAGCCGGTCCGCTCGGCAAGTTCATGGTGTCGGCCACCGATGTGCCGCCGAAATCGCCGCTGGCCGACATTGCCTACGCCTACCATTTCGACGCCGGGCTGTACGCGAAATACCTGCGCCGTTACGCCGAGCAGCGCGGCGTGCGCCGCACCGAAGGCAAGGTGGTGCGGGTCGAGCAGCACGGCGAGGACGGCTTCGTCGAAGCCGTGGTGCTGGAAAGCGGCGAGCGCATCGCGGGCGAACTGTTCCTCGATTGCTCCGGCTTCCGCGGCCTCCTGATCGAACAGACCCTGCACGCGGGCTACGAGGACTGGTCACACTGGCTCCCCTGCAACCGCGCGGTCGCGGTGGCCTGCGAGGTCACCGGGCCCCCCACGCCGTTCGTGCGCTGCACCGCGCGCGACGCCGGCTGGACCTGGCGCATTCCGCTGCAGCACCGGGTCGGTAACGGCTACGTGTATTCGAGCAAATACATTTCCGACGACGCGGCCGCGGCGGCCTTGCTGCAACACCTCGATGCGCCGGCGCTGGGCGAGCCGCGCCTGCTGAAGTTCACGGCCGGACAGCGCAGGAAGGCCTGGGACAGGAACGTGGTCGCGATTGGCCTCGCCGCCGGTTTCCTCGAACCGCTGGAATCGACCGCGATCTACATGATCCAGTCCGGCATCGCGCGGCTGGTCAACCTGTTCCCGGACACCGGCTTCAACCCCGCGGTGATCGAACGCTACAACGCGCAGACCGCGTTCGAGATCGAACGCATCCGCGACTTCATCATCCTGCACTTTTGCGCCACCGAGCGCGACGACACGCCGTTCTGGAACTACTGCCGCACCATGGACATCCCCGCGCCGCTGGCCGACAACATCCGCCTGTTCCGCGACAGCGGGCGCTTCTACCGCAACGCCGAGGAAATGTTCGCGCTGACGAGCTGGGTGGAAGTGATGATCGGCCAGCGCATCCTGCCGCGCACGTACCATCCCGCGGTGGACCAGCTTTCCGACGCCGAACTGAAGCAACTGATGGACGGCGTGCAGCGCGTGATCGCGTCCTGCGTGGATGCGATGCCCACGCACCAGCAATTCATCGCGCGCCACTGTGCCGCCGTGTGATGGTGCTTGGTCGGGTACGGGGAACAGGCAGCGGAGAAACCCACGATGCAACGTTTGATCCGACCCACGCCGGGCATCGCCGTGGCGGCACCCGCGGCCAGCGCGGAGCGCTCGCCGTGACGGGGGCTGCACCGAAGACGAGATTCGCGGCGACGGTCTGGCGCAGGGCCGGCTTCGGCCTGCTGTTCGTGCTGCTGGCGCTGCTGTCCGCGCCGCCCTCGCCGGCGCAGCGCGCCGCGCCCGCGCCGGCGCCCGCAACGCAGGCCGCGGCGCCCTCGCTCAACGACATCGAGCACCGCACCTTCGAGTTCTTCTGGCAGACCGCCAATCCGGAAAACGGCCTGGTGCCGGACCACTGGCCGCGCTACCCCGGAAAGGATTACTTCTCCAGCATCGCCGCGGTGGGCTTCGCGCTCACCGCCTATCCGGTCGGCGTCGAGCGCGGCTGGATCACGCGCGAACAGGCGCGCCGGCGCGTGCTGGCCACGCTGCGCTTCTTCGCCGATGCGCCGCAGGGCGACAGCGAGGACGACGACGCCGGCTACCACGGATTCTTCTACCACTTCCTCGACATGCACACCGGCCTGCGCTACGGGCGCTGGGTGGAGGTGTCGACCATCGACACCACGCTGCTGATGGCCGGTGTGCTGTTCGACCAGACCTGGTTCGACCGGGACGACCGCGAGGAACGCGAAATCCGCAGGCTCGCCGACAAGTTGTACCGCGACGTGGACTGGAACTGGGCGCAGGTGCGTCCGCCGCTGATCAGCATGGGCTGGACGCCCGGCGGCAAGTTCATCGACTACGACTGGAAGGGCTACGACGAGGCGATGCTGCTGTACATCCTGGCGCTGGGCTCGCCCACCCACGCGGTCGAGCCGGATGCGTGGAAAGCCTGGACGTCCACCTATGACAGCAGTTGGGGCAGTTTCTACGACAGCAAGCCGCACGTCGGCTTCGCGCCGCTGTTCGGCCACCAGTACAGCCAGACGTGGGTGGATTTCCGCGGCATCCGCGACGCCTGGATGCGCGCACACGGACTGGATTATTTCGAGAACAGCCGCCGCGCGGTGGTCGGCCAGCGCAACTACGCGATCGCCAATCCGAAGCGCTTCACGGGCTACGGCGCCGACATCTGGGGCCTGACCGCCAGCAACGGCCCTGGCGACACCGTCTGGATCCGCCCCGACGGCACGCGCACCGAATTCTTCGGCTACCTCGCGCGCGGCGCGGACGTCGGCCAGATCCTCGATGACGGCACCATTGCGCCCACGGCTGCGATCGCGTCGATCGCGTTCGCGCCGGAACTGGTGCTGCCGGCGATACGCGCCATGTACCAGCGCTACGGGAAATGGCTGTATTCCGGATACGGTTTCGTGGACGCGTTCAATCCGTCGTTCCGGCTGGACTCGCCGCTGCGCAGCGGCCGGGTGGTGCCCGGTGAAGGCTGGTTCGACAACGAGTATCTTGGCATCGACCAGGGTCCGATCCTGCTGATGATCGAGAATTACCGCTCGGGTTTCGTGTGGAAGGTGATGCGCAAGAACCCCTACATCCGGCGCGGTCTGGAACGCGCGGGCTTCACCGGCGGCTGGCTGGACGAAAAGCCAGCCAAGGCGACGCCGCGCACCGCATCTTCCGCGCGGCATGGCCGCGCGAAAGAGCGCGTCGCGGTGCCATGAACATCGCGCGCCTCGTCGGCTTGGCGGCGCTCGCGATCCTCGCGGCGCTGCCGGCCGGTTGCGCCGCGCCCGCGCAGAGCGGCATCACGCTGGAGTTCTGGACCATCGGCCGCGAAGGCGAAGCGGTGGCGCAACTGCTGCCGGCGTTCGAGCAGGCGCATCCCGGCGTCCACGTGCGCATCCAGCAGATCCCGCTGACCGCGGCGCACGAAAAGCTGCTGACCGCCTACGCCGGCGATTCGCTGCCGGACCTCACCCAGATCGGCAACACCTGGATCGCGGAATTCGCGGCGCTGCACGCGCTGGAGCCGCTGCAGGCGCGCGTCGGGCATTCCAGCGTGATCCGCGAGGACGATTACTTCGCGAGCGCGTGGGCCACCAACGTGATCGACGGGACGTTGTACGGGATTCCGTGGTACGTCGACACGCGCCTGCTGTTCTATCGCGCGGACCTGCTGCGCGAAGCCGGCTTCGACGCGCCACCGCGCGACTGGGCCGACTGGCAGCGGCAGATGGACGCGATCCGCGCAAAGAGCCACGGCACGCGCTGGGGCGCGCTGCTGCCGACCAACGAATACGACCAGTTGCTGGCGCTGGCGCTGCAGCAGCACGTGCCGTTGCTGCGCGACGGCGGACGCTACGGCAATTTCCGGAGCGCGGGTTTCAAGCGCACGCTGGCGTTCTACGTCGGCCTGTTCAAGCGCGGCGACGTGCCGCCCTGGACCAACGTGCAGGTCGGCAATCCGTGGCAGGCGTTCGGGCGCGGCGAGTTCGTGTTCTACCTTTCGGGACCCTGGAACATCGGCGAGTTCCGCAAGCGCCTGCCGGCATCGCAGCAGGGCGAATGGTCCACCGCGCAGCTTCCGGGCCCGGACGGCCCCGGCGACTCGGTGACCTACGGCTCCAGCCTGGTGATCCCGCGCACGTCCAAGCACAAGGACGCGGCGTGGCAGTTGATCGAATACCTGTCGCGACCCGACGTGCAGGCGCATTTCTACGAACTGCTGGGAGATCTTCCGGCGCGGCGTTCGGCGTGGCAAAGCCCGGCGCTGCAAAACGACCCGAAGTTGCGCGCCTTCCACGCGCAACTCGAACACATGCGTCCGGCGCCGCCGGTGCCCGAGTGGGAACAGATCGTCAACATGATGCAGCAGGTCGCCGCGCGCGCGGTCGCGGGGCAGTTGACGATCGACCAGGCCACGGCGCAAATGGATGCCGAGGCGGATACGATCCTCGCCAAGCGGCGCTGGGTACTGGCGCGCGAACACGAGACCAAGCCGTGAACAGCAAGCTTTCGGCATGGCTGTTCCTGTCCCCGGCGCTGCTGGTGCTGGGCGTGTTCTTCCTGCTGCCGGTGCTGGCGGGGCTGGGCCTGAGCCTCACCGATTTCGACCTGTACGCGCTGGCCGACATCCGCAACCTGCGATTCGTCGGCCTCTACAATTATTGGGAACTGCTGCACCGCCCGCTGTTCTGGGATGCGCTGGGGCACACGCTGTATTTCGTGATCGTGGGCGTGCCGCTGTCGATGCTCGCCTCGCTCGGCACCGCGCTGCTGCTGAACTCCAGCGCGGCGAAATTGAAGCCGCTGTTCCGCACCGCGCTGTTCGCGCCGGTGGTGACCACCGTGGTCGCGGTCGCGGTGATCTGGCGCTACCTCTTCAACACCCAGTTCGGCGTGGTCAACTTCGTGCTCGTGCACCTCGGCATCGGCCCGATCGACTGGCTGGGCGATCCGCACTGGGCGATGCCGATGATCATCCTGTTCGCGGTGTGGAAGAATTTCGGCTACAACATGATCATCCTCTTGGCCGGATTGCAGGCGATCCCCGCCGACCTGTACGAAGCCGCGCGCATCGACGGCGCGTCGGCATGGAGGCAGTTCCGCCACATCACGCTGCCCGCGCTCGGACCGATCCTGCTGATGGTCGGCATCCTCACGGTGTCGGGCTACTTCCAGCTGTTCGCCGAACCCTACGTGATCACCGAGGGCGGCCCGCTGCAAAGCACGGTGAGCGTGCTGTACCTGATGTACAACGAGGGCTTCAAGTGGTGGAACATGGGCACCGCGTCGGCGGTGGCGTTCCTGCTGTTCATGATCATGTTCGCCGCGACTGCGCTGCTGTGGCGCTTCGGCGGCGGGCGCGAGGAAACGGCATGAACACGCGCCGCAACGCCTGGCTGGTGAACGCCGCGCTGGTGCTGTGCGCGGCGCTGGCACTGTTTCCGCTGTTCTGGATGCTGTCGGTGTCGTTCATGCAGCCAGGCGAAGCCAACAACCTGCCGCCGCCGATGCTGCCGCTGCATCCCACGCTCGCCAATTACCGCGAACTGTTCGCGCACGCCGGCATGGGCCGCTACTTCGCCAACAGCCTGATCATCTCGGCCTCGATCACGCTGCTCTCGCTGGTCTGCAACACGCTGGCCGGCTACGCCTTCGCGAAGCTGCACTTCGCGGGCCGCGAAAAACTGTTCGGCGCGTTGATCGGCGCGCTGGTGATCCCGGCGCAGGTCGCGATGCTGCCGCTGTTCCTGCTGCTGAAGTACGTCGGGCTGATCAACAGCTACGGCGCGGTGATCCTGCCCGCGATGGCCAGCGTGTTCGGCATCTTCCTGGTGCGCCAGTACGCGCGCGGGTTGCCGGGCGAACTGCTGGAAGCCGCGCGCGTGGACGGCGCGGGCGAAGCGCGCATCTTCGTGCAGATCGTGCTGCCGCTCCTGAAACCCATCCTGGTGACACTGGCGGTGTTCACCTTCCTCACCGCGTGGAACGATTTCATGTGGCCCCTGATCGCGCTGACCGGCCAGCAGCACTACACGCTGCCGGTGGGCCTGGCGTCGCTGTCACGCGAACACGTGCAGGACTCGGGCCTGATGATGGCCGGCGCGGTGGTGACGGTGATCCCGGTGCTGCTGCTGTTCCTCGCGCTGCAGCGCTATTACCTGCGCGGACTGTTGCTGGGGAGCGTAAAAGGCTGAAGCGTAGGTTGGGCTGATCCCGGATTTATCCGGGAGAAATCCAACGCTGACGATGTTGGGCTTCCGCCGATGAAGCCGGCGTCAGCCCAACCTACGCACGCGTCATCTCCAGCACTGCGCCGTGCGTCGCGATCACCTCGGCATAAAAACGCGCGCTGTCCTTGGGCGTGCGCTGCTGCGTCGCGTAATCCACGTGCACGATGCCGAAGCGCTTGGCGTAACCGAGCGCCCACTCGAAATTGTCGAGCAGCGACCACACGAAATAGCCGCGCAGGTCCACGCCCTGGCGCAACGCGGCGTGCGCCGCGCGCAGGTGCGCGCGCAGGTAATCGACACGCAACGGATCCTCGACGCGGCCGTCGGCGGCGCACGGCGGATCGTAGAACGCCGCGCCGTTTTCGGTGATGTAGATCGGCGGATGGCCGTAGCGCGAGCTGACCCGCTTCAGCACGTCGGTGAGGCCTTGCGGATAGACCTCCCAGCCGGTTTCGGTGTGGGTCGCGTGCTTCTGCGGCGTGCCGCTGGCGTGCGCCGGCCGGCGGCGCGCATCGTGGCGCGTGACGCTGCGCGTGTAGTAATTCACGCCCACGAAATCGATCGTCTGGCGGATCAGCGTCATGTCTTCCGCGGGCCATTCCGGCCAGGCGTCGCCGAACATCCCGCGCATTTCTTCGGGGTAATGCCCGAGGAACACGGGATCGAGAAACTGGCGGTTCATGTATGCGTCGGCGCGCGCGGCGGCGGCGAGGTCCTCGGGCGTTTGCGACGCCGGATACTTGGGCTCGAGGTTGACCACGATGCCGATGTTGTTGCGGCCTTCCGCGCGATACGCCTGCACCGCCGCGCCGTGCGCGCGCAACAGATTGTGCGCGGCAATCGGCGGCTCGTAACGGCTGCGGTGCCCGGGCGCGAGTACGCCGTGCAGGTAACCGCCATCGGTCACCACCCACGGCTCGTTGAGCGTCGCCCACAGGCCGACGCGATCGTCCAGCTTGCGGAACACCGCCTGCGCGTAATCGGCGAACCAGCCGGCAATGTCGGGATTCAACCAGCCGCCGCGGTCGTCCAGCGCCGCGGGCAGGTCCCAGTGGAACAGCGTGATCATCGGCTGGATGCCATTCTCCAGCAGCGCATCGACGAGCCGGTCGTAGAACGCGAGGCCTTCCGGATTCACGCGCCCGCGGCCCTCCGGCAGCACCCGGCTCCAGTTGATGCTGAAGCGGTAGCCGCGCATGCCCAGCGAGCGCATCAGCGCGACGTCTTCGCGCCAGCGGTGGTAGTGATCGCACGCGACATCGCCGGTGTCGCCGTCGTGCACCATGCCGGGCGTGTGCGCGAAACGGTGCCAGTTGCTGACGCCGGCGCCGTCGGCCAGCGGCGAGCCCTCGATCTGGTAGGCCGCGGTGGCGCAACCCCACAGGAATCCGTCCGGAAAGGTCGAAGGGGCGTTCTCCGGGTTGTCGGCCATCGCATCGGTTCCGTGGATGAAAACGTTTTCATCGGCATGATAACGTAGTTCCATCCGCCACGCTCCGGCGGCACACACGGGGACGGGTATGGCCAGCTTGCGTCTTGACAAGGTCCGCAAGGAGTACGACAACGGCAAGGTCGCCGTGGCCGGCGCCAGCTTCACGGTCGCGGATGGCGAGCTGCTGGTGCTGGTCGGGCCGTCCGGCTGCGGCAAGAGCACCCTGCTGCGCGCGATTGCCGGGCTGGAACCCATCAGCTCGGGCAGCATCGAGATCGACGGCCGCGTGGTGAACGATCTGGCGCCGCGCGAACGCGACATCGCGATGGTGTTCCAGAACTACGCGCTGTATCCGCACATGACCGTCGCGGAAAACCTGGCCTTCGGGCTGAAACTGCGCGGCCTTCCGCGCACGGAGATCGACCAGCGCGTGGCCGATGCTGCGCGCATGCTGGGCCTCGACGGACTGCTCGACGCGCGGCCGCGCCGCCTGTCCGGCGGGCAGCGGCAGCGCGTCGCGCTGGGCCGCGCTCTGGTGCGAGAACCCAAGGTGTTCCTGCTCGACGAGCCCTTGTCCAACCTCGACGCGAAACTGCGCGTGGCGATGCGGGTGGAAATCGCGCGGCTGCACCAGCGCCTGCGCGCGACCATGATCTACGTGACCCACGACCAGGTCGAGGCGATGACGCTGGGCCAGCGCATCGTGGTATTGCACGACGGCGAGATCCAGCAGATCGACACGCCGATGAACCTGTACGAGCGGCCCGCCAACCTGTTCGTCGCGGGTTTCCTCGGCAGCCCCGCGATGAATTTTTTCCGCGGCCGCCTGCGCGACGATGTGGACGCGCTCGCGATGGATGGCGCGAGCCTGCCGCTCGCCGGCGCGCCGGCCCCGGGACTGCCGCTGCAGGCGCTGCGCGGCCGCGACATCGTGCTGGGACTGCGTCCCGAGCATTTGCAGCTTGCCCGCGGCGACGCGCGGCATGCGTCGTTCGATGCGGTGCTGGAAGTGATCGAACCGATCGGCAACGAGGTGTTCCTCAACCTGCGCTTCGGCGACACCGCACTGGTCGCGCGCGTGCCGCCGCAGGCACTGCCCACGCCGGGCGCCACGCTGCGCCTGCAATTCGATCCCGCGCACCTGCACGTGTTCGACGCCGCCAGCGGAAGCCGTATCGAACCGCCGCGCGCATGACCGTGCGCAGCGCGAAAAGTTTCACGCGCGTTCACGAACCGTTTTCACGCGCGCGATGAACGACGACTGACGAACTATCGAAACCTTAACGAACGTTGCCGATTGCCTCCAGTCTCAGTGGCCAAGCGCAAGCAAAAAGTTTTGCGTGCGTGAACAACCACAAGTGGAGAACATCATGCGCAACACTGCAATCGTCCTTGCCATCGCTGCGGTTTTCGTGGCGGTTCCCAGCTTCATTCAAGAAGCTCACGCGCAGGACGCCACGAACACCACCGGCGCCGACAGCGGGTTCTTCGTCAACGGCAACGTGGGCCACAGCTACTTCGGCAGCGGCCAGAACAGCGGCAGCGACACCGGTTACCAGATCGATGGCGGCTATCGCTGGGCGCTCGGCAACGGGTTCGCGCTCGGTCCCGAGATCGGCTACAACGACCTCGGCAACATCCGCGTCAAGAACGTGTTCAATTCGCAGCCCGTCATCTCTGACAACAAGTCGTCACTGCACGGCTGGACCGTGGGCGCCAACGCGAAGTACAACTTCACGCCGAACTGGTACGTGTCTGCGCGCACCGGCCTGTACGCGTGGAACGGCCACGGCATGACCCGTGACATCACGCCGATCAGCACCGGCCGTTCGGGCGACGGCTACTACGGCGGCGTGGGCGTCGGCTATGACTTCAGCCGCAGGTTCGGCGTCGGCGTCGGTTACGACTACTACCGCGCCAAGAAGAACGACATCAACCTGTCCACCGGTTTGCTGTCGGCGCAGGCCGAAGTGCGGTTCTGACGAGGCTCTGATGATATGTCACCCTCCCCCGCCGTTTACGGGCGGGGGAGGGTTGGGGTGGGTGGGGGCACACAGGCAACACGCTTGAAGCGACGCAGGTCACCGATCGCGCCGTGAGTCCCGATCCGGCGCCGTGCGCCGTCTCCACAAAATGACTTCGCTCAGTTGCCGCTGGTGGACCCGGTAGCCGCGTCGATTTGCGCGGCCTGTTTCTTCGCCTGCTCGTCGACGATGTTCTGCACGTTCCTGGCCTTGTTGAGGTCGTGGCCGTAGGCGGCCATCGGCGTGCCGGCCAGCACGTTGGTGGCAGCCGGCGCAGGCGCGGCAGCGGTCGGCGACGGCGCATGCGATGAGCACGCGGCGAGCATTCCGGATACCAGCAGCAAGGCGATCAGGCGCGTCATGCGGCGCAGTCTCGCGCGATCGGCAGCCGCGCGCAAGCCAAGGTATGCTTTGCGCGACGTCCAACGGAGTCGCATGCGTGAACGCATCCCCCGGCCGCTGGCGGCTCGACGGCCAGACCTGCCTCGTCACCGGCGCCAGCCGCGGCATCGGCCTCGCCTGCGCGCGCGAACTTGCGGGCCTCGGCGCGCGGCCGTTGCTGGTGGCGCGCGACGAAGACGCGCTGCAACAAGCCGCCGACGAATTGCGCGAGGATTTCCCGGATTCGGAACCGGGTGTGTTCGCGGCCGACGTCGGCGACGCCGAGGATCGGCTCGCGATCTTCGACTGGATCGCCGACCTCGACGTGCCGCTGTCGCTGCTGATCAACAACGCCGGCGGCAACATCAAGCGGCCGACGCTCGAACTCGAACCCGCCGACCTCGAAGAAGTGTTTCGCCTCAACAGCGTGTCCGCGTTCGACCTGTGCCGGCTGGCCTATCCGCGTCTCGTGCAACACGGCAATGCCGCGATCGTCAACATCGGTTCCGTCTCGGGCGCGACCCACGTGCGCACCGGCGCGCCCTACGGCATGAGCAAGGCCGCGCTGCACCAGATGACCCGCAACCTCGCCTGCGAATGGGGCGACGACGGCATCCGCGTGAATGCAGTCGCGCCGTGGTACATCCGCACCCGGCGCACCGACGAAGCGCTGTCCGATCCCGATTACCTCGAGGAAGTGCTGGAGCGCACGCCGATGGCGCGCATCGGCGAACCCGAGGAAGTCGCGGCCGCGGTCGCGTTCCTGTGCCTGCCCGCGGCCAGCTACATCACCGGGCAGGTGCTGGCGGTGGACGGCGGGTTCCTGAATTACGGCTTCTGATCGCGATGCTCTATCACGACTACCTCGATACGCCCATCGGCCCGCTGCTGCTGGTCGGCGACGGCGAGGGCCTGGTGTACATCGGCCTGCCGCGCCACGGCGCCGCGCAGGCCGCGCCGGAAGGCGCCAAGCCCAGCAAGTCGAAACTGCACGCAGCCGCGCGCGAACTCGACGAATATTTCGCCGGCACGCGCCAGCAGTTCGACGTGCCGTTGCGCCCGTCCGGCACCCCGTTCCAACTGGAAGTGTGGGGCGCGCTGCTGACGATTCCCTACGGCGAAACCACGAGCTACGCCGAGATCGCGCGGCGCATCCGCCGTCCGCGCGCGGTGCGCGCCGTGGGCGCCGCCAACGGCGCCAATCCGCTCTCGATCATCGTGCCCTGCCATCGCGTGATCGGCAGCCACGGCGACCTCGTCGGCTACGGCGGCGGTCTGCCGATCAAGCGCTGGCTGCTCGCGCACGAGCGCAAGCACGCGCCGGTGCCGGAACTCACGTTGACGGCGTAGGTTGGGCTGACGTCAGCTTCATCGACGGAAGCCCAACACCGACGTAGGCTCGCATCGTTGGGCTTCTCCCGGCAGAGCCGGGATCAGCCCAACCTACCCTCCGATCCCGGTTTTTACCGGCAATTGCGCAATTGGTCCTGCAGTTGCTGCTCGCGTTGCTCCAGCGGCTTCTGTTCGCCCGGCATCACCGCCATCCGCAGCTTGCGATGGTTCTCGTCGTATTCGCGTCGCAGGTAACCGCACACCCGGGCTTGCGTCGCCGGCAGGCAATAGTCCTGCACCTCGGTCATGCCGGTCGCGACGCGCGGTCCGCCGATGCGGGGCTTCGACAACTCCGGCGCCGACATCCCCGCCCCGCCCGGCGCGCCATACGCCTGCGACAACGATTGCGGCGGATAACCCATCACGCCCAGCGGCGCGAGGTAGGGCGGCGGCGGCGAACGCGCAAGATATTGCTGGCCGTTCACCGCGCCGACGCATTCGTACATCACCGGCAACGGCGACGGCGGTGGCGTGTATGGGGGCGGCGGCGAGGCGCTCGCGTCGGCCGTGGGCGGCGCAGCGATGGTCGCGTCGGCCTGCGGCGACGCATCACCCTGCGTTGTGCGGCTCGGCACGTCCATCACCGTCTGCCGTTGGCCTTGCGCGCAAGGGCGATCCTGATAGGCGACGTTGCCGTCCTTCGCGGTGCACCGGTACACCTGCGCGTGCGCGGCCAACGGCATGCCCGCGAACAGCAATACGCCAAGCCACAGAAACCGCGCGCCAAGGATCCATTGCATGCGGCCATCTTACGCGAATGTGCAGACGCCGATCGCGCGCTACGAGCGCAGCCCCACGCCTCGCTGCAACAACCACAACGCCACCGCCGCCAGCGCAACCACGAACGCCAGCATCACCACGTAGGCGATCCACACCGGCACGTCGCCGATGCCGAGCACGCCGAAGCGGAAGGCGTTGACCATGTACAGGATCGGATTGGCCAGCGAGGCCTCACGCCACGGCGAGCCCAGCATGTTGACCGAATAGAACACGCCGCCGAGGTAGGTCAGCGGCGCCAGCACGAAGGTCGGCACGATCGCGATGTCGTCGAAGCGCTTGGCGAACATCGCGTTGATGAAACCCGCCAGCGAGAAGATCGTCGCGCCCAGCAGCACCGTGGTCAGTGCGATCAAGGGATGCGCAATGTGCAGCGAGGTGAAGAACAGCGCGATCCCCAGCACGATGATGCCGACCAGGAGTCCGCGCAGCACCGCGCCCGCGACGTAGCCCGCCAGCACCACCCAGCTCGGCATCGGCGAGGCCAGCATTTCCTCGACGTAGCGGCCGAACTTGGAACCGAAGAAGCTGGACGTGATGTTGGCGTAGCAGTTGTTGATGACGCTCATCATCACCAGGCCCGGCACGATGTACTGCATGTAGCTGAAGCCGTGCATCGGCCCGACCCGGCTGCCGATCACCTTGCCGAAGATCACGAAGTACAGCGTCATCGTGATCGCCGGCGGCACCAGCGTCTGGGTCCAGATGCGCAGCACGCGGTGGATTTCGCGGCGGGTGATGGTGTACAGCGCGACCAGGTTGGCGCGCGCGATCGAACCGGCGGGCGCGTGCGCCACCCGTTGCGTGTCCGGCCCGCCGTGCAAGTCGTTCATGCCGCCACCTTGCCGTCGCGGCCGTTGCCGTTCCCCCGCTCGACCAGCCGCACGAACAACTCTTCCAGCCGGTTGGTCTTGTTGCGCATGGACGTCACCGTGATGCCGTGCGCGGTCAGCGCGGCGAACAGGGAATTGAGGTTGTGGCTGCTCGGCATTTCCGCTTCCAGGGTCTGCCCGTCGACGCGGGTCAGCGTCACGCCGGGCAACGCAGGCACGCTGCCGTCGAGGCCCGTCACGTCCAGCACCAGCGTCTGCACGTCCAGCTTGCCCAGCAGCTTGCGCATCGAGGTGTCCTCGATGATCTCGCCGTGGTCAATGATCGCGATGTTGCGGCAGAGTTGCTCGGCTTCCTCCAGGTAATGCGTGGTCAGGATCACCGTGGTGCCGGCGCGGTTGATGCGGGTGATGAATTGCCACATCGAGCGGCGGATCTCGATGTCGACGCCCGCGGTGGGCTCGTCCAGGATCAACAGGCGCGGCTCGTTCATCATCGCGCGCGCGATCATCAGCCGCCGCTTCATGCCGCCCGACATCATGCGCGTGGGCTGGAATGCCTTGTCCCAGATGCGCAACTCGTTCAGGTATTTTTCCGCGCGGCCTTTCGCGATCGAGCGCGGGATGCCGTAGAAGCCCGCCACGTTCACGCAGATGTCGAACGGCGCCTCGAACTGGTTGAAGTTGATTTCCTGCGGCACCAGCCCGATCTGGCGCATCACCCCGCCGCGGTCGGCATGGATGGAAATGCCGAACACCCGCGCGTCGCCCGAGGTCGGGTTCACCAGCGATGACAGGATCCCGATCAGCGTGGACTTGCCGGCGCCGTTCGGCCCCAGCAGCGCGAAGAAATCGCCCTGTTGCACGGCGAGCGAGATGCCCTTCAGCGCCTCGACGCCGGAGGAATAGGTCTTGCGCAGATTCTCGACTGCGAGCGCCGGCGCATCGCCGGCTGGCGTGATGTGGGTCATTTCGGGAAACCGCTGCGCGGCAGAAGACGCCGTCGCCCATTATTATAAAAGGCCCTTTGTCGGCCCATTTGGCGACGCCGCCAGTTTACATTGCGGCAAAGACACTCCGTGATCGAACATTTTCAGATCAAACTCGCAGAAAGTTTCATGCTCGCGCCGACCGTGCGGCACCTCGCGTTCGAGCGCGCCGACGGCGCGCCGTTCGCGTTCACGCCCGGCCAGTTCATCCAGGTCCATTTCCATTACGACGACGGCAAGCCGACCAAGCGCAGCTATTCGGTGGGCACGCCGGCGGATGCCGGCAAGGTGCAGCGCATGGAACTGGCGGTGTCCTACGTCGACGGCGGCGCCGCCACCAAACTGTTCGAGAGGCTGCAAGCCGGCGAGGAAATCGAGGCCAGCGGTCCGTACGGGCGCTTCTGCCTGATGGACGACGACGCCAACCAGCGCTACCTGCTGATCGCCACCGGCACCGGCGTCGCGCCGTACCGCTCGATGCTGCCGCACATCGAAAAACTCATCGCGGAAAAGGGCCGGCGCTTCGTGCTGCTGTACGGCGCGCGCACCGAACAGGAACTGCTGTACGGCGAGGAATTCGAGGCCTTCGCTAGGCAACACCCCGGCGCGTTCGTGTTCCACCCCTGCTTCTCGCGCGGCGCGCGCCCGACCCCGCGCCCGCACGACCGGCTGGGCCACGTGCAGGACGTCCTGCCCGAAATCGAGCCGCATCCCGAACACGACATCGCCTACCTGTGCGGCAATCCCGACATGGTCGACGCCACCTTCACGCTGCTGAAGGAACTCGGCCTGCCGATCAAGAACATCCGGCGCGAGAAGTACGTGTCGTCGCGGTGATCATTATCAATGCGCCGAACGTGCGCAGCTAGCGCGCTCGGCATCCAGCCATGTGCTGGCATTGACAGCACCCTTGGAGAACACACCATGTCCAATCTCGTCGTCCGCAATCTCGATGAAGCGCTGGTACGCAAGCTGAAACTGCGCGCTGCCGCGCATTCGCGCAGCGCCGAGGCGGAGCACCGCGCGATCCTGGAGGCAGCGCTTTCCCCTACCCGCCGCAGGAGCCTTGCGTCGGTGCTGGCCAGGATGCCGAACGTCGGCACCGATGCGGATTTCGCGCGCGTGCGATCGGGCGGGCGTTCACGCCGTGTATTTGATTGACACCAACGTCATCAGCGAAGCGCGCAAAGGCCATCGCGCCGATGCCGGTGTTCGACGGTTTTTTGCAGCTGTCGATCAGTAGCGAATCCCGCTGTTCCTGTCGGTCATCACCATCGGCGAGCGGCGCCGCGGCGCCGAGCTGATCCGTCATCGCGGTGATGCGCTGCAGGCGCGACGTCTTGATCGCTGGCTGACTTCCATACTGCAAATTTTTCGGGCAACATCCTTGACATCGATTCCGACGTAGCGCAGCTTTGGGGTCACCTGTGCGCGCCGCGCGCCGAGAACGCGCTCGACAAGCTCATCGCAGCGACGGCATTGATCCATGGCCTCACTGTCGTCACGCGCAACCACAGACACTTTCGCGCGACTGGTGCGCCGTTGCTGGACCCTTTTTCCGGCTAGCCGCCGCAGGGTTGTCCCCTTGAACTATCGGGCCCACTGGCGCCCCGGTTCACCCATCATGCCGCGGAGGCGCCTTCAGGCCATGCCTGCGTGCTTCCTCGACGCTGCGATAATCTGCTGGAACACACAGCCCTCGTACAACCATGAACCGCGAAACCGACCCGGCGGCGCAGCCAGTGCCGGAACTTGCAATGCTCACACCCAAGGAGCTCCTTGACCGGCTGGTGCTGGAAGAGGATCGCGCGCCAATCGAGTTGATCGACGCGTGCGCCGCGCACGGCGATGCGATGGTCGCGGCATTGCAGGACGTGATCGATGGCGAATCCGGGTGGAACGACGATGTACCGGGCGAATGGTGGCTGCTGCTGCACGCCGCCTTGATCCTCGGCCGCATCCCATCCGTGTCCGCCGGCCTGCTGCTGGTGCACCTGATGCGCAGCATGGACGAACACGGGGACGACAACCTGCAGGACTGGGTGGCAGGCGCCTGGCCGGGCTTGTTCGCGAACAAACCGCAGGATGCGATCGATGCCGCGCGCGCGCTCGCGAAAGACGCATCATGCGATTGGTACATCCGCTGCCAGGCGCTGGACGTCGTCCTGGACGCTGGCTTGCGTGAAGGCGGACAAGCACTCGAGGACGGCATCGATTGGGCGGCAGCACTGGCACGCGACGAATCGGACGAGTGGCTGTTCCGCATCTCCGCTGCATGCACATTGCTTGGCTTTCCGCGTGAACGCATTCGCCTTCTGCTGGAAACGATGGCGCGCGAAGAGCAGCGGCGCCAAACGGAAGACGGGTATGGCTTCGTCGGAATGTTTACCGTGGACGACGTCGAGTCGGCGTTCGCGCGGGGAGAGGATGCGCCCGATTGGCGCCGCCGCGACAACCCATGGAAGTTCTACGACCCCGCTGCCATCGCGGCGCGCCAGCAGCGCTGGCGGGAAGAAGACGAGCGCGCCGACTTCGCCGACATGGACTGGGATACGCCGGCCCCGTATGTCCGGGCCACACCCAAGGTTGGCCGCAACGATCCGTGCCCATGCGGCAGCGGCAGGAAGTACAAACGCTGTTGTCTCGCGAGGGATGAAGCCATCTTCCGGAACAGCCTCGGGCGAGCTTGATGCGGATGGCATGATGTGGTGCGTCCAACACCATCGCCGCATTGATCAACGAGGCATCTCGGCGCGTTGAATTCATGACCTTGTTCCTTGCGTCAGCACGTCCCGCGTAGTACCAAGCGGACTCATGGTGTGATCGTGCAACCGGGGAGGGCGACGATCATGGAGACCAGGCAGGGGGAACTCGAACTTCCCTTTCCCGAGCTCGGCGGCGACCAACCGCTGATCCCGGCGCGCATGCTCAATGAGCACGTCTATTGCCCGCGCCTCCGCGTTACGAAGCGCAACGCCAGCGAATTCATGCAGTAGCGCAGCCCGGTCGGTGGCGGACCATCGTCGAAGACGTGTCCCAGGTGTCCCTCGCAACGGGCGCAACGGATTTCCGTGCGCAGCATGCCGAAGCTGGTATCGCGCAGCTCGATCACGTTGCGCGGCGAGATCGGTTGCCAGAAGCTGGGCCAGCCGGTGCCGGAGTCGTACTGGGTGGCGTCATCGTAGAGTGCCGTCGCACAGCCGGCGCAGCGGTAGAGGCCGCGCGCGGCAGGCCGTTCGTGCGCGCCGCTGAAGGCAGGCTCGGTGCCGCCGCCGCGCAGGATCGCGAACGCCGCCAGCGACAGCCGTCGGTGCCACTCGGCGTCAGCCAGCACCAGCCGCGACATGCGCCGCGAACCCAGGTCGCGACCGTCGTCGCCGAAGATCTCGAGCAACACCTCGCCGGGCGTGGTGCGGATCGAGCCCGGCGCATCGGCGCCCACGCCATCGGCGAACGCGACAAGGCCTCCGAACATGCCGCCGGCGGCAAGCACGGCGGCACCGCCCGTGGCCCATTGCAGCAATCGGCGCCGGGCCGTATCGGTTTCGTGATTGCGAGACATGGGAGACTCCTGGACTTCGCGCTTGGACGGGTCAACCAGAGGTGAAGGTGTACACCCGGATCGAAGAAGCAATGAAGCTCCTTGACGGGTATTCGCTGTGTGGCCAGTCCCGGTTACACCGAAGCGTACGCCGTCCGCACGTAACCGACATGGCGACCGGTGCGAACCAGTATTCAAACCCGTCGTTCAGGTCGACCCCACGTGTATTCAAGTGCGACACTCGCGGCGTATGATCACGCTTCCCTGCGAGATCACCGCGTCCCCATGCACGACGACACCGCCCACGGCAGCGACACGGCTGACCGGCAACGCCGGGCGTGGATGGTCGCGGCGCAGACCGGCGACCGCGTCGCCTACGAGCGTGTGCTGGCCGACTCGGTGACGCTGATCCGCAACGTGGCGCGTCGCCGCGGCGTGCCGGCGGATGCGCTCGACGACGTGGTGCAGGAAACGCTGATCACCATCCATCGGGTGCGACACACCTACGACCCGTCGCGTTCGTACGACGCCTGGCTGGCCGCGCTCGCCGAGCGCCGCGCGATCGACGCGCTGCGCAGCCACGGCCGCCGCCATCGCCGCGAGATCCATGACGATTACGCGCTCGAACAGCATCCGGCCCACGACGATGCCAGCGCCGAGAGCGAACGCACGCAGCGCGCGCAACACCTGCAAGCCGCGATCGCCGGATTGCCGCCGCGCCAGCGCGAAGCCGTGGAGCAACTGGGCTTGCGGGAGCGCTCGCTGGCGGAAGCATCCGCCGAAACCGGCAGCACCGCCGGCGCGTTGAAGGTGAACCTGCACCGCGCACTGAAGTCCTTGCGCGAACGCATGCACGGAGGATCATAGGTCCATGGCCACCGCTCCCAACCATCAGGAATTGATCGCGGCGCTGGGCGCTTGGTTGACGCCGGTGCGGCGCCTGCCGCCGCCGTGGCTGCGTGCGCTCGCATGGCTGCTGGTGGTCGCGGCGATCGCGGCGGGCTTGCTGGCGCACTTCGGCGACGCATCCATGCTGGAACGCTTCACCGCCGTGCCCGAACGCGCGTGGGGCTTCGCGGGCGCGGCCCTCACCGCCGTGGGCGCCGCGTGCGCCGCACTCACGCTCGGCGTGCCGGGGCGGTCGCGCGCGTGGGCGTGGCTGGCGCTGCCCGGCGCACTGTTGTGGATCGGCGCCAGCGGGTTCGGCTGCCTGCGCGACTGGTTCGCACCGGTCACCAGCATTGCGAGCACCGCGGCTCCGCCCGCCAACTGCCTGGTGTTCATCGTCCTCGCCTCGATCCCGTTGTCGGCGCTGATGGTGTGGTTGCTGCGCCGCGCCTGCCCGCTGCGGCCCGTGCTCACCGCGATGCTGGTGGGATTGGCGAGCGCCGCCGCTGCGGCCGTCTTGCTCGCGATTTTCCATCCCTACGACGCCGCCGCGACCGACTTGCTGGTCCACGGCCTCGCGGTGGTGATCGTGGTCGCGGCGAACGCGGCGCTGGGCAACCGGCTGTTGTCACCGCACCCGATGTAACCATCGATGTAACCATCGGCGCACTCGTGGCGAAAGGTGGGGTGGAAACGATCGATTCGTTTCCACCCTTTTTCTTTCCCCCACGGAGACACACCGATGAACAGCACCACGCTTCTCAAGACCGGCCTGGCCTGCGCAGTCACGCTCGGCTTCGCGTCGCTCGCGTCCACCGCCATGGCCCAGCAGAGCGACTCGATGATGAAGTCGAGCCCGCAGCAAAAGACCGAGGCGATGATGACGAAGATGCACTACGCCCCGTGCTATGGCATCAACGCCGCGTACAAGAACGATTGCGTGTCGCCGGGCCACTCCTGCGCGGGCCAGGATTCGAAGGCGCGCGATCCCGGCGCGTTTGTCGCGGTGCCCGCCGGCCTGTGCACGAAGATCGCCGGCGGCAGCCTCAAGGCCGGTTGAGCATCTGCCGTGACGACTCCTTCCGTCAAGCGCGTGCGTCCGATTCCGGTTGCGGCCGGAATCGGATTGCGCGCCCCGCACGTGCAGCGCGTGCTGCACGAACGCCCGCGCATCGCGTGGCTGGAAACCCATAGCGAGAATTTATTCGCGGCCGGCGGATCGTTTCAGTCCGCGCTGGAAAACATCCGCGCGGACTACCCCTTGAGCCTGCACGGTGTCGGCTTGTCGCTGGGTTCCGCGGATCGACTGGATGCCGATCACCTCAAACGGCTGGCGGCGATCGTGGACCGCTACCAGCCGGCGCTGGTTTCCGAACACCTGTGCTGGGGCGCGCTCGGCGGAAGGCACAGCAACGACTTGTTGCCGTTGCCGTTCACCGGCGAAGCATTGCACCTGCTGGTGGCGCGGATCGGACAGGTGCAGGACGCCCTGGGCCGGACAATCCTGGTCGAGAACATTTCCAGCTACCTGCGTTGGCGCGAAGGCGATTACACCGAATGGGACTTCGTCGCCGAAGTCGCGCGCCGCAGCGGCTGCGGCCTGCTGTGCGACGTCAACAACATCCATGTCAACAGCGTCAACCACGGCTTCGATCCACATGAGTATCTGCGCGCGCTGCCGCGCGCCGCGGTCAAGGAAATCCATCTCGCCGGTTTCACGCGCAAGGTAGGTTTGCCCGTACCGCTGCTGATCGATTCGCACAGCCGCCGCGTCGATGCGGCCGTGTGGGACCTGTACGCGGAAGCGATCGAACTGTTCGGCCCCGTGCCGACCTTGATCGAATGGGACCAGGACATTCCCGAGCTGGAGGTTCTGCTCGCCGAAGCCGCGCATGCCGGGGAGGTGCTCGATGCACGCCGCGCCATCCCTGCTTGAAACGCAGTGCCGCTTCCTCGCGGCGCTGTACGACGACGGCGAGGCCGGTCCGTTGGCGTCGATCGTTGGCAACGGCCTGGAACCCGCCGCGCGCCTGCGGATCTACCGGCACAGTTGCAACGAAATCCAGACCGGCACGTTGCGCGCCGTGTATCCCGCAGTGCTCGCGCTGGCGGGTGAAGCCTTTTTCGATCAGTGTGCGCGGAGTTACCGTGGGGCTTATCCATCGTACTGCGGCAACCTGCAAGACTTCGGCGAATATTTCGCCGACCATCTCGCCGGCTTGCCGGCAATCCATGCACTGCCTTACCTGCCCGATGTCGCGCGGCTGGAATGGCTGCGCCAGGAAAGCGCGTTGTCCGGCATGCCCGAAGCGGTGCCGACTGATGGCTCAGCGCAAACCGGCCTGCATCCAAGCGTTCGTTTGCTGGCGAGCCGGTATCCGGTACTGACGATCTGGCGTTATGCGCTGCAGCCGACGGACGCAGACCTCAGCCTTCCCGATGGCGGCGAGCTGGTCGTGCTGTGGCACGACGAAGGCCAGGTGGTAATGGCGCCACTGGATCCCGCAAGCTTCGCCTGCATGGAATCACTAACGCGCGGCGGCGCCCTCGCCGATGCATATCAAGCCGGTCACAAACAGGATCGCGACTTCGATTTCGCCGCGTGCATCGAAAGCCTCGTCGTGCGTGGCCTGCTGGTCACGCCCTCAACCGAACATCTCTGAAAGGCGCCACGATCATGCCAATAATCCAGGACGTGAACACCTGCTATCGCCGTGCCTCCGACTGGCTGCAAACGTGGCTCGGCCCGGTGGCGCTGCTGTGCCTGCGCGTCTGGGTCGCGTTGGCGTTCTGGCACGCGGGCGTGGTCAAGTTCGGGGACCCGATGGGCACGCAGTTCCTGTTCGAAAACATGTACCACGTCCCGCTGCTGCCACCGGACACCTCCGCGGTGCTCGGAACCTGGATCGAACTTATCGTGCCGTGGTTCGTGGGCCTCGGACTGTTTGGACGTCCATTCGCCTTGTTCCTGTTCATCTACAACATCATCGCCCTCGCCTCGTTCCCGGCCCTGTGGCCGCACGGTTTCTGGGCGGGAATGTTCAACACCTCGGATTTCGCCGACCACAAGGTCTGGGGCCTGATGCTGCTGGCCGTGATCGCGTGGGGACCGGGACGCTTGTCGCTGGACGCGCTGATCACAACCCTGTGGCGAGGCGGGCACTTGTTGGCACACAAACCCCAAATGCCCTAGTTGACTCTGGCAACCCCTCAACCCTGCGCCGGCAACCTGCCGCGCACGTTCTCGGCGTCGAACGGGCCCGGCGATGCGATGAGGTTGCGCGCGGCATCGACCTGGCCCCAGGTGTTCCACAGCAACACGCCGCGCACGCGGCCGGCGTCGAGGTAATACACCACGCCCTCGCGGAACGGCGTGACCCATTGCTCGACGGTTTCGAGGCGCGAATCGAGCTGGCCCACTGCTTCATAACCGAGGTCGAACAGGTCGGAATAGAAGAACGGCAGTTCGTCGTACGGCACATCCTGCCCCGCCATGCACTTGCCGGCGCGCGTGCCCATGGTGATCGCGGCGTTCTCGTGTTCGACGCGCATGCGCCGGCCGAGCGCGGGCGCGGGAAACGACGCGACGTCGCCGGCGGCGTAGATGTCCGGATCGGACGTCTGCAGGTGCTCGTCCACCACGATGCCGTTGTCCACTTGCAGGCCGGCATCCTGTGCGAGCTGCACGTTGGGCGTGATGCCGAGGCCGGCGACCACGGCGTCGGCGGCGAGCGTGCCGCCGTCCGACAGTTTCAATTGCGCGCCCTGCGCGGTGCCGCTGCCGCTTTCGACGGTGACGCCCGCGCGCACGTCCACGCCCTTCTCGCGGTAGTACGCGGTGACCGCATCGGCCAGCGATTCCGGATACACGCGCGCGCCGATCGCGTCGTCGGGAAACAGCATCGTGACCTTGCAGCCGTTCATCGCCATCGCGGCCGCGATTTCGCTGCCGATGAAGCCGCCGCCGATCACCGCGATCCGCGCGCCGGGTTTCGCCGACTGGCGCAGCCGCCGGTAGTCGTCGAAGGTGCGGTAATAGATGAAGCCGTCGCCGCCCGGAAGCATGCGCGGCGTGCCGCCGGTGGCGATCAGTAGTTTTTTGTACTTCCAGGTGTCGCCCTTGTCGTCGTGCACGACGTGCGCGGCGCGGTCGATCTTCGCCGCGCTGCGCGAAAGCTGCACGTCGGCGCGCGCCTTGTCGATCGGGCGCCAGATGTCGGCCTCCTTGCCGTCCTTCCACAACGCCTTGCTGAGCGGCGGGCGGTCGTACGGCGGATGCGATTCCGCGCCGAGCATGCCGATGGTCGCGCCGGAGTCGGCATCGCGCAGCGCCTGCGCCGCGGCTTCGCCGGCCATGCCGGCACCCACGATCAAATAATCGAAAGCATGCTCCATGACGGCCTCCGCACGATGATCACAGACCCATGAGCATACGCGATTGCACGTGAAGACGCCGCGCAGGGTGTGTCAACGGCCGGACTCATGGAACGCGCACGCTGACGCGTTACTGCCGTGCTTCGCGCGGATTGCCAGGCGCGGCGCCGAAGCGCGGCGTGGCCCGCCATGGGTTGATGTCGATGCCGCCGCGGCGCAGGAAGCGCGCGTGCACGCCCAGGCCCTCCGGCGCGCACTGCACCATGACGTCGCGGAAGATGCGCTCGACGCAGGCTTCGTGGAAATCGGGGTGTTCGCGATACGCGACCAGATAGCGCAGCAGGCTGGCATGGTCGATGGCGGGCCCGCGATAGGCCACCACCACACTGGCCCAGTCCGGCTGTCCGGTGACCGGGCACAGCGAGCGGAACAGGCGGGTGGACAGGGTTTCCTCGACCACCCAGCCTGCGCGTGCCTGCAACATCGCCGCGACGGGCTCGCGATAGACCGTCATCTCGATGCGCTGGTCGTCCAGCGATTCACCGGGCAGCGCCGCGATGCCGTGGCGCTCGATGTCGTCCGCATCGACCAGCGTCACCGCGACCTTGGCGCCCACGCACTCGCCCACGTCGCGTTCCACGCGCGCACGCACGGCTTCCGGACCGGTGAACGGCGTCAGCGCAAAGCCGCCGAGGTACAGCTTCAGGGATTTCGATTCGACGATGCTGGGCGAAGTGCAAGGCACGGTGAGGCGCAGCACCGCGACGCGCGGCAGGCCGCGCACGTCCAGCCACGAAAACTCCCACGCATTCCACACGTCCACGCCGGTGAACGGCAAGGCGTCACCGGACAGTCCGATCATTTCGCGCGCGGACGCACGCGGAACCGCGAACAGCACCGAAGGATCGACGGTGGTCGGATAGTCGGTCTTGTTACCGAGGGGGTTTTGTTGATTCGACATGGAAGAAACCGGCAGGCTCAGGGGGACTTTGATACCGCTCGTCATCCCGGAATCGCGCAGCGATATCCGGGATCCAGTGCCTTTGCAAAATCATCGGCATGGTCGAACGGCACTGGATTCCCGCCTTCGCGGGAATGACGAGATGGTCAGTTCGCCGACGCCACGATGTACTGCTCGATCTTGCCATCCGGCAGCGTGTAGGTGGTGACGGAGAGTTTCCGGTTGGGGAACGTGACGGTGTAGCCGCGCATCTGCATGCCGCCACGCAGGCGCGCTGCGCGCTGCTTGAACTCAGTCGGTTTGCCCAGCGGCGCAAGGCTGGTCTGGTAATCGTGCAGCGCGGTCGCATCGAAATAACTGTTGGCGTTGGCGCTGAACAGGCTGCGATCGATCTTGCCCTTTTGCAGGTTCGCGAAGATCGTCTCGGCCTGCTTGAGCGCTTGCGACCCGGACGGGTCGTGCACCTCGAACAGCGCCCTGGCGATGCCCTCGCCGATGGTGGAGAACGCGCCGACCGCGTCCTGGTTGGTCAGCACCACCACCGCGACCTTGTCGTCGGGGAAGATGGCGTTGCCCGCGGTGAAGCCCATCACCTCGCCGTCGTGCGAGATCATCCGGTGGCCGTCCAGCTTGCCTACGTCCACGCCGAGGCCGTAGCCGGAACCGAGCCCGTTGTTCAACAGTACCTCGGTCTGCATCGCGTGCCACGATGCCGGCTGCAGCACGGTCTGGTCGATCATCGCGATGTCCCACTTCGCGAGGTCGCTCGCGGTCATCGCCAGTTCGCCCGCGCCGAACATCCAGTTGACGCCCTCTTTCTGCGACGGACGCAGCGGGCCCAGCGCGAACCGCGAGTAACCGCGCGCATCGGTGGCCGGCAGCGCGTGCAGGTTGGTGTCGTACGCATCGGTGATGCCAAGCTTCGGGAACACGTGCTGCTGCAGGAACTCGAACGGCGTCTGGCCGGAGACCTTCTGCACGATCGCACCCGCGATCACGTAACCGGTGTTGCTGTATTGCCACTGCGTGCCGGGCGCGAAGTCCAGCGGCTGCTTCGCCCACTTGTCCATGATCGCCGCCGGCGTGGTGGGCTGCTTCATCATGGGCATCAGGTAATCCTGCGGCCAGAAATCCTGATAGCCGGAGGTGTGCGACAGGATCTGCCGGATCGTGATGTGATCGGCGTCGGTGAGATCGGGAAAGAACTTGCCGACCTTGTCGTCGAGCGAGAGCTTGCCCTGCTGCTGCAACAGCAGGATCGCCGCCGCCGTGAATTCCTTGCTGATCGAGCCGATGCTGTAGCGCATCGCGGGCGTGGCCGGCGTTTTCGGATCGAGCCGCGCATCGCCGTAGGCATGCACGTAGGCGAGTTTGCCATCGCGCACCACCGCGATCGAAGCGCTGGGCACGCCGCTTTGTTTCAACGCATCGTTGGCGATCTTGTCGATCTTCGCGGACAGCTCGGCAGGCAATGCGTTCCTGGCGAACGCAGGTGCGCACGTCAATGCCAGCAGCGCGGCCAGGCACAGCAGGCGGATGGATTGCGGTATCGAGCGCATGGAGGGGACCTCGGCAAGGAAGGTGCAGAAGCGAACGATACCATCGCCCGCCCGTGGTGCTCGGCGGAGCTCAGTGCACGGCTTCGCTGGCCGCCACGGGCACGGCGCGGAAGGCGCGCTCGAACGCCTCGAGATCACCCTCGGCCACGCTGGATACCGCAATGAACCGCAGCCCGGCGTCGTTCCACTCCAGCACGTGATAGCCGTCACGCGTTCGCGGCGCGCCTGCGACGGCTGCGCCATCTGGCCACTGGAACAGGTTGATCGTGTGCAGATGGCGCTTGTACACCAGCGCCGCGACCTGATGGCCATCCAGCACATCGAGTCGTCCGCCGACCAGTTCGAAACCCTGCGCGGTGAGATCCTTCACCTGCGGCGAGAAATCCACCCGACCGTCGAACCACGGTTTCACCGTGTGCTCGTTGGACGTTTGCACGTCGATCAAATGCCCGGGCAGCAACGAACGCACGTGGTCCGACACCGCTTCCGCGACCAGTGCATCGCTGCCCTGCCGCCGCAACTGCACGGTCTGCCAGCCCGCGAACACGGCGGCAACCGCGAACAAGGCGGCGAGCGCGGCGATGGCCCAGGCCCAACCGCGTCGACGCGCGCGCGGCGCAGTGGCGGGACGCGGCAGTTGCGAGTCGATGCGCGTCCGCAACGCCGCCGGCGCCGGCCGGTACAAATCGGCCTGGCGCACATCGCCGCGCAACCGGGTGTACGCATGAAAGCGCTGCATGCAGGCGTCGCATTCGGCCAGATGCCGCGCGACGGCCAGGCTCTCGGCCGCGCCCAGTTCGTCGTCGAGATACGCGTGCAACAACACGCGGACATCCTGGCAATTCATGCCGCCACCTCCTTGCCGGCCAGCTCGCGCTGCAGGCGTTCGCGCGCGCGCGCCAGGCGCGACATCACCGTGCCGATCTTGAGGTTGGTGATCGACGCAATCTCCTTGTAGGAACACTCTTCCAGTTCGCGCAACACCAGCACCTCGCGAAATTCCGGCGGCAAGCGCTCCAGCGCGGCGTGCAGGCTTTGCGCGTCCGCCGCGCGCAACAGCACGGTCTGCGGATCGTCGTGGTCCTCGCCGCCATGGATCGCCTCGTCGAATTCATCGAACTTGCCCGCGGCCGGCGCGTGCGCGCGCTGGGTATAGAACGTATTGCGCACGATCGCCAGCAGCCAGACCCTGGCATCACCGCCGCGGAATCCGCCGAAGAAACGGAACGCGCGCAGCACCGCTTCCTGCACCACATCTTCGGCGTCCGCATCGTTGCGCGCCAGCCAGCGCGCGAGGTTGTACGCGGCGTCCAGATGCCGCATCACCTCGCGTTCGAAGGCGGCGCCGGTGTCCATGCGGTCAGGCCACGCCAGCGCGGTTGTTCCATCGTCCATCAGGACAAGACCGGAGTCCCGACGGATTTATTCCCGGCGTCCGCGCGCGGGAATAACGGCGCGCGCACGGCGGTATGACGTTCGGAAAGGCGCGCTGCGCGCCTTCCTTCCAACCGAGGACACTCTCATGCAAGACGATCGTGACGACATCGATCCTGACGACATCCGGCCGGACCGCCGGCGCTTCCTCGAATGTATGGCGTGGGCCGGCGCCGGCACGCTGTGGCTGATGCAGGGCGGCGTCGCGCACGCCGGTGCGCTGCTGAAAGGCGCAACGCAGCAGGACGCCACCTTCGGCTTCGTGCAGATCAGCGACAGCCATATCGGCTTCCACAAGGCGCCGAACCCGGACCCGGTCGCCAGCTTGCGCCAGTCGATCGCGCGGGTCAACGCGCAACCGAAACGGCCCGATTTCGTTGTGCACACGGGCGACCTGTCGCACCTGTCGACACCCGAACAGTTCGACACCGTGGCCGAGTTGCTGAAGGAAGCGAAGACCGGCCACGTGTTCTACATCCCCGGCGAGCACGACGTGATCGGCGACGACGGCAAGGCCTTCTTCGCGCGCTTCGGCGGTGGCGTGGACGGCAACGGCTGGTACAGCTTCGATCACCACGGCGTGCACTTCGTCGCGCTGGTGAATGTGCGGCACCTGCAGGGCGCCGGGCTCGGCTTCCTGGGCGCCGATCAAATCGATTGGTTGAAAAAGGATCTCGCCGGGCTCTCCGCCAGCACACCGATCGTGGTGTTCGCGCACATGCCGATGTGGTCGCTGTATCCCGCGTGGGGCTGGGGCACGCAGGACAGCGCGCAGGCGCTGGCGCTGCTGAAGCGCTTCGGCTCGGTGACGGTGTTGAACGGGCACATCCACCAGATCCAGCAGAAGATCGAAGGCAACGTCACCTTCCACACCGCGCGTTCGACCGCGTACCCGCAACCCGCGCCCGGCGTGGGTCCCGCGCCCGGTCCGCTCACGAACCTGCCCGCCGGCAAGCTGCACGACTACATCGGCGTGCGCGACGTGCGGCACGTCCGCGGCAGCGGCGCGCTGGCGATCACCGAGCACACGCTCGCCTGAATCTTTCCATTCCCACAACAGGAGTTCGCATGCAAAGGCTTTTCGTCACCGCCGCATTGCTGCTGGCGGCTTGCGCGGCGCACGCCGCATCACCGGCCACCGCAGCCAAACCGGCAAACGGGTACCAGGTCTCCATCACGATGTTCAAATTCCAGCCCGCGAAGCTGGAGGTGCCGGCCGGCACTACCGTGACCTGGACCAACCACGACGAGGAACCGCACACCGTCACCAGCGCGGGCAATGGTTTCAAATCCTCGGGCGCGCTCGACACCGACGATCACTACAGCGCGGTGTTCACCAAGCCCGGCACGTATGCGTACTACTGCTCGATCCATCCGCAGATGACCGCGACGATCGTGGTGCGTTGAACCCGGGACGTTCCGGCCGCGGGGATGTAGGTTGGTGGTGAGCCAGGCTTCACCCGGCGAACCCCAACAGGACGTCGCTCGCAACGTTGGGGTTCGCGCAGGACGCTCACCCCAACCTACCGGATGACGACGCGCGCATCAGTGCGGCTGCGGTTCCGGCGGCGGCAACGACTCGAGGTCGTCGTCGGAGCCCGCGTGCTCGGCCTTGTGGGTTTCGCCGATCACCAGGTACACCGCCGGCACCACGAACAGCGTGAACAGCGTGCCGATCGACAAGCCGGTGAAGATCACCAGGCCCATGTCGTGCCGGCCGGCCGCGCCCGCGCCGCCCGCGAACACCAGCGGCACCACGCCCAGCACCATCGCCAGCGTGGTCATGAGGATCGGACGCAGTCGCACCGCCGCGGCTTCCTCGATGGCTTCGCGCTTGCCCAGGCCGTGCTCGCGCTGCAACTGGTTGGCGAACTCCACCATCAGGATGCCGTGCTTGCTGATCAGGCCGACCAGCGTCACCAGGCCCACCTGGGTGTAGATGTTGAGCGTGGAGAAGCCGAGGTTGATGAAGAACAGCGCGCCGAATGTCGCCATCGGCACCGCCACCAGGATCACCAGCGGATCGCGGAAGCTCTCGAACTGCGCCGACAGCGCCAGGAACACGATGATGATCGCGAACATCAGCGTGAACACGAAACCGCCCGATTCCTGGATGAACTGGCGCGACTGGCCGGCATAGTCCGCGGTGTAACCCGTGGGCGCCACCTGCTTCAACGTGTCCTGCATGAAGGTGATCGCCTGGCCCAGCGACACGCTGGGCGTGATCACGCCCGAAATCGTGGCCGAGTTCAACTGCTGGAAGTGGTTGATCGATTCCGGCACGGTCTGGTACGTCAGGTGCGCCACGGTCGAGGCCGGGATCATCCCGCCCGACGGCGTCTTGATGTAGTAGTTGTCGAGCTGCGCCGGGTTCAGGCGATCCACCTGCGCGACCTGCGAGATCACGCGGTACGCGCGCCCGGAGATCGAGAAGTAGTTGACGTAGTTGCCGCCCAGCGCCGCCGACAGCGCGGCGCCCACGCTCTGCTGCGTCATGCCCAGCGCCGCGACCTTGTCGCGGTCCAGCGTCACGGTCGCCTGCGGCTGGTCGATCTTCAGGTCGGAGTCGACGAAGAAGAACATGCCCGACGCCTGCGCCTTCGCCAGCACCTGATGCGCGACGTCGTTCAGGTTCTGCAGCGGCTCGGTGGTCTTGATCACGAACTGCACCGGCAGGCCGAACGCACCCGGCAGCGAGGGGAACTGGAACACCGCCATGCGCGCGCCCGCAATGCTGTCGAGCTTGGGCTGGATGGCCTGCTGGATTTCGGTGGCGCTGCGGCTGCGGTCACCCCAGGGCTTCAGCATGATGCCCGAGAAGCCCTGGTTCACCGCGCCCATGCCGGTGAACTGGAAGATGTGGGTGTATTCCGGCAGCGACTTGGCGATGTCGAACACCTGCTTCGTGTACAGCCCCATCTGCGTGATGGTGGCGTTGGGCGGACCCTGGGTCTGCGCCAGCACGATGCCCTGGTCTTCCTGCGGCGCCAGTTCCGACTTGGCCGTCTTGAACAGGTACGCGTTGCCCGCGAGGATCAGCGCGCCGAACACGATCGCCACGACCCAGGTGTCGAGCGAGGAATGGAGCATGCGCAGGTAGCGGTCGCGCACGTAGTTCGAAACCTTGTCGATGCGCTTGACGAACGGCTTCTCGTGGTCGGATTCGCGCAGCACCTTCGAGCACAGCATCGGCGACAGTGTCAGCGCGATGATCGCCGAGATCACCACCGCGCCCGCCAGCGTGAACGCGAACTCGGTGAACAGCGCGCCGGTCAGGCCGCCCTGGAAACCGACCGGCACGTACACCGCGATCAGCACGATGGTCATCGCGATGATCGGCGTCGCCAGTTCGCGCGCGGCCAGCAGCGCCGCCTTGAACGGCGAGTGCGCGTCCTTCATGTGGCGGTCGACGTTCTCGACGATGATGATTGCGTCGTCCACCACCAGGCCGATCGCCAGCACCAATGCCAACAGGGTCAGCAGGTTGATCGAATAACCCAGCACCAGCATCACCAGGAACGCGCCGATCAGCGACAGCGGCATCGCCAGCAGCGGGATCAGCAGCGAACGCAGGGTGCCCAGGAACAGGAAGATCACGACGGCCACGATGATCAGCGTCTCGACCAGCGTCTGCACCACCTCGCTGATCGATGCGCGGATGAAGTCGGTGCCGTCGTAGGCGATCCTGCCCGACAACCCGGCCGGCAATTGCGACTGGATCTGCGGGAACAGCTTGCGCACGCGCGCGATCACGTCCAGCACGTTGGCGTCGGGCGCGGCCTTGATGCCGATCGCCACGGTGTGCTGGCCGTCGAACGAGAACTCGGTGTTGTAGTCCTCGGCGCCCAACGTGACGTCGGCCACGTCCTTGAGGCGCACCACGTTGGCGCCGTCGGCCTTCACCACCAGGTTGTTGAATTCATCGACCGTGTGCAGGTCGGTGGCCGCGGTCAGGTTGACGCTGACCATCTGGCCCTTGGTGGTGCCGATGGCCGAGAGATAGTTGTTGGCGGCCAGCGCGGCGTTGACGTCGCTGGCGGTGACGCCGTGCGCGGCCATCTTCACGGGATTCAGCCACGCGCGCAGCGCGAAGGTGCGCGCGCCGATGATCTCGGCGCTCTGCACGCCGTCCACCGCGCTCAACTGCGGCTGCACCACGCGGGTCAGGTAATCGGTGATCTTGTTGGAGGGCAGTTCCTTCGACGAGAAGCCCAGGTACATCGAGGCGACCTGCTCGCCCGTCTGCAAGGTGATCACGGGCTGCTGCGCGGCCTGCGGCAACTGGTTCTTCACCGAGTTGACCAGCGAGGAAATCTCGGTGAGCGCCTTGTTGCCGTCGTAGTTGAGGCGCAGCGTCGCGGTGATCAGCGACACGCCCGGCGTCGACGACGAGGTCATGTAGTCGATGCCCTGCGCCTGCGCGATCGCCTGTTCCAGCGGCTGGGTGATGAAGCCGGCCATGGTTTGCGAATCCGCGCCGAAGTACACGGTCTGCACCGTGATGGTGGCGCTCTCGGTCTTCGGATACTGGCGGATCGGCAGCGACGTCACCGCGCGCAGGCCCAGCACCAGGATCAGCAGGCTGACCGTGGCGGCGAGGACCGGGCGCTTGATGAAGAGATCGGTGAATTTCATGCGGGAGCCTGCTGAAAAATTTCTGGACGGCAACTTTCCCTGTCGTCATTCCGGGGCCATCGCCGGATCCATCGGCGATGGAACCCGGAATCCGCTTCCGCTTTCCAAATGCGGATTCCGGATCGCGGCTGCGCGCCGCGTCCGGAATGACGAACTGTGCGCTACTGTTCCACCGGATGCGGATTCGGGCTGAACGCGGGTTGCACCTTGTTGTTGATGTTCACCGGCGTGCCGTTGCGCAGCTTCAACTGGCCGCTGGTGACGACCACGTCGCCCGCCTTGATGCCGGTGAGCACCGCGATCTGGTCGCCGCGCGTGGGTCCCACGGTCACCACCACCTGCTCCACGTAGTGGTCCGGTGCGTTCTTGTCCTTCGCGGCAGGCGCAGACGCCTTGGCCGGCTTGCCGTCTTCGCCCGATGCCGGCGGCTGGCCCTCGTGCACCACGAACACCGTGTCGCCGTAGGGCGCGTACGAGATCGCGGTCTGCGGCAGCGTCAGGTAGCGCTGCTGGCTGCCCGAATCCACCGCGACCCTGGTGAACATGCCGGGCATCAGCAGCTTGTCCGGATTCGCCACGGTCGCCTCGACGCCGACGTTGCGCGTCGAGAGATCGACCTTGGGATCGGTCGCGCTGACCTCGCCCGAAAACGTCCTGCCCTTGAAGGCATCGGCGCTCACTTCGACCTTGCCGCCGGTGCGCAGCATGGCCAGCGAGGACTGCGGCACGGTGAAATCGACGTACACCGGGTCGAGCTGCTGCAACGTGACGACCGCGGTGCCCGCGCTGATGTACTGGCCCGCATTCGCGGTGATGATGCCGACGCGGCCGTCGAACGGCGCGCGCAGGGTCTTCTTGGCGACCAGCGCGGCCTGCGCGTCGGCCTGCGCGCGCGCGCTCTTCAGGTTGGCCATGTCGGTGTCGTACTGCGCCTTGCTGATCGCCTGCACCGCGAGCTGCTGCTTCGAACGCTGCGCGGTCAGGGCGGCCAGTTGCGCGGCGGCCTGCAGCGAGGCCAGCGTGGCGCGGTCCTGGTCATCCACCAGCTTGACCAGCACCTGGCCCTTCTTGACGTCGGCGCCGGATTTCACGTCCACGCTCTCGACCAGCCCGGCGACGTCGAACGCGAGGTCGCTGCCGTGCACCGCGCGCACGTTGCCGACCGCCTCGACGTGCGGCTGCCAATCCTGGTACTCGGCGGTCATGGTGCTGACCGTCTGCGGCGGGTTGGCCATGGACTTCATGAATTTGCCGATCATGATGCCCTTGAAGGTGTTGAAGGCGATCAGCAAGCCGAACAGCACCGCCACCGCGACGATCACGATGATCAGGCGCTTGCGCTGCTTGGGCCGCGCGGAGGATGCGTATGCGTTCATGGGTGTCAGTGCTTCGATGCGTGTTGAGCTTCGGAGAGTTGCGCGGAGCCTTGCCAGCCGCCGCCGAGCGCGGCATACAGCGCGGCGGTGTCGGCGAGGCGCGCGGCGCGCGCGGCGATTTCGGCGATGCGGGCCTGCTGGTACTGGCGTTCGGCGGACAGCAGGGTCAGGTAGTCGACGGCGCCGACGCGATATTGCGCGCGCGTCAGCGACAGCAACTTGGCCGCATCGCGCTCGGAGATGCTCTGCGCGCGCAGCGACTGCGCGTCGTAATCGAGCGCCTGCAGCGAGTCGGCCACGTTCTGGAACGCGACCAGCACGGTCTGCTGCCAGTCGGCCAGCGCCGCGTCCATGCCCGCTTCGGCCGCACGCTTCTGGTGCAGCAACTGGCCGCCGTGGAACAGCGGCTGCAGCAGTCCCAGTCCGATCGACCAGCCGCCGCTGCCGGCGGCGAACAGGCCGGACGTGGTGAGCGCTTCGCTGGTGAGGCTGCCGTTCAAGCTGAGCCTGGGCAGCATGTCGGCGGTGGCGACGCCGACCGCGGCGGTGGCCGCGTGCAGTTGCGCCGACGCCGCGCGGATGTCGGGGCGCTGCGCGACTACGGTGGACGGCAGGCTGACCGGAATGTCGGCGGGCAGCGTGACGTCGGCCAGCGTCACCGGCTGCAGTTTCAGTTGCGCAGGCGTGACGCCGAGATACGTCGCGAGCTGGTTCTGCGTGGCCGAGAGCTGCTTCTCCAGCGGCGGCAGCGTGGCTTCGGTTGCGGCCAGTTGCGAGCGCACCGCCAGCGTGTCGGACAGCGACTTCGCGCCGATCGCCTGCTGCTTCTGCGCGATGTCGAGTTCCTGCTTCAGCGAATCGACGATCTGGTGCGTCGCGGCGACCTGTTCGCGCAAGGACGCTTCCTGCAACGAAGCGGTGACGACGTTCGCGGCCAGCGTCAGGTAGGTCGCGTCGAGCTGCGCGCGGCTGACATCGGCCTGTGCCTGCTGCGCCTCGATGCCGCGGCGCACGCCGCCGAAGATGTCAAACACATAGCCGACGCTGACGCCCGCGTTATAGACGGTGTACGGCCCGAGCGCCTTGCCGGTGCCGCTCTGGATGCCGGATTCCTTGGCGCGCGTCGCGCCCACGTTCGCATCCAGCGACGGGAACAGGCTGCCGCGCGCGGCCTTCGCGGTTTCCTCGGCCTGGCGCAGCGCGGCTTCGGCCGCATTGATCGACGGACTGTGCGCGAATGCCTGCTGCACGCGGCGATCCAGTTCGGCGTTGCCGAACGTGGTCCACCAGCGTTGCGGCACGTTTTCGCCGGCGAGGAAGCGCTGCGCGTCGCCGCCCGCGGTGTTGGCAGACATCGTGGACGATGGCAGCGGCGCCGCGGTGTAGCGATCGACGGCGGGCGCGGCCGGCTCGCGGAAATTCGGTCCGACCGCGCAGCCGGCGAGCGTGAAAATCGCCACCGTCAACGCGGCCCGCCGGGTCGCGGACTTCAATGGATTCATGGGGTACGTCATTCAGGCGGGAAAGCGGTCTGAAGCGTTCTGGAAGGAGCCTTGAAGGCCGTTCATATAACTGAACTGATCAGTATTGTATTTGTGCCGGTCTTGCAATGCAACATTTTTCGCGGGTGCGTGACCGTTGCATGACATCGACTCGAGGGCGCTGCGTGCCGCGGCATCGCAATCGGCACGCGCTGAGGGCAGACGGATGTATTTCAAACGAAATCGGGTGCGGGCGGTAGAGTCGGAAGTCGTGCTTTTCGACATGACAGTCGTCAGGTGGAAGCGATCCATTGCTTCAACGACGAACGACCGCGCACGATTTCGACAGACCTCGTTATCCCGACGTTGCAGGAGGTCCGCCATCCTGGCGATGCGCCTCGGCCAGGTACTCGTGGCTCTGCATCTCGATCAGCCGGCTTTCGGTGCGCGCAAACTCCGCGCGCAGGCGCTTGCCGTCGTACAACTCCACCGCCGGCGCCTGCGCGGTCATCGCCAGTTTCACGCGACGGTCGTACAGCTCGTCGATCAGGCGCACGAAACGCTGCGCGGCATCCTCGTTGAACGGGGTGAACTGGGGCAGGCGCGAGATCAGGATTGCGGGATAGGTGCGCGCCAGCTCGATGTAATCGGCCGAACCGACGGGGCCATCGCACAGCGCCGCGAAATCGAACCACGCGGCCTGCGCGCACACGCGATGCGCACGGAAGGCGCGATCGTTGATCTTCAGCTCGACGTCGTCCTGCACCACTCCCTGCTGCGCCAGTTCGTTGAACAGCCGCGCCAGCGCCGCTTCGGCGCGTGCGTCGTCCGGGGTCAGGTACACCGGCGCGCGGGTCAGCGCGCGCAGGCGCCAGTCGTGCGGCGAGGCCAGTTCCAGCACCTCGCAATGCTGCTCGATCGACGCGATCGCGGGCAGGAAACGCTCGCGCTGCAAGCCATTCCTGTAGAGGTCCCGCGGCGGCGTATTGGAAGTCGCCACCAGCACGACGCCGCGTTCGAACAAGGCGCGCAGCAGGCCATCCAGGATCATCGCGTCGCCGATGTCGGTGACCATGAACTCGTCGAGGCACAGCGCCCGCGCGCGCGCGGCAATGCCGGCGGCGACACGCGGCAGCGGATCGCGCACCTCGCCAAGCGCGCGCAAGTGCGCATGCACGTCGAGCATGAAGCGATGGAAATGCACGCGCCGCGCGACGCCCCGCGGCAATGACGCCGCGAACTGGTCCATCAGCATGGTCTTGCCGCGGCCGACCGCGCCCCACAGGTACAGGCCGCGCATCGGCGCCGCGCGTCCGCTCACCCGCGCGCGCAGCCGCGCGAAGGCGCCGGGGCGCGGCGCCAGCAGCGCCGCGTGCAGGCGGTCGAATGCCGCGAGCGCGGCGTGCTGCGCGGGATCATCCTGCCAGCGTCCCGCGGCCACGCCGCGCGCATGCAGCACGCTCGGCCGGGAGACCGCTTCGTCGAACCCGGCATCCACGCTCAAGCGGCTGTCTTGGGCGGCGGGAGCCACGCGCGCACCGCGTTCTTGATCGCGCCGCGCAGGTCCATCAGCTTGCGATGGAAGAAATGCCCGGTCTCGGGCATCCGGATCACGGTCGGCATCGGATCCAGGGTTTCGACCCAGTCGAACACGCCCTGCGGATCGACCACTTCGTCTTCCTCGCCCTGCACCACCAGCCAGGGGCAGCCGGGCATCGCCATCTCCCCGAACTCGTAGCGGCCAACGGGCGGCGCGACGGTGATCAGCGCATCCGCGCCCAGCGAACGCGCGCAGCGCAGCGCGATGTAGCTGCCGAACGAGAATCCCGCCAGCCACAAGGCGTCGTCCGGGCGCACCTTGCGCACCCATTGCGCAACCGCGACCAGATCGCCGCTCTCGCCGTCGCCGCGGTCGTAACTGCCGGTGGACGCCCCGATGCCGCGGAAATTGAAGCGCACGGTGGCAAGGCCGGATTCGCGCAGGGAGCGCTCCAGCATGGTGACCACCTTGTTGCGCATGGTGCCGCCCTGCTGCGGATTCGGGTGGCAGATCACCACCGTGCCCTCACGGGCCTGGTCCGGCTCCGGCACCGCGGTCGCCACTTCCAGCGTGCCGGCGGGACCGGGCAGCGCGAAGGTCGCGGGCGCGTCGGGAAAGCCGGTGGGGGCCGGCGGCAGGGGTTCACTCATAAAGGGCATCATAATTGCGATCGTCCCTGATCGCTGCCTCACCGTGCGTTGTGGCAAACCCTAGCGTTCCTTCGTCACAACCACCAGAACGGCCATAAGAGCCGCCATCCATGGCAAAGAGCTCCCTAGCCTGACTTCCAAGAAAGCCAATGAACCACCTCGCCCACGCTTTGCTCGCCGACACCGGCGGCGCGGAATTCGCGCTGGGCAGCGCGCTGGGGGATTTCGTGCGCGGCCGCCCCGATCCGGCCTGGCCCGCCGCGCGGCAAGCCGGCCTGCGCTTTCATCGCGCGATCGACGGCTTCACCGATGCGCACCCCGCGGTGGTGGCCGCGCGCCGCTGCTTCCAGCCGCCCATGCGCCGTTACGCGGGCATCGTGCTGGACGTGTGGTTCGACCACCTGCTGGTGCACGACTGGAACCGTTACGCTGCGGACGAACCGCTCGCAGATTTCGCGCGACGTTGGCTGGCACTGCTGGACGCCCGCATCGACGATTTGCCGAACGCGCTGCGCGCATTCCTCGCATGGATGCACGCGCACGGCTTGCCTGCGGGATACGGCGACGACGCGACCCTCGATGCCGTGTTCCATGCGCTCGCACGGCGCCTGTCGCGCCCGTCGCCCATTGGCGACGCGCTGCCCGCGCTGCGCGACCGCGCCGGGACTTTGCAGCGACATTTCGATGCGTTCTTTCCCGAACTCGTGGTGCGCGCGCACGACTTGCGCTGCGAACTGCTGGCCTAGGATGCCTCTGATTTTGCTCGTCGTTCCGGGGCCGCCGCAGCTCTTCGCGGCGGAACCCGGAATCCAGTGTCTTTGCATTTCGACGATATACAACAAAGTCACTGGATTCCCGCCTTCGCGGGAATGACGAGGACATGGATTGATCAGAGTCTCACTAGGTGCCACCCCTTGCCGCGCGGCTGGCGACGACCGCACGCCAACCGAACCAGCCACCCAGGGCCGCCGCACCCGCAGACAACGCGCCGATCATGCCCAGCGAAGCACCGAGCGCGCGCAAGCCATCCAGTCCGCTCGCCACCGTGACGTCGCCGAAGCGCCACACCGCGGTTTCGACGAAGTTCTTGCCCTTGTAGCGGATTTCGCGCGCGGTGCGCGTGTACAGCGCGTCCGACGCCGGCTTGGTGACGCCGTAGGCGAAACTGCGGGTCACGACCAGCATCAGCGGGACCAACGCGAGCGTGAAACCGGCAATACCGAACTGCGCGGCGCCG
Source organism: Rhodanobacteraceae bacterium (assembly GCA_030123585.1). Lineage (NCBI taxonomy): Bacteria > Pseudomonadati > Pseudomonadota > Gammaproteobacteria > Lysobacterales > Rhodanobacteraceae > Rhodanobacteraceae bacterium. The sequence continues at coordinate 1,748,353 of CP126120.1, forward strand.
AACCACGCGACGGCCAGCAGCATCACGACATTCACCACTGCCGGCAGCACCAGCCCCGAGACGATGCCGAAGCGCGGCAGCATCCAGCGCGTCAGTCCGACCTGCAACGCCATCTGCGCGATGTTCACCGCAAGATCGATGTGCCCGTAGAACGCGGTGCGCGCGGCGGCATCGACGAAACGGGCCTTGGCGTAATCGGCGACCAGCGCATACGCAAGCGTGCCGACGCCGTCCGAACACAGCATCAGCAAGGCCATCAGGCGCAGGAACGGATCGGCGAACGTGGCGCGCAATCCGGCCAGCATCGAACCTCCGATCGGCGCGGATTCGCCGCGTCCGCCAGCATGCGCCGCCGACAGCTGCAACATCAGGCCGAGCGCGACCAGCAACAGGATGGCCGAGACAACCAGCAGCGGCGCCACGCCGATGCGCGTTACCATCAACGATGTGAGAGTCGGTCCCGCCAACGCACCGAGCGCGCCGCCCAACGCGATCAGCGGGAACACGCGCCGTGCGCGCGTAGCGTCGAACAGATCCGCCATCAGGCTCCAGAACAGCGACACCACGAAAAGATTGAACACGCTGACCCAGATGAAGAAGCCGATGCCCAACGCACGCGCACCGATACGCGCCTGCTGCGCGAACAGTGGCACGAACGCGTACAGACAGATGATGAAGAAGCCGTAGCCCCAACCCAGCAATGCGCGACGCGGCAAGCGCGCGGACAGCCAGCCGAACGCCGGCGCGACAGCCAGCATCGCAAGGAACGTGCCCGCATAGAACCACGGCAGCGCGACCGAACCGGTGGCCCCGGCCAACTGGTCGCGGACCGGACGGATCACGTAATAGGCAGCGAGGATGCAGAAGAAGGCGAGTGCGGCGAGCAGCACGTTCCCGCCATCGCCGGCCCCAACGGAATTGCGAAAGCGCATGCGTGTGCCCTGCCCCGCGCCAGTCGGCAAGGCTGGCAGGCAATGGTACCGTGCCAACCGTCGGATTCGGCCGGCCATGCCAGAATGGGGTCGGTCACGGTGATCGGCGATGGATTTCGACTACATCATCATCGGTGCAGGTTCGGCCGGCTGCGTGCTGGCGGCGCGTCTTTCCGCCGATCCGGCGCGGCGTGTGCTGGTGCTCGAGGCGGGACCGCGCGACTGGCACCCCTTCATCCACATGCCGGCCGGCCTGGCGCGGCTCGCGCGCAATCGCCGCATCAACTGGGACTACTCCACTGAACCCCAACCGCAGCTCGGCAACCGCGTGATCTGGTGGCCGCGCGGCAAGGTACTGGGCGGTTCGAGTTCGATCAACGCGATGTGCTACATCCGCGGCACCCCCGCCGACTACGACGGCTGGACCGAGCGGACCGGCGATTCGCGCTGGGCGTGGAACAACGTGCTGCCGTACTTCAAGCGCGCGGAACGCAACAGCCGCGGCGCCGACGCGTGGCACGGCGGCGACGGCCCGCTCGACGTATCCGACCTGCGCCACGTCAATCCGTTGACGCATGCGTTCGTCGAAGCCGGCACGCAGATGGGCCTCGCCCGCAACGACGATTTCAACGGCAGCACGCAGGTGGGCGTGGGGTTGTACCAGGTCACGCAACGCGACGGCGTGCGCTGTTCGGCGGCCGTCGCCTACCTCGACCCGGTGAAGGCGAGGCGCAACCTGCGCGTCGTCACGGGCGCGCTGACAACGCGCATCACGTTCGACCGGACTTCGCGCGGCCGTCCTCGCGCCAATGGCGTCGAATGCACCATCCGGGGCCGGTCTGTCCACTTCGGCGCGCGCGAAGTCATCGTCTGCGGCGGCACGATCAATTCGCCGCAGTTGCTGATGCTGTCCGGGATCGGCGATACCGATGCGCTGCGCCGGCTCGGCATCGACGCGACGCAGCACCTGCCCGGCGTCGGCACGAACCTGCAGGACCATCTCGACGTGTGCACGCTGCAACACGAAACGCAGCGCACCAGCTACGACCGCGCCAGCGAAGTGAAGACCGCGTTCGACTATTACCTGCGCGGCCATCGCGGCCCCGGCACCAGCAACATCGCCGAGGGCGGCGCGTTCCTGCGTTCCCGCCTGGCGACGGACGACCGGGCCGACATCCAGTTGCACTTCATCCCGGCGATGATCGACGACCACGGGCGCCGCCGCCTGCCGGGCGACGGCTACACGCTGCACGCGTGCTTCCTGCGCCCGCGCAGCCGCGGCCGGATCACGCTGGCGAGCAACCGCGCCGCCGACAAGCCGCGCATCGAAGCCAATTATCTTGGCGACGAGGAAGGCTTCGACCTCAAGATGCTCATCGAATGCGCGAAGGTTTCGCTGGACCTGCTGGCGCGGCCCGCGTTCGACCGCTATCGCGGCGCGCCGATCCATCCGGCGCGCGTACCGGCGAGCGACGCGGAATGGAGCGAATTCGTGCGCACCCGCGCCGAGACCGTCTATCACCCGGTCGGCACCTGCCGCATGGGCCGCGACGATGGCGCGGTGGTCGATCCGGAACTGCGCGTGCACGGCGTCGACGGCCTGCGCGTGGTGGACGCTTCGGTGATGCCGGTGCTGCCGTCGGGCAACACCAACGCGCCGACCATCATGCTCGCGGAACTGGCGTCTGACCTGATCCTTGGGCGACCGGCCCGGAGCGATCAGCCTGCCTGATCCGCGAGCAACGGCGGCAGCGGACAACCGAGCACCGCGCAGGCCACGCGCAGCAATTCCGATTCGGCCAGCGTGACCTTGCCGTCGACCGCGATCGCGCGGACCAGCGCCTGCACGACCAGTTCCTTGCCTTCCGGCCGCAACCGCGACAGGGTGTCCAGCGCACGGTCCAGCGCCGCCTGCCAATCCTCGGGCAGCGCGTACATCACGCCAGCGTTGGGCAGCGCATCCTGCATCGCCGCCTGGAAGGCGCGCCGTGCGGTGTCGTCGTCATCGTTGCCGAAACGCGCCACCAGCGCGGCGAAGTCGCGCAACTCGTCCTGCGCCTCGGTGAGCTTGAGCGTGCCGGGCTTGAAGCTGGCGGAAGGATCGAGCGCCGCGACCACCTGCGCCCGCACCAGCTTCGCGAGGCAGTATTCGTCGAGGTCGACGCGGCCGTCGGCATGGATGAGCGCGTCGAGCGTCTTCACGAACAGGTCGACTTCCGGGCGCGGCCGGCGCTTCAACGCCGGAAACGCGAGCTGCGCCAACGGCAGGCGCAACATGGGATGCAGGTCGGCCATCTGCGCGACGAGGCTGCGCGTCGCGTCGCCCAGCGCGACGTCGAACGCCTGCGTGACGGATTGCACTTGCTGCGCCATGAGGTCGGAGTGCTCGGAAATCGCCAGCGCGAACACCACCGCCAGCGCACCGCGCGGATCGCGCGCGGCCGCGGCCAGCGCGGCGGGCATGCCGGCACGCAGGTCGGTCGCGGCGCGATAGTCGTCGGTGCCGGGCGCGGCGACTTGCGCCGCGACACCCGCGGCGGTGATCGCGAGTTCGGCGCCGCGCGCGGGGATTGCGCCGCCGATCCCGTCGGCCTGCGCCGGCGGCGTGCTGCGGATATCCACGTCGCCGTCCCTTTGCGCGAACGCGTGCACGGCTTTTTCCCACGGTTGCATCGTCGCGTGCAGTTCGATCGAATCCGGATCGCCGCCCGACGCCAGCCATTGCTTGACATACGCATCCAGTTCCTCGGGCTTGAAGCCGGGTTCCAGCGCCTTGATGCGTTCCGTGATGGGCGGGTGCGTCGCGAACCACGAACTCTGCTCGGCATCGCCGAACAGCATGTGGCGCACCTCGTCGCGGCGCGCGGCCTGCAGCGCCGAACCCTCCTCGAACACCGCGATTTTCTTCAACGCCCCGGCGATGCCGGAAGTCTGGCGCGTGAACTGCACGGCGGAAGCGTCGGCCAGCGACTCGCGCGAACGCGACACCGCGGCCTGGATCAGGCGCCCGAAGAACACCCCGATCGCGCCGATCGCGAGCAGCGCCACGCCCGCCAGCGCGACCTGGCCGCTGCCGCCGCCACCGCGCCGGCGGCGGCCGTCGCCGTCGCCCAACCCGAAGTAACCGCCCCACAACAGGAAACGCCCGACCACCCAGACCGCCATGATCCCGAACAGCAGGCCCATCAGGCGGATGTTGAGGCGCATGTCGCCGTTCAGCACATGGCTGAATTCGTGCGCAATCACGCCCTGCAGTTCGTCGCGGTTCAACTTGTCGAGGCAACCTTGGGTCACACACACCACGGCATCGGTGGGCGTGTAGCCGGCCGCGAATGCGTTGATGCCGGGCTCGTCCTGCATCACGTAGATTTCCGGCACCGGCACGCCCGAGGCGATCGCGACTTCCTCGATCACGTTGCGCAGGCGTTGCCATTGCGGGTTGGTGGTGTCGGCCGGAACCTCGGTCGCGTTCATCTCGCGCGCCACCGCGGCGCCGCCACCCGCGAGGCTGGCGACGCGATACGCCGAGCACAGGCCGATTACCACCACGACGGCAACCGCGATACCAAGCAGCGGCGCGGGGCGCAGGCCGACACCCAATACGAACGCGCACACCAGATCGACCGCGACCACGATCGCCAGCACCGCCAGCGCGAACAGCCACACCAGCGTGCGGCTGGAGCGGCGGACCTTGGCTTGCTGGGCGAAGAAGTCCATGGGTTGGTCAGTCGCTCGCTACGCTCGCTGTAAAGGGCAAGTCGCTCGCGCTTCGCGCGAGCTGTAAGTCGGCGGCTTCGCCGCCTGTAAATAGTAAAGAGTGCGGCGCGACCCCGCCCTTATTGACTCGTTGCAGCGAGCGGAGCGAGCGGCTTTACTCTTGACTCTTTACAGCGCCGCAGGCGCGACTTGCAGCTTCCGCTCGCGAGCGGGAGCGACTTACGCAAAAGACACCTTCGGCGCTTCGCGCTTGGCCGGATCGTCGATCGCCAGTTGTTCGGCCGGCGTGAATCCGGCCGGCCCCGCGATCAGCGACGAGGGGAACATCTGCACCTTGTTGTTGTAGTTCATCACCGAGTCGTTGTACGCCTGCCGCGCGAAGGCGACGCGGTTCTCGGTGGAGGTGAGTTCTTCCGAAAGCTGCATCATGTTCTGGTTGGCCTTGAGATCCGGGTACGCTTCGCTGACCGCGAACAGCCGGCCCAGCGCCTGGGTCAACTGGTTTTCGCTACCGGCGAGCTGCTTCATCGCGTTCGGATCGCCCGGCTGCGCCTTGGCCGCGGCCAAACCGTTCACCGCGGCAGTGCGCGCGGCCGTGACGGCTTCCAGCGTTTCGCGTTCGTGCGCAAGGTAGCCTTTGGCCGTCTCGACCAGGTTCGGAATCAGGTCGTGGCGGCGGGTGAGCTGCACGTCGATCTGCGCGAACGCGTTCTTGTACGCGTTGCGCGAAGTGACCAACCCGTTGTAGATCGCGATCAGGTAAATCACAATGACGGCGATGATGATCAGGAAGATGATCAGACCCGACATGGTCGTCTCCTTTGGCAATCGATGGGGGCCGAACGGCCCGCTGTTTTGAGCATAGCATGCGTTCATCCGTTTTCTTCGCGGCACTCGGCTGTTCCCTCGTTTTCGGCGCCGCGTCTGCGGCGCCACGCACACAGACCCAAGGCAATCCCGTACCGCCCGAACCTACCGTGGTGCATACCGGCGCGCACCAGGCCAGCCTGCCCGCGGCGCGCGTCGACGCGGCAATCAAGGACTACGAACGCTGGCTCGACCAACTCGCCGCGGAAAACCGCACGTCCGGACTCGCCACCGCGGTGGTGATCGACGACAAGGTGCGCTACGAGCGCACCCTCGGTTACGCCAATGCCGGCGACGGCGAGAAGGTCACGCCCAACACCGTGTTCCGGCTGGCCTCGCTGTCCAAGGCGTTCGCCACCGCGTTGACCGGCATGCTGGTGCGTCAGGGTGTGATGACCTGGGACACGCGCCTCGCGAGCGTGCTGCCGTTCTTCAAGCTGCGCGACGCCAACGCCTCGCAGGCCGCGACCGTGCGCGACATCCTGAGCCAGAGCATCGGCCTGCCGCACAACGCCTACGACAACCTGCTGGCGGACGGCGTGTCGTACCAGGAACTCGAACGCAGGCTGGACACGGTGCCGCTGGCCTGCGATCCGGGCGATTGCTATGGCTACCAGAACATCGCGTTCTCGCTGATCGGCGATGTGATCCACGCCAAGACCGGGCAGTTCTTCATCCAACTCGTGGATCGTTACCTGTTCCTGCCGTTGGGCATGACCACCGCCAGCTACGGGCGCGACGGACTGGAAGGCAGCCGCAGCTGGGCGCGCCCGCACTACAAGCGCGGCAAGGGATGGGTCGCCTACGAACCCAACGACAACTTCTACGTGCCGCCCGCGGCCGGCGTCAACGCCAGCATCCGCGACATGGAGCAGTGGCTGATCGCACAGATGGGCGGCCGTCCGATGGTGCTTCCGGAGTCGCTGCTCGATGTGCTGCACGCGCCGATCATCGACACGCCCAGCGAGCGGATGTTTTCCAACTGGCGGCGCGCGCGGGTCGAGAAGGCGTCCTATGCGCTGGGCTGGCGCGTGTACGACTACGCCGGGCACACCCTGATCTTCCACGCCGGCGCGGTGAAGGGCTACCGTTCGATGATCGGGTTCTTCCCCGAGTACCACGCGGGCGTCGTGGTGCTGTGGAATTGCGAGAGCAACACTCCGGCGGGACTGATGCCGATGTTCTTCGATGCCCTGCTCGGGTTGCCGCACGAGGACTGGGCGGAACTCGACCGCGCCGAACGCCCCGCGAAGCCCGCGTCGCGCCACGTGCGGCACAGACGCCGGCATTCGGGGAGCTGAAATCGCGCGGCAAGGAATCAGGCGGGTAACCATCCCTGGTGCGACTGCACCGGTGCGCTTTTCTTGTTCCGCATCCAGCTCCACAATAAAAGCCCGGCCTGCGCCATCCATGGCTACGGCGCTCAGCGGGCCGAGGCGATGCCTCGGCTGTTTCCGCCTCGCCCTTGGCGCACCTGAAACATCGCCGCCGAAGGCTACGCGCGCAACAAGTCGGGCAAGCAACCGTCCATGGTGCGTGGCGCCGGCCCGGCCATCCTTGGCCGGGCGTTACTCGCGCCATCCATGGCGCTCGCCCTTCGGGCCGCCTTCGGCGTTCGGGTGCGCTCCTGCGCGCCTCGTCGGCGCAGCACGCGATGCCACTGGCATCGCGTAAACGCTGCAAAACATGAGACGAGCAGCCATCCCTGGTGCGACTGCACCGGTGCGCCATCCTTGGCGCACCTGAAACCTCGCCGCCGAAGGCGGCGAGGTTTCACCCACCGAATTTGAAGTCGATGCGGCGCTGCAGGACGCTCTCGACCGGCTGGCCGTCCTTGAGCGCGGGCGCGAACTTCGAGCGCTTGACGGCCTGGATCGCGGCGCTGTCGAACACGCGTCGCGGTGACGACTCCACGATGTGCGCATCCTCGACGGCGCCCGTCGCGGACACCGTGAACTCGACCACGGCGTAGCCGGAGGTCTGGTTGCGCGCGGCTTGCAACGGATACTCGGGTGAAGCCTGCGCCAGAACCTTGGCCGCGCGGGTCTCGCCGACCGGCTTGGGCGGCACGGCGGGCTTGGGCACGGCCGCGGCAGCCTGTCGGGTCGCCTGTTTCGCCGCTGCTTCCTTCTCGGCCGCGAGCTTCGCGGCGGCAGCCTGCTGGGCGGCAGCCTGCTGCGCGGCAGCCTGCTGGGCGGCGGCGAGCTGGGCCGCCTTCTGCGTCTTCGCTTGCGCCTCCTGCTGCTGGCGCGCCTGCAGTTTCTTTTGCGCATCCAGCTTGGAACGCAACAAGGTCAGCGTGTAATTGGTCGGACTGGCCTTGGCGAGCAAATCGATTTCGCGATTGGCCTCGTCGAAATTGTTCTGTGAAATGGCCTTCTCGACGTCCGGCACGGTGAACGGGAAGGTCTCGCGCAACGCATCCTTGGCGACCTGGTTGTTCGGATCCTTCGCCAGCACCGCCTCGTAGTATTCCATCGCGTTGTCGCCGGCAGGCGCGACCAACTGATGTTGTGCGTAAGCGTTGCGTGCGGCGGCCAGAAGGTCCTCGACGCTCATTTTGGCCAGCTTGGACTGGGCCGCGGCTTGCGCCCGTGCCGCGGACGCCGCGCTGGCGGGCGCCGCGGCCGGCAACTCGGCCGGCGCCGACGCCTTGGGCGCCGGCACGGTCGACGCGGGCGGAGCGGCAGGCGCCGAAGACGCCGGTCCCTGCCCCTTGCCGCAACCCGCAAGCAACATCGCCGCGCACGCGGCCATCGCAAGACCGCGCAGCGCGCCGGCAAACCCGAAGAATCCCGACTCGAAAAGACTGGAATCCGGAGTGGCCATGCGCTCACCTGTGTGCGAGGGAAAAGATCGCCCAAGGCATGCACGATCCATTCCAGTGTTGCCGCACTGGGATCGGCAATCTGCTGTCAGACCAGGGATATTCGCCAAGATGTGACGCATTCGACACTGCGAACGCGACACGTGGCGTCATTGCATGGCGGGCGACCTTCCGCGTCGCCGCCCGGGCGGCGCAGCGAACCCGTCACGCCGCGCCCTCCGTTCGATGCGCGCCTCACGTCGGCCACGTTTTCTCCCGACTCGCCCGGCACGAACAACACCATGCGCGCGACCTTGCCGCGGCGGAAACGGTCGACATCGACCGGCCTGCGGTCAGCAGTCACCGCGATGTCGCTCGCGTTGCCCAGCGTGACGCTCACCTGGCCCTTCGGGTAATAGGTTTTCGACTCACCCACCCGCAGCATTCCGGATTCGACCTTGCCGTCGCCGGCGACTTCCACCCATGAGGCGGCGGACGCGCGCACCACCAGCACATGGCGCCCTGCTGCGTCCCCGGAGGCAACCGCCACATGGCGCGCGGCGTCACCGGCCGAGGATTGCGAACGTGGCGTCCGGCCCTGGCGCGCCGCAAGTTCGGAATCCAGCACCACCACCGTGTAGTTGTGGGGATCCGCCCTGGCCAGCAAGTTGATCTCGCGGCGGGCCTCGCTGAAATCGCCGCGAGCAATGGCGGCCCGCACGTCGGATACGCCGTACGGAAAGATTTCGCGCAAGGCGTCGGTCGCCACCCGGTTGCCCGGATCCTTGGCGAGCACCGCGACGTAATACTCGATCGCATTGTCGCCCACCGGCGCGACGACCTTGTGCCCGGCGTAGGCGCGCAGCGCCGCCGCCAACAGGTTCGACACGTCCGCGACCGCCGGCGCAGCGTGCACGGCCACCGTCGTATGCCCCGCGGCGGCCGGGGCCGGAACGGTGCCGGCGGTGGATGCCGGAGCGTGTCCGCCCAGCAGCAGCGCCCCGCCGGCCAGCGCCAGCGCCCCGCGCAAGCCGTTGCGGCGGAGACCGTTCCCGGCACGTTCGTTCGATGTGGATGCCGTGTACTTCATGGTGTGTCTTCCCATCAGTGGGCGGATCGCCCTGTCCTGCCATCCGGGAAGCAGTGCGCGTGCCAAAAACCACGGAAATGTGGCGCCGTGACGAATTTTGACGCGCCGCAGCAACCGCCCCGGCCTGGTGGGGCGCTTGGCGGCCGTCAGAACGTGCTAGCCGGACCTGAAAATGGAAAGCCCCGGCAGAGCCGGGGCCACGACACCTGAAGCTTTTGCCCGCGATCCCCCTGCGCTGGGCGTCGCAGGGAGAGCAGGCTTGTCATTATGTATGCAGCGGTGCAGCGTACTGCGCTACAGCCAGTTGCTTACTTCTTGGCCTTCTTCGCGCGCTTGGTCTTGCTGGCGTGCGAGGTCTTGGCCATCACGGCCTTCTTGGCGGTGCGCTTGCGGGCGGTCTTCTTCGCCGCGCGCTTGCGTGCCGGTTTCTTCGCAGCCTTCTTGGCTGTCTTGCGCGCGGTCTTGCGCGCGGTTGCGGTCTTGGCTTTCGCCGGTTTGCGGGCCGCCTTCTTGGCGGGTTTCTTTGCAGCTTTCTTGGTTGCCATGGTTCGTCTCAGCTCCTCATCAGTTGGCAGTGGTTGCCCAGTGAACGCATGCAGAAACGCCTCGCACAGAAGATCGCTGTTCGTGGCGTGCCGCAGGTTGGACACTTGACGACGTGTGCGCTCGTCGGAAAGCAGCCGGAGTACATGCATCGGAATCGAGACGGTGATCTTCCGGACTCTTTCGGACTTGTGACCGTGCTCGATGTACGGCTTGATGTACTTGGCAGTCGGCATGTTTCCGTCTTGCTACATGTCGTCGGGCGGAAAGCTAGCCCCATGCAATCGCGGTGTCAATCAATTTTTTGCGTCGAATGAAGCCCTTGCGAACGCCCGGCGCGCGGCGGCGGCGGCTCCGGCGGCGGGAATGGATGCGCGGACGCACGCCATGTATGGACGTATAGACGTCTGAACAAAATTGCACGCTGCGCCGTGTGGATACGCTGGAAGCCGCGCCGGCATTGGCTTGCACGCGCATCGCCCGCGTCGCAAACATTCCTCATCGCAACGTGCTCGAATGCATCCGTGACGCACGCAAACCACGCGCGCAAACGTCATGCAAGACTGAATGTCCGGCAAACCGGCGGCCGAAAATTTTTTCGCGCGGACCCGGAAAAACGGCCCGGCCGGCTCGCGCTGCGCGGCATCGGCGACGCCCGCGGTGGCGTCGGCGCGCGCTCAGTGCTCGTCGCTCTCGATCAGTTCGGCGTAGTCGTCGGGACCGAGCAGCGCGTCCATCTCGTCGGGATTGCCGGCCTTCACCACGAACAGCCAGCCGTCGCCGTACGCGTCTTCGTTGATTGTTTCCGGCTTGTCGGCGAGTGCTTCGTTGATCGCCACCACCTCGCCGCTGACCGGCGCGTAGACGTCCGACGCCGCCTTCACCGATTCGACCACCGCGCAGCTCGCTCCGGCTTCAACCTTGTCGCCGACCTTGGGCAATTCGACGTACACGAGGTCGCCGAGCAGTTCCTGCGCATGATCGGAAATGCCGACGCGCACCTGCCCCGCGTCCTCGACGCGTGCCCACTCGTGGGATTTCTGGAATTTCAGATCGCCGGGTATGTCGCTCATGGCTGGAGTCCTTGGCTGCTCGGTGAATGGGAGATTCTAGCTACAACGCGTAACGTCGAAAAAGCGCACGGGCAACTCAAATGCCGTCGCAAGGTTTGCCGTCGCGCACGAACGGGTGCTTCACCACCCGCAGCGGCAATTCGCGCCCGCGGATATCCACGCGCAGGCCTTCGCGGGCGCCGGCCGGCACCCGCGCGAAGCCGATCGCCTTGCCCAGCGTGGGCGAGAAGATCCCGGACAGGATTTCGCCGCCGCCGGACGGAGTGACCACGCGCTGGCCGTGGCGCAGCACACCCTTGTCGTCCAGCACCACGCCGACGAGTTCGCGCGGCACGCCCGCGGCCTGCTGTTTTTCCAGCGCGGCGCGGCCGATGAAGTCGCGGCTTTCGTCCAGCGACACCGTCCAGGCCAGCCCCGCTTCCCACGGCGTGATGTCCTCGTCCATGTCCTGGCCGTAGAGGTTCATGCCGGCTTCGAGCCGCAGCGTGTCGCGCGCGCCCAGCCCGGCCGGATGCACGCCGGCCGCGGCCAGCGCATCCCACAGGGCGACCGCGTGCCATTCGGGGACGATGATCTCGAAGCCATCCTCGCCGGTGTAGCCGGTGCGCGCGACGAACAGCGGCATGCCGTCCGGACCGCGCGCCTCGGCGGCCACGAACTTGCCGAGCTGCTCCACGCGTTCGCGGTCGGCGGCATCGATCAGCGCCAGCACCTTCGCGCGCGCGTTCGGCCCCTGCACCGCGATCATCGCGAGGTCGGCGCGTTCGGCGACCTTCACGCCGAACGGCACGGCCTGCTTTTCGATCCACGCCAGGTCCTTGTCGTGCGTCGCGGCGTTCACCACCACGCGGAAGAAATCCTCGGCGAGGAAATAGGTGATCAGGTCGTCGATCACGCCGCCGCGCTCGTTGAGCATGCACGAATACAGCGCCTTGCCGGGTTTCCTCAGCTTGCCGATGTCGTTCGCCAGGAGATGCCGCAGGAATTCACGGCAACGCGCGCCGTGCAGGTCCACCACGGTCATGTGCGACACGTCGAACATCCCGGCGTCGCGGCGCACCGCGTGGTGTTCCTCGATCTGCGAGCCGTAGTGCAACGGCATGTCCCAACCGCCGAAATCGACCATCTTCGCGCCCGCGGCGCGGTGGCTGGCGTTGAGGACGGTCTGCTTGGTCATGGCGATGCCTTGCGGTTGAAACCCCGCATTATCGCCGCGCCGGCGCGATACCGCGAGCGTCGGGCGAAAGGCGCTGGTAAATTGGACGGATGGACCGGTCAGCCACCGCGCCCGGAATCGTGGAATGGACCAAGCCTGAGGGCGGCGAAGGGGTGCTGCGCTTCACCGGCGACTGGACCCTTCCGCATTTCGCCGCGCTCGAAGCGCAACTCGATGCCCTGAAGTCCGGCCTGCCGGAATGCCCCGACGTGGATTTCAACGACGTCGGCCGCGTGGACACCGCGGGCGCGGGCCTGATCGCGGTGGCGCTGGGTCCGAAGGCCCTGCGCTGGCTGGCCGAACACGACCGCGACGTGCCGCGCGAACTGCGCGCCCTGCTCGGCACCGTCAGCGATGCGGTCGCGGAAATCTACGCGCACCGCCCGCCGCCGCCGCGCAACTTCGGCTTCGTCGATCTGCTGGCCGACGTCGGCACCAACGTCGTCCACATCAACGATCTGGCATTCAAGCTGCTCGGCTTCACCGGCGCTACGCTGGAGACGCTGGCGCGTTGCCTGTTCCGTCCGAAACGCTGGCGCATCACCTCGCTGGTCGCCAACATGGAGCAGACCGGCCTGCACGCGGTGCCGATCGTGGTGCTGCTGTCGTTCCTGATCGGCGCGGTGATCGCCTTCCTCGGCGCCACCGCGCTGCAGCGCTATGGTGCAACGGTGTTCACCGTCGACCTGGTGTCGTATTCGTTCCTGCGCGAACTCGCGGTGCTGCTGACCGCGATCCTGCTGGCCGGGCGCACCGCCAGCGCCTTCACCGCGCAGATCGGATCGATGAAGGTCGGCGAGGAAGTCGACGCGATGCGCACCATGGGCCTCGACCCGATCGAACTGCTGGTGCTGCCGCGGGTGATCGCGCTGATGATCGTGATGCCGCTGCTGACCTTCCTGTCGATGCTGGCCGGCATCGCGGGCGGCATGCTGGTGTGCTGGTTCGCGCTGGACATCTCGCCGTCGATGTTCGTGTCGGTGTTCCAGACCGACACCCCGCTGCGCTACCTGTGGCTGGGCCTGTCCAAGGCGCCGATCTTCGCGTTCCTGATCGCGGTGATCGGCTGCCTGGAAGGCTTCAAGGTGGCGGGCAGCGCGCAATCGGTCGGCGAGCGCACCACTTCCAGCGTGGTGCAATCGATCTTCATGGTGATCCTGGTGGACGCACTGGCCGCGCTGTTCTTCATGGAGATGAACTGGTGAGCGCCGCCGCGCCCCGCGAAACCCTGGTCGAGGTGCGCGGCCTGCGCAGCCAGTTCGGCGCGCAGGTGGTGCACGACAACCTCGACCTCGACGTCTATCGCGGCGAAATCCTGGGCGTGGTCGGAGGCTCGGGCAGCGGCAAGTCGGTGCTGTTGCGCACGATCCTCGGCCTGCGCCGACCTGATGCGGGCAGCGTCAAACTGTTCGGCGAGAACCTCCACGACCTGCCGGAACACCGGCGGGTCGCGGTCGAAAGCCGCTGCGGCGTGCTGTTCCAGAACGGCGCGCTGTTTTCCTCGCTGACGGTGAGCGAAAACGTGCGGGTGCCGCTGATGGAACACACCTCGCTCACGCTGCACGACGCGACGCGCGTGGCGGCGCTGAAGATCGCGCTGGCCGATCTGTCCCCCGATGTGCGCCACAAGTATCCGTCGGAACTCTCGGGCGGCATGCGCAAGCGCGCCGCACTGGCGCGCGCGCTGGCGCTGGACCCCGACATCGTGTTCCTCGACGAACCGACTTCGGGTCTCGATCCCATCGCGGCGGCTTCGTTCGACCAGTTGATCCGCACCCTGCGCGACGCGCTGGGATTGACCGTGTTCATGATCACCCACGATCTCGATTCGCTGCACGCCATCTGCGACCGCGTCGCGGTGCTGGCGCACAAGCGCGTGATCGTGGCCGATTCGCTGGACAAGGTGGAACGCTTCGACGACCCCTGGATTCGCGACTATTTCCGGGGACCGCGCGGGCGCGCGGCGGAAACGATCCACGCACTCGCATGAGGTAACGATATGGAAACCAAGGCCCATCATGTGCTGATCGGCGCGTTCACCCTGGTGGTGGTGGCGCTGGTGGTGCTGTTCGCGCTGTGGCTGGCCAAGACCAGCCTCAACCGGCAATACCACTATTACGACATCGTGTTCACCGAAGCCGTGACCGGCCTGTCCAAGGGCAGCCCGGTGCAATACAACGGCATCCAGGTCGGCGAGGTCAGCCAGTTGAAACTGGATCCGAAGGATCCGCGCAAGGTGATCGCGCGCATCCAGGTGGCGGGCGACACCCCGATCAAGACCGACACCCGCGCCAAGCTGGGCCTGCTCGGCCTCACCGGCGTCGCCTTCGTGCAACTGACCGGCGGCGCGCCCAACAGCACGCCGCTGATGCCGACCCCCGACAACCCGGTGCCGGTGATCCACTCCGAAAGCTCGGCGCTGACCAAGCTGCTCGAATCCGGCGGCGACGTGGTCACTTCGTTGAACGGCATCCTCGACCGCCTGGGCAGGATCGTGTCCGACCAGAACGTCGACCGCATCAACACGACGCTGGAAAACATCGCCCAGACCACCGGCGCGCTGGCCGCCGAACGCGACGACCTGCGCAGCCTGATCAAGGAGGCGGCCGCGGCTTCGCAACAACTCAACCAGACCCTCGCCGGCGCCAACCAGCTGGTCAACGGCCCCGGCAAACAAACCCTCGATCGCGCGGCGGCCGCGATGACCACGCTGCAGCAAACCACGCAGAGCCTCAACCGGCTGCTCGCGGACAACCAGGGCTCGCTGCAATCGGGCCTGCGCGGCGTGGACCAGATCGGCCCGACCCTGCGCGAGCTGCGCGGCACCCTGCGCGATCTGCACCAGATCACCAGCCAGTTGCAGGCCAATCCGGCCGGCTATCTGCTCGGACGCGACCACGCCAACGAATTCACGCCGAAACACTGAGGATGCGACGATGACCGTGCCCCAATCCTTTTCCGCCGCGCGCACGCTGGCCGCGCTGGGCGGAATCGCCCTGCTCGCCGCCTGTTCGGTGCTGCCGAACCGCGAACCCGTGCAGATCTGGCAGCCCGAGGAAAGCCCCGCGGCGCCCGCCGCTGCGCCGGCCGCGAATTTCAGCCTGCGCGTGGACACCCCGAACACCACCGGCGTGCTCAACGGCGCCGGCATCGTGGTGATGCCCGAACCCGGGCAGGTCAGCACCTACAAGGGCGCGCGCTGGAGCGAATCGCCCGCGCTGCTGGTGCGGCACCGGCTGGTCGATGCCTTCATGGCCGCGAAACTGCCGGCCGTCACCACCGACGACGACCATTTCTCTTCCGATTACACCCTCTCTGGCGACCTGCGCACGTTCCAGTCGGAATACCGGGCGGGATCGCCGGTGGTGGTCGTGCGCTTCGACGCGCAACTGCGCCGCGGCGGCGCGCGCGACCTGCTCGCGACCCGCAGCTTCGTCGTCACGCAGCAACCGTCGGGCGTGGACGTGCCGCAGATCGTCACCGCCTTCGGCGCCGCCGACGACCAGCTTGCCGCGCAAGTGGTGGCGTGGGTTCTCGAACAGGCCCGCAATGCGCCGCCCGCTGCGGACGCGGCAACGCCGCAGCAGCAGAAGCGCTGACGGCGGCGTTTGATTGGCTACGCGAACCTTCTTACAACTCGCGCAGTGCGTTCACCACCGGCAGCCGCGCGGCGCGCACCGCGGGGAACAGGCCGCCGATGAAGCCGATCGCGAGCGCCCACTTGATGCCGGTCCACAAGAGTTCCGGCGTCACCCGGAACTGGAACACCACCTGGCTGAAGTTGCCACCCACGGTGGACGCGGTGTAGCCGTTGAAGACCAGCCACACGATCACGGCGCCGACGATGCCGCCGAGCAGCGCCAGCAGCATGGTTTCCAGCAGCACCGAGACCACCACCGGCAGGCCGCGGAAGCCGATCGCGCGCAACGTCGCGATTTCGCGGGCGCGCGTGGCGACCGCCGCGTACATGGTGTTGAGCGCGCCGAAAATCGCGCCGATCGCCATGATGATGCCGATGGTGATGCCGACGATGCGAATCACCTTGCTCAGGCCTTCGGATTGCTTGTTGAAATAATCGCGCGTGGTGCTGACGTCCACCTTGACGCGCGGATCGCCCATCAGCGAAGCCTTGAACTGGTCGAAGGCCTTGGGCGACGTCAGCCGCGCCGTCACCGATTCCGCGCTGCTGCCGCGGCGATACGCCGAAGCCACGGACTTGGAATCGCCCCACAGTTCCGAGCCGTGCGCGTCGTTCGATGCAAACACGCCGACGATGGTCCAGTCCTGGCCGCCGAGGCGCAGCGTCTTGCCCACTTCCAGGCCGGCGAACTGGCGCTCCGCGCCCTCGCCCACGTCGAGCTCGCGCATGCCGGGCGTGAACTTGCGGCCCTTGACGATCTTCACGTTCGGCCACACCGTCCAAGCTTCGTCGCCGACACCGCGGATCGCGACGTTGGCGTCGGTTTTCGGATCGCTCTTCTTCGGCACGTTGGCGACCACCACCAGTTCCGCCGACGCGATCGGCTTGCCCTGCGCGTCGCGCGCGATGCCCGGCGCCTGCTCGATCACGTCGATGTCGTCTCGCGTCAGCACGGAATTGCTTTCCGCGCCCGAACCACCGCGCAGCACGATCGCGGTGTCGTTGCTGCCGGTCTGCTGCAACGTGGCGGTCAGGCCGTCGCCCATCGCCAGCAGCGCCACCAGCACGCCGACCACGCCGGCGATGCCGACCACGATCACCGCGGTGGAGCCCAGCCGCTCACCGAGCGTGCTCAGGCCCACGCGCGTGACCGACAGCGTGCGCCGGCCGGTACGCGCGGCCAGCAGCCACAGCGCCAGCAGGATCGCCAAGCCCAGCACCACGAACCACGGCAGCGCCGTCCACACCACCAGCCAGACGATCACGACCACCGCAAGGCCAAGGCCGAACAGAAATTTTTTCATGTCACGCTCCTCAACGTCCGGCCAAGGCGTCAACAATCTTCAAGCGCATCCCGCGCAACGCGGGCAGCACGCCGACCACGACGCCGATCGCGATCATCAACACCACGCCCTCGATCCAGCTCACCGCGCCGATCGGCGGCAACTGGATCATCCCGCCGCTGCCCTTGGCGAGCGCCGGCGCCAACGCGCTGGCGATCGCCATGCCGATCACGCCGCCGATCAACAGCAGCAGGACGGATTCGGCCAGCACCAGCGCGAGCACGCTGCGATTGGAAAATCCGATCGTCTTCAACACCGCCAGTTCCGGGATGCGCTCGCGCACCGCCTGCGCCATGGTGTTGCCGGTCAGCAGGATCAACGTGAAGAACACCGCCGCCATGATCGCCTCGACGATCAGGCCGATGTTGCCGATCTGCTTGGCGAAGGAGGCGTTGAAGGCGTTGGCGGTCTGCGTCTTGGTTTCATGGTCGGAATTGGCCGACAGCGCGTCGATCGCCTGCGCAATCTTGTCGGCGTCCTTCGCGTCCTTCAGCTTCACCACGTACCAGCCCACCGTGTGCTGGCTGTACATGTTGGCCTCGTCGAAGTACTTCCAGTGCAGGAAGAACATCTGGTCGGAACCGTTGGGTGCATCCTTCGCCACCTTGTAGATGCCGACGATGGTGAACGGCCAGGTCTTGTCGCCGTTCTTGCGCGGAAAGATCGTGGACTGCAACGGAATCTGCTGGCCGACCTTCCAGTGGTAGCGCGCGGCCAGCGCCTCGCCCACGAGCGCACCGTCCTGGGTCTGGGCGAATTTCCGGCGTTGCTCGGGCGTCAGCAGGATGTCGGGATTCGTGGCCAGGTAATCCTCGTCCACCGCGAAGCTGAAGACGAAGTTCTTCGGATCCTGGTACACGCCGCCGAACCAGTTCTCGTGGCCCACGCCTTCCACGCCCGGGATCGCCGCGATGCGCGCCTTCAGGCTTTCCGGCAGGCCGGTCATGATCGAGAACCGCGAGGCGACGACCAGCCGCTCGTTGCCCGCCAGGCTGTCGCTGCCGCTGGTGAACGCCACCCGCACCGCGTTGAGCAGGCCGAACAGCAAGAACGCGGCGAGGATGGAGATCAGCGTGAAGATGGTCCGCGTCTTGCGCCGGAACAGCGCGCCCCAGACCAGGTTGAAGTATTTCATCGATTCACCTCGTCATTCCCGCGCAGGCGGGAATCCAGTGTCTTGCTCCGGCAAATTGTTCGAAATCCCCGGATACAAGTCGTGCCAGTAAGGATTGCTTTCCTCGATCAATCGCAATTTCCATTGCCGATTCCATTTCTTCATTTGTTTTTCGCGAAGAATCGCCGCATCCATCGTGGCGTGCATCTCGAAGTACACCAATTTGTGCGTGCCATAGCGTTTGCTAAATCCATCGACTAGGCCGTTGCGGTGTTGCCAAATGCGTTGAATCAAGTCGCTGGTCACGCCGATGTACAAGGTGCCGTTGCGGTCATTTGCGAGAATGTAGACAGCAGGTTGCTTTGCATGCATCTCAGAGTCACTGGATTCCCGCCTGCGCGGGAATGACAGATCCTTCTTGCCAGCGCCGTTTCATGACACGACGGCTTGCTCGACGAGCGTGCCCTTGTCGAGGTGCAGGGTGTGCGAGGCGTATTCGGCCGCCTTGGGATCGTGCGTCACCATCACGATGGTCTTGCCGTGCTCGCGGTTGAGGCGCTGCAACAGGGTCAGCACTTCCTCGGCGGACTGGCGGTCCAGATCGCCGGTCGGCTCGTCGCACACCAGCAGCGTCGGGTCCGACACGATCGCGCGTGCGATCGCCACGCGCTGCTGCTGGCCGCCCGACAGCTCGCTCGGCTTGTGCGAGGCGCGATCGGCGAGTCCGACGAGCTGCAACGCGATCGCGGCATTCTTCCTGCGCTGCGCGCCTGAGAGCTTGGTCAACAGCAACGGCAGTTCGACATTCTTCTGCGCGGTCAGCGCCGGCATCAGGTTGTAGAACTGGAACACAAAGCCGACGTTGCCGGCGCGCCAGCGCGCGAGCTGGCCCTCGCCCATCTTGTCGATGCGCTTGCCGTCCACGCTGAGCGACCCGGCGGTCGGCGAATCGAGACCACCGATCAGGTTCAGCAAGGTCGTCTTGCCCGAGCCCGACGGCCCCATCAGTGCGAAGAAATCGCCGCGCGCGATGTCGAGGTCGATGTGGTGCAGCACCTCGAGCTTCTGCTTGCCGCGCGTATAGGTCTTGGACAGGCCCCGGATCTGCACCAGCGGACCGTTGCTGGCTTGCACTTCAGCGACTGCTGCGTTCATCGTCATTACCTCGCGAAGAGTCTCGTTTCACTCGTCATTCCGGGGCCGGCCGCAGGCCGGAACCCGGAATCGGTCTTGACGGGCTTCAGAACCGATTCCGGGTTCTGCGCTTCGCGCAGCCCCGGAATGACAAGCCATTTACTGCCCGCCTGTTGCCTTCACCTTCACCTTCTCGCCATCCTTCAAATCAGCTGACGGCGCGGTCACCACCTCGGCGCCCGCGCTCAAACCCTGCGTCACCTGTTTCAAATCCGAGAAATCCGCGCCCGCGGTGACCGGCGTCTGCTGTGCGCGTCCGTCCGCGACCACGAACACCACGTCCTTGCCATCGCGCTGCACGATCGCCGACTTCGGCACCAGTACGCCGGGCAGCGGCTTGCGGTTCGCATCCTTCTTTTCGAGGAAGGACACGCGCACACCCATCTGCGGGATGATGCGCGGGTCCTTCCGGTCGAGCGCGATGCGCACCTTCACCGTGGCCTTGCTCTTGTCCGCGCTCGGGATGATCGCGATCACGTGCGCGGGAATCTTCCAGTCGGGGTACGCGTCCAGCACCGCCTCGGCCGGCATGCCGGGAACGACGCGGCTGATATAAGCCTCGTTGACGTCGACGTCGATTTCCAGCGAATTCATGTCGACGATGGTCGCGATGCCACCGCCCCCCGCGGTGAAGTACGACGTGATCTGGCCGACCTCGGCGTCCTTTTGGGTCACGACGCCCGCGAACGGCGCCGGAATGATGGTGTAGCCGAGATTCACCTGGGCCAGCTTGACGTTCGCCGCCGCAGCCGCGGCCTGCCGGCCGGCAACATCCAGCGCCGCGGCATCGGTGGCCACCTGGGTGTTGGCCTGCTGCGCCGTCTGTTTGGAAACATAGCCTCGCGCAACGACGGCGTTCATCCGCGCGGCATCGGCACGCGCCTGCGCCAGCGTCGCCCGTGCCTGCGCGACCTGCGCCTGCGCCGCGGCATCCTGGGCCCTGGCAGCGTTCAACGCCGCGACGTACTGGGTGTCGTCGATGCGGGCCAGCACCTGTCCCTTCTGGACGTGCTGGCCCTCTTCGACCTCAACTTGCGTGATGGTGCCGACGATCTGCGCAGCCACGGTGGCCTGCCGCCGCGCGACCACGTAGCCGGTCGCCTGCAACACGGCGGCATCGCTGCTGGACGCAGCCGCCACCGCGGTACTGGTCTCGACGGTCGCCGCATGGCCGCGCAGCGCGAACGCCGTGACGCCGCCGGCAAGGATCAGCACCACGATCACGGCAGCGACGATCCACGGCCAGCGCGGACGCGATTCGTCGTCGCGCTGCCTGCTGTCGATGCGCAGCTCGTGCAGGAGATCCTTGGAATCACCGTTGCTCACTGTCCGTCCCCGTGCGCGCCTGTCTCGTGACCGCGCAAGCCGGCATAGCATGGCGGTGCGTCCGGTAGCGGACCAGCATCAGTCATCAAGCGTTCCGGTTGACACATGTCACAGAGAACTGCTTGACAACGAGGCGCGCCGTCGTCATTCATTCCTGATTCAGCCAGAGTAGTTCAGCAAGCGTAACCTACCGGATCGCTGGAAGCGAGGATCCACTGCAAAGGAAGCAACTGGATGATGTTCTTGCCACAAGGCAAAAGGATGGAAATAACATGAAAATGAACAAGAAATTCGTCATCAGTTGTACAACAACGGTGTTCCTGCTGGTCGGCGCATACGCTACTGCTGGCGCTGTCACCGTAGACTCTGCAAATATCAGCCTAGGAAGTGCGGTACTGATACCACAAGTAGTAGAGAAGTGCCCACCGCCAGCACAGTGTATAGGGGCGACTCCGCCTCGTTGTTATCCTGATTGCTGATCGTGTCCGCGTATGCGGTATAACTGACGTCATCGGTGGTATCGGATTTGACGTTCTGTTGCGAGATGCCATCAAAGACGAGCCACCGATGACTCAAGAGACGTGCGAATTTTATGGTTTGCTGCTCACTGCATGCGAACGCTGTCGCAACACTGGAACGCTCCGGCTGCTGGATACCTCAGACGCAGCTCGATCCTGATGCCGTCCATGCATTCCGCCTTCGTCTTGGCTGCAAACAATCTGCGCGCCAGCCTAGGCCAAGCTGCATACCTGGTACTCACCTTGGCAATCGCGACGGCCGCGTGGCTTACTCTAGCGGCGCTTGCAACGCCAACCCTAGGCGGTACGACGGACAGCGGCTCCGGCATCATCATCCGCAACGGTAGCCAGCGCGGGGGATTGCCCCTCGATTACGCCCGTCGCATCGAAGCGATCCATGGCGCACACGGCGTATATTGGTACGGAATACAAGGCGCCCAGTGCACGTCGGCAACACTGATTGGACTCTACGCTCTGGGCGGCCCAGGAGCGCACGTCTATTTGGCGAAACAAAAGGTCCCTGCCGCCACGATGCAACGCTGGAACGCGGATCCGCTGGGCGCGATCATCAGCGAGGGTGTGGTTTCCAAGTGCGGATGGCGGGTCGGCCAAGCGGTCGAGCCACCCAGCGGCATGAATGGACATGGCGCGCTGATAGCCTTGCACATCATCGGGACCTTTCCGGGCTCCTCGCCTCTCGGGCTCGTGCATTACGACTATGTCAATCGCGCAGCGCCAGGCATCCAGGGCAAGGACAAGGTGGTGACGTTTTTCGCGAGCGCCAGCGATCCGCGCGACAACGAAGTGCTTGCGGCCCGGATCGAAGCCGCTTTCGCGCACGATTTTCCGAGCCTCAGCGTCACCACCAATGCGACCGAACAGAATGGCTGGGCGCGCTTCGGCAAGGTGCAGCAACTCTTGGCCTTCGTGATGGCCGCGATCCTGCTGTGCGCGGCTTCGGTGCTGATCAGCGTGCTGGCGCACACAGCGGCGCAGCGCCGTGCAAAGTTCGCGCTGCTGCAGGTATTGGGGTTCCGGCGCGTCACGCTGTTCGGCGCCTTCGCGCTGGAACTGCTGGCGACCGCAGTATTGGGTGCGTTGCTGGGGCTGGGGCTCGCCAAGCTAGTGTCCCACGAACTTGCGCCAACCTTCTTCGGGTTCATTGCAAATGGTGCTCCCGCGTGGGCATGGTGGGGATTGCCCGCATGGCTTGCGGTGCTGGTCGCGGCGGCACTCGCATGGCCGGCGGGACTGATCGCGCGGGTGCGGCCGGCGGATTACCGGGCGATCTGAGATGGCATTCCTGCGCGAAATCGCCAGAAGCTTCGCGACAGGTCTTGCCACGGCGCTGGCACGCCCGCGCCACACCCTGCTGATCGCATTCGGGTACATCATCGCCGGCATCACGCTGGCGGTGTTGCTGACGCTGCCGGCCGGACTGCAGCAACTGGCCGGCAACACCGGCTTGCCCGATGTGGCGGTCGTGTTGCCAGGCAACGTCCTCGCCAGCGAATCGAGCGGAAGCTTCCAGCCGGAGCTCGCCGCGCTGGTGGGTTCGCTGCCCGGTGTCGCGCAAGGCCGCCAAGGCCAGCCATTGGTGGCGCCGCAATTCGTGGTCGATACGCGCCTGCGCCGCACCGATGGCACCACCGCGACGGTATTGGTGCGCGGCGTGACGCCGGCGTTCTGGAACGTGCTGGGTCATGCCATCTCGATGCGCTCCGGACGACGTTTCGCCGCAGGCAAGGACGAATTGATCGCGGGCGTCGCCGCCGCACGCGGCTTCGTGGCGCTGGAAACCGGCGCCACCACCTCGATCAACAACGCTCCGTGGCATGTCAGCGGCGAATTTGCAGCAGCCGGCGGATTCTGGGAATCGGAACTTTGGACCGACATGGCGGCGCTGCAGGCGGCCTATCACGCGCAAGGCACCCTGACCTGCTTGTGGGTGAAGCTGACTTCGCCCACGGCTTTCGATAAATTCAAGAAGGCGCTGCACGACAACCCGCGAACGCAAGGGCTGCACGCGGTACTGCAGCGGGATTACTACACCGACCAGACGGCGTTCCTGAAATACCTCATCACCGCCGCGACAGAAGGCGTCGCCGCGGCGTTGGGGCTGGGTGCGATCCTGACCATCGTCAACGCGCTCGGCATGGCGCTGGCTGCGCGCAGGCGCGAACTCGCGATCCAGCGCGCGGTCGGTTTTCGCCGCGGTGCGCTGGCCGTCGCGTTGCTGGTCGAAGTGCTGGCGATCGGCGCGGTGTGCGCAGCGATTGCCGTACTGGTGGCGTGGCTCGTGGTGAACGGCCACGAAGTCGGATCTTCCACGGGCGGCTCGGCAATCCAGTTCCGGATGCACGTCGATGCCGGCGTCATCGGCCGGACGTTCGCGTATGTGTTGATCCTGGGCGTGTTGAGTGCGCTTTGGCCCATCACGCGCGTCGTGCGCGCACCACTGACCAAAACGCTGCAGGACGAATGATTATCGGCGCTTCAGTTTTTTGATACCTAAATATTCCCGTCCGCCGGTGCATTCGCGTTGGGTGGCGTATTCCTCAGTGTGCGGCAAGTGCACCGCCTGCTTCAACTTACCTGTACATCAAGTTCGAGCATAACCCCAGCTGCGATCGAAAAGCACAATTTCAAGGAGGCTACTAAATATGAACCCAAAGAACATTGCAGTTTCCCCATTCGTGCTGACGGCATGCGTTTTGATGTGTGCATGCACCACGGTAGATACGTTCACGATACGCAATATAAGCAACGACCCAACTTCAGAGGAACCAGTAAATCTGGAGAAACAGCAGCTCGTGCTCAAAGAGCCATGCCAATACTCTGCCGGTACCGACATTAGTGGAAAACTGTCACCCGGCCCGCTGCAACCGAATACCATCGGGATTCCTAGACCCTCGAATACGCATATTAAAGAATCAATCTATCTCATCCAAGTCGATGACGTCGAATTACAAAGTGGGTACAACATCGCAAGCTTCATCGGTGTTAAAAAGGATGGCACTTTTGTCCACAACATCATCTTGCATTCGGACACGCCTGGTGCAAGCCCGTTTGCGAATGCAAGTGTCAAGATCAGATTCAAGCCGGAAAATTGTCACTATTCGATGGAAAACGGTTAAGGTGAGTGACGGGCCGGCCAATCGAATCCCTTTCAAATTGTTTGGACAAACCATGCGGACGGCGTACCCTCACGCGGCGCTGGGCGCTCGCGCTGTGCGCGGGTTCGCTTCTCCCGATGGGAGAGAGATTTCAAATCCGCGAGGTGCATCAATGCCGTTTTCATTCGATCCACCCGCCGTTCCGAGCCTGCCTGTCCATGGTAGCGACACGCGCTTTCCCGTGCACCGCATCTATTGCATCGGCCGCAATTACGCCGAGCACGCGAAGGAGATGGGCGCGCAAGCGGTGAGCCGCGCTAACCCGGTGTTCTTCATGAAACCTGCCGATGCGATCGTCGCAGACGGCGGCGATATTCCGTATCCGTCCGCAACGCAAGAATTGCACCATGAGGTCGAAATGGTGGTGGCGCTGTCGAAAGGCGGCCGCGACATCGACCCGGAACACGCACTCGACCGCGTGTTCGGCTACGGCGTCGGGCTGGACCTGACCCGCCGCGACCTGCAGGCCGCGATGAAGGCCAAGGGCCTGCCGTGGGACGTCGCCAAGGGATTCGATGCTTCCGCGCCGGTGTCGGCGCTGCGCGCGGCCAGCGAGATCGGACATCCGACGCACGCGCGCTTGTCGCTCGCGGTCAACGGCGAAACGCGCCAGGACACCGACATCGCGGACATGATCTTCGCGGTGCCCGGGATCATCGCCGAACTCTCGAAGCTGTTCGAACTGAAGGCCGGCGATCTGATTTTCACGGGCACCCCCGCGGGCGTGGGACCGCTCGCGCGCGGCGACCGGTTTCGCGCCGAATTGCAGGGCATCGCGACGTTGGAAGGCCGCATCGTCTGAACGCCGGACGGCTTGCGCACGGCAAACGGCGGTGCCTAAATAAGCGCGCCGCGACGCGGCCGAGGGGACACACTTCCACAGAAGGAGTACGCAATGAGCTTCGCGAAAGATTTCAAAGCGTTCATCATGCGCGGCAACGTGGTCGACCTGGCGGTCGCGGTGGTGATCGGCGCCGCGTTCGGCAAGATCGTCACGTCCCTGGTCAACGACATCATCATGCCGCCGATCGGCATGATCACCGGCGGCATCGATTTCTCGAAATTGAAAGCCATCATCCAGGATTCGCCCGACCCCAAGAAGGTCGTGTCGATCAACTACGGCACCTTCATCAACGACGTCATCACCTTCCTGATCATCGCGCTGGCGGTCTTCATCGTGATCAAGCTGCTGGAACGCGCCATGCCGAAGAAGGAAGCCGCACCGCCGTCGACCCCGCCGGACGTGGTGCTGCTCACCGAGATCCGCGATTTGCTGAAGCAGCAATCACACTAACTCGCAGACTTGCAACGAGATGACAAGCTGTGGTCATTCCGGACGCCGCCAAGCGGCGATCCGGAACCCAGCGCCTTTGCCGATATCACACAATAGCCACCGATTCCGGGTTCCGCGCTGCGCGCGGCCCCGGAATGACGGCACGTAAAGCGCCGTCTGCCATCGTCTTGACTATCGAAATCATCCAGACCGACATCACCACGCTACGCGTCGACGTCATCGTCAACGCAGCCAATGAAGGTCTGCGCGGAGGAAGCGGGGTCGACGGCGCCATCCACCGCGCCGCCGGTCCGCGCCTGCTCGAAGCCTGCCGCGCGATTCCCGAAACACGTCCCGGCGTGCGCTGCCCGACCGGCGAGGCGCGCATCACGCCGGGTTTCGACCTGCCCGCGCGCTTCGTGATCCACACCGTCGGCCCGGTCTGGCGCGGCGGCGACCGCGACGAACCGGCATTGCTCGCAGCCTGCCATCGCAACGTGCTGGTGCTGGCGCGCGAACACGCGGTCGACAGCATCGCGTTTCCCGCGATCAGTTGCGGCGTGTACGGCTACCCGCGCGATGCCGCGGCCGGCGTGGCGTTGAGCGTGCTGGCCGAGGAAGAACACCGGCTGCGCACGCCGCACCGGATCGTGCTGTGTGCATTCGATCGCGGCATGGCCGAGGTCTGGCGGCGTGCGGCGGAACGCCTGCACGTTTCCATCGCGATCGATTAGGGAGATGGATACAGCGGCGGCAAGCCGCTTTCGTCCGTGCCCTTCCGCTGTTCGTCTTCCCGCCACGCGAAGCCGTACGCGAAGGCTTGCGCCACCTTCGCGCACGCGGAGACCGGATCGCCGCCTTGCCAACGCACCCGCTGCAACGCATCCAGCGCTTCGCGCTGCACCGGATCGGACAAGGCGTCGCGAAGCAAACCCGCATGGGAAACCGCAGGACGCGCCGCGCGCGCCCAGGCCAGCAGGGCGCGCTCGCACGCGGCCGCATCGCCGGCGTGCGCGGCGTCCAGCGTCCGCTTCTGCAGCACGCGCGCATCGGCCTGCGGCGAGGCATCGCGCCGCGCGAAGGACAAAGGCGCGACTTCAGTTTCGGCATGGGAATCCTCGTGTCCCGCGATCGCCACCGCATCACGCCGCACGCGGCGACGGACGAGCCACCATGCCAGTGCCGCGACAGCGACGATCACCCACAACGCGAGGCTCGCGATCGCCAAGTCGCGCCACCATGTCCGCGGAACGGATGCGCTTCGATCCATCGTGGTCGCGGGCGGCGCTGCCTGCGCTGCGGGTCTGGCGCTGCTGCTTGCCGGCGGCGCGGACGCGCTCGCCGACACGCCGCTGACGGTCAGCACGTGCGCGGGCACGCCGGCCTGTTCGGCGCGATCCTGGGTGGTGTCCCACCAGTCCAGGGTGATCGCGGGGATCGCAAGCGTGCCGTTGCGGTCCGGCACGATCGCGAAACTGCGCGTACGGGTGCCCCGCAACCATTCACCGCTGTCGTCGGTCGTATCCTGCGTCCGGTCGGGATACACCCGCGCTCCCGCGATCGCCGGCAATTCCGGTTCCGGCAAAACGTCGGCGGGCTGGCCGACCGCGCTGATGCTGAGCGTGACGGTCAGGGGCGTGGCCGCATCCACCTTGCCGTCCCGGGGCAGGCCGGTCAGCTTCAACTGCACGCTGCGCGCGGGCAGCCAGGGCTTGCCCGCGTTCGCCGGTTCCGCACGCGCATCGACCCGCGCCGCCGGCGCCGTCGCGCGAACCGCGCCGCCGAAGCCCTGCAGCGGCGCGTTCAGCAGGGCGTTCGGATTGTTGAACCACGCATTGGGAATGCCCACGCCCAGCCGCTGTCCCTCGAACACCGGCCCCTGCACGGTGACCGGTCCGCTGCGCTGCGGGATCAGCGCCCAACTGCGCTCGATGACCTTGTAGGTGTAACCGTCGCGCTGGGTGACGTAACGATGGTCGCGGTCGAGCTGGATCAGGCGCGCGCCGTCCGCGCTCGGATCGCCCAGCGCGCCGTCGACGCCGGGCAGGTAGAACAGGCGCACCGTGTATACGGTTTGCTGGCCGACGTACGGCGAACTCGACTGCACGTTGGTTTCCATGAACACCGGATCGCCGGCCTTGCCGGTGCCCCCGCTGGGCGCCGCGCCCACGTGCAGGGTCAACGGCTGCGTGGTAGCGCCGCCGATGGCGAGCGCGGGGATCGTCAAGGTGCCGGCGTGCAAGGGCTTCAACGCGATGCCGAGTTGCACGCTGCGGGTGGTCTTGCCGTTGACGATCTGCACGCTGCTGGAACGCGAGGTGCCCAGCACCTCGAAATCCTTCTGCAACGGCGACAGGTCGGGATTGCCGAGCGATCCGCTGGTCTGGATGTTGAGGGTGACGGTGTCGCCGAGGCTGACGTGGCTGCGGTCGAGAAACGCGTGCAGCGTGGCGGCCTGCGCCAGCGGCGCGAGCAATGCCAGCAACGCCAGCGATGCCAGCCCCACGACCCACCCGCGCCGCGCGATCATTGCCCGTTCTCCTGCGACTGGCCGTTGCGGCGTTCCCATTCGAGCCGGAACTTGCGGCGCAGCAGCGCGCCGGGGTCGTCCGGCACCGCGCGCAGCAGCGCGCGCTGGCTCGCGTCGAACGGCGAATGCTCGTCCGCTTCCGACTGGCCCAGCGCGAACGCTCCGGGCGTTCCGGTTTGCGGCTTCGAGGCATCGCCGCGGGCACCCTGCAAGGCCTGCTTCAAACCTTGCGCGGCCTGTTCGGATTGGCGTTGCTGGCGTGCGGCTTCCGCCGCCGACGTGGCACCATCATTCTGATCCTTGCCGGCGCCGCGGCCCTGCGAAGTAGCCGAAGGATTCGACTGCCCGCCCTGCGCGTCTGCGGAGGAACCGGGCGATGCCGACGACTGCGATGGGTCCTGCCCGGACTGCGGATGGGATTGGCCGTTTTGCGACTGCGCACGATCCGCGCCGGACGCTTCGCGCTGGCCTTGCTGGTTCGATTGGCCCTGTCCCTGCGACGGCGAAGCCTGCGAATGCCGCTTCAGCCATGCCTCGACCGCGTCGAGGTTCGCGCGCGCGTCGGCGAATTCCGGATCCCGATCCAGCGCCTGCCGGTACGCGGCGATCGCCTTGGCATATTCGCCCTGCTTCGCCAAGGCATTGCCGAGGTTGTAACGCGCGCGCGCGTCGTCGCCCTGCGCGAACGCCTTGGCCGCCCCGGCGTAATCGCCCGAACGATACTCCGCCGCGCCACGCACGCCGGGCGTCGTCGCCAATTCCCGCGCCCGCGCGGCGTCGCCGTCCTGCAGCGCATGCAGCGCGCGCTGGTCGCGGTTCGACCATAACGACGACCAGGTCGACGCATGCGCGACGGGCATCGCCGCCGGCAACGCGCACAACGCGAGCGCCAGCAGCCAGCCGCGCCGGAACGCCAGCGACGCCAGCACGGCGAGCACCGGCAACAGCCATACGCCGCCGTCCCGCCACAACTGCGCGCGCTCGCCGCGGCTCGCGCGTCCCGATCCGGAAACCGGCGCGCCCAGCGCGGCGACGCCACTGCCCTCGGCATCCAGCGCGACGTAGCGTCCGCCGCCCGCGCTCGCGACCGCGCGCAGCGCGGCATCGTCGCGGCGCGCCATCAGCATTCCACCGGACCCGCTCGCGAAACCGCCGCCGTTGCGCGGCACCGGCGCGCCCGCCTCGGTGCCGATCCCGACCACGTCCACCCGGACGCCGCGCGCGTGCGCCGCGCGCGCCGCATCCTGCGCAGCCGCGCCGGCGGTGTCGGTCACCAGCACGATCTCGCCGCCCTGCACGTGCGCCTGTTGCAGCAGCTGCAGGCCCTGCCGGATGCCGGCGGCGGCATCGTTGCCCGGCACCGGCATCACGTCGGGCTGCAGCGCCTGCAGGAAATTCAGCACCGTGCGCTTGTCGTCGGTCAACGGCGCGACGGTGAACGCCGCGCCCGCGTACGCGACCAGCGCGGTGCGCGCATCGCCCGCATCGTCCAGCAGATCGCGCACCGCAAAGCGCGCGCGGGTCATGCGATCGGGTTTGAGATCCTGCGCCAGCATGTCGTCCGACAGCGACAACACCACCACCCGTGCCGCGCCATTCACGTACAACGGGGTCGCGACTTTCTGCCAGGCCGGCCCGGTCAGCGCAGCCACCGCGAACGTCCACGCCAGCGCGCACAACCCGAGCGCGAGGCGCCGGCGTGCGCCCGTGTCGTGCAGGAGGTGCGGCAGCAGCGCCGCGTCGGCCAGACGCGACAGCGCGGCGCGTCCGCCGCCGCTGCGGGCCAGCATCCACAACGCCAGCGGCAACGGCGCGAGCGCCAGCCACCACCACGGGCGCAGGAAATGCAGCCCGAAACCGGACATGGCGTCGATCGGGTTCATGCCGCCGCCACCTTGCGAGGCAGCAACGCGCGCCATGGCAGCAGGCTGCACGCAAGCAGCAACGCCAGCGCCAGCGGCCACGGATACAACTCGCGGTTCGGGCGCAGCAGCGACGCGCCGCTCGCCAGCGGCTCCAGCGCGTCGATCGCGTGGTAGGCCGCCGCCAATTGACCGACGTCCGAGGCGCGGAAGAATCGCCCGCCGGTCTCGTCGGCGATTTGCGTCAACGCCTGCACGTCGAGTTGGCTGTCCTGCGCCTGGAACTGCATGCCGAATACATCGACGGCCTGCGCGTCGGAGCCCACGCCGATGGTGTAGATGCGCACGTCCGCGGCCTTGGCCAGTTCCGCCGCCGCCTGCGGCGTGACGTTGCCCGCGGTGTTGACGCCGTCGGTCAGCAGCACCAGCACCCGCGCGCGCGCGGGCAACGCGGCGAGGTGTTTCACCGCCAGCACGATCGCGTCGCCGATCGCGGTCTCGCGCCCGGCCAGCCCGATCGCGGCGCCGGCCATCTGCTTGGCCACCGCGTCGACGTCGAAGGTCATGGGCGTCAACAGGTAAGCGTGGCTGCCGAACAGGATCAGGCCCACCTCGTCGCCGGAGCGCTGTGCGATGAAACGGTCCGCGATCGCACGCACCGCGGCGAAGCGGCTGACGGCGCGATCGCCGTAGCGCATGTCCTCGATCGCCATGCTGCCCGACGTGTCCACGGCCAGCATCAGGGCGCGGCCGGTGTGCTCCAGCGCCTGCGGAGGCGCCGGTTGCTGCGGACGCGCGGACGCGCACACGATCAGCAGCCACGCCAGCACCGCCGCCGCGACACGCCCTCGCCGCGCGCCGCCGCCGGAAGCGCGCGCCAGGGCAATCCGCTGCGGCAAATGCAGGGCGACGCCGGGAGCCGCCGGGGGCAGGAACCGCCACGCCAGCCACGGCAGCGGCAGCAGCGCGAACATCCAGGGCCACGCGAACGTGATCATGCCGCGCGCCCGTCGATGGCCGCAGAGGTGCGCTCGCCGCCGGATGCCGGCAGGCGCCTCGAACCGCGCGGAGGCCGGGCGCGCCGCAACGCATGGCGACAGCACGCGCGCACGGCATCGAGCAGCGCGCGGGCATCCAGCGGAGGCTGGTTCTGGAACGGCGCGCTGACCAGCGCATCCAGGTGCTGCTCGGCGTTTGCGTCGCCCGCGTGCGTACGCAGGAAGGCGCGCCATGCATCGCCGGGCGCCGCCGCGCAAGCCGGATCGACGCGCAGGGCGACGCGCCGCAGCAGGCGCGAAGCGCCTGCCGCGAGCGCCGTCGTGTCGCCGTCGCGCGAATAATCGCACTCCAGCCTGTCGACTTCCCGCATCGCCGCGCGCAACGGGCCTCGTCGCGCACGCCGTTTTACAAGCCAGATTCCCAGCACGGTCAGCAACAACACGAGCGTGGCCAGCAGCCACCAGCCCGGCGCCGGCGGCCACCACGCCGCGGGCGGCAGGTGGATGTCGCGCAGCACGGGACCGTCCGCGCTCACGGCCGCCGCGTCCTCTTGCGCCACAGCGCCGCGAGCACCGATCCGGGATCGTCCGTCGTCGCCAGCAGCGTCCGTGGAATGCCCGCTTCGTCGCAGGCCGCAAAGAGCCGGCGCCAACCCTGCGACAATTGTTCGCGGAACTGCTCGCGCGCCGCGGCGTGCGCCAGATCGACCCGTTGCTGCTCCGTCCGGGTCGCGAACAGATACGACCCCACCGGCGCGAGTTCGCTTTCCAGCGCGTCCGCCACGGCCACCACGCGCACATCGGCGTGGCTGGCGAGCTTCGCAAGCGCCGCAGCCGCCGCATCGTCCGTGCACCAGCCGTCGCTGAACAGCCACGTGCGGCTGCCCGGCGCCACCAGCCGTTGCGCCCGCCGAAGCGCGACCGACAGCGCTTCGCCGGATGCGTCATCATCCACCGCGCGCGCGGAACCGTCCCAACGCGCGATCGCACCGAGCGTCGCCAGCGCGCCGCGCGTTCCGGCGTGCGGATCGATCGCCGCGCGCACCGGCCCGAACGCCAGCGCGCCGATCCGGTCGCCGCCGCGCACGCAAGTCCACGCCAGCCACGCCGCGGCGCGCGCCGCGGCCACCGACTTGAAGCGCGCGCGGGTGCCGAAGCGCATCGTCACGTGGGTGTCGATCAGCAGCAGCAGGCTTCGCTCGCGCTCCGCCTCGAACAACTTGGTGTGCCATTTGCCGCTGCGCGCAGTGCGCCGCCAATCGATGTTGCGGGCGTCGTCGCCGGACTGGTACACGCGCGATTCGGCGTAGTCCATGCCGCGTCCGCGCAGCGCCGAAACGTGCCCACCCGCAAGCTGTGTGTGGACGCGCGCGGCCTCCGCGAACGGCTTGCCGGCGCGTGCGCGCAGCGCGATCAGGTCAGGCAGCGAGACGGTGGTGATGCCTTCGAGGGAAGATGCGGCTGCAGACATGGCGACGATTCGAATGGATGATCTCGTCATTCCCACGCAGGCGGGAATCCAGTGACTTTTGGCGGAGCGAAGCCAAAGACACTGGATTCCGGGTTCCGTTCGCCTACAGCCGCGAACGGCCCCGGAATGACGATGTTGTGTTGAACTCGTGCGTTTACGAGTCCCGCAATCCGATTCCCGATTCTCGATTCCCGGCTCTACGGCAACGGCACGCGTTCAAGCAGTTCCCGCACCACATCGTCGACCTTCAGGCCCTCGGCTTCCGCCTCGTAACCCAGCAGCACGCGATGGCGCAGCACGTCGGGCGCCAGCGTCTGCACGTCTTCGGGCAGCACGTAATCGCGACCCGCCAGCCACGCCGCGGATCGCGCGCAACGTTCCAGCGCGATGCTGGCGCGCGGACTGGCGCCCCACGCGATCTTGTCGCGCAGCTTCGGCGCCCACGGCCGCGGATCGCGCGTCGCCAGCACCAGTTGCACGATGTATTCCTCGAGTCCGTCGGCGAGGTGCAGTTCCAGCACCTGTTCGCGCGCGGCGAAAATGTCCGACTGGCCGAGCAGGCGTTCCGGCGCCGCGTGCGGACCGAGTTCCTCGCGCGCGCGGCGGCGCGCCAGCCGCATGATCTCGCGTTCGGACCCGGCCTGCGGGTAACGCACGGACACGTGCAACAGGAAACGGTCGAGCTGCGCTTCGGGCAACGGGAAGGTGCCTTCCTGCTCGATGGGGTTCTGGGTCGCCATCACCAGGAACAACTTCGGCAGCGGCCACGAGCGACGGCCGATCGTGACCTGGCGTTCCGCCATCGCTTCCAGCAGCGCCGATTGCACCTTGGCCGGCGCGCGGTTGATCTCGTCGGCCAGCACGAGGTTGTGGAACAACGGCCCGCGCTCGAACTCGAACACGCCGGTCGCGGGGCGCAGCACGTCGGTGCCGGTGAGGTCGGCCGGCAACAGGTCGGGCGTGAATTGCACGCGGTGGAAATCGGCTTCGATGCGCGCGGCCAGCGCCTTGACCGCGGTGGTCTTGGCCAGGCCCGGCGCGCCTTCGACCAGCAGGTGGCCGTCCGCGAGCAGCGCGATCAGCAGGCGTTCGACCAGGGCGTGCTGGCCGATGACTTCGATCTGCAGGGCGTCGCGCAGGGCGGCGAAGCGCGCCTGCAGGGGCGAAACGCGCGGCCCCGATCCGGCTTCGGGCATGCCCGCGGGCGCAGTGGAAGTGTCGGTGTGCATGCGCCCAGTAGACCACAGCCGGGCGCGAAAGTTTGCGGGACGCTCGCTACAACACCGAATTGCCGATCGCGCGAGCAACCATCCATGGTGCGGGCGCCGGTGCAGCCATCCGTGGCTGCCCGTTCGAAGCAGCGCGTGATGCCACCGGCATCACGCAAACGCTGCTTCTCACCCGCGCCGTCGTCATGCTTATTGCCTCGCGCCGCGTTACTCCACGGTGGTTTCCTGACCCAGGATGTGCGGCGTGATGAACACCAGCAGCTCCGCCTTGTTGTTGACGTTCTTCTTGTCGCGGAACAGCGCGCCCAGGATCGGGATGTCGCCGAGGAACGGCACCTTGGTCACGTCATGCTCGTTGGTGAACTCGTACACGCCGCCCAGCACCACGGTCTGTCCGTTGCCCACCAGCACCGAGGTATCGATCTCGCGGTGGTCGATCTGCGGCACGAAACCGCCGCCCGGGTTCGGCACCAAGGCGCTGATCGCATCCTTGATCACCTTGAGCTTCATGAACACGCGGTTGTCGGAGGTGATGGTCGGCGTGACATCGAGCTCCAGCACCGCATTCTTGAACTGTACGGTCGCCGTACCCTGACCGCCGCCGGCGCCGGAGTTCTGGAAGGTCAGGTAGCCGATCTGCTGGCCCTGCTGGATCGTGGCCGGTTGGTTGTTGGCCGTCACCACCTTGGGCTGCGAGATGGTCTCGCTGCGGCCTTCCTGCTGCGCCGCCGACAGTTCCAGGTTCAGCAGGTAGTCGCGGCCGAGGATGCCGATCGCGAAGCTGCTGGTGCCGGTGGTAGACGAGGGCAGATTGACGTTCAGACCCATCGGGATCTGCACCGTGCTGTTGCCGGTCGACTGGCCGCCGAAACTGTTCCAGTAATTGGCGATGCTGGTTTCCGCGTCACTGATGCCGGTGCCGTTGACGCCGTTGATGCCGCCGCCATACACCTGCGCGTGCTTGCTGTTGGTGCCCAGGTTGAACCCGCCGACGCCCAGCTTGGCGCCGAGCTCACGGGTGAAGTTGTCTGTCGCGATCACCAGCCGCGACTCGATCAGTACCTGCTTGACCGGACGATCCAGCACCGACACCAGTTGCCGGATTTCCTGGACCTTCTCGGGGGTGTCGTTGACCAGCAGGGTATTGGTGCGTTCGTCGAACGACACGCTGCCGCGCGGCGACAGGAAGCCGCGCTCGGCATTGCTGCTGCCGCCGCCACCGCCCACGTTGCCGGCCTTGGCGCCGGACGTCAGCAGGTCCGCGATCTGCTGCGCGCTGCCATAGTTGATCGGGATGTAATCGGTGACCAGTTGCGCGCTGTCGAGTTGCTTCTGGCGCGCCTCGGCGATGTTTTCCTCGTACTTGGCAAGCTCGGTCTGCGGCGCGACCCACACCACGTTGCCGTTCTGGCGCTTGGCCAGGCCCTTCGCGCGCAGGATCACGTCCAGCGCCTGGTCCCACGGCACGTTCACCAGCCGCAAGGTCACGTTGCCCTGCACGCTGTCGGACGCCACGATGTTGAGGTTGGAGACGTCGGCGAGCAATTGCAGCACCGAGCGCACCGGGATGTCCTGGAAGTTGAAGGTGACGCGGCTGCCCTTGTAGACGATCGGCTTGGGCGCACCCAGTGCGGTGGTCTCGCTTCCGCTCGGACGCGAGAACTCGACCACGTATTCGTTGCCGGTCTGGTAGGACGCCGTCTGCACCACGCCGCGCGTGTCCACGTCGATCCGGGCGCCGCCCGGCACCGCGTGCGTGTTGACGCTGCGCACCGGTGTCGCGTAGCTGGTCACGTCCAGCCGACGCGCCTGCGAAGCGGCGAGGCTGGCACCCGCCACGTCGATGGTGGTGGTGTCGCCGTTGGTGTGCATGCTGGTCGCGGCGCCCGGCTGGCTGAACTGCACCACCAGCTTGCCGCCGCCGTGGTCGCCGCGCTGGAAATCGACGCCGGTGATCACGTTGCTGCCGGCCATCGCGACCGCCTTGTCGGGATTCGCGGTCGCGACCGCGAGCGAGCGGTCGGACTGCGGCGGCGGGGGCACTGCCGCCAGCGCCGGCGCGGCCTGTGCCGGCTCGGGATCGGCCGCGGCCGTGGCGCCGCCCATGCCGTCGCCGATGGTGACGACGACCTTGTTGCCGTCGACGCTGGTGACGTAAGGCGAGGGCTGGCTCAACGCCACCACCACGCGGGTGCGGCCGTTGGCCGACACCGCGCTCACCGATTCGGCGGTGCCCTGGTTGACCGCGACGCTGCGCTGGCTCAACCCGTTGGCCGTGTCCGCGAAATCCATCGCGATGCGCGGCGGCGTGTTGGTGCTGAATGCCTGCGGCGTGGCGGCGGGGCCGGAGAAGGTCAAGGTGACTTGCACCTTCCCACCCGGCAACGGCGCGGCGCTGACGTTCTGCAAGGTGTTGGCCGCCATGGCCGGTCCCGCTACCAGCAGGCATATCGCTATCACCGGCATCGCCCACAGCGTCGTCCATCCGCGTCGTGACGACCGGACGGGACCGCCGCCGGAGCGACCGAGGTAGTGAGCAGGTTTGGTCATCATGAACGTAACCCCCGATGAATCGTCATTTGTCGCCCAAAGCGACGGTCGCGTCGCGTTCCATCCAGCCGCCCGAACCGTTCGGCACCAGTTCGGTCAGATCCACTTCGCCGGGCGTCACCTGGGTGACGTGCCCGTAGTTCTGGCCCATGTAATCGCCGACGTGCACCTGGTGGATCACGCCTTGCGGATCCTTGATCAAGGCCTCGATGCTCCCCTTTGCACCGATCGTGCCGACCATCTTGAGGCTGTCGAGCGGGAAGGCTTCGAGCGGCTCGCGCGGACGGTTCTGGTCGGGATGCGGGCCCGCGGCGTTCTGCCCGCCCGCCTGCGGCGGTGCAGGTTCGAACGGATCGCGCCGGTCCTGATCCTGGTAGATGAAGGTTTCGAAGGTCTTGACGACCGGCAGCGCCGGCAAGGGCGCGCCCTTGCGCGCCTTGACCTGGGCAACCCATTCGTGCAGGTCGCCCTGGCCGCTGCATGCGGCGAGGCCGCCGATCATGGCCAGGGTCGCGATCGCGATGGCAATCCGGGTGGGTCGCATGATCACTTCCCTCCCTGCTTGGCCGGGGCTTTTTCGTTGCTGCCCTTCGCTTCCTCGTCGCCGAGGTAGCGATAGGTCTGCACCGTGCCTTCCAGCGTCAACTGGCCGCCGGGAGGCGGCGCGTCCTTGGCGCCGCCCGACTTGGCGGCGCTCAGCGACACGTCATGCATGGTGAGAATCACCACCCGCGGCAGCGAC
Organism: Rhodanobacteraceae bacterium; assembly: GCA_030123585.1. NCBI lineage: Bacteria > Pseudomonadati > Pseudomonadota > Gammaproteobacteria > Lysobacterales > Rhodanobacteraceae > Rhodanobacteraceae bacterium. The sequence goes on from CP126120.1 coordinate 1,785,563, forward strand.
GCGACACCGCTGATGAAGGTGCCGAACTGGTGATAGGTGCCCTGCATCTTCAGCGCGATCGGCTGGATCGCGTAGAACTCCTTCGGAATCTCGGGCTGCGGCTTGAACAGGTCCGTCTCGATGCCTGCGGCCTGCGCGGTCTGCGAGATGTTCACCAGCAGCGCGGGCATTTCGGTCTTGCCGGGCAGTTCGCGCAGCATCTGGCTCAGCATGTCGTTCATTTGCGCAAGCTGGGCTTTCAATGCGTCGAGGTTGACCACCTTGGCCTGCTTGGTCTCGAAGTCCTGCTTCAGCGTCACTTCCTGCTGCTGGGCCGTGGCGAGCGTGTCTTGCTCGTTGCTGATGTAGAAATACCAGCCGAGCAGCACGATCACCACGATCACGAGGACGATGAAAAAGGTCTTGACCGATTTCGGCCAGCCGCCGACGTTGTTGCGGTCGAGATTGCGCAGGTCATCGATCAGTTTCATGGCCTGGCTCCTCCCTTGCTGACCGGCGCGGCGGATGCGTGGGGTTCGGACGCGGCGGGCAGATCAGCCGTCGCCGTCGGCCCCGACGCACCCGGTGCAGCCGCGGGCGTTGCACTCGCCTGCGGCGCAGGCGCCGCCGCAGCGGCGGTCGAGGCATTCGCGGCGGGCGCAGCAGTGGTAGCCACGGCGGGCGCGGCGCTGCTCGATCCCGCTGCCGGAGCCGCGCCGCTGTCGTCGGAGGCGGGCGTGCCCAGCGTGATCACCAGCTCGAACTCATACGGCGTGTTCGAGTCGGAGTGGACGTTCTCGGTCTTGACCAGTTGCGCCGGCCCCATCCACGGCGACGCCTCGATGTTGCGCATGTACTGCGCCACCGTGGCGTTGGACTGCGCGACGCCATCCAGGGTGAGCTTGTCGCCCTGCTGCTTCAGGCTGGTCAGGCGCGCACCCGCGGGAATGGTCTGCACGACCTGGTCGAACAGGTGCACCATCTGCGAGCGGCTGGACTGCAGCTTCTCGACGATGCGCTTGCGCGCGAGCAGGTGGTCCTTGACCTTCTGCAAGTTCTTGATCTCGGCGATCTTGGCGTCGAGCTGCTGGATCTGGGCCTTGAGGTATTCGTTGCGTTCGTTCTGGTTGCTGATGCGCAGGCTCATCCAGAAGCCCCACAACAGCACCAGCACGATGGCCGCGACCGCGGCGAGCCCGAGATGGGTGAAAAACTCGCGCTTGCGGCGCTCGCGCCGTTCCGCGCGCCAGGGGAGGAGGTTGATTTTGGCCATCAGTCGAAGCTCCTCAGGGCCAGCCCGGCGGCGATCATCAGCGCCGGCGCGTCCTGCGCCAGCGTCTGCGCCTGCAGCCGCGGCGACAGCGACATGCTGGCAAGCGGATTGGCCACCACGCACGGCACGCCGAGTTGTTCGACGACCATGTCGGCGACGCCGGGGATCGATGCGCAGCCGCCGGCCAGCACCACCTGGTCGACCTTGCCGAACTCGCTGCCGGCGAAGAAGAACTGCAGCAGGCGACTGACCTGCTGCACCATCGCTTCCTTGAAGGGTTCCAGCACCTCGATTTCGTAGGACTCGGGCAGGCCGCCCTGGCGCTTGGCGAGACCGGCTTCCTCGTAGGACATGCCGTAGCGGCGCATCACCTCGTCGGTGAGCTGCTTGCCACCGAATACCTGCTCGCGCGAATAGATGGTGCGCTGATTCTTCAGCACCGACAGCGTGATCATGGTCGCGCCGACATCGACCAGCGCCACCAGCGCGTCGCGCGGCACCGACAGCTGGTCGACGATGAGCTTGAACGCGTTTTCCATCGCGAACACCTCGACGTCGATCACCCGCGCGGTGAGCCCGCCGAGGTCGAGCGCCGCGACCCGCATGTCCACGTTTTCGGTGCGCGATGCAGCAAGAAGAATCTGCTGCATCTCGGGATTGTCCTTCACCGGCCCGATCGGCTCGAAGTCGAGACTGACTTCCTCGATCGGATACGGGATGTACTGGTTGGCCTCGACCTGCACCTGGCCTTCGAGGTCATCTTCGGAAAGATCGGCCGGCATCGGGATCACCTTGGTGATCACCGCCGAACCCGCGACCGCGGCCGCGGCGTACTTGGTGCGCGCGCCGGAACGCTGCATCGCGCGCCGGATCGCATCGCCCACGGCCTCGACCTCGACGATGTTCTTCTCGACCACCGCGTTGGGCGGCAGCGGTTCGACCGCGTAGTGCTCGACGCGATAGCGCGAACCCGCCTGACTCAACTGCAACAACTTCACCGCGGTCGAACTGATGTCGACACCGATCAGCGGCGCAGCATTGGTTGTCAGTATTCCCACTGGAATTCCCCTTCCCCGTGCCCGCTCGCGCAGGAATCACTGCGCGACTGCATTAGATACGAAAGTTAACGGAATATCAATAACCTTGCAAAGCGCGTACAAGTCCATGATGAACGGAGATTTTCGTTGTCAGATGATCGTCGTTCTTCGCACTTTCGAGCGGACGTGTGTCACAAATCCGCAAGCTGGTTTTTGGCGTCGCGTCCGGCTCGCAAAACGCCCGGTCGCGACGACCGAGTGCAGCGATCCGGACGTTCCGCGCTGCTCGCGGAGCGTGCACGCCGCGTGCCAGCCCGCCGTCCAGCTTGCCGCGCACGACATGCATCCACGCCCTTCGCGAAACGGTCGACGGAACCCCCGCGCGTCATGAACATCTATACTGCCGTGACTGCAAACCGGCGCTTGCCGGCGCGCTCGCGATTCATCCGCCGCGGATCGTGAAGCCGATTGCCCGCAACCACGCGCCATGCGCGCGCCGTTCCACGCACCACGCCGCATTCGATCCGGAAACCGCATGAGAATCCTCAAACGACTGGCACTGATCGCGCTGATCGGTTTCCTGTGCCTGGTGGTGCTGGGCCTGATCGCGGGCGGCATCACCTGGTGGCTGATCGAACCGCGCGTGCCCTCGGTCGCCTCGCTGAAGGACGTGCAGATGCAGGTGCCGCTGCGCGTCCTCAGCGCGGACGGCAAGTTGATCGCCGAGTTCGGCGAAACCCGGCGCATTCCGGTGCAGATCGAGAACGTGCCGGCCACCCTGAAGAACGCGGTGCTCGCCGCGGAAGACGCCGATTTCTACCACCACTCAGGCATCGACCTGACCTCCACCTTCCGCGCGGCGATGGAAGTCGCGCTGCACCACGGCGAAAAGGTGCAGGGCGGATCCACCATCACCCAGCAGGTCGCGCGCAATTTCTTCCTGAGCCCGCAGAAAACCTACACGCGCAAGATCACCGAAATGCTCACCGCGTTCCGGATCGAACGCGAGCTCAGCAAGGACCAGATCCTGCAGCTTTACCTCAACAAGATGTTCCTGGGCCACCGCTCCTACGGCGTGGCCGCCGCCGCGCAGTACTACTACGGCAAATCGATCGACCAGTTGACGCTGGCGGAGTGCGCGGCGATCGCGTCCTCGTTCCAGTCGCCTTCGGTGGTCAACCCCATCGACCACAAGTCGCGCCTCATCGCGCGCCGCAACTGGGTGCTGGGCCAGATGCTCGCGCACCGCTTCATCGACCGCGCGCAATACGAGCAGGCCATCGCCGCGCCGGACGACGCCGCGCCGCACGAGCCGCCGGTGCAGGTCGACGCGCCCTACTTCGCGGAGATGGTGCGCCAGCAGGCGCTGCAGAGACTCGGCAACCAGGCGCTGACCGATGGCTACGTGATCCACACCACCCTCGACAGCCATCTGCAGGCGCTGGCCAACCACGCCTTGCGCAGCCGGCTCGAGGATTACGACCATCGCCACGGCTACCGCGGTCCCGAGGCACACATCCAGCTGCCCGAACCCGATGCTCCCGCGGCGCTGGAGCAGGCGCTGTCGAACTACGGCGACATCAGCGGCCTGCTGCCCGCGATCGTCACATCCGTCAACGCCGAAGACGCGAAGGCCTACGTGCAGGGCGGCCAGACCATCACGCTGCCGGTCACCGACATGAAATGGGCGCTGGGTTTCGCGCGCAAGGCCGACACCGGCGGCAAGGGCGCGGCATCGATCCTCACGCCCGGCGACATCATCCGCGTGCGCGAAGTGCCCGATGCCGGCGCGAAACCGATTGCCGCAGCCAAGTCCGACCACGACGCGACCGCCGACGCGCGCCATTGGGAGCTCGAACAGATCCCCGCCGCGCAGGCGGCGATGGTGTCGATTTCGCCCGACGACGGCGCGGTCAAGGCGCTGGTCGGCGGTTTCAATTTCCAGTTGAGCAAGTTCAACCGCGCGGTGCAGACCGCGCGCCAGCCGGGCTCCAGCTTCAAGCCATTCATCTACTCGGCGGCCTTCAGCCGCGGTTACACCCCGGCCTCGATCATCAACGACGCGCCGATCGCGCTGCCCGATCCGTCCAAGCCCGGCGGGCTGTGGACGCCGCAGAACGACGACAACAAGTTCCGCGGCCCGATGCGCCTGCGCGAAGCGCTGGCGCAGTCGGTAAATCTGGTCGCGATCCGGTTGCTGGACGCGGTCGGCGTGCGCTACGTGCGCGACTACGTCACCCGCTTCGGCTTTCCGCTCGACGCGATTCCCGCCAACCTGTCGATGGCGCTGGGCACCGCGTCGGTCTCGCCGATGGCGATGGCGCGCGCCTATGCGGTGTTCGCCAACGGCGGCTTCCTGATCAATCCGTACTACATCGCCGAGATCGACAACCGCGACGGCAAGGCCATCTACAAGGCCGACCCCGTGCAGGCGTGCCGCAATTGCGAAGCGCGCCTGCTGGACGAGGGCAAGACCACCGCGGCGCCGGCCCAGCCGGACAGCGCCGCAGGCGACCCCGGCGCGCTCGCCGACACGGCCAACGCGCTGACGGCGGGCGAGCAGAACGGACCGCTGCTGGCGCCGCGCGTGATCGACCCGCGCAACGATTACCTGATGACCTCGCTGATGCACAGCGTGATCTACGGCGGCGGCACCGGCGCGGCCGCCGCCAAGCAGCTCGGACGCCAGGACCTCGCCGGCAAGACCGGCACCTCCAACGACTACCACGACGGCTGGTTCTGCGGTTTCAACGGCGACCTCGTGACCACGGTCTGGGTCGGGTTCGACGACTTCAAGTCGCTCGGCCACAAGGAGTTCGGTGCGCAAACCGCGCTGCCGATCTGGATGGCGTTCATGGGTCCCGCGCTGGAAGGAAAACCCGAGGCCATGTTGCCGATGCCGCCCGGCATCGTCACCGCGACCATCGATGCCACCACCGGCCTGCCCGCGCCGCCGGGCGACACCAACACCGTCACCGAGATGTTCAAGGTCGAGGATCTCGACCGCCTGCGCGCGGAAGCGAAGGCCCAGCAGAACCAGGCGCCGGCGTATGACATATTTTAGCGATCGTCCCTGATCGCTGCCTCGCCCAACATCGGTTCGGCATGGATACTCCAGGTCATGGAAATCCAGAACGGCCATCGAAGCCGCCATCCATGGCCAAGAGCTCCGTGGCCTGACTTCTCACCAACAGCCGCTCCGCCCGAAGCACTCAAGGCCCTGTCCCCAGCCCCGACACCTTTGCTTTTTGTGCCCGTTTTTTGCGACACTCACCCCAACGCGGCTACGGGTGTCTTCGCCATGCACAAGACCGCCGGGTACCATCGCATCCACGCCGAAGGCCGCAGCCATCAACTGCGCCGCCGTGTCGCTCTCGAAGCCGCGCGCCTGATCAGCGAGCACGGCATCCGCGACTATCAGGCGGCCAAACGCAAGGCTGCGCAGCACGTCGGCGTCAGCGACGAAGGCTACCTGCCGCGCAACCGCGAGATCGAAGACGCGCTGCGCGAGCACCAGCGTCTGTTTCGCGCCGGCGAACAACCGCGCGCGTTGCGCGCGCGGCGCGAGGCTGCGCGCGGCGCGATGCGTTTCCTCGCGCGTTTCGAACCACGCCTGGTGGGCGCGGTGCTGGACGGCACCGCCGACACCCACTCGCCGGTCACCCTGCACGTGTTCGACGATTCGCCGGAAGCGGTCACCGGCTTCCTGCGCGACCACGGCATCGCCTTCGAGACGCATGCGCGCACGCTCAGACTCGACCGCGAACGCAGCGCCGAATTTCCCGTGCTGCATTTCGATGCCGGCGGCGTGGCGGTGGACGTGACCGTCTTCCCGCGCGACGCGCTCAGGCAGGCGCCGCTCGACCGCATCGACGAACGCCCGTTGCAGCGGGCGTCACTTGCAACCGTCGACGCGCTGCTGGCGGAAGAACCCGACAATTTCGCCCTGTAGGAGGGCCGGAAGGCCCGACCACGTTCGTCGAAAGGTACGCCCAAGTTCGCGGCTTCCGCCGCTCCTACGAACGCCTGTCGATCGCCTTGTACTCGCGCGGCGTCGCGCCGACGTACACCTGGCGCGGCCGGTAGATGCGCCCGCCGGGCATCTCGTGCTGTTCGATCCAGTGCGCGATCCAGCCGGCGGTGCGCGCGATCGCAAACATCACCGTGAACATCTCGGTCGGGATCTTCAGCGCCTTGTAGATGATGCCCGAATAGAAATCCACGTTCGGGTACAGCTTGCGCTCGACGAAGTAGTCGTCCTTCAGCGCCGCCTCTTCCAGCTTCAGCGCGACATCCAGCAGCGAGTCGTTCACGCCCAGCGCATCCAGCACCTTGTGGGTCATCTCGCGGATGATCTTGGCGCGCGGATCGAAGTTCTTGTACACGCGATGGCCGAAGCCCATCAGGCGGAAGCCGGAATCCTTGTCCTTGGCGCGCGCCACCGCCTGCTCTACATGCCTGACATCGCCGATTTCGGCCAGCATCTTCAGCACCGCCTCGTTGGCGCCGCCATGCGCCGGTCCCCACAGCGCGGCGATCCCGGCCGCAATCGAGGCGTACGGATTGGCGCCGGTGGAACCCACCAGCCGCACCGTCGAGGTGCTGGCGTTCTGCTCGTGATCGGCGTGCAGGATGAACAGCAGGTCGAGCGCCTTGGCCACCACCGGATTCAATTCCAGCGGCTCGCTCGGCACCTCGAACATCATGTGCAGGAAGCGCGTGACGTAATCGAGGTTGTTGCGCGGATAGCGGATCGGCCAGCCGATCGAATAGCGGTACGCAGCCGCCGCGATGGTCGGCATCTTCGCGATCAGGCGGATCGCGGCCAGCTTGCGCTGCGCCGGATCCTGGTTGTCGTTGGTGTCGTGGTAGAAAGCGGACAGCGAGGCGATCGCCGCGCACAGCATCGCCATCGGGTGCGCGTCGTAATGGAACCCGTGCAGGAAGTTCTTCACCGACTCGTGCATCATCGTGTGATGCGTCACCGCGTGCTCGAACTTCGTCATTTCGGCGTCGTTCGGCAGCTCGCCTTCCAGCAGCAGGTACGCCACTTCGAGGAAGTTCGACTTCTCGGCCAATTGCTCGATCGGATAGCCGCGGTACAGCAGCACGCCCTTCTCGCCGTCGATGTAGGTGATTGCGCTCTTGCAAGCGGCGGTGGCGGCGAATCCGGGATCGAACGTGAAGTGGCCGGTGTCGCGATACAGGCTGCCGATGTCGATGCAACTCGGCCCGTACGTGCCCTCCACCAGCGGCAGGGACACGGATTGATCGGCGACGGTCAGGTTGGCGTTCTTGTTGGGCACGGAAAGACTCCTCACGATGCGTCGCGACCTTGCAAGGCCACGCGATATATCCGGTCAATTATCGCACGATGCGGATGCGCACGCAGGTGCGAAAACGCGCGTCTGCGCCATTGCGATCCGGTTCGCGCAAACGAAAACGCCCTCCGCGCGCAGGCGCGGAGGGCGTAGCAAGCATCGCGCTGTATGTCGCGTGGGCGTAACCCACGCGAACACGTCAGCTTATTTTTTCCCGGCAGCGTAACGCTTCTTGAACTTGTCGATGCGGCCGCCCGCGTCCATCACCTTCTGCTTGCCGGTGTAGAACGGGTGCGAGGCCGAGGAGATGTCGACCTTGATCACGGGGTATTCGTTGCCGTCTTCCCACTTGACGGTTTCCTCGCTGCTCATCGTCGAACGCGTCAGGAACGCGAAGTCGGAGGCGGCGTCCTGGAAGACCACCGGGCGGTAGGCGGGATGGATGTCGGCTTTCATGGGAGTCCGTCTGCAACTGCAGGCTTGAAGGCAAGGGCGGAATTGTAACGTGGTCCGGGCTTTATGGGCAAGCCTGTCTCAGGCGTCGGCAAACCTTGCCGCACCGCCAATCCAGCGTGTGGTCAGCCGTTGCGCCAGTGCCGGTTGGTCGCGCAGCATGGCCGCCCCGACCCGCTGCACGGCCGGCAGCAGGCTGGCATCGCGCACGATGTTGGCGATCCGGAACCCCATCTCGCCGGTCTGGCGGGTGCCCAGCAGTTCCCCAGGTCCGCGCAGGCGCAGGTCGGTTTCCGCGATCACGAAACCGTCGTTGGTTGCGCGCAGGGTTTCGAGGCGCTGTTTGGCCAGGCCGGAAAGCGGCGGCTGATACAGCAGCACGCAACTCGACGCGACGCTGCCGCGCCCGACCCGTCCCCGCAACTGGTGCAGTTGCGCAAGGCCCAGCCGCTCGGCGTTCTCGATCACCATCAGGCTGGCGTTCGGCACGTCCACGCCGACTTCGATCACCGTGGTCGCGACCAGCAACGCGATCTCTCCGGCCTTGAACGCATCCATCGCCGCCTGTTTCTCTTTCGGTTTCATGCGCCCGTGCACCAGCCCGATCGCGCATTCCGGCAGCGCCTTGCACAGTTGCGCGTGCGCGACTTCGGCCGCCTGCGCCTGCAGTTGTTCGCTGTCCTCGATGAGCGTGCACACCCAATACACCTGCCGCCCTTCCGCGCAGGCCGCGCGGATGCGTTCGACCACTTCGTCGCGGCGGGTGTTGGCGATCGCAACGGTGCGCACCGGCGTGCGTCCCGGCGGCAGCTCGTCCAGCGTGGAGACGTCGAGGTCGGCGTAGGCGCTCATCGCCAGCGTGCGCGGGATCGGCGTTGCGGTCAGCACCAACTGGTGCGGCGCCTCGCCCGCTGCCGCGCCCTTGTCGCGCAGCGCGATGCGCTGCTGCACGCCGAACCGGTGCTGCTCGTCGACGATGGCCAACCCCAACCGCGCGAATTCCACGCCTTCCTGCATCAGCGCGTGGGTGCCGACTGTCACCGGCGCGCCCGCCGACAATTGCGCCAGCGCTTTCGAACGCGCGCGTCCGGTCACCTTGCCGGCCAGCCACACGACTTCGATGCCCAGCGGGTCGAGCCATTCCCGGAAACTGCGCAGATGCTGTTCCGCAAGCAGTTCGGTCGGCGCCATCAACGCGGTCTGCCAGCCGTTCGCGATCGCGCGCAACGCAGCCAGCGCCGCAACCACGGTCTTGCCGGAACCGACGTCGCCCTGCACCAGCCGCAGCATAGGCACGCGCCTGGCCAGGTCGCGCCCGATTTCTTCGGAGACCCGCCGCTGCGCATCCGTCAACGCGAACGGCAACGCATCGAGAAAGCGTTTTTCCAGCTCGGGATTCTTAGGCAAGGCCGGCGCACGCCGTTGGCGCACGCGGGCGCGCAAGCGTTTCAGGCTGAGGTGATGCGCCAGCAATTCCTCGAAGGCAAGCCGTTGCTGCGCGGGATGCCGGCCGGCCAGCAACGCCGCGACGTCGGCATCAGGCGACGGTCGATGCACGCCCAGCAACGCGTCGCGCAGCGGCATCAGGCCCAATGGTTCGAGCAATGCCGGCGGAATCAACTCCAGCGTGGCCTCATCGGGCAATCGCGCCAGCGCCTTGTCGATCACGCCGCGCAGGCGTTGCTGGCCGAGGCCCTCGGTGACGGGATACACCGGCGTCAAGGTCGCCTCGACCGCGACCTCGCCGTGCATCACGCGGTACTGCGGATGCACCATTTCCAACCCGTGCTGGCCGTGACGGATCGCGCCGAAACAGCGCAGGCGCGTGCCGGGCTTCAGCTGTTCGGCCTGCTGGCGGCGGAAATGGAAGAACCTGAGCACCAGCGTGTCGCGCGACGTGTCGGTGATCGCGACCTTGAGTTGCGGACGGTAGCGAAAGCCCGTCTCCACCGCCTCGACCACGCCCTCGACCTGCGCGGATTCACCGGCCACCAGATCGCGGATCGGCGTGATGCGGGTGCGATCCTCGTAGCGCAGCGGCAGGTGGAACCACAGATCCTGCACCCGCTCGATGCCAAGCTTGCGCAAGGTTTCCGCGAAGGCCGGCCCGACGCCGGACAGCGCCGACACCGGCGTGAGGCCGGGATCGGTCGAGGGTTTGCTGGGCGTATCGGCAGGCCGAGTCACCCGCGCAAGGTTAGCGGATGCCGCGTGTTTTCGATCCGGTCAGCCGGCCACGGATGCAATCACGTCGATCTCCACCGCCGCGCCACGCGGCAGCGCCGCCACGCCGATGGTCGAACGCGCGGGATAGGGTTCGCGGAAATAACGCTTCATCACTTCGTTGACGGTACCGAAATTGCCGAGGTCGGTCATGTAGATCGCGACCCGCACCACGTCGTCGAACGATGCGCCCGCGGCGGTCAGCACGGCCTTGAGGTTCTCGAAAACGCGCGTTGCCTGCGCCTCGATGCCGCCCGCCACCATCTCGCCGGTCGCGGGATCGAGCGGCGTCTGACCGGAAAGATAAAGCGTGCTGCCGCTGCGCACGGCCTGCGAGTACGGGCCGATGGCCTTGGGAGCGGAATCGGAATGGATGGCTTGGCGTGGCATGACGGGTCTCGCATTGGACAAAGCACTCAGTGTAACCGCGCGGCGATGGACCCGTCGTCGCCGGTTTCGGCGTGCAACGCCTGTTCCGCATAGGCCATTGCGCTCGCGATGACGGTTTGCGGAAACCCGATCTCCGCGAGCAACCTGATCGCATTGCGTTCGGTCGCAGGCCCCGCGCGCAATCGGTAGTCGAAAAAGCCGTCCACCGCGGGGTCTTCCTGGAAGTGGCAAAGGTCGTACAGGCCTTCGAGACACGCCTGCAGCTCGACATCGTGGGTGGTGGCCAGCACCAGCGAATGACGGCCCAGTGATTCCAGCACAGCGCGCGCGATCGCCACGCGTTCCACCGTGTTGGTGCCGCTGAACAGTTCGTCGATCGCGAAAATCACACAACCGCCACGTGCCTGCTGCGCGAGGAATGACCGGATCGTCTCCACTTCCGAGGAATAGTGGCTCTTGCCCGACGCTACCGAATGCGCGGCCTGGATCGAGGCCATCACGCGCGAGCGCGGAATGCTCGCCCGCGATGCCAGGCAAAAACCCAGCGTCTGGCCCAGCACGGCGTTGACCGCGAGCATTTTGATGAAGGTGGTCTTGCCGGCCATGTTCGAGCCGGTGACCAGCAACGAACGTGCGTCGAGGCGAATCGAATTCACGACCGCCGTTTCCAGCAGCGGATGCCGCCCGTCACGAATGTCCAGCAATGGATCTTCCATGATCGTCGGGCGGCAATGATCCGGGCGATATGTGAGCCATGAGGCCACCGCGATTGCTGCGTCGACCTCGCCAACCCACCCAAACGAGGCCGCAAGTCCGTGGCGCAGTTTCGCGAACCATTGCATCGCGCGCACGTGCAAGGCCAGCTCCGCCAGGCAGGTGAAATTGAGAAACATCACCACCACCGACACCGGAAATGCCGCCGATAGCGATCGCCACAGCCACAACCAGCGCAACGCCTTCGGCAGATGCGCCCGGTTCACGGCATCGTCGCGAAGCGCGGCCAACTGCGGCAACCACGTCGCGCGTCCATGCATCGCCGCGAGGTCGTCCGCCACCTTCACGAGGCGTAGACAGGCCTCCAATGTCTGCACGTCGCGCAAGGTGTGGCCGCTTGCCCCCACCCGGATGGCGATGACTGCGTTGACGAACGCCAGCACCAGCCACACCCAGATCAGCCACGACCACGCGAACGCGGCCACCAGGACCGCCAGCGACAGCGGCGCCCATGCCCGCAACAAGCGGTGGTGCTTCAGCGGAGGCGGCAATTCCCCGAACACGAAATCGGCGATGCGCGCGTGGTGGGCAGCCTGCAACGGCAACAACTTGTGCTGCAGCGTTTCGCGCAGCGCCACTTCCGACTGGAGTCTTGCATAAACCGTGTATCGCTCCGCAAGCGCGTCCGCGTCCCCGACGTATTCGTGCATTCGCCGGAACAGCACCTGGCCGCCCACCGGCGTCACGCTGGCATCCAGCGAAGCAAACAATTTCGGGAACTCGAGGTCGATCCAAGTCTTATCATCGACGTCGGTGGTCGAATCGCGATCGCGAACCAGATCGAAGTAATCGCCGGCAGGCCAATCCGGCTTGTCGCCGGGCCTGCCCCAGCGCACGCGCAACTCGCGCATCGCCTTGCGTTTCGGGAACAGGTTGTCCAGCGCAAACTCGCGGAGATGTTCCAGCAACGGGCGCAAAGACATCGGTCAGATCCAGTCCGGAACCGCACCTACGATGAGGGCCGCAGCCCGAAAGACAAGCCCGTCACGCGTACATCCGCCACGGCGGCGTCACAACGGATACCGGTACACCCCGTTCACCACCTTGGTGTTGCGCACCCGCCGCATCACGTCGGCGAGGTGTTTGCGGTGCTTCACCTCGATGGCGAAGATCAGGGTGGCGGCCTGGATGCCGCGCTCGATGTACTTGACGTCGTCGATGTTGGAATTGGCTTCCGCGATCGCGGCGGACACGGTCGCCAGCACGCCGGGCCGGTTGAGGACTTCCACGCGCAATTCGGCGCGGTAATCGCCGTGTACCTCCTTGTCCCAGCCGATCTCGACGCGGCGCTCCGGCTGCTTGGAGAGTTCGACCACGTTGGGACACTCGATCCGGTGCACCACGATGCCCTTGCCCGGCGAGAGATATCCCACGATGTCGTCGCCCGGCACCGGATGGCAGCAGTTGCCGAAGCTCAAGATGCCGCGCTCGGCACCGCTGATGCGGATCTTCTCGGAACGATGCAGGGCCGCTCCGATCACCGGGCCACCCATTGCGGTAAGTTCCGTCGCCACCTTGTCGGGCATGCGGTTGCCGAGCGCGATGTCCGACAGCAAGTCCTCGAGCCGGCGCAGGTTGTGTTCGGCCAGGAACTTGTCCAGCACTTCCGGCGGTACCGCATCGAGGCTGGAACCCTTGGCGTCCAGCGCGCTTTCCAGCATGCGGTGGCCGAAGTCGATCGCGTCCTCGTGCTGCAGGTGCTTGAGGTACTGGCGGATCGCAGCGCGCGCCTTGCCGGTCACCGCGAAATCCAGCCACGACGGGCTCGGCGCCGCCGAGGGCGCGGTGATCACCTCGACGGTCTGCCCCGACGCCGGTTGCGAACGCAGCGATGCCAGCTTGCCGTCGATGCGCGATGCCACCGCGTGCATGCCGACGTCGGTGTGCACCGCGAACGCAAGGTCGAGTGCGGTCGCGTTCTTGGGCAGGGCCTGGATGTCGCCGGCCGGCGTGAACAGGTACACCTCGTCGGGAAACAGGTCGACCTTGACGTTCTCGATGAACTCCAGCGACGACGGCGTGGTCGCCTGGTTGTCGGCGAGGCTCGCCACCCACGCCCGCGCGCGCGACTGCGCGCTGTTGCCGGGACCCGCCTCGGTCTTGTACGACCAGTGCGCGGCCACGCCGCGCTCGGCCACCGTGTTCATGTCCTCGGTGCGGATCTGGATTTCGATCGGCGCGCCGATCGGCCCGAACAGCACGGTGTGCAGCGATTGGTAACCGTTGGCTTTCGGAATCGCGATGAAGTCCTTGAAGCGCCCTTCCACCGGCTTGAACAGCGAGTGCGCCGAGCCGAGCGCCTGGTAGCAGTGCGCCACCGTGTCGGTCACCAGCCGGAACCCGTACACGTCCATCAACTGGTCGAAGGTCTTGTGTTCGCTCTTCATCTTCGACCAGATGCTGTACGGCGCCTTGATCCGGCTGATGACGCGCACCGGAATGCCGTCCATCGCGAGGCGCTCGGCCAGCGCCCGTTCGATCTTCGCCATCGCCTCGCGGCGGTTGCCGAGGGTGCGCTGGATGCGCGAGGCAATGATCTTGTAGCGGTCGGGGTACAGGCTGCGGAAACCGAGGTCCTGCAACTCGGACTTGATCGCGTTCATGCCCAGCCGCGCCGCGATCGGCGCGTAGATTTCCAGCGTCTCGCGCGCGATGCGGCGGCGCGCATCCGGCGCCATCGCCGACAACGTGCGCATGTTGTGCAGGCGGTCGGCCAGCTTGATCAGGATCACGCGCAGATCGCGCGCCATTGCCAGCAGCATCTTGCGGAAACTCTCGGCGTCGGCTTCGGGACGGCTGGCAAAATCCACGCGTTCGAGTTTGGTGACGCCATCCACCAGTTCGGTCACGGTCGTGCCGAAGCTCGCTTCCAGCTGTGCTCGCGTGATCGCGGTGTCTTCGAGGGTATCGTGCAACATCGCCGCAATGATGGTTTCGGCATCCAGCCGCAGCCCTGCGAGGATCGTGGCCACCGCGACCGGATGGGTGATGTAGGGCTCGCCGCTCTTGCGGCGCTGGCTGGCGTGCGCGCGCGCGCCGACCGCGTAGGCGCCGCGCACGCGTTCGACCTGCTCCGTCGGAAGATAGGTCGCGAGCTGCGCCGCGAGCGCGTCGATGCCGGCGGTGTCGGCGGACTCGACCGCCGGCTCGGACGCCTGAATTGCTTCCGGTTTCGCCTTGCGCTTGCGCATGGCTTCAAGCTAACACAAAGGCGGTCTCGCTCGCTGCGCGCGAGGGCTTCAGACGTCTTGCAACAGCGCGTCGGCCGCTTCAATGAGCGCTATCCATGGCCTCGTTCGCAGCGAGAGCAGACAATCTGCTTCGTTACATCACGCGCACTGGAGGTGCGCAGTCGGGGCCCCTCGAACACGGCGAGCGGACGACGGATCAGTCCGAAGGATGGCCCGCAGGATGCGGGCCAGTACGCCGCCGGCACATGGGCGTGCCGTCGGCGAACCCCGGCGGACGCGAGCGAATCCTGAGCACATGGATGTGCTCAGGACGTGTTCGCGGGGTCGCCTTTCTCTTGGTGACTTCTTTTTGGCGACGCAAAGAGAAGTCACACGCCCGCTGCGCGGGCTTGTCCGGGATGACGGAGGATGGAGTGCGCGGTCAGGCGTCGTCGAGACCCTTGGACATGTCCTCGTCCACTTCGGCCGCGGCCCATTCCATGGCCTCGCGGTCGCGGCGCTCGCGCTCGACGCGGTCGATCTCGTCGATGGTCGGCATGTCGATGGTGCGGTCGGCGATTTCGCGCAAGGCCAGCACGGTCGGCTTGTCGTTCTCGGCGTCGATGGTGGGTTCGACGCCGTTCTCGAGCTGACGCGCGCGGCGAGTCGCCATCAGGACCAGTTCGAAACGGTTGTCGACCACCTTCAGGCAGTCTTCCACGGTGATGCGTGCCATGTGGGCTTCCGGTTGTATCGCAAACTTCCAGATTGTACCAGCGACGGGGCCATTGTCGAGACCACCGGTCCCGTCCGGCGGAAGGCCGCCTGAACGCTGCCCTCCCCGCAGTCGGCGCCCAAAGCGTTTCCGCAGCCCCAGCCCCTACAATCGCTTGCTTGCATTGCAACCGCATCGACCCCATCCGCCCCGCATGCCACGTTCCGTCAGTTCCCGCCTGGCGCGCAGCGCCCTCATCGCCGGCTTGACCGGCATGCTCGCCGCCTGCGCGGTCGCGCCGCCGCGCACCGACGATCCGCTGCAGAACTTCAACCGCAAGATGTTCAAGTTCAACCAGTTCGCGGACAAGACGGCGATCCGTCCGGTGGCCAAGGCCTACGTCAAGGTCACCGGCGAGAAGGAGCGCGTGCTGATCAGCAATTTCTTCGCCAACCTGCGCACCCCCGTGACGGTCATCAACGAGGTGCTGCAGGGACGGCCGGGGCCGGCGCTGCAATCGACCGGCCGCTTCGTGATCAACACCACCGTCGGCTTCCTCGGATTCTTCGACCCGGCCAGCGACATGCGGCTGCCGGCGCATCCCACCGATTTCGGGGTGACGCTGGCCCACTGGGGCTTGCCGGAAGGTCCGTACCTGGTGCTGCCGTTCGTCGGCCCGACCACGGTGCGCGATGCGTGGTCGCTGGCGGTGGATCGTTACTTCGATCCGCTGGGCTGGTATGCGCAAGAGCATTCCTTCAAATGGCACGCCGAACAACTGCCCACGGTGGCGTACCTCGTGACCCTGCGTGCAAGCGCGTTGCCGCTGGACCAGTTGCTGGATTCGTCCTACGACCCGTACGCGTTCATGCGTGATGCCTACCGCCAGCATCGCCTCTACGAGATCTACTACGGCAACCCGCCGCTGTCGGCGATCGAGGAATTGCAGGGCACGACCCAGAACGAGGAAAACGAGCAGGACATCGACCAGTTGCTGCAGCAACAGCAGCAGTACGAGAAGTCCCACGGCGTGAACGAAAATGCGCCACCGGCGTCGGCCGGTTCCGCAACGCCGCCGGCCTCTGCGAGCAGCGCAGCGATGCCTGCACCGGCCGCCACGTCGGGCGCGGCGACCCCGGCGTCATCGGGCAGCGCCCAGCCCGCGCCGGCAAGTTCCGGCTACTGATCCCGCTCAGGCTGCGGTGGCGGACGCACCCAGCAAATCCGCGACGTCGCACACCGCTGCCAGCGCGCGCAGGCCTTCCGGCCAGTGCACCACGTCGAGGCGCCGGCCGGCGCGGCTGGCGCTGGCCGCCAGTCCCAGCACGCACGCCAGGCCCGCGCTGTCGGCGCGGGTGAGTCCGGACAAATCCAGCCGGGTCTGCGCGCCCGTCGCCAGCGCGCGGGTGCCCGCCGCGTACGCATGCGCCGCGGTGGTGAACGTCAGCGAACCGCGCAACGCCAGCGTGTCGCGATCGGGCTGGGTCAACTCCACGCCATCGACAGGGCCGTGCGCACGTGCCATCGGTCAGTGCCCGCTGTCCTGCTGCTTCATCTGGTCGATCGCGTTGGCGCCTTCGGTCTGCAGGCGCTTGATCAGACCGTCGATGCCTTCCTTCTGGATTTCCGCATCCACCTGGTTGCGGTAGTTGGTGATGTAGGAAATGCCCTCGATGATCACGTCGTAGGCTTTCCACTCGCCCGACGCGGTCTTGCGGAACGCATAGTCCACCGACAGGTTCTTGCCGCTGTCGAGGATCACCACGGTGCGCACGATGGTGCGGCGCTGGTCCAGCGGACCCTGCGCGGGCAGCACCTTCACCGAGCCGCGCGTATAGGCCACCAGGCCTTCGGCGTAGCGATGCGTCAGCGCGTTGTAGAACGCCTTGGCGAATGCCACGCGCTGCGCCGGCGTCGCCTCGCGCGCGTGCCGGCCCAGCACCAGCAGCGAGGCGTAGTCCGTGTCGAAATGCGGCAGCACGATGTCGTCGATGATCTTGATCATCTGCTCCGGGTTCTGCCGCAGCTCGTCCTGGTGCCCCTGGATCGCGTTGGCGAGCCGGTCGGCGATCGACTGCACGATCTGCTGCGGCGTCTGCTCGGCCGTCGCGAACGCCGGCGCCGCGAACGCACCTGCGAAGAACACCGCCGCCAGCAGCAGCAAAGAACTTTTCAACATGCTTGTCTCCTCAACCCCCGCGGCACGCCGCAGGGCAGTCGATGTTTCAGGGTTTGCCGGATGACGCCGGGGCGCTGGACGCGGGCGCGGAATCCGCACTGCTGGATTTCGGTCCGCCGTTGACCAGGAATTTGCCGATCAGGTTTTCGATGCTCATCGCCGACTGCGTCAGCACCATCTCGTCGCCGTTCTTGAGGAAGGTCGGCGAGCCGCCCGGCTCGATGCCAACGTACTGATCGCCCAGTAAACCCGAGGTGAATATCGCGGCGGAGGAATCGTCCGGGATGTCGTTGTACTGCTTGTCGATCGACAGCGTCACCAGCGCATCCATCCGTTGCGGTTCAAGCTGGATGGATTGCACGTCGCCGATGCGCACGCCCGCGATCTTCACCGGCGCGCGCACCTTCAACTGGCCGATGTTCTGGAACCGTGCCTTCACCGTGTAGCTGTCGCCCGCATGGATGTTGGCGACCGACGTGGTTTGCGTCGCCAGATAGGCCAGTGCGGCGAAGCCGAGCAGGATGAACAGGCCGGTGCCGATTGCATAAGACGGACGTGGATTCATCTCGAATTTCCCGAAAAACAGGCCGTGGCCTGCGTTGTCTTGACCGTGCTCACGTCATGAACGCCGTCATCACGAAATCGACCATCAGGATGACGATCGACGAGAACACCACCGTGCGCGTGGTCGAATACGCCACGCCCTCGCTGGTGGGCGGCGCGGTGTAGCCCTGGAACACCGCGATCAGGCTGACCACGCCGCCGAACGCGATGCTCTTGTACAGGCCGTCGAGGATGTCCTTGTGCAGATCGACGGTGGCGGTCATGTTGCCCCAGAAGGTGCCGTTGTCGAGGCCAAGCCAGCTCACGCCGATGAGGTGTCCGCCGAAGATGCCCATCGCGTTGAACACGCACGCCAGCAGCGGCATCGCGATCACGCCCGCGAGGAAGCGCGGCGAAGCGACGTAGGCCAGCGGATCGACCGCCATCATCGACATTGCATCCAACTGGTCGGTGGCGCGCATCAGGCCGATTTCCGCGGTGACGGCGGTGCCCGCGCGGCCGGCCACCAGCAACGCGGTGATCACCGGTCCGAGTTCGCGGAACAGGCTCAGTGCGACCACGGTGCCGAGCGCGGCGGTGCCGCCGAAGATCGACAGTGTGTAATAGAGCTGCAACGCCAGCACCATGCCCACGAACAACCCGCAGGTCATCACGATCACGAGGCTCATCGCGCCGATGAACCAGACCTGCCGCGCCAGTTCGCGCCAGTAGCGCAGGCTCTTGGGTAGTGCGCCGAGGATGGCGACAAAGAACAGCCCGCACTCGCCGACCGAGGCGACGCCTTGCAGTAACCAGTTGCGACGAATGTTCGTGTTCATCGCGCGCTTCCCGCGAATCCAAGGTCCGTCGCATAGTCCGGCGCCGGATACTGGAACGGGACGGGACCATCGGCTTCGCCGCCGAAAAACTGCCGCGTCCACGGCGAATCCTGGTGCGCCAGTTCGTCCGGCGCGCCCTGCGCCACCAGTTTTCCGTTCGCGATCAGGAACACGCGGTCGGCCACCAGACGGATCGCCGCGAGTTCGTGCGCGACCACGATCGAGGTGATCCCGAGCGTCTTGTTGAGCGTGCGGATCAGGCGCAGCACCTGGTTCAGCGCGATCGGATCGAGGCCCACGAACGGTTCGTCGTACAGGATCAGCATCGGGTCGAACACGATCGCCCGCGCCAGCGCCACGCGCCGCGCCATGCCGCCCGACAACTCGCTTGGCATCAACGGCGCCGCGCCGCGCAGGCCGACCGCCTGCAACTTGGTCAGCACGATGTTGCGGATCAGCGTCTCCGGCAGTTTCGTGTGCTGGCGCAGCGGAAACGCAACGTTCTCGAACACGCTGAAATCGGTCAGCAGCGCCGAGTTCTGGAACAGGTAGCCGATGCGCTCGCGCAAGCCGAACAACGCGCGCCGCGAAAGTTGTGTCACCTCTTCGCCATCGACCATCACGCTGCCGGCGTCCGGCCGCAACTGGCCGGTGAGGTGCCGCAGCAGCGTGGTCTTGCCGGTGCCCGACGGGCCCATGATCGCGGTGATGCCGCCGCGCAGCACGTCCAAATCCAGCCCGTCGAAAATCATCTTGCTGCCGATGCGCGTGCGCACGCCGCGCACCTGCACCAGCGTATCGGCGGAAGCTTCGTGGTTGGCGGCGACCGCGCTCACTGCGAAAACGGCAAACCCGGATTCATGAACCCGCTAGGGTAGCGGAATTGCGGTTTCCGGGGCGGCAAGGTTCAGGCCAGCAATTGAGTTATCAACTCGCGGTGCCGCTCGGCGGGCAACGGCCGGCCCGCCCGCGCATCGCGCACGATGGCCTGCAAGGCGGCAACCGCATCGTCGAAACGATCGTTCACCACGATGCAGTCGAACTCGTGCGCGTGCGCGATTTCCTCGCGCGACGCCGCCAATCGCTTCTCGATGGTGGCCGCGCTGTCGGTGGCGCGCGCGCGCAGGCGGCGTTCCAGTTCCGCGCGCGAGGGCGGCAGGATGAAGATCGACACGCACCCCGGCATCGCCCGGCGCACCTGCTCGGCGCCCTGCCAGTCGATTTCCAGCAGCACGTCGCGGCCGGTTTCCAGGATCGGCTCCACCGCCGCGCGCGAGGTGCCGTAGCAGTTGCCGAACACGTCGGCGTGTTCGATGAAATCGCCGTGCGCGACCATCCGCTCGAACGTCGCGCGATCGACGAAGTGGTACTGCACGCCATCCACGTCGCCCGGCCGCGGCGCGCGCGTGGTGTGCGAAATCGACAGCGCGATCCCGGGCTCGCGCGCCAGCAGCGCGTTCACCAGTGTCGACTTTCCAGCCCCCGACGGCGCGGCGATGATGAAGAGCTTTCCGAGAGCCGGCTTTCCGGGCGCTGGCTTGGCCTCTTTCGCCGCAGCGCTCATCGCGACGCCTGCCTTGTACTGAACAGCTTGAGGCGCGGTTCGACGCGTGCGATCGCGTCGAAATCACGGTCGTTGTGCAACAAGGGCACATCGTGCTCGATCGCGATACAGGCGATCAGGCAATCGGTACCCGAACGTGGTGTCGTGCCGACCAGCCGACAGCGCAGATACAGGCGGGCCGCCGCAACTGCTGCGACTGCCGCATCATCGAAGTCCAGCAGCGGTACGCGATGAAACCGCCGCTCCAACGCTGCCTGGTTTTCGCGCATCGATGCGCCCTGCAGCACTTCCTGCAGGATGGGCGGCGCCATGCATACCGAAACCTTGTCATCCAGCAATCGCGCCAGCGTTTCGACATGAGCGAGCGGACGGTTGCGAATGAAATCTACCCAAACGGACGTATCGACAAGAATCCTCACGGTTTGGCCCGCATCAATCGCCAGCACGGACTTTCTTGTAATCGTAGTCCGGATCGAGCAGGCCACTGCCGCGCAATTCGAGCAGGTCGCGTTGCGCCTCGTCCTGCAGCAAGCGCTTCAAGCCGCGCGTCAGCACTTCACGTTTGGTCTTGGCGCCGGTCGCCTTCATCGCTGCTCGCACCAGCTTGTCATCCAGAACGACGTTCGTGCGCGTGTTCATATCCATCTCTCAATGTGCCGATGTACGCAGGTGCTTTCCGCGCGCGACCCTGACGTCGTAGTCGGGGTCGATCAGATTCTGGCCCGCCAGATCGAGGATGTTCAGGCGCCGCGTCTCCCGCACGGCCAGGCGCAGGCTGCGATCCGCCGCCTCGCGCCTGGCCTTCGCCCCCGTGGCCTTCGTCGCCTGACCCGTCAGCTTGTCGTCGATCACGATATCGGTGCGCGTATTCAGATACACCTTTCAATGTGTATCGTAACGCGTCACTCGAGGTTCTGCACCTGTTCGCGCATCTGCTCGATCAGCACCTTCAGGTCCACCGCGGCGCGGGTGCTGCGGGAGTCGACGGACTTGGACGCCAGCGTGTTGGCTTCGCGGTTGAACTCCTGCATCAGGAAATCGAGGCGCCGCCCGACCGGTTCGTCCAGCGCGAGGATGCGGCGCGCTTCGCCGACATGCGCGTCGAGCCGATCGAGTTCCTCGTCCACGTCGATGCGCGACAGTTGCAGCACCAGTTCCTGTTCGAGGCGCCCGGGATCGGCGGCCTGCTTCAGTTCGGCCAGCCGCGCTTCCAGTTTCGCGCGCAGGGCCGTGCGGATATCGGGCAATACCGCGCGCACCTCGGCGACGATACGTTCGATGCCATCCAGGCGTTCGCGCAGTGCCGCGGCAAGTTTCTCGCCCTCGCGTTCGCGCCCGGCGATGAACTCGTCCAGCGTGCGATCCAGCAACGCCAGCGCGGCCTGCCCCAATCCGGCCTGGTCGAGTTCCGGCTTCACCAGCAGTCCCGGCCAATCCAGCAGCCCGGCGAAATCGGTGGCAAGTTGCGGGAAGCGCACCTTCAACGCGTTCGCGACCGCGGCCAGTTGCGTCGCGGTGCGTTCGTCCAGCAACAGGTCGGTCGCCGAAGCGGGCGCGCGATAGCGAAACGTGACATCGACCTTGCCGCGCGACAGCCGCGCACCGATGAGTTCGCGCAGCGCGGGTTCCAGCGTGCGCAGTTCGTCGGGCAAGCGCACGCCGGTTTCCAGGAAGCGCGAGTTGACCGCGCGCAGTTCGCACGCCAGCCAGCCCTGCGGGGTGGTCGCCTCGTCGTTCGCGTAGGCGGTCATGCTGCGGATCATGCGTGGGCTTCCGGGTCGGCGCGGCAAAGCGCGATGGTAAACTGTCCGGCCCTGCGCGGAAACTTTTTGCGATGCCAGCCACCCGCCCTTCCGGCCGCGCGCCCGACCAGTTGCGCGCCGTCACCATCGAACGCGGTTTCACCCGGCATGCGGAAGGATCGGTGCTGATTTCCTGCGGCGACACCCGCGTGCTGTGCACCGCCAGCGTCGAGGAACGCGTGCCGCCGTGGCTGCGCGGCAAGGGCGAAGGCTGGGTCACCGCCGAGTACGGCATGCTGCCGCGCGCCACCAGCGAACGCACCCAGCGCGAAGCCGCGCGCGGCGGCCAGGGCGGCCGCACCATGGAAATCCAGCGCCTGATCGGACGCTCGTTGCGCGCGTGCGTGGACCGCGCGGCACTGGGTGAGCGCGTGATCACGCTGGACTGCGACGTGCTGCAGGCCGACGGCGGCACCCGCACCGCGGCGATCACCGGCGCGTACGTCGCGCTGGTCGATGCCGTGAACGGCCTGCTGAAGCGCGGCGCGCTGAAAGCCAACCCGATCCACGGCGCGGTGGCAGCGGTGTCGGTGGGCATCCATCAGGGTACGCCGGTGCTCGATCTCGATTACGCGGAAGATTCGAACTGCGACACCGACATGAACGTGGTGATGAACGACGGCGGCGGTTTCATCGAACTGCAGGGCACCGCCGAGGGCCACGCGTTCCGCCGCGAGGAACTGGATGCGCTGCTGGCGCTGGCGCAGAAAGGCATCGGCGAGTTGATCGACGCGCAGCGCGCGGCACTGAAGTCGTGAAAATCGTGCTGGCCAGCAGCAACGCCGGCAAGCTGGCGGAGTTGCACGACTTGTTGGCCGACACCGGCATCGAGCTTGTCTCCAAGCGCGACTTCGACATCCCCGATCCCGACGAAACCGGCACCACCTTCGTCGAGAACGCCATCATCAAGGCGCGCCACGCGGCCGCCGCGTCCGGCCTGCCGGCGCTGGCCGACGATTCCGGCATCTGCGTGGATGCGCTGGGCGGCGCGCCTGGGCTCGACTCGGCCATCTATGCCGGCATCCACGGCGCGGACGAAGCCAACAACGACAAGCTGCTGTGTGCGCTTGCGGACGTGCCCGACGAGCAGCGCACCGCGCATTACACCTGCGTGATGGTGCTGCTGCGCAGCGCCGTCGACCCCGATCCGGTCATCGCGACCGGCCGCTGGCCAGGGCGCATCCTGCACGCGCGACGCGGCAGCAACGGCTTCGGTTACGACCCGCTGTTCCTGCCCGACGACGGCGGCGGCCTGTCTTCGGGCGAACTCGAACCCGCCGTGAAAAACCGCATCAGCCATCGCGGGCTGGCGCTGGCGGCGCTGCGCCAGATGCTGTTATCCCCCTCTCCCGCTTGCGGGAGAGGGCTGGCGTAAGGGGGGAAGTTTGGAAAAGCGCAGGAAAATCGCGAATGCGCGTTTATTGCGGCGCCAGGAAACCGACGCAGAGCGTCGCTTGTGGCGATTTCTGCGCAATCGTCAACTCAGCGGCTACCGTTTTCGTCGCCAAGTTCCATTGGGGCGATTCATCGCCGATTTCGTCTGCATGGATGCGAAGGTCATCGTGGAGCTCGATGGCGGCCAGCACGCCGACCGTATCGCTGGCGACACGGCGCGCACGCAATACCTGGAGCGCGGCGGGTTTCGCGTGCTGCGCTTCTGGAACGACGATGCACGGCTTCGCACCGAAGTCGTACTCGAGCAAATCCTGCAGGCGTTGCGCGACGTCTCCCCTCACCCCAACCCTCTCCCGCAAGCGGGAGAGGGGGAAGAGCAAACGCGGCGGCTGTACCCGAAGGAAGAGAGGTGCGCGCCCCGAGTCCCGAGTCCCGAGAAACTCGCCGCTCCTGCGGCTCGCCCAAGAGCTGCCATCCATGGCCAAGAGCTCCGTGACCATCGACTACGCCGATGTTCGCTCCGGCGTCCTGCCTTCGCAGTCCGAGTCCCGCTTTCTCTTTACATCCACATCCCCTGGTGCGTGAAGAAGTGCCCGTACTGCGATTTCAATTCGCACGGGCTGCGCGCGGCGATGCCGGAGCGCGAATACGTGGCCGCGCTGCTGGCGGACCTCGATGGTGACTCGGCCGACTTCGGCGATGCCGTTCGGGACCGCGAAATCATCAGCGTGTTCTTCGGCGGCGGCACGCCCAGCCTGTTCGCACCGGATTCGATCGCGGCGATTCTCGATGGTGCGTGCCAACGCATTCCGTTCGCGCACGACTGCGAGATCACGCTGGAAACCAATCCGGGCACGGTCGAGCACGGGTGCTTCGACGGTTATCTTGCGGCCGGGGTCAACCGCATCAGTTTCGGCGTGCAGAGCTTCGACGACGAAAAATTGCGGGTGTTGGGGCGCATCCATTCATCGGCCGAAGCCGAAGCCGCGATCAAGCTGGCGCAGGATGCCGGCTACACCAACGTCAACCTGGACCTGATGTACGCGCTGCCCAACCAGACCCTCGACGGCGCGCTCGCCGACGTCGAACGCGCGATCGCATTGCAGCCTGCGCACCTCTCGCACTACCAGTTGACGCTGGAACCCGGCACGCCGTTCGCGAAGACGCCGCCGCCGTTGCCCGACCACGATGCCGCCTGGGACATGCAGGAAGCCTGTCAGGCGCGCCTGGCCGAAGCCGGCTACGCGCAATACGAGGTTTCCGCGTACGCCCAACCGGGAAGGCGTTGCCGCCACAACCTCAATTACTGGGAGTTCGGCGATTACCTCGGGATCGGCGCGGGCGCGCACGGGAAGGTCACGGACCCATCGCACGCAATCCGCCGCTGCTGGAAAACCCGTTCGCCGGTCGCCTACCTGCAAAGCGCAGGAACGCCGCAACGCATCGGCGGCGATGAAACCGTCGCCGCGGAGCAACTGCCGTTCGAATTCGTGTTGAACGCGCTGCGCCTGAACGACGGCGTCACGATGGACGCTTTCACCGCACGCACCGGATTGCCGGTCGAGGCCATCACGGCGCCCTTGCGCGACGCTCGCCGCAACGGCTGGCTGACCGGAGATCCAGCCCGCCTGCAACCCACCGCGCTCGGCCGGCGCTTCCTCAACGACCTGATCGAGCTGTTCCTGCCGGAACCCGCGCATGCCTGACCTCGCGCCCGTGCACTGCCCCTATTGCGGCGAGGCCATTGAACTCGTGGTGGACGCCTCGGCGGGTTCGGCGGCCTACGTCGAGGATTGCCCGGTATGCTGCCGGCCCATTCAGGTACGGCTGGACGTGTCCGGGGACGAATTCTCGGTCCAGGTCGGCACCGACGACGAGTGAAACCGCTCATGGCGCTTTGCCGCGGGCATGCCTAGAATCGCGGCATCGGCGGGCAGCCTGCTGGCAGGGAGCTTGCATGCGACCCCCGGGGGAAATCGATGGACATGACCATGCCGACACTCGCTGACCGCGGCGACCTGGCACCACGCGCCCGCCACCTGCTGGCGCAACAGCTGGCGGAGTGCGGCGCCCTGCTGGAACCGCTGCTGCGCAACGTGCTGGACGACCTGGAACACGAACTGTTCCGGATTGCCGAGCAGTCCAGCGGCGGGCAGACCCAGCACGAGGCCATGGAATCGCTGCGTGAGCTGAAGCGTACGCGTCCGCGTTTCCAGGGCAAGCTGATGGCCTTGCTGGAACGCCGCTTCGCAAACGTCGGCCAGCCGCAGGCGGACACGGCACGCGAGTACGAACACCGCAACGGCGAGGGGCTGGCGCTGGTCGATCCGCACGAATTCGACGAAAGCATGGCGCTGGACGATCTGTCCGCCCGCACCGAACTGCACGCCGGCAACGCCATCTTCGATCTGTGCCATCGCTACGCGGTGCTGCTGGCCGCGCCACCGCTGGACAACGACGCCCTGCCCTCCGGGCCGCACATGCTGGCCGTGGTACTGGGCGAGGCCGCGGGCGACCTCGGCCTGCAGCGCGAGCAGCGGCTGCTGTTCTACCGGCTGTGCGATCGCCGCTTGTTTGGCGCGGCCGAGTCGTTCTATGGGCGGCTCAACGACCACCTGAAGTCTTCCGGCATCCTGCCCGACCTGCGCAGCTACCTGCCCAAGCGCGCTGGCTCGACGACGCGTCCTGCGCAGGCCGAGACGCCCGCGCCCGCAGCCGGCGCGCCGCAAACGCCTGCGTCGAATGCACCGGCGCCGATCGCACCCGCACCGATCGCGCCGGTCACCAATTTCACGGCGCCGCCCCCCGGCATGGGGGAACTGCACAGCCTGCTCGACGCGCGCCGCCACGCGCTGTATCCCGAGGCCGAGGCGGCTGCAGCGCAATCGGCGCAGTTCGCGTCGATGCCGGAACTGCAGGAAGCGCTCGCGGCCCTGCAGGCGATGCCCTCGCGCAAGCCCGGCCCGCAAACGGGCGAGACCCTGAACAACAACCTGATGGCCGAACTGCGCCGCAGCGCGCACGGCGGCCCGGTGCAACTGCAGCCCGAGCATCGCGACGCGATGGACCTGGTCGGCCTCCTCTACGACCAGCTCCTCGCCGAAACGCGCGACCAGGGCATCGCACAGCAACTGCTCGCGAGCCTGCAGGTGCCGTTACTGCGGATCGCGCTGTCCGACAGCGACTTCTTCACCACCCGCAACCATCCGGCGCGCCGCTTGCTCAACTTGGTGCTGGAAACCGCCAACCTGTGGCTGGACCGCAGCGGCGACCACTTCGATGCCGCGCTGAACCAGCGGCTGCAGCGTTCCGTGCAACGCGTCGCCGCCGAATACCGGGGCGACATCGGCGTGGTCGAGCGCGAAGCCGACGACCTCGACTCGCACCTGCGCCTGATCAGCCGCCGCGCCGAAATCGCCGAACGGCGCCAGGTCGAGGCCGCACAGGGCCGCGACCGGCTGCGCGAAGCGCGCGCCACAGCCAGTGCGGCGGTCGCCAAGCGCCTCGCCGGCCGCAAGACCACGCCGCTGGTGCGCGCGCTGCTGGAAAACGCATGGACAGACGCGCTCACCATCACCCTGCTGCGCGAGGGCGAGAACAGCGAAGCCTATCGCCGCCGGTTGGCCGCCGCCGACCAGTTGCTGGGCTCGCCGATGGAGCGCGACGACACCCGGCTGGCCGCGGATTTCAACCACGGCCTGACCCAGGTCGGTCTGCAGGCCAGTGAGGCCGACCAGATCACTCGCTACGCGCTGGACCTGCCGCAGCAGCGTCCGGCCTCGCCGACGGTTCCGCCGCCGCCCAGTCAGACCGAGCTGCTGATTCGCCTGAAGTCACGCCGCAAATCCGACGACGAGGAAACCTCGCCGGCGGCGGAAGCCGTCGCGCGCAAGCTGGCGCTGACGCCCAGCGAGCGGCGTGCGCTGGACAGCCTGAAAAAATTGCCGTTCGGAAGCTGGCTGGAATTCACCATCAACCAGCAGGGTCAGAAGGCCGCGCGCAAGCTGGCCTGGTACGCGCCCACCAGCGGCCGCTGCCTGCTGGTCAATGCGCGCGGGGCCGCCGCGCCTGAACGCACGCTGGATCAGGTGGCGCGGCTGATGGCGCGCGGCCAGGTTTCCGTCATTCCGCGCCAGGATGGCGGTATGATCGACCGCGCTTGGAACGCCTTGGTGGCAGGGTTGCGAAAATTCGGCCGAAGCAACGAAACCAGTGAGACCGCGACATGAACGATGAACGTCGCAGCGCCCCGCGCAAACCGATCTCCGCACCGATCGAGGTGGTCGACAGCATCAGCGGCGAAAACATCGGACGGGTCGGCAATCTCTCGCGCAACGGCATGATGCTGATCTGCCACCGTCCCCTGCGCGACGATGCGCTCTACCAATTGCGCTTCCGGCTGCCGAACCAGCACGGCGCCACGGCGGAAATCGAAACCGGCGTGCACACGATGTGGACGGAACAGGCCGCGATCAACGGCTACCAGTGGTCGGGGTTGCGCATCATCTCCATCAGCGGCACCGCGGCCGCATCGCTGGACAAGTGGCTGGACAGCGTCGCGGCATGATTTTTTTGCGATCGTCCATGATCGCTGCTTCGATTGATCTCATCGCCCCTTGCAGGCTTCTGGTGCGATACGCACCAGAACGCACATCCATGTGCTGACTTTTCACGAAAGCGCTTTGCTTTGCGGCGCGCTTCGCCGCATCATGGCAGTCCCGATCAACGCACCGCCGCCATGACCGCTGCTCCGCAAGACAACCTTTCCGCGCTGTATCCCGCACACCTCGCCGAAATCGAGCAACGCAGCGCCGATGCGCTGGCCGCCTGCGGACGTGACACGCTGGCCGTGGCGGCAGGGATGCCGCACGACTGGTTCCTCGACGACCAGGGCCGCCCGTTCAAGGCCAACCCGCATTTCCTGCACTGGCTGCCGCTGGCCGAAGCGCCGGGAAGCTGGGTGGTTTACACGCCGGGCAGGAAACCGAAACTGATTTTCCTGCAGCCGCGCGATTACTGGCACGTGGTGCCCGCCGCGCCTTCCGGTTACTGGGTCGAGCACTTCGACATCGTCACCATCCGCACACCGGATGACGCGCGCACACATCTTCCGAAAGATCCGTCGCGCTGCGCGATCATCGGTGAAGCCAACGCGGCGGTTGGCGACATCAAACCGGACAATCCTGCAGCCGCGTTGAACCTGCTGCATTACCGGCGCGCGTTCAAGACGCCGTACGAAGTCACCATGATGCGCGTCGCCAGCAAGCTTGGTGTGCACGGCCACCGCGCCGCGGAAAAGGCGTTCCGCGAAGGTTGGTCGGAATTCGACATCCACTGCGAATTTCTGAAGGCCACGCGCCTGGCCGAACACCAGTTGCCCTACGGCAACATCATCGCACTGGACGCGCACGGCGCGGTGCTGCACTACATGCACTTCGACCGTAATCCGCCCGCGCACGCGCATTCGTTCCTGATCGACGCCGGCGGTCAGTTCCACGGCTACGCCTCCGACATCACGCGCACCTATGCGTCACCCGACGCCGGCGAGTTTCAATCATTGATCGATGCCGTCGAAAAGGCGCAACAGGGTTTCTGCGCCAAGGTGCGCGCAGGCCAAAGCTATCCCGAACTGCACGTCCACGCGCACCACGTGCTGATGCAAGCCATGCACGACCAGGGCTTCATCACCTGCTCACCGGAAGCGGCAGTCGCGAACGGCATCTCATCGGCGTTCTTCCCGCACGGGCTCGGGCATTTGATCGGGCTGCAGGTACACGACGTCGCCGGTTTCGCGCGCGACGAGCAAGGCCACACGATTCCGAAACCCGAGGGCCATCCCTACCTGCGCTGCACGCGCACGTTGCAGCCCGGGATGGCCGTCACCATCGAACCCGGTCTGTATTTCATCGACATGCTGCTGACCGAACTGAAAGCGAAACCCGCCGCGAAGGATGTCGCGTGGAACAAGGTAAATGCGTTCCGCAAGTACGGCGGCATCCGCATCGAGGACGACGTGGTGTGCACCGACGGTGATCCGATGAACCTGACGCGCGAGGCGTTCGCGGCGGCGTAACGCCACCGTGCGCGACTGGTAGAAAGCGGGCCTCCGTGTGCTGCCTGGCTCTATTACGAAAATGGGCTTCAGCCGCCTGGCCGACGATTTCGTACCGAAGCCGATAGCGGGTAACATTGCGGCGGGACGAACTGGAAGAATCACTCACCAGTGAGTGTCGGAGGATGCGCCCATGTGTGTTCCTGCATTGGTGGCCGCGCTTCGAACTGTTGCGATCCTTGCGCTTGTGTTGGCTGTCGGCGTGTCGGGCGCTGACGCCGTCCAAAACACTCCTGCGGCAGGCCCGAGCCACACCACCGAGATCGTTTTTCTCGGTACGGCTGGGGGACCGCCGCTGCGGCTGGATCGCTCGGAACCCTCCACACTGCTCATCGTCGACGGACGCGAGTATTTGATCGATTGCGGAATCGGAACCATGCGCAGGATGGTCGAGGCCGGCATCGAATCCGAGCAGATCAAGACCATTTTCTTTACGCACCTGCATGCGGATCACGATCTCGGGCTGGCCGACGTCATGGCGAACGATTTTGCCCGTGAAGATCTCTTCGGGATGACGGGATCCTTCGACATATACGGGCCGCCGCAAACCAGGGAACTCGTCGATGCGGCATTCCGCTACATCACGATCGGCTTTCGACCCTTCGAGGCGGAAACCCCTTCCGGCCGCCTCACCGCCAACGGACAGTTCGTGAGCCCCTTCGTTGCCCACGAGTTCAACCGGGACGGCGTGATCTTCCGGGACGACAAGATCAGCGTCACCGCAGCCGAAAATTCGCACTACGCGCTGATGCCAAGCCGGCAACGCGAAGCGTTGAAATCCTATTCCTACCGGATCGAAACACCGCACGGAGTCATCGTATTCACGGGCGATACCGGTCCGAGCGACGCCGTGGCCCGGTTGGCAAGGGGCGCCGACGTGCTGGTGGCGGAAGCATCGAGCCGCGATGCCGGGGATCGCGACCGCTTCATCAACTCGATGGCGGCACGGAATCATTGGTCGCCGAAACGCGTCCAGGCGTTCCGGGCCCATTTCACCTCCGAGCATCTCGATACGGGCGGCATCGGCGCGCTTGCCACGAAGGCCGGAGTGAAGGCGGTGATGCTCTACCACTATGACCCCATCGACAACGCTGACCAGGCGGCTTATGCAAGTGGCGTCAAAAGGCACTTTGCCGGCGCGGTCTTTGCGCCCGACGACCTCGGCCGTTACTGCATGGTCGCCGGGATCGTTGGCCGTTGCGAACACAAGTCCGAGCCGTCCCCGCATTGATGGGGAAAGCAGCCACCGTCATCGCATCAACTGGCGATGACAAGTTCGGGATGAACTGCGATGATCGGACCCTGTTTCGCCGGGGAATGTCTGACACATGAGCAACGAAAACGCGATCCGCCGCAACGTCGGCGCATGGGCGCTGATGTTCACGGGCCTCGGCTCGATCATCGGCTCGGGCTGGCTGTTCGGCGCGTGGCGCGCGGCGCAACTCGCAGGACCCGGCGCGATCTGGGCGTGGGTGATCGGCGCGGTGGTGATCCTGTTCATCGCGATCACCTACGCCGAACTCGGCGCGATGTTCCCGGAATCCGGCGGCATGGTGCGCTACGGCCAGTACTCGCACGGCACGCTGGTGGGTTTCATCGCGGCGTGGGCGAACTGGATCGCGATCGCGTCGGTGATTCCGGTGGAAGCGGAAGCCTCCGTGCAATACATGGCATCGTGGCCGTGGCAATGGGCGCAGGACCTCTACCACGTCGCACCGGGCGGGATGGGCGAACTCAGCCCGACCGGCCTCGGCATTTCCGCACTGCTGGTGATCGGCTATTTCCTGCTGAACTACTGGAGCGTGAACCTGTTCGCCAAGACCAACACCTGGATCACGTTGTACAAATTGATCGTGCCGGCGCTGACCGCGATCGCATTGATGGCCACTTCGTTCCATCCCGAGAACTTCCATGTCGGTGCGCACGGCGGCACGCACGCGGTCAGCCTGTCGGCAGTCCTGACCGCGGTCGCGATCAGTGGCATCGTCTTCAGCTTCAACGGATTCCAGAGTCCGGTGAATCTTGCCGGCGAAGCCAAGAATCCCGGCCGCAACGTGCCGTTCGGCGTGATCGGCTCGATCCTGCTGGCGACGATCGTGTACCTGTTGCTGCAGGTGGCGTTCCTCGGCGCGACCGATCCCGCGGTGCTCGCCAAGGGCGGCTGGGCCGCGATCGAGCACTCCTCGCCGTTCGCGCAACTGGCGCTGGCGCTCAACCTCAACTGGCTGGCGCTGCTGCTGTATTCCGACGCCTTCATCAGCCCGAGCGGCACCGGCGCGACCTACACCGCGACCACCGCGCGCATGATCTACGGCATGGAGCGCAACGGCACGCTGCCGAAGATTTTCGGCAAGGTGCATCCGCGCTTCGGCATCCCGCGCCCGGCGATGTGGCTGAACCTGGTGGTGGCCTTCATTTTCCTGTTCTTCTTCCGCGGCTGGGCGACGCTGGCCGAGGTGATTTCGGTCGCGACGATCATTTCGTACCTGACCGGGCCGGTCAGCGTCTCGGTGCTGCGGCGCACCGCGCCGGAAATCCATCGGCCATTGCGTATCCCTCTGCTGCCGATCATCGCGGGACTCGCGTTCGTGTTCGCGACCGAGCTCCTGTACTGGGCGCGCTGGCCGCGCACCGGCGAGATCATCCTGCTGATGGTGGTCGCGCTGCCGGTGTGGCTGTGGTACGCGGTGAAACGCGGCGGCGCCGATTTGACGAAGCAGGTGCGCGGCGCGGCGTGGCTGATCTTCTATCTGCCCGCGATTGCGGCGTTGTCGTGGGCTGGCAGCGCCAAGTTCGGCGGCCACGGGTACCTGCCGTACGGATGGGATTTGTTGATCGTCGCGGTGGTCGCGCTCGGATTCTTCGAGTGGGGCCTGGCTTGCGGATGGCGTACGCCGGAGGTCGAGGCGATCAAGGTGGAAGCGCGCGCGCATCCCGACGCGATCATGGTGCCGCCGGATGAAGAGACGGCCGAACGCATGACGGGACGCTGACCGTCAATTCAGGGCAAGGATGTCGCCCAGCAGCGCCTGGGCCGTGACTTCCGGTCCCGCACCGGCGCCCTGGATCACCAGCGGACGCCGCGCATAGCGCGCGGTGTGGATGGCGAACAGGTTGTCTGCGCCTTGCAGGTGCGCGGTGGGATGGTCGCGCGGCACTTCGGCAAGGCCGACCCTGGCCTGGCCATCCGCGTCGAAGCGCGCCAGATACCGCAACACGTGGTCGCGCGCGGCCGCCGCGGCATGACGCGCGGCGATGGCCGCATCGAGTTCTTCGAGGCGCGCAAGGAACGCCTCGCGCGGGATGTCGCGCAGCGCTGGCGGCACCAGGCTTTCGACTTCGATCCGGCCGCGTTCCAGCGGCTGGCCCGCGGTGCGCGCGAGGATCAACAGTTTGCGCGCGACGTCCTCGCCGGAAAGATCCGCGCGCGGGTCGGGCTCGGTGTACCCCAGCTCGCACGCTTCGCGCAGCAGGGTCGAGAACGGCTGGCGGCCATCGTAGTGGTTGAACAGGTACGAGAACGATCCCGAGAACACGCCCTCGATGCGGGTCAGCTTGTCGCCGCAGGCATGCAGGCGCTGCACGGTGGTGATCGCCGGCAGGCCCGCGCCGACCGTGGCGCTGTTGCCGTAGTTCGCACCCTGCGCGCAGGCAGCCTGCAAGGCGTGCCAACCGGTCAAGTCGCCGCCGGCCAAGGCCTTGTTGGCGGTGACGACGTGGCAGCCATGCGCCAGCCACTCGGGGTGCCGCGTCGCCAATTCCGCCGAGGCGGTCGCGTCGATGATCACCTTGTCGCGCGCGCCATGACCATGCAGCGCACGCAGCAACGCGCCGTCGTCGCGCGCTTCGCCGCCGGCATCGAGGCGTTCGCGCAGGCGGCGCTCGGCCAGCGCCGCGGCCTGCGTTTGCTGGTGCCGCGAATTGGCCGCGCCGACCAGGCGCAGGTTCGCGCCGGCCGGCGTGCGCAGCAATTGCAGGAACGCGCCGCCGACCTTGCCGGTGCCGAACAGCACCACCGCGATGTCGCCTCGTGCCGTCGCGCGCGGAACCGCAGCGTCCGACAACACGGCGCTCATGCCGGGATCGCCTGGCGTTTGGGCGCGGTCGCCGCGGCACGCGCCAGCGCCGCGTGCAACTCGCGCGACAGGTCGGCGAGGTCTTCGATTCCGACCGAGAGACGCAGCAGCGTGTCGGAAATGCCCGCCGCGCGGCGCGCCTCCGGCGCCATCGCCGCATGGGTCATGGTGGCCGGATGCGCGATCAGGCTTTCCACGCCGCCCAGCGATTCGGCCAGGGTGATGCACTGCAAACCTTCGAGGAACGCGCGCACCGCGTCCTCGCCGCCCGCGAGTTCGAAACTCAGCATCGCGCCGAATCCGTGTTGCTGGCGCGCCGCCAACGCGTGCTGCGGGTGCGAAGCGAGGCCCGGATAGAACACGCGCGTCACCGCCGGGTGTTGATCCAGCAGGTCCGCCAGCGCGGCCGCGTTTTCCTGGTGCGCGCGCAGGCGTGCCGACAGCGTGCGCAGGCCGCGGAGCGTCATCCAGCTGTCGAACGGCGCGCCGGTGAGGCCGAGGCAGTTGCCCCACCATTTCAATTGCTCGGCCACCTCGGGCTCGCGCGCGATCACCGCGCCGCCCACCACGTCGCTGTGGCCGTTGATGTATTTGGTGGTGGAATGCACCACCACGTCCGCGCCCAGCGTCAGCGGCTGCTGCAGCGCCGGCGACAAAAAGGTGTTGTCGACCACGCACAGCGCGCCCGCCGCGTGCGCGGCCTGCGCGACGTGGCGGATGTCGGTGATGCGCAACAGCGGATTGGATGGCGTTTCCACCCACACCAGCGCCGGCCTCTTCGCGAGCCCGTCGGCCAGCGCCACCGGATCGGTGAGGTCGCGGAACTCGACCGCGAAGCGGCCCTTCTTCGCCCACGCGTCCAGCAGCCGCCAGGTGCCGCCGTAGCAGTCGTGCGCGGCCAGCACCGTGCCGCCCGCGGGCACCAGTTCCAGCGCCAGCGCGACCGCGGACATGCCGCTGGACGTCACCACTGCACCGACGCCGTGTTCGAGTTCGGCCAGCGCACCCGCCAATTGATCGCGCGTCGGATTGCCGCTGCGCGAATAGTCGTACGCGCGCTTCTCGTTGAAGCCGGCGAAGCTGAAATTGGTCGACAGGTGCAGCGGCGGCACCACCGCACCGTGTTGCGTGTCGGACTCGATGCCGGCGCGCACCGCGCGGGTACAGGACGCAAGGTTGGTCATGTCACGCTCCACAGGTGTTCAGGGCTTCGCGCAGCAGCGGCGCGACGCGTTCGTGTTCCTTCAGGAATCCGTCGTGGCCGTATTGCGTTTCGACCACGTCGAGGCTGGCCGGGGCGGCGAGGCGTTGCTGCAATTCGCACAGATCGGCAAGCGGCACCAGCCGGTCGCTGGCGAAGCCGATCAGGCTGGCCGGCACGCGCACCGCGCGCGGGTCGACCTGGTGCAGGTCGATCGATTCCGACAGCGCGAGGTAGCGGCGCGCATCGAAACGCGCGACGAACTTGCGGCCCTGGTGTTCCAGCCAGTCTTCGACCGGCAGGCGGAAACGGCCTTCGCGACACTCGGCGCCGCCGCCGAAACGGCGCGCAAGTTCCTCGCCGCTGCGATAGGTCGTCAGCGCGAGCTGGCGCGCCAGCGACAGCGCATCGTCGACGCAGCCGTTGTCGATGCCCAGTTGGACGATGCCGCGCTGCACCGACCGCTGCGCGGTCGCCAGCGGATGCGGACGATGCGCGCCGGCCAGCGCGACCAGCTTGCCGAGCCGCGCGCCGTGGCGCGCCGCGAAGGCGAGCCCGACCATCGCACCGTAGGACGCGCCGACGAACGCCTCGATGCGCACGATGCCCAGGGCATCCGCAAGCGCCGCCAGCGCGTCGGCCTGGTCCTCGCTGGAAACCGAAGCGGTGCCGAGATCGCCTGCGTCCAGCCAGTCGATCGCCAACACGCGCACACGTTCGAGGTCGATCGCGCGGCCGGCGCCCACTTGCGATTCCCACCAGCCCGGCGCCGCATGTTCTTGGTTGGCGCACACGTCGCGATCGGCGGAGATCCCGCCCTGCACGATCAGCGTCGGCGCGCCCGGCGCGCCGATCCAGAGATAGCGCACGTCGACGTCGACCGGACCCTTGCCAAAGCGCGGGGCGATCCGCACCCTGCGGGTGGCGCGCTGGCAGGTGAAAGGCGCGGCCAGCGGGCGGGCAAACGCTGCGTCCACTACCTGCGATTCGACGAGTTCGGGTACGACGGCGAGTGTCATGCTGGTTCTCCTTGCCTCGATCAGGACACCGAGTCCCGCGGAGAACCGACAAATGGCCGTCCAGTCCCGCAGAAGGCGGGACTGCGCGACTCATCTCTCGGGCGGCGCTGCGCGCCTCCGCAGGAGTTGGCACCGTGCGGAACCTTGCGGTCCTGCGGGTTGCCCCGGCTTCCAAGGGCCTGTCCCTCAGCCGGTCTCGATGAGCTACGGGCCGCACTCTAGCGATGCCGCATCCGTGTGTCAACGGCCGTCTGGACGTTTAGACGTCCATATAACCAATCATCATTTCGCGGCCTGCATGGCCCGGCCTGCCGACCTGCTTGACAATCCGATTAGGTGCATATACACATGAATGATATGCAGCCAGACCCGGCCATCCGCGAGACCACGCAATGCCTGTGCCTGGCCGCGCGCCGCGCATCGCGCACGATCACCCGCGAATTCGACCGCGCCTTGCGTGCACACGGCCTGCGCGCGACCCAGTTCACCCTGCTGGCGGCGCTGCACCTGGCCGGTCCCAGGCCGATCGGCGCGCTGGCCGAACTGCTGTCCCTCGACCGCACCACCCTGACCCGCAACCTCGCGGTGGCCGAACAGCACGGCTGGGTGACGACCCGCGCCGATCGCGAGGACGAACGCTCGCGGATCGCTGCCATCAGCGCGAAGGGCCTGCGCACCCTGACCGCGGCCCTGCCCGCCTGGCGCAGGACGCAAGGCGCGCTGATCGACACGATCGGCCAGGAATCCGCGGCCAGCCTGCGCAAGCTTGCGGGCGGCCCGTGCGCGTCACCAGCGCGTGCACCGTCCCGGCCAGCAAGCCTCTCTCGCAAACGTTTGTCGAATTCCGATGCCGTCGTTCGTCATCAAACCGACATTGCATGAAAGCCATGGAGACGCCACGATGAAACTTTACTGGTCCGACGTGCTGTCGCCGCGCAAGGCTTGCGCGGTGGCGAAGTATCTGGAGTCGCCGGTCGAATACGTCTATCTCGACCTCGGCCGCGGCGAGCACAAGACGCCCGAATACCTCGCGCTGAATCCCAACGGCAAGGTGCCGACGCTGGTGGACGGCGCACGCTCGCTATGGGAAGCCGACGCGATCATGTGCCACCTGGCGGCGCGCTGCGATTCCGACCTGTGGCCGCAGGATGCGCGCCAAGTGGACGTGCTGCGCTGGCTGAGCTGGGATCTGGCGCATTTTTACCCCAGCGCCGGCACCCTGTATTTCGAATACCTCGTCAAGCCGCGTTTCAGGCTGGGCGATGCCGATCCGGTCGAGGCGAAGCGCGCGGTCGCCGATTGGCGGCGCGCCGCCACGCTGCTGGATGATCATCTGCACGATCGCCGCTGGCTGGTGGGCGATTCGATCACGGTCGCGGACTTCGCGGTCGCGATCGCCCTACCCTACGCCGAACGCGCGCACATCCCGCTGCACGAATTTCCCGCGATCCGGCGTTGGCATGATCGCCTGAACGCCATCGATGCCTGGCGCGAACCGTTCCCCGCCTTGGCCGAAGCGGCCTGAATGCGCCGTCACGGCGTTTGTCGATTCCGCCCCATGCCGTTCGTCGTCAAGACGAACATCCGCAAAATTGAGGAACCCGCGATGCAACTCGTGACCTATCTCCATTTCAGGAATCAGGCAGCGGAAGCTTTCGACTTTTACGCCAGGTGCCTCGGCGGCAAGGTCGTGATGAAGGTGACGATGGGCGAAATGCCAGGCACCGGGAACCTGCCTGCGGAAACACGCGGACTGATGGCGCACGTACGGCTCCAGGCCGGTGACGCCGTCCTGATGGGATCGGATTGGTGCAACCCCGCCGCGGGACCTTATCCGGGCATCCACGGCAACGCGGTGTCGCTGTCGGTGGACACGCCCGCGGAAGCGGAGCGCGTGTTCAAAGCCCTCAGCGAAGGCGGCACGATCACGATGCCGATCGCAGAAACGTCTTGGGCGTTGCGCTTCGGCATGTTCACCGACCGCTTCGGCGCGAACTGGATGGTCAATTGCAACCGGCCGGCCTGAGGACGCCATGACCACGGAGAAAAACACGATGCACCTTGTGACGCTCGCGCTGCTGTTGGCCGCCGGCACCGCAGCCGCCGCGCCGGCGCGCTTCACGATCGACCCGGACCATACCTACCCGAGCTTCGCCGCCGACCACATGGGCCTTTCGACCTGGCGCGGCAGGTTCGACCACAGCGCCGGCTCGATCACGCTGGACCGTACGAAGCAAACCGGCAGCGTGCACATCGTCACGCAAGTCGCCAGCATCGATTTCGGCAATCCGTCGCTGACCCAGATGGTGCTGCGCGACGCGATCCCCGCGGATCTGTGCAAGACGCAATGCGCGTTCTTCGACGCCGCGAAATATCCGACCGCGGTCTATGACGGCAGGCTCGCGGATTTCGTCGATGACGCACCAACACGCGTGATCGGCAAACTGACGCTGCATGGCGTGACCCGGCCGCTGGACCTGAAGATCGAGCACTTCAAGTGCATCCCCGATCCGATGCTGCACCCGCGCGAGCGTTGCGGCGCGGAAGCCTCGGCCACCTTCAACCGCGCCGATTTCGGCATCGACGCCGGCAAGTCGTTCGGCTTCGACATGAAGGTATCGATGCAGATCCAGGTCGAGGCGGTGCAGGACAAGCCGTGACGTCTTGCCCGTGCAGACGTCCCGATTGGGCGATACCCTGAAGCCCTTTCCCGCGGGGAACATCGTCATGTCCATGCATCGCACATTGTTGGCCGGCTGCCTCGCGATGGCGCTCGGCTGTTCTTCGCTGGCCACCGCGGAAACCACGCAGCAGGCGATGCCGGAAACCATGGACATGCTGCGCCATGCGATCGCGGCGCAGACGGTGCAGGGCAAGGACCAGGTTCCCGCATTCGCGCAGTACCTCGCGGGCAAGCTGGAATCGGCGGGGCTCGCCAAGTCCGACATCGAGATCATTCCGGTCGAACATACCGCCGCGCTGGTGGTGCACTACCGCGGCAGCGACAAGAACCTGAAGCCGATCCTGCTGTCGGCGCACATGGACGTGGTCGCCGCGAATCCGGCCGACTGGCAGCGCGATCCGTTCAAGCTGATCGAGGAAAACGGTTATCTGTACGGCCGCGGCGTGGCCGACATGAAGACCAACGTGATCGCGCTGATCGAGACGATGATGCGCTTCAAGCGCGAACACTACGTGCCCAAGCGCAGCATGATCCTGGTGTTTTCGGGCGACGAGGAGACCGAGATGGCCTCCACCCGCGAACTTGCCAGGCGCTACCACGATGCCGAGTTCCTGCTCAACGCCGACGCCGGCGGCGGCACCTTGAATGCACAAGGCAAGCCGGTGGTGTACGAAATCCAGGCGGCTGAAAAAACCTACGCCGATTTCAAGTTGACCGTCACCTCGGCCGGCGGCCATTCCAGCGAACCCAATCCGCCGAAGAACGCGATCTATCGATTGGCGAAGGCGCTCGATCGCGTGGCCGCGTATCAATTCCCGGTGCAGCACAGCGAAATCACGTTGGCCTCGTTGAAGGCGACAGGCGAGCACAACACCGGTCCGATCGCGGAGGCGATGCGCGCGTTCGCCGCGAATCCGAATGACGCAAAAGCGGCCGCAGTGCTCTCGGCCGACCCGGCCTACGTCGGCCAGATCCGCACCACCTGCGTCGCCACGATGCTTGACGGCGGCCACGCCTTGAACGCGCTGCCGCAGCGCGCCGACGCCAACATCAACTGCCGCATCTTCCCCGGCACGCACGTCGCCGCCGTGCAGGAAGCCCTCGCGAAGGCGATCGATGACCCGAGCGTCAAGCTCACCGTGCGCCCGCCGCCGCCGGTGGAAAGCCCGGCCTCGCCGCTGCGCAAGGACGTGGTCGATGCGGTCAGCGCGACGATCCATCAGCGCTATCCAGGCCTCGACATCGTGCCCGGCATGTCGGCCGGCGCTTCCGACAGCATGTATTTCCGCAATGCCGGGGTACCAAGCTACGGCGTCGATCCGACTTTTGCCAAGCCCAACGACACCTTTGCGCACGGCCTCAACGAAAAGCTACTGGCTTTCAACGTGCCGTGGGCGCTGGATTTCTGGCACGCGTTGCTCACGAAGCTCACGCAGTGACGCGCCTTGGGCGGCTTGGCGGGCGCCGCTAGAATGGTGGGTTTGCGTTGCACGCGAAGCCGCTTCCATGTCCGACCCTTCCACCGCCCACCACCTTCAAGAGACGCGGCACCGCCGCACGTTCGCGATCATTTCGCATCCGGACGCCGGCAAGACTACGCTGACCGAAAAGCTGCTGCTGTTCGGCGGCGCGATCCAGATGGCGGGCGCGGTGAAGTCGCGCAAGTCCGCGCGTCACGCGACGTCCGACTGGATGGCGATGGAAAAGGAGCGCGGCATTTCGGTCACCTCGTCGGTGATGCAGTTTCCGTACGAAGGCCGCATCGTCAACCTGCTGGACACGCCAGGCCACGCGGACTTTTCCGAGGACACCTACCGCGTGCTGACGGCGGTCGATTCCGCGCTGATGGTGATCGACTGCGCCAAGGGCGTCGAGGAACGCACGATCAAGTTGATGGACGTGTGCCGGCTGCGCACCACACCGATCATGACCTTCATCAACAAGCTCGACCGCGAGGGCCGCTCGCCGATCGAACTGCTGGATGAAGTCGAAAGCGTGTTGAAGATCCAGTGCGCGCCGGTGACCTGGCCGATCGGGATGGGCAAGCGCCTCAAGGGTGTGTATCACCTCATCGACGATGAAGTGCACCTGTACGAATCGGGCCGCAATTTCACGCGCCAGGATTCGACGATCCTGCAAGGCCTCGACGATCCCGAACTCGAGCGCCGCATCGGCGCCGGCGCGCTGGCCGAACTGCGCGAGGAACTGGAACTGGTCCAAGGCGCTTCGCATCCTTTCGACCTCAAGAAATATCTCGCGGGCGAGCAGACGCCGGTGTTCTTCGGCTCGGCCGTCAACAACTTCGGCGTGCAGCCGCTGCTGGATTTCTTCGTCGCGCACGCGCCCTCGCCGCAGCCGCGCGCTGCGGCGACGCGCGAGGTGTCGCCCGACGAGGAAAAGTTCTCGGGCTTCGTGTTCAAGATCCAGGCCAACATGGACCCCGCGCACCGCGACCGCGTGGCGTTCCTGCGCGTGTGCTCGGGCCGCTACGCATCGGGCATGAAGGCGCTGCAGGTGCGCACCGGCAAGGAAGTGAAACTCGCGAACGCGTTGACCTTCATGGCGTCCGAGCGCGAGATCGCGGAAGAAGCGTATCCCGGCGACGTGATCGGCCTGCACAACCACGGCACGATCTCGATCGGCGACAGTTTCAGCGAAGGCGAACGGCTGGTGTTCACCGGCATCCCCAACTTCGCGCCTGAACTGTTCCGCCGCGCGCACCTGCGCGATCCGCTGAAGATGAAGGCACTGCGCGCGGGCCTCGCGCAATTGTCCGAGGAAGGCGCAACGCAGTTCTTCCGCCCGCTGATGTCGAACGACTTGATCCTCGGCGCGGTCGGCGTGCTGCAGTTCGACGTCGCCGCGTACCGGTTGCAGGACGAATACAACGTCGATTGCGTGTTCGAAAACGTCGGCGTCGTCACTGCGCGCTGGGTGCATTGCGACGATGCGAAAAAGCTTGCCGAATTCCGCGAACGCAACGCCTCGCACCTCGCGCTGGATGCCGCCGAACAACTGGTGTACCTCGCGCCCACCCGCGTGAACCTGCAACTCGCGCAGGAACGTTGGCCGCAGGTCCGCTTCACCGACACGCGCGAACACGCCAGCGCGATGGCGATGTAGAGCCGCTTGCATCTGCACCCACGCAAGCAGACACTGCCTGTCCGAACCGGCCCGCTGCCGGCGAGTGCGAGAGAAAATCGTGGCAAACGCGCGCAGTTTCATCGGCGAACTGAAAAGGCGCAACGTGCTGCGCGCCTGCGCGTTCTACGCCGCCGCGGCATGGGCGCTGGCGCAAGGCGTTTCGCAACTGAGTCCCGCATTCGGTCTGCCCGACTGGACGACGCGCTGGTTCGTGATCGCGTGCATCATCGGCTTCCCGTTCTGGACCGCCTTCGCGTGGTTTTACGAATGGACACCGCACGGCCTGAAGCGCGAGAGCGAAGTCGAGCGCGACCAATCGATCACGCGCAGCACCGGCCGCAAGCTGAATTTCTGGATCATCGGCGCGCTCGCGGTCGCGGTGGTGTTGCTGCTGACCAACTCGTTGGTCTGGCACAAGGGCGCCGGATTCCAACCTGCCGACGCCGCTTTCAACCCGCCCGCGGACTCCATCGTGGTGCTGCCGTTCGCCAATCTCTCCGACGACCCCGGCCAGAAATATTTCAGCAACGGCATCACGGAAGAGCTGACCGGCGCGCTAGGCCAGAACACCGGGCTGGCAGTGATCGCCTGGGATACGGCATCCCGATTCGCCGACAGCAAGCAAACGCCGGCCGAAATCGGCAAGGCGCTGAACGTCGCGCACATCCTCGATGGCACCATCCAGCGCGAAGGCGACACGGTGCGGGTTTCGGTGGAACTGGTCGATTCCGTCACCGGCCGGGAGTTGTGGTCCGAGCACTACGACGATTCCTTCAAGAACATCTTCGCGGTGCAGGACAGGATTTCCGCCGCGATCGCGCAGGCGCTGAAGGTGAAGTTTGCCGGCATGCAGGCCGCGCCCACGCTGAATCCGCAGGCGCATGAACTCTATCTCAAGGGGCTCGCGTCCATGGCTCGCTTCACGGCAGCGGGTGCGCAGGCCGCGCAGGATTATTTCCAGCAGACGCTGAAGCTCGATTCCAATTACGCCGATGCCTGGGCCGGACTCGCGCACAGCTACCTGCAGTTGTCGGAGGTCTCGACGCTGCCGTTGAAGGAAGCCCTGCCCAGGACGCGCGCGGCGGCCGAAAAAGCGCTATCGCTGGATTCGCGCAACGTCAACGCGTTTGTGGCACTGGGTCTCGCTGATGCCAACGACAACCGCATCGCCGAGGCCAAGACGGAATTC
The DNA here is from genome assembly GCA_030123585.1 of Rhodanobacteraceae bacterium. Classification (NCBI taxonomy): domain Bacteria; kingdom Pseudomonadati; phylum Pseudomonadota; class Gammaproteobacteria; order Lysobacterales; family Rhodanobacteraceae; species Rhodanobacteraceae bacterium. The sequence goes on from CP126120.1 coordinate 1,828,644, forward strand.
GAGCGGGCGCTGGCCATCGACCCCAGCAATGCGGGGGCGCACATGAATTTCGGCCTTGTGTTGCCGCTCAAGCAAGCGCTGGTCCAGGAACAGGAAGCCGCGCGGCTGGATCCCGACGATACGCTCGCGCAGAACAATCTTGCCGTGCTGTATCAGGATCTGGGCGACTGGCCGCAGATGGTAGCGGCGCTGCAAGCGTTGAACAAGCTATCGCCGCATGAAATTGACGCTGCGTTCGGTTTCGCCCTCGCCTACACGCAGATGAAGCGTGGCGAGGATGCGGTGAAGGCCTTCGATCTGGTGCAGCCGGCAACGGCGCTGGACAAGCAACTGGTGGACGCCGGCCGGCTGACCTATCAGGCGCTGTTGCAACCATCATTGCGACCCGAGGCACTCGCCGCGCTGGACACGCTGCGCCATGTCGACCTCAGTCCCTTCGCGCAAAGCGATCTGTTGCAGCTCTATCTGGCACTCGGTGAGAAAGACACCGCCCTGCAAATGCTCACCGGCAACTGCACCGCCAATCCAATCGGCTGCAGCGACCTCAAAGTCAATCCGGTCTTCGCGCCACTGCGCGGCGATCTGCGCTTCGAGAGATTGTCGAAACAGTACGCCACCCTGACGTCGCAGTAGGGGTTCTCAGGCGATGTGCAGCGAGCGTTGCGTATCGGCGCCGCCGTGCACGACCTTCGCGCGCAGTTCCTCGGGATCGAAATCGTCCACGTTGATGAACTCTGCCGTCGCGCGGCGCAGGCGCTCCAGCAATGCGCGCTCGGTCTCGCTGATCGCGCCTTCCTTCTGCGCCTCGGCCAGTTGCTCGAAGTAGTCGTGCGACTGGATGGTGCCGGCCTTCACGGCTTTCAGGAACTTGCGCTCGATCGGCTCGGCCGCGACCACGTCGGGCAGCAGCGCGTGCATCCGGCCGACCGGGTTATTGGCGTTGGGCGTCAGGTACATGCCCGCGACCAGCGCATCGCGCGCCGCACTCGGCGCGGTGATCAGCGCCGCGACGCGGCGGCCCAGGCGATCGGACGGCGGCACTTCGCGCCGCCCGAACGGGAACACCAGCGTGTGCACCAGCCACGCGACCGGGCGCACCGGGAAGTTGCGGATCACGCCGTCCAGCGCCATCTGCATCCGCCACACCGAATCGTGGAACGCCCACGCCAGCAGCGGCCGCTCGATTTCCGGACGGCCCTCGTCCTCGTAGCGTTTCAGCATCGCCGAGCAGATGTAGAGGTACGACAACACGTCGCCGAGGCGCGCGGAAATCTTTTCCTTGAACTTCAACTTGCCGCCCAGCACGCCCATCGCGGTATCGGACAACAGCGCGAGGCACGCGGAGTAGCGGTTCAACTTGCGGTAGTAGCGGCGCGTGTAGGCGTCGCCCGGCGCGCGGCCGAACTTCGCGAACGTCACGCCCAGCACGAAGGCGCGCGCGGCGTTGGAGATGCCGAAACCCAGGTGCCCGAACAACGCCTCGTCGAATCCGCGCAGCGCCTTCGCGCGGTCGCGTTCGTGCACCGCCTGCATTTCCTTGAGGATCCACGGATGGCAGCGGATCGCACCCTGGCCGAAGATCATCAGGCTGCGGGTCATGATGTTGGCGCCTTCGACCGTGATCGGAATCGGCGCGCCCTGCCACATCCGGCCGAGGTAATTCGACGGCCCCAACTGGATGCCCTTGCCGCCATGCACGTCCATCGCGTCCTGCACCACGATGCGGCCGAGGTCGGTGGCGTGGCACTTGGCGATGGCCGAGGCGACGGCCGGTTTCTCGCCGCGATCTACTGCCGCCGCGGATGCGCGCGACAGCGCCGTGACCGCATAGGCGTAGCCGCCGATCCGCGCCAGCGCTTCCTCGACACCCTCGAAACGCGCGACCGCGAGGCCGAACTGCTTGCGGATGCGCGCGTAGGCGCCGGTCGCCGCCACCGCGAGCCGCACGAAACCGGTCGCGTTGGACGGCAACGAAATGCCGCGCCCCACCGACAGGCACTCGACCAGCATCCGCCAGCCGTGTCCGGCCATGTGCGGGCCGCCGATCAGCGTGTCGATCGGCACGAACACGTCCTTGCCGCGCAGCGGGCCGTTCTGGAACGGAATGTTGAGCGGAAAATGCCGGCGGCCGATTTCGAGACCTTTGGTTTCGCGCGGAATCAACGCCAGCGTGATGCCGAGGTCATCCTTGTCGCCCAGCAGGTGCTCGGGGTCGTACATCCGGAACGCCAAGCCCACCAAGGTCGCGACCGGCGCCAGCGTGATGTAGCGCTTGTCGAAGGTGAGCTTGATGCCCAGCGTTTCCTTGCCATCGACCATTTGTTTGCAGACGATGCCGTAATCGGGAATCGAGGTGGCGTCGGATCCCGCGTAAGGACCGGTCAGCGCGAAACATGGGATTTCGCGGCCATCGGCGAGCCGCGGCAGGTAATGATTTTTCTGCGCGTCGCTGCCGTAATGCAGCAGCAACTCGGCCGGGCCCAGCGAGTTCGGCACCGCCACCAGCGACGACAGCGTCGCGGAAATACTGGACAACTTCTGCAGCACCGCCGAATGCGCCAGCGCCGAGAACTCGAGCCCGCCGTAGCGCTTGGGGATGATCATCGCAAAGAAGCCCTTGCGCTTGATGAAATCCCAGATCTCCGGCGGCAGGTCGGCAATTTCATGCGTGATGTGCCAGTCGTCGACCATGCGGCACAGTTCCTCGCACGGGCCGTCGAGGAACGCTTGTTCCTCGGCGGAAAGCTGCGGCTTCGGCTCCGACAACAACTTCGACCAGTCCGGCTTGCCGGAAAACAGTTCGCCCTCGAAACCGACCGTGCCGGCGTCCAGCGCGACCTGTTCCGTCTCCGAAATCGTCGGCAGCACGCGCTTGAACAATTTCAAGAGCGGCGCAGCGAACAGCGCGCGGCGCAGTGGCGTCGCGTTCAGCGGCAGCGCGACCAGCACCACGAAGATGCCGAGCAGCGCCCACATCGGCGTCAATGCATGCAGGCCGATGCCGACCACGAGGATGGTCACGATGGTCGCCAGCGTCCATTGCCAAAGCCGCGCGCGGAAGTACGCGCAAACGAGTCCGGCGATGGCGACGCAAATCAGGATGACGATGATGCTCATGGCTGACCTCGCAAGCCGGCCGCGCGTGGACGCGGTGCAGTGGTTTCCAAGTCGAGTGTATTCAGGAACGGTTCGATCGCCCCCGTGAACGCGGCATTGTCGTCGCCCGCCAGGGTGTGGGTGGCGTGCGGAACTTCGACGTGCACGGCATGCGGCACGCTGTCGAGGAATTCACCGACGGTGGCGTCAGACACGATGTCGCTGCGCCCGCCCGACACCAGCAGCACGGGGACGTCGATGTTGCGTGCGGCATCCAGCAGCCGCTGCTGATGGCGCTCGCCTTCGTGCGCCACGGTGTCGAGGAGGGCCGGATCCCAATGCCAGCGCAGGCGTCCGTCCTCGCCGCGCTTGAGCAGTTGCGCGAGTTCATCACGATCCTTGCGGCGGCGGCGCTGCGGCAGGTACGCGGCCACTTCAGCGGCGGCCTCGTCGAGCGACGCGAAACCGCGCGGGTGCGCGCGCATGAAGCCGAGCATGCGCTCCACGCCCGCGGTTTCCCAGCGCGGCGTGATGTCCACCAGCACCAGCGCGCGGAAGGGATCGGGGCGAATCTCGCCGGCAGCCACCAATCCAAGCAGGCCACCCAGCGATGCGCCCACCAGCACTGGCGGCTGCCCCAACGAATGGGCAACGACCAGCAGGTCGTCGACGAATTGTTCCAGTCGATAACGGCCGCCCGCGACCCGGCCGCTGTCGCCATGGCCGCGCGCATCGAAAGCGAGCGTGCGCCACCCGCGTTCGGCCATGGATTCGGCCGTGCGGGTCCATGCGCGCCGGCTCTGACCGAAACCGTGCGCGAACAACACTGACGGTGCATCGACAGGACCACGCGCTTCGACGGCGAGCGGCACGCCATCGCGCGCCGGTACGGTGTCGAACTTGCTGATGCTTGGACCGGGAGCCGGCTTTTCCATACGCACAAGTATGGATTTGTACTGGGCACCTGTCAATACGCTAAAGTATGGTCATGCCCGTCGAATCCGCGACCACGACCCACCCGCGCGAAACCGTGCGGCCCGGTCGGGCGCATGCGCGTTTGTCCGCGACGGACTGGGAACACGGCGCGCTCGACATGCTCGCCGAGGAAGGCGTCGCCGGTCTCGCCATCGAAGCGCTGGCGCGGCGTCTGGGCGTCACCAAGGGCAGTTTCTACTGGCATTTCAAGAATCGCGAAGCCTTGTTGCAGGCCGCGCTGGACCGTTGGGAAGCCGACGACGAACGCGAGCTGCAGGCGCACATCGGCACGGCCGGCGGCAACCCGCGCGAAAGGCTCGGCGCGCTGTTCCGCTGGGTATCCGGCGAAATCCAGTCGCACCGTGTCTATGCTGCGCTGCTGCAGGCGCTGGACCACCCGCAGGTGAGGCCGATGATGACGCGCGTCTCGCAGCGGCGGATGGATCTGCTGGAAGTGGCGTTCCGGCAAGCCGGACTCGCGAGCGAGGATGCGCGCCATCGGGCACGGCTCACCTACGCGGCTTACGTGGGTTTCCTGCAACTGAATGTGGCGCTCGAACTGCCGCACCTCTCGCACGAACAGTACGAGGCCTACGTCGAGCACGTGATCGGCGCGCTGGTGCCGCGCATGGGCTGACTCCGCTCCGCGCAGCGTCATGCTGCAACCGCACAAATTCCGCGCCTCGCGCTGCCTTGCAATGGACGCAGGCGGAGACTACCGTCACAAACCCTCCCTTTCCGGCGGTGCCGCGGCACCGGAATCCCTGATGCCAAGCAAACTCGATGCGCTGAACCGATGGGTCGACCAAGTCGCGAAACAGACCCGGCCCGACCACATCCACTGGTGCGACGGCTCCGACGCCGAATACACGCAGCTCGTCACCGAGATGCTCGCAACCGTCGAATTGATCGAACTGAACCAGCAGACCCATCCGCGCTGCTACCTGCACCGCTCCGATCCGAAAGACGTTGCGCGCGTCGAGAAGCTCACGGTGATCTGCACGAAGGACAAGGACGACGCCGGCCCCAACAACAACTGGATGGATCCGGCCGAGGCGCACGCGAAGATCGACGCGCTGTTCGACGGCTGCATGCAGGGCCGCACGATGTACGTGATCCCGTACTGCATGGGCCCTCTCGGCTCGCCGCTGTCGCGCTGCGGCGTCGAGATCACCGACTCGAAATACGTCGTCGCCAACATGCGCATGATGACCCGCATGGGCACCGCCGCGCTGGAACGCATCGAGCGCGAGGGCCGCTTCGTCAAGGGCCAGCACTCCAAGGGCGAGCTCGATCCGGCGCGCCGCTGGATCATGCACTTCCCCGAGGAACTCACCATCAAGTCCTACGGTTCCGGCTACGGCGGCAACGCGCTGCTGGGCAAGAAGTGCCACGCGCTGCGCATCGGTTCGTGGCAGGCACGCACCGAAGGCTGGCTGGCCGAGCACATGCTGATCGTCGGCATCGAGAACCCGCAGCACGAAATCCGCTACATCGCGGCGGCGTTTCCGTCGGCCTGCGGCAAGACCAACCTGTCGATGCTGATCCCGCCGGAAGGTTACCGCCGCGAGGGCTGGAAGGTGTGGACGGTCGGCGACGACATCTGCTGGATGCGGCCCGGCAGGGACGGCCGGCTGTACGCGATCAACCCCGAAGCCGGTTTCTTCGGCGTCGCGCCCGGCACCTCGAAGAAGACCAACGCCAATGCGCTCGCGATGCTCTCGCACGACACCATCTTCACCAATGTCGCCGTGACCGCCGACAACCAACCGTGGTGGGAAGGCCTGGACGACAGGAAACCCGTGAAGGACTGGCAGGGCCGCGACTACGATCCTGCCAACGGTCCGGCCGCGCATCCGAACTCACGCTTCACCGTGCGCATCAGCCAGTGCCCGAGCTGGTCGCCCGAGGCCGAAAACGATGCCGGCGTGCCGATCGACGTGATCGTGTTCGGCGGCCGCCGCGCCGAACGGGTGCCGCTGGTGATCGAAGCCCGCGACTGGACGCACGGCGTGCTGCTGGGCGCTTCGATGGCGTCGGAAACCACCGCCGCCGCCACCGACGTCGGCGTCGCGATCCGCCGCGACCCGATGGCGATGAAACCGTTCTGCGGCTACAACTACGGCGATTACTTCGCGCACTGGCTTTCGTTCGACCAGCCCGGCGCCAAACTGCCGAAAGTGTTCCACGTCAACTGGTTCCGCAAGGGCCGGAACGGCAAGTTCCTGTGGCCCGGCTTCGGTGACAACATGCGCGTGCTGGAGTGGATGCTGAAGCGCGTCACCGGCCAGGCCGGCGCCGTCGAAACGCCGATCGGCAATCTGCCGTGCGCGGAAGACCTGAACCTCGAAGGCTTGGCACTTCCGGACGGCGCGATCGACGAGCTGTTCCGCGTGGACAAGGCCGAATGGCGCGACGAGGAAGCCGCGGTCGGCGAATACCTCGAGGGTTACGGCTCGCACCTTCCCGACGCGCTGAAAACGGCGCATCGACGCATCGTCGATGCCCTGGACGCCGAATCCGAAACCGCGGCGACGACGCCCGTGCGCAAGGCGGCGGCATCCTGACGCGGACTCTCTTTGGGAAAGGGAGAAAATCCGGATTCCGGGTTCCGTTCGCACGGCGACGCGAACAGCCCCGCGATGACGAAGATTGCCGACGCGCGCCCGCGCGTCAGTTCAATGCCCCGTGGCAGTGCTTGTATTTCTTGCCCGACCCGCACGGGCACGGGTCGTTGCGGCCGACCTTGGGTCCGCTGCGCACCATCGGCGCGACGGCAGCCGCGCCCGCTGCGGCGGCAGCGTTGTCGACGTGCCCGATGCCATCCGCCGGCTGCGGTTCGGCGGCACCAAACCCGGTCGTTTCGGCGTGCTGGAAATCCATCGCCCGCGCCGCGGCAATGCGGCGCTGCTCGGCTTCCAGTGCGGCGACTTCTTCCTCGGTGCGGATGCGCACGCGCGCCAGCGTCTGGGTCAGTTCCTTCTTGATGCGCTCCAGCATGTCCTGGAACAGCAGGTAGGCTTCGCGCTTGTATTCCTTCTTGGGATCGATCTGCGCATAACTGCGGAGATAGATGCCCTGGCGCAGGTAATCCATGCTGGCAAGATGGTCCTTCCACGCACCGTCGACCACGGTCAGCATCACGTGCTTCTCGAGCGCGCGCATCACCTCGGGACCGACCTGCTGCTCCTTGGCCGCGAACATCGCGTCGGCGGCGTCCATCACGCGCTTGTGGATGGCTTCGGAATCGGCTTCCTCGGCGGTCTCGACCCACTGCTTCAGGTCCAGCTTCATCCCGAACTCGGATTCCAGCGCGTTTTGCAGGCCGGCCAGATCCCACTGCTCGTCCACGCTTTCGCGCGGCACGTACTGCTGCGCCAGCGAATCGAACACGTCGTGGCGGATGTCGCGCACGGTCTCGGAAACATCCTCGGACTCCAGCAGCTCGCGACGCTGCGCGTAGATGACCTTGCGCTGATCGTTGGCGGTATCGTCGAACTCCAGCAACTGCTTGCGGATGTCGAAGTTGTGCTGCTCGACCTTGCGCTGCGCCTTCTCGATCTGGCGGCTGACCAGCCGGTCCTCCAGCGCGTCGTCTTCCTTCATGCCGAAGCGCTGCATCCAGCGCACCAGGCCTTCGCCGCCGAAGATGCGCATCAGATTGTCTTGCAGCGACAGGTAGAAACGCGAGGAACCCGGGTCGCCCTGGCGGCCGGAACGGCCGCGCAACTGGTTGTCCACGCGCCGCGATTCGTGGCGTTCGGTGCCGACGATGTGCAGGCCGCCCGCATCCAGCACCTGCTGGTGGCGCTGCTTCCACTCGGCCCGGACCTTTTCCTTATCGGCGTCGGTGGCGTCCGGCGGCAGCTCCGCCAGCGCCGCATCGAGGCTGCCGCCCAGCACGATGTCGGTGCCGCGGCCGGCCATGTTGGTGGCGATGGTGACCGCGCCCGGCATCCCCGCCTGTTCGACGATCTTCGCCTCGCGCGCGTGCTGCTTGGCATTCAGGACTTCGTGCGGAAGGCCGGCCTTCTTCAACAAACCGGAAACCAGTTCCGACACCTCGATCGACGCTGTGCCGACCAGCACCGGCTGGCCGCGTTCGTGGCAGTCCTTCACGTCTTCCAGCACCGCCTTGAACTTGGCCTCGGGCTTCAGGAACACGAGATCGGGGTTGTCCTTGCGGATCATCGGCTTGTGGGTGGGGATCACCACCACCTCCAGGCCGTAGATCGACTGGAACTCGTAGGCTTCCGTGTCCGCCGTGCCGGTCATGCCCGCCAGCTTGTCGTACATGCGGAACAGGTTCTGGAAGGTGATGGTGGCCATCGTCTGGTTTTCGCGCTGGATCGGCACGCCTTCCTTGGCCTCGACGGCCTGGTGCAGGCCTTCGGACCAGCGCCGGCCCGGCAGGGTGCGGCCGGTGAACTCGTCGACGATGATGATTTCGCCGTCGCGCACGATGTAATCGACGTCGCGCTGGTACAGCGCATGTGCGCGCAGCGCCTGGTTCAGGTGATGCACGACCGCGAGATTGCGCGCGTCGTACAGGCTGGAATCCTCGGCGAGGATGCCCGCCTGCTGCAGCAGCTGTTCGGCGTGCTCCATGCCTTCCTCGGACAGGTGCACCTGCTTCTGCTTCTCGTCGACGTAGTAGTCGCCGGGCTCGGGCGCCTCGCCCGGCAGCGGTTCCCTGGCCTGCCGCGTCATGTGCGGCACGATGCGGTTGACGCGCACGTAGAGTTCCGGCGACTCCTCGGCGGGGCCGGAAATGATCAGCGGGGTGCGCGCTTCGTCGATCAGGATCGAATCGACTTCGTCCACAATCGCGTAGTGCAGGCCGCGCTGGTAGAGCTGCTCCTTCGACACCGCCATGTTGTCGCGCAGATAGTCGAAGCCGAATTCGTTGTTGGTGCCGTAGGTGATGTCGGCGCCATAGGCCGCGGCCTTGTCGGACATCTCCATGCCCGGCCACACCACGCCGACGGTCAGGTCGAGGAAGTTGTAGACCTTGCCCATCCACGCGGCGTCGCGCTTGGCGAGGTAGTCGTTCACGGTGACCACGTGCACGCCCTTGCCTTCCAGCGCGTTGAGGTACACCGGCAAGGTCGCGACCAGGGTCTTGCCCTCGCCGGTGCGCATCTCGGCGATCTTGCCCTGGTGCAGCACCATGCCGCCAATCAACTGCACGTCGTAATGACGCAGGCCCAGCACGCGGCGGCTGGCTTCGCGCACCACCGCGAAGGCCTCGGGCAGGATCTTGTCGAGGCTCTCGCCGTTGGCGACGCGCTGCTTGAACTCGGCGGTCTTGCCGCGCAGGGCGGCGTCATCGAGACGCTGCATGTCGGGTTCGAGCGCGTTGATGCGCGCCACGATTTTCGAAAGCTGCTTCAGCACGCGTTCGTTGCGGCTGCCGAAGACACTCGTCAGGATATTGGGCATCGGGGTTGGTTTCGCGGTGGCGGGCTGCGGCTGAAACTCAATCGGACATGATAAGGGCGGCACGCCGTCCGCGCCTAGGGATGGCGGCAAAATGCCCGATTTTCAAGCCGTACTCAGCGTTTGACGTACACGAGCGGATTGACCAGCTTGCCGTCGTGCCACACTTCGAAGTGCACGTGCGGCCCGGTCGAGCGGCCGCTGGTGCCCGCGTCGGAGATCACTTCGCCCGCCTGCACGTGCTCGCCGACGTACGCCAGCAGCTTGCTGTTGTGGGCGTAGCGGGTCATGTAGCCGTCGCCGTGGTCGATTTCGACCACCTTGCCGTAGCCGTCGCGCACGCCGGCATAGGTCACCACGCCGGCGGCCACGGCGTGCACCGACGCGCCCCACGGCACGCCAATGTCGAGCCCGGGATGGAAGCTCTCGTGTCCCGTGAACGGATCGATGCGTTCGCCGTAGCGGGAAGTGATGTAGCCATCCTTCACCGGCATGCCGGAAGGAATCAGGCTGGCCGTGACGTCGCGGTCGGTCAGCAACGACTGCAGCACGCCGAGTTGGGTCTGCTGGGCATCGAAGCGCCGGCCCAACTGCTCCATGCTGACGGACAGGTCGAAAGGAAGCGAACGGGCAGGCGGAATGCTCTTTTCGGGGCCGCCGACGCCGGGCGGTTCGTTGAAGTTGAATTCGGCGGGGTCGAGCTTGCCGGCCACCACCAGGCGCTGGCCCAACGCGTCGAGGCGCGCGGAATCGGCCTGCAACTCGCCCAGCTTGATTGCCATCCGGCTGATGTCGCGCTGCGCATTGTCGCGCACCTGCTGCAACTCGGCCTTCTGCGCGGCGATCTGCTGGCGCATCCCATCGATCCGGGCCAGCATCCGGCTGCTGGGACTGACGATCCACACCGCGAGCAAGGCGCTCGCCACCAAGCAAACGACCAGCCCCCCCGCCAAGGTCCGGAACAAGCGGCGGTTGGCCAGCCTGCGTTCGTCCAGATGCGCGTTCGACCATTCGCATCGCCGCGAGCGGGCCACCAGTATCATGCCCATGTCAGCAACCCGTATGGATGTTCATCGTCGTGTCTCCTGCCCGACCGCTGCCGCCACGCGACACCCACGGTCCGACGCCTCTCTCGCAATGTGCTCCGGTCGCCGATCTGGCGGCCCGGGCACGTGACGTTGACCGCCTGAGCCAACGCATTGTTCCGCTGTTGCCGACGCCGCTGCGCGGACACGTCGGCTTCGCCGGCCTGCGCAACGATCGCGTCCTGCTGCTGGTCGAGTCGCCCGCCTGGGCCACCCGCGTACACATGGACCAGGCCCGCATCCTTGCCGCGGTGCATTCCCTCGGGCTGGCCGCGAGTTCCGTCACGGCCAAGGTGGCGCCCATCCGGGCGTCGGCTGGTGATTCCACCTCCCAGCCGAAGCTGTCGCCACGCTCGGCGAAGGCCATCCGTGCCGCGGCGGCCTCCATGGCTGATCCGGATCTGCGCGCCCTGTTCCTCGAGCTCGCCGCGCTGGCGGAGAACCCCTCGGCCGAATGACTCGCATGCGTCGCTCCGCCCCCTCATCCATCGGCGGAAGCGGACGTTATAACACGGGCAAAGTGGCCTGTGCGGGCTCAGGCCCGAAAAATGTCACGAAATGTGAAGCTGAATGCCAGAACCGCGCGATCCGGGGAACACGCACGCTCAAACCAGCCGGCTGTAAAGCCTGATCGAAGCGGCTGTTGTGACAAGTCAGGGCAGGAAGCCCGTTCTGGTCTTCACCCGAAGCGCGAGAAGGCATGTCGCGAGAACACCACGGCTTGCAGCGTTCATGGATGAACGCACAGCTTTCGTGGAAAGTCAGGCCATGGAAGGCCGTTCTGGTCTTGCCGGGCGCGAGCGTGACCCGCTCGCCTTGCCATCAGGCGAAACAGCGTTCATGGATGAACGCACTTATACCGCCTGCGCCGGATGTGCGTAGGAAATCGGCGCCAGGGCGGGATCGTCGAAGGTGACTTCTTCCCACGCCGACTTGTCGGCCAACAGGGCGCGCAACAACTGGTTGTTCAACTGGTGCCCGGACTTGTGGCCGAAGAACGCGCCGATCAGGCTGTGGCCCAGCAAATACAGGTCGCCGATCGCATCGAGGATCTTGTGCTTGACGAATTCGTCCTCGTAGCGCAGGCCGTCCTCGTTCAACACGCGGTAATCGTCCAGCACGATGGCGTTGTCCATCGAACCGCCCAGCGCAAGATTCTTCTCGCGCAGCATCTCGATGTCGCGCATGAATCCGAAGGTGCGCGCGCGGCTGACTTCCTTGACGAACGAGGTCGTCGAGAAATCGATTTCGGCCCTGGAAGCGCGGCGCGAAAAGATCGGGTGCTGGAACTCGATCGAGAAGCCGACCTTGAAACCGTCGAACGGCTCGAAGCGCGCCCACTTGTCACCCTGTTCGACCTTCACCGGCTTCTTGATGCGGATGAAGCGCTTGGGCGCGGACTGTTCCTCGATGCCGGCCGACTGCAGCAGGAACACGAACGGACCCGCGCTGCCGTCCATGATCGGCACTTCCGGCGCGGAGAGGTCCACGTAGGCGTTGTCGATGCCGAGGCCGGCCATTGCGGAAAGCAAATGTTCGACGGTGCCGACGCGCACGTCACCACTGATCAGCGTGCTGGACAGGCGCGTATCGCCGACATATTCGCAGCGCGAGGGAATGCTGACGGGTTCGGCGAGATCAGTGCGGCGGAACACGATGCCGGTGTTGACCGCAGCGGGGCGCAAGGTCATGTAAACCTTTTCGCCTGTGTGCAAGCCCACGCCCGTCGCGCGGATCACGTTCTTGAGCGTGCGCTGCTTGATCATTTTTCGTTGGAATCCTGTTAGGACAACGCTAAAACGTCGGCGATCCTACCACGGTTGACCGCCCGAATAAAGTGGACTATTGGGTTCAGTTAATCCCCTGACATTGCTGGCGTGACCCTCGTCACACCCTGCCTCACCGCCAGCCCGGATGGATGCCACAGTCAATTGGGACCATGCCGGCATCGGCAGGTTCCACGGCATCAGGGACGAAAAATCATCCGCGCTGCCGGTGGGCGAAGGCGGACGTTTACGCGATGCCGGTGGCATCGCGTGTCCGCCTGGGCGCCCGGCCACGGATGGCCCGGCAGGCGCCAAGCACCATGGATGGCTGCTTGCCCTTCGCGATGTGCACGAGCCATGCGGACACCGGAACGCCGTGAACTGCCGGGGACGGGAGTCCGGCAGTTCAAGCGCCCCCGATTTTCCAAAACGCTTCGTCAATCCGCCTGACGCCGCAGAAACGCCGGGATGTCCAGATAGTCGTACCCCGGCGCGGCTTCCGCTTCCGGTTTGGCCGCCGCGGCAGGCGATTTCCTGACGACCGCGGCCGGTTCCGGCTGGGCAGCGAAAGTCACCGGCCCGTTGTCGGTTCCGGTACGCAGTACCCGCGTGGGCTTGGGCATCTCGATGGTTTCCGGCTTGGGCACCGGCCGCAACGCGGGCTTGGCGGCTCGGTTCAGGCCGGTCGCGACCACCGTGACGCGCACGTCGTCCGAGAGATCCGGATCGAGCGCGGTGCCCAGCACCACGGTCGCATCCTCGCTGGCGAAGTCGTGCACCACGCGGCCGATCTCGTCGAACTCGCGCATCGTCAGGTTCGGCCCGGCGGTGACGTTGACCAGGATGCCGCAGGCACCCGAGAGATCCACGTTCTCCAGCAGCGGGTTGTTGATGGCCGCCTCGGCCGCCGCCTGCGCGCGGTCATCGCCGCGGGCGGTGCCGGTGCCCATCATCGCCATGCCCATTTCGCTCATCACGGTGCGCACGTCGGCGAAGTCGACGTTGATCAGGCCCGGGCGGGTGATCAGGTCGGCGATGCCCTGCACGGCGCCCTGCAGCACGTCGTTGGCGGCCTTGAACGCATTCAGCAAGGTCACCTCGCGGCCCAGCACCGTCAGCAGCTTCTCGTTCGGCACGGTGATCAGCGAGTCGACCGACTGCGACAGATCCTCGATGCCCTTCAGCGCCACCTGCATGCGGCGACGGCCCTCGAACGGGAACGGCTTGGTCACCACCGCGACCGTCAGGATACCCTTCTCTTTCGCGAGCTGTGCGACCACCGGCGCCGCGCCGGTGCCGGTGCCGCCACCCATGCCGCAGGTGATGAACACCATATCGGCGCCGTCGAGCACTTCGACGATCCGGTCGCGATCCTCGAGCGCGGCCTGGCGGCCGATCTCGGGGTTGGCGCCGGCGCCAAGGCCCTTGGTCACCGTTTCGCCGAGTTGCAGCGTGGTGCGTGCGCCGGAGCTTTTCAGCGCCTGCGCGTCCGTGTTGGCGCAGATGAACTCCACGCCATCGATGGCTGAATTGACCATGTGGCTGACGGCATTGCCACCGCCGCCGCCGACACCGATCACCTTGATCACCGCATTGGGTGCGAGTTGTTCCACCAGTTCAAACATTGCCCGTCCTCCGTGCTGCTGAAAAGTCATGCCGTTGTTGTCATGCTGCCGTTGAGTTGCCGCCGTTTCGGCGGGGTCCGGCCCGAGGGCCGTCGGCGCCGCAGCGCCGTCGGAATCCCGCTTCGTCCCGAAGCGGGATTCGTGTCCTAGAAGTTCCGTGTCAACCAGCCCCGCGCCTTGCCAATGAAACCGGCAACACTGTCGCCCATCGCGCCGCCGATCGCGCGGCTGTGGCTGCCTTCGCGCGATCCGTGCAACAGCAGGCCGATGCCCGCAGCGTGCGCCGGCGTCGCGATCACCTCGGTCGCGCCGGTGACGTGTTGCGGCACGCCGAGGCGCACCATCTTGTGGAACACCTCCTCGGCGAGGTACAGCGCGCCTTCGATGCGCGCCGCGCCGCCGGTCAGCACCACGCCGGCCGCGAGCAGGTTCTCGAAACCCGAGCGGCGCACTTCGTCCTGCACCATCTCGAAGATTTCCTCGTAACGCGCCTGGATCGACTGCGCCAGCGCCTGCCGCTGCAGCCGCCGCGGCGGACGTTCGCCCACGCTGGGCACCTGGATGGTTTCCTCGCCGCGCGCCATCTGCGCCAGCGCGCAGCCGTACTTCACCTTGATTTCCTCGGCGTTGCCGGTGGGCGTCTGCACGTATTGCGAAATGTCGGACGTCACCTGGTCGCCGCCGACCGGCAGCGACTTGGTGTAGCGGATCGAACCCTGCGTATAGATCGCGATGTCGGTGGTGCCGGCGCCGAGGTCGACCACGCACACGCCGAGTTCGCGCTCGTCCTCGGTCAGCACCGCCTTGGACGCCGCCACCGCGGCAGGCACCAGATCGTCCACCTGCAGGCCACAGCGCTGGATGCACTTGGTGAGGTTCTGCACCGCCGAGGCCGCGCCGGTCACCATGTGCACGCCGGCTTCCAGCCGCACGCCGCTCATGCCGACCGGATGACGGATGCCGTCCTGGCCGTCGATCCGATACTCCTGTGGCTCCTTGTAGAGCACCTTGCGGTCGGCCGGGATCGGCACCGCGCTGGCCGATTCCAGCACCTGGTCGAGGTCGCCGGCCGCGACTTCGCGGTCGCGGATCGCGGCCGCGCCGCGCGAATTGTGGGTGTCGAGGTGGCTGCCGGAAATCGACGCACACACCGAACGGATGTCGCAACCGGCCATCTGTTCGGCTTCCTCGATCGCGCGCTGGATCGAGTGCACGTTGGAGTCGATCTCGACCACCACGCCCTTCTTCATGCCACGCGAAGCGTGGCTGCCGAAACCGATCACCTCGACCGGTTCGCCCGGCAGGTATTCGCCGACAATCGCCATCACCTTGGAAGTGCCGATGTCGAGGCCGACGACGAGGTGCTTGTCACTCTTGCGGGTCATGGGTTTAAACGTTTCCGTCAGCAGCATGGGGGCCACCGTTCTTGGGGGTCTGGGAAGGAGTGGGCGCGGGTTCCGGCCAGCGCACCGCGAAACCGTTGCTGTAGCGAAGATCGGCGTACACGAAGCCGTCGCTGCGACCGCGCATCAGGATCGGCAGCGCGGCCGCGAAGCGCGCCAGCCGCTGGTTGGGCTGTCCGTCGCCCACCACCACCCGCGCGCCGTTCGAGAGCACCAGCGTCCAGCCGCCGCGCGCGGACAGGTCCACCTCGCTGACGCGCAGGCCGTAGGGCACGAAATCGGTCGTGGCGGTGCGATAGAACGCCATCACGTCGGCCACCCGGTCATCCGGCGCCTGGAATTTCGGCAACCCGTTCACCACGCCGGCATCGGGCACCTTGAAGATGCGGCCATCCCCGTCCAGCAACGCACCGTCGCCCCAATGCGCGACGGGACGGATTTCCGTGACGGTGATGTCGAGCGCATCCGGCCAGCGCTTGCTGACCTCGACCTGCCCGACCCACGGCAACGCCGCGACCGCGTCGCGCATGTGGCCGAGGTCGATCGCGAAAAATCCCGCGCCGAGCGTGGGCGCCACGGCGGCGCGAACCTGGGCTGCGCTGACATGCCGGAACGTCGCGTGCACCTGCAGCTCGCGCACCGGCCAACTGCCCGATGCGAACCAGCCCTGCAGCACGCCGACCACCGGCAGCGCGACTACCGCGATCGCGATCAGCCATGCGGCAAGACGAAGGGACGTGGCGCCCTTCATGCGGCGCCTCCTTGTTTGTCGTCGAAGCTCGTCTCCAGCACGCGCCAGCACAGCTCGGCGTAATCCATGCCGGCTGCAGCGGCGGCCTTCGGCACCAGCGAGTGCGAGGTCATGCCGGGCGCGGTGTTCACTTCCAGCAGCCAGTTGTTGCCGTTGTGGTCGCGCATCACGTCCACGCGGCCCCAGCCCGAGCAGGCCAGCGCATCGAACGCGCGTCGTGCCAGCGCGCGCAACTCTTTTTCCGCGTCGCCGTCGAGGCCAGGACAGATGTATTGCGTGTCCTCGGCGATGTACTTGGCGTTGTAGTCGTAGTACCCGCCCTTGGGCACGATCCTGATGCTGGGCAGCACGTCGGATTTCAGGATCGAGACCGTGAACTCGTCGCCGACGATCATCTGCTCCACCAGCATCGGCCCCGGATAACGCTGCGCCAGTTGCACGGCGGCGTCGAGATCCTTTTCCTCGAAAACGCGCGACACGCCGACGCTGGAACCCTCCCACGCCGGCTTCACGATCAAGGGCAGCCCGATCGCCCGCATGGCCGCGTGCACGTCGCCGCCGCGCGGCAACGGCACGAACTTCGGCGTCGGCACGCCCAGCGATTGCCACACCCACTTGCTGCGGATTTTGTCCAGCGACAACGCCGAACCCAGCACGCCGGAACCGGTGTAAGGCACGCCCAGCGATTGCAGCGCGCCTTGCAGTTCGCCGTTCTCGCCGCCGGCGCCGTGCAGGATGTTGAACACGCGCGCGAAGTGGCCCGCGCGCACCGCGTCCAGCAGCGCGGGAATGCCGTCGATCGCGTGCGCATCCACGCCGTGGCTCTTGAGCGCCTCCAGCACCCCCTTGCCGGAGTTCAGCGACACCTCGCGCTCGGCCGAACTGCCGCCCATCACCACGGCGACGCGGCCGAAGTCGCGGGCGTCGGTGATGCGCTTCGCATCTGCGTTCGGGACTCGGGACTCGGGACTCGGATTCATGCTTCGCTCCCGGCCGTCAGCTTTCCGCGCTGCGCGAGTTCCGCCGCCACCGCGCCGATATCGCCAGCGCCCAGCAGCAGCACCAGGTCGCCGTCGCGCAGCAACGCGGGAAGGGTCGCGCCGAGTTCGCGCGGATGCTCGATGAAGACCGGATCGACCTTGCCGCGCGCGCGCACCGCGCGCGCCAGCGCGCGTCCGTCGGCGCCCGCGATCGGCGCCTCGCCGGCGGGATACACCTCGGTCAGCACCAGCGCATCGGCCTCGCACAACACGCCGGCGAAATCGTCCAGCAGATCGCGCGTGCGGGTGTAGCGATGCGGCTGGAAGGCGATCACCAGACGCCGCTCGGGCCAGCCCGCGCGCGCCGCTTCCATCACCGCCGCCAACTCGCGCGGATGATGACCGTAGTCGTCCACCAGCAGCACCTTGCCGTGGTCGATCGGCAATTCGCCGTCGATGTGGAAGCGCCGGCCCACGCCCTGGAAGCGCTCCAGCGCGCGTGCGATCGCGTACGGCTCGACGCCGAGGTGCCAGCCAAGCGTGGCCGCGGCCAGCGCGTTCAGCACGTTGTGCCGGCCCGGCAGATTCAACTTGACGGACAGGCTGGGCTGGCCCGGCAACAGCAGGTCGAAGTGCATGCACGCGCCTTCGGCGCGCAGGTTGGCGCCGCGCACGTCGGCGTCGTGCTCGATGGCGTAGGTCAGCGTCGAACGCGGACTGTGCTGCGCCAGTTCGGCGACCTCGGGGTTGTCCACGCACAGCACGGCCAGGCCGTAGAACGGCAGCCGGTGCAGGAAATCCATGAACGCCTGTTTCAGTTCGGCAAAGTCGCCGTGGTAGTGATCCAGGTGATCGGCATCGATGTTGGTGACCACCGCGATCACCGGCGACAGCTTGAGGAACGAGCCATCCGATTCATCGGCCTCGGCGACCAGATACGCGCCGGCACCGAGCCGCGCATTCGCGCCCGCCGACAGCAGTTGCCCGCCGATCACGAACGTCGGGTCGTAACCGGCCTCGGCCAGCACGCTGGCGGTGAGGCTGGTGGTGGTGGTCTTGCCGTGCGAACCCGCGACCGCGATGCCGCGCCTAAAGCGCATCAGTTCGCCCAGCATCTCGGCGCGCGGCACCACCGGGATGCGGCGCGCCTGCGCGGCGACCAATTCGGGATTGTCGGGCTTGATCGCGCTCGACACCACCACCGCATCGACATTCGCCACGTGCCCGGCCGCATGGCCGATCTCGACGCGCACGCCGAGGCCGGCGAGGCGCTCGGTCACCGGCGACGTCGCGCGATCGGAACCCGACACGTCGTAGCCCAGCGTGTGCAGCACCTCGGCGATCCCGCTCATGCCGGCGCCGCCGATGCCGATGAAGTGCACGCGACGGAAGCCCTGCATGATGTCGCCGTGCGGCGGGAGGCGGTGCGGCGTCATGCGGCCACCTCCACGCAGCGTTGCGCGATTACGTCGGCGGCATCGGGCTTGGCCAGCGTGCGCGCGGCATTGGCCATCGCGAGGCGCTTGTCCTCATCGCGCAACAGGCGTTCCAGCATTCCGGCGAAACGCGACGGATCGAAGTCGCGGTCCTGCACCAGTTCGGCCGCGCCGGCGGCGACGAAACCTTCCGCGTTTTTCGTCTGATGGTCGTCCACCGCATACGGAAACGGCAGCAGGATCGCGCCCAGACCCGCCGCCGCGAGTTCCGCCAGCGTCAGCGCGCCCGCGCGGCAGATCACCAGATCCGCCCAGGCATAGGCCGCCGCCATGTCGGCGATGAAGGGTTCGACCTTCGCGTCCACGTCCGCGCGCGCGTAAGCGGCGCGGGTCGCCTCGACATGTTGGGCGCCGCACTGGTGCAACACTTCGGGACGACGATCCGCGGGAATCAACGACAACGCCTTCGGCAACCCCATGTTCAACGTGCGCGCACCGAGGCTGCCGCCGAGCACCAGCAGGCGCGGCGCGCCGGAACGATTCGCGAAACGCACGGCGGGCGCGGGCAGCGCGGCGATTTCCGCGCGCACGGGATTGCCCGTCCACTCGGCGTGCAACCGCGCCGGAAACGCATCCGGGAAACCGCTCATCACGCGCCGCGCGCGTTTCGCCAGCACGCGGTTGGTGAACCCCGCGATGCGGTTCTGCTCGTGCACCAGCAACGGGCGACGTTGCAGCCATGCGGCGATCCCGCCCGGACCCGCGACGTAGCCGCCCAGCGACAGCACGCTGCGCGGCTGGATGTCGCGCAGCGCGCGCCACGCCGCGAGCCCCGCGCGCGCCAGCATCCACGGCGCCGCGAGACGCTGCCGCAAGCCCTTGCCGCGCAGCCCCGCAACCGGCAGCGTGCGCATCTCGATCCGGTGCTCGGGCACGATCCGGTTTTCCATGCCGCCTTGCGCGCCCAGCCACAGCACCGGCACGTCGCGCGCGCGCAACGCCGCGGCAACCGCAAGGCCGGGGAAGATGTGGCCGCCGGTGCCGCCGGCCATGATCAGCACGGGTGCCTGCAAACCGTTCATGCGGGCACCTTCCCGAGCGTCGGCTCGATGCGGGCCCGCGCGGCCAGCGGCAGTTCGGCGGTGGGACGTTCCGTCGCGACCGTGCTCGCCGCTGCGGCAGCGGGCCGCCGCGTCGCCATCCGGCGCGCATCCTCGGCGCGGTGGATTTCGTAACCCGCGCGCACCAGCACCCCCAGCATCACGCAGGTCATCAGGATGCTCGATCCGCCCGAACTGATCAGCGGCAGCGTCAGGCCCTTGGTCGGCAACACGCCGAGGTTCACGCCCACCGACACCAGCGCCTGCAGGCCGATCATCAGCGAGATCCCGAACGCGACATAGCCGGCGCGCTGCTGGCCCACTTCGACGCCACGCAGGCCGAGTTGCAGACCACGCCCGACCAGCAGCGCAAACAACGCGAGCACGAACAGCACGCCGACGAAACCCAGTTCCTCGGCGATCACCGCGAGGATGAAATCGGTGTGCGCTTCGGGCAGATAGAAAAGCTTCTGCACGCTGCCGCCCAGGCCCACGCCGAACCACTTGCCGCGGCCGATCGCGATCAGCGCCTGGGTCAACTGGAAACCGTTGTCGAACGGATCCTTCCACGGATCGAGGAACGAGGTGAGGCGCTTGACGCGGTAGTCGGTGGACAGCGCCAGCCACGCGCCCAGCGGGATCAGCGGCAGGCCCATGATCACGAGGTTGCGCATGCGCGCGCCGCCCAGCCACAGCATCCCGATCGTGACCACGCCGATCAGCGCCGCCGAACCGAAGTCGGGTTGCGCGAGCAGCAGCACGGCGGTGAAGCCTGCCACGCCCACCGGCTTCACCGCGCCGAGGAAACGGGTTTCGACCGCATCGCGATGGCGCACCAGGTAACTCGCGACATACAGCACCACCGTCAACTTGGCCAGTTCGACCGGCTGGAATCCGGAGATGCCGAGGTTGATCCAGCGACGCGCGCCGTTGACGCGCATCCCGATGTGCGGGATGAACACCAGCAGCAGCAACAGGAACGTGATCAGCATCAGCGGCCCGGACCAGCGCTCGAGCGTGTCGAGTTCGACCCTGAGCGCCACCCACACCGCCACCGCACCGCCCATCGCAAGGAAAGCGAGGTGCCGCTTCAGGTAATGGAATTCGCCGATGTGCTGGCCGTCGGCGACCGCGATCGAACTCGATGCCACCATCACGATGCCGAACGCGACCAGCCCGGTGATCGCGAGCAACAGCCACGGGTCGAAGCGGCCCTCGGGACCGAGCTTGCGAACCGCCTGCGATGGGCCGAACCAGGTCATCATCAGCGCACCTTCAACGTCGCCAAACCCACCAGCACCAGCACCACCGACACGATCCAGAAGCGCACGATCACGCGTGGCTCGGGCCAGCCCTTCAATTCGAAGTGGTGGTGGATCGGCGCCATCCGGAACACGCGCTTGCCGCGCAACTTGAAGCTGCCGACCTGCAACATCACCGACGCGGTTTCCACCACGAACAAGCCGCCCATCACCAGCAGGATGATTTCCTGGCGCACGATCACCGCGACGCAACCGATCGCGGCGCCGATCGCGAGCGCGCCGACGTCGCCCATGAACACCTGCGCGGGATAGGTGTTGAACCACAGGAATCCGAGGCCCGCGCCGGTCAGCGCGCCGCAGAACACCGCGAGTTCGCCCGCGCCGGGAATCGAAGGAATGCCGAGGTAGGCCGAGAACACCGCGTTGCCGGCGAGATACGCGAACGCGCCCAGCGCCGCCGTCACCAGCACCGCCGGCATGATCGCGAGGCCATCGAGGCCGTCGGTGAGATTCACCGCATTGGAAAATCCGACGATCCACAGGTACGCCACCACGATGAATCCGGCGCCGAGCGGGATCGCGACGTGCTTGAACAACGGCACGTACAGCGCGGTCGCGGCCGGCACGTTGGCGGTATGGAACAGGAACCACGCGGCGGCGAGGCCCACCACCGATTGCGCGAGGTACTTCCAGCGCGCCGGCAGGCCGTGCGGATCCTTCAACACCAGCTTGCGGTAGTCGTCGTAGAAGCCGATCGCGCCGCAGGCCAGCGTCACCAGCAACACCACCCACAGGTAGCGGCTGCCGAGGTCGCCCCACAGCAGCGTTGCCGCCACCACCGCGGCCAGAATCAGCGTGCCGCCCATGGTCGGCGTGCCGGCCTTGGACAGGTGCGTCTTGGGACCGTCGTCGCGCACCACCTGCCCGGCCTTCAATTCGGTCAGGCGCCGGATCACCGCCGGCCCGAAGAACAGCGCGACGAACAGCGCCGTGAGCGCCGCCATGATGGTGCGGAAGGTGATGTAGTCGAACAGCCGCAGCGGGCCGAAGTAATGTTCCAGCCAGCGCGAAAGCTCAAGCAGCATGCCGGTCGTCCCCCTTGTCGCCCAACAACGCTTCGACCACGCGCTCCATGTGCGAGGAATGCGAACCCTTGACCAGCACGCTGACTTTCGCATGCAGATCGCCGCGCAGCGTTTCAATCAGCGCTGACTGATTCGGAAACACGCGCGCGTCCGGACCGAAGGCTTCCGCCGCATTCGCGGCCTGCGTGCCGACCGCATACACGCGCTCGATCCCGCGCTCGCGCGCGGCGCGGCCGATGCCGGCGTGCAACGCAGCGCTGTCGGGACCCAGCTCGGCCATGTCGCCCAGCACCAACCAGCGCTCGCCCGGCTGCAGCGCCAGGGTCGCCACTGCCGCCAGCATGGAACCCGGGTTGGCGTTGTAGCTGTCGTCGATCAGCGTCCAGCCCTGCGGCGAAGCGCGCCGCAGCAACCGCCCGGCCACCGCTTCCGCGTCGCGCAGGCCCGAAGCAATATCGTTCAGACCCACGCCCGTGGCGTACGTGAGCGTGGCGGCGGCCAGGGCGTTGGCGATGTTGTGGCGTCCCGGCAGCGGCAAATGCACCGCGGTGCGGCCGGCCGGCGTCAGCAACTCGAAATCGCTGGAGTCGGCGTGCATGCGGATGTCGGCGGCCTGCACGTCGGCCGGCGCGTCGATCCCGAAGCGCAGGATCCGGCGCGTGCCCGCCAAGCCCGCGAAATAGATCGCGAACGCGTCGTCGGCGTTGATCACCGCGACGCCGTCCGGCGGCAACGCCTGGTACATCGCGCCCTTGGTTTCGGCGATGCCTTCCAGGGTGTGCATGCGCTCCAGGTGCGCGGGGCCGATGTTGTTGACGAGACCGATCCGCGGACGCGCGATCGCGGCGAGGTAGGCGATGTCGCCCGGCTTGCCTGCACCCATTTCCAGCACGGCGAAACGGGTGTCGCGCGGCATTGCCAGCAAGGTCAGCGGCAGGCCGATCTCGTTGTTGAAGCTGGCGGCGTTGCTGTGGGTAGCGCCGTGCCGCGCGAGGATGCGCGCGGTCAGCGTCTTGACCGTGGTCTTGCCGTTGGAGCCGGTGATGCCGATCACCGTGACGTCGCGCTGCGCGCGCACCGCGCTCGCGAGGTCGCCGAGCGCGTGCAAGGTGTCGGCCACCACGACCTGCGGCAGTTCCGCCTCGACGCGGCGCGCGACCAGCACCGCCACGGCGCCGCGGGCCGCGGCTTCGGCGACGTGGTCATGGCCGTCGTGATGCTCGCCCTTCAGCGCCACGAACAGTTCGCCCGGCTTCAGCGTGCGCGTGTCGGTGGACACGCCGTGCACCAAGGCGTCCGCACCTTGCAACACTCCGCGCGTCCACACCGCGATTTCCTTGAGGCGCAGGTTCAGCATGGCCGCGCCTCCAAGATCGCATCGACGCCGCCCGGCGCGCCGCGCGTCCACGGCTCGACTTCCTTGAGGCGCAGGTTCAGCATGCGTGCGCCTCCAGGGCGGCACGCGCCACCTTGAGGTCGTCGAACGGGCGCTTCGTGCCGGCGACTTCCTGATAGGTTTCGTGGCCCTTGCCCGCGACCAGCACCACGTCGCCCGCCTGCGCGCGTGCGATGGCAAGATCGATCGCGCGCGCGCGGTCGCGCTCGACCACGGCGCGCTCCGGCGCCCGCATGCCGGCAACGATCTGCGCCGCGATCGCGTCGCCGTCCTCGCCGCGCGGATTGTCGTCGGTGACGATCGCGAGGTCGGCGAGACGCTCGGCGATCGCGCCCATCAGCGGACGCTTGCCGGCGTCGCGCTCGCCGCCGCAACCGAACACGCAGATCAACACACCGTCGCAGTGTTCACGCAGGGTCGCCAGCACCTGTTCCAGCGCATCCGGCTTGTGCGAATAGTCGACCACCACCAGCGGCAACGCGCCGCCGCCCAAACGGTTCATGCGGCCGGCGACCGGCTCCAGCGCCTCGAGCGCCGCCGTGATCCGCGCGAACGGCACGCCCAGCGCGCCGAGCACGCCGGCCACCGCGAGCAGGTTGGCGACGTTGAAACGGCCGAGCAGACGCGAATGCAGCGCGGCGATTCCCCACGGCGTTTCGAGTTCGAAATCGAGGCCGTCGGAATGCGTGCGCACGTTGCGCGCATGCAGTTCGGCATCGTCGCGACCGATCGCGCAGCGCAGCTTGTCCACGCCGGCCGGCAACTTCTCGGCCAATTCACGCCCGAACGGGTCGTCGACATTGATCACCGCCGCGCGCAAACCGGGCCACGCGAACAGTTTGGCCTTGGCCGCGCCGTAGGCTTCCATCGTGCCGTGGTAATCCAGATGATCGCGGGTGAGGTTGGTGAACACCGCGACGTCGAAATGCACGCCGTCCACGCGCCGCTGGTCGAGCGCGTGCGAGGACACTTCCATCGCGACATGCGTCGCGCCCGCATCGCGGAATTCGGCCATCAGCCCGTGCACCCGGATTACGTCCGGCGTGGTGCGCTCGCCTGCGTGCAACGCACCGTGCAGGCCGGCGCCCAGCGTGCCGATCGTGGCCGTACGCCTGCCTAGACGCGTCAATGCCTGCGCCAGCAATTGCACGGTCGAGGTCTTGCCGCTGGTGCCGGTGACGCCGATCACTGTCATGGACGCGGACGGATCGCCATAGAAACGTGCGGCGATGGCGCCGAGGCGAGCGCGCAGATTGTCGGTTTCGATGACGGGGATCGGGAATCGGGAATCGGGAATCGGCGGCTCGGCCAGTACCGCCACTGCGCCTTGCGCTGCCGTCGCCCTCGCAAACTCGATCCCGTGGTACTTCCTGCCCGCCAGCGCGACGAAGGCATCGCCCGCGCGCACCGCGTGCGAATCCTGGGTCAAGCCGGACACCACGATGTCGCCGTACTCCGGCGTCGCGATGCCGCGCAGCAATTCGTCGAGGCGCATCGCGCTCATGGCGTCGGCCCCGGCGTGGAATGCGCGGCGGCCACCGCGCCGGCGGGTTGCGGCGGCGGCGCGGCCGCGGGCTTGACCGGCCCGCCGGCGTACCACTGCTGGACGTTGTCCGGCGGCACGTCGAGCAGGCGCAGCGCGCCGGTCATCACTTCGCGGAACACCGGCGCCGAAACCTTGCCGCCGAAATACTCGCCGCCGTGGCCGCCGGCGTCGCGGATGACCACCACGCCCACCAGCCGCGGGTTGCTGGCCGGCACGATGCCGCAGAACAAGGCCGCATAGCGGTCGCGCGAATAACCGCCCGCGATCGCGAGATGCGCGGTGCCGGTCTTGCCGGCCACGCTGTAATCGGGGATCGCGGCCTGCGGCGCGGTGGCCGGCGGCGCACCCACCACGGTGCGCAACATCGCCATCATCTCGCCCGCGATGTCGGAGGATTCGACCCGCACCCCGGGATTGTCGTCGCCCTTGATGAAGGTCGGCGCGTGGCGGACGCCGCCATCGGCGATCGCCGAATACGCCTGCGCGAGTTGCAGCGCCGTCACGTTGAGGCCGTAGCCGAATGCGATGGTGGCCTTGACGAAATCGCCCCAGGTGCGGGGCGGCGGGATGTAGCCGCCTACCTCGCCGGGAAAGCCGCTGCCGGTGCTGGCGCCGAAACCGAACTGATGCAGCACCTTGTCCATCTGCGCCGCCGTCAGCGTCAACGAAATCTTGGACACGCCGACGTTGCTCGAGTAGGTGATCACGTGGCTCACGTCGATCAGGCCGTTGTTGTTGTCGTCGCGGATCAGGTGCCCGTCGAGCGTGAACGTCCCGGGGTTGGTGTTGATCGGCGTGGTCGGCGTCCACTTGCCCGATTCCAGCGCGGTGGTGACGGTGAACGGTTTCATGGTCGAGCCGGGCTCGGTCACGTCGGTGACCGCGCGATTGCGGCGCTGCCCCGAGGTGCTGCTGTCGAGGTCGTTGGGGTTGTACGACGGCACGTTGACCATCGCCAGGATCTCGCCGTTGCGCGGATCCATGATCACCATCGAACCCGACGCCGCGTTGTTCTTCAGCACCGCCGCGGACAACGCGGAATAGGCGAGGTACTGGATGCGGCTGTCGAGGGATAGCGTCAGATCGTGGCCCGGCACCGGTGCGCGGATCTGTTCGACGTTCTCGACCACATGGCCGAGGCGGTCGCGGATCACGCGCTTCAGCCCCGGCTTGCCGGCCAGCCAGCCGTCGTAGGCCAGTTCGAGTCCTTCCTGGCCGCGATCGTCGATGTTGGTGAAACCGAGCACATGCGCGGTCGCGGCGCCGTCGGGGTAATAGCGCTTGTATTCACGCTGCGCGTTGACGCCCGGGATCTCCAGCGCCAGCACGGCCTTGGCCGCTTCCGGCGGCATCAAGCGGCGCAGGTACACGAACTCGCGGCCATTTTTCGTCTCCAGCTTGCGCGACAGGTCGACCGCATTGACGCCCAGCGCCCGCGCAAGTTCGGGAATCCGGTCGGCGTGCTGCAGCAACTCGTCCGGATTGGCCCACAGCGACAGCATCGGCGTCGACACCGCGAGCGGCACGCCGTTGCGGTCGTAGATCGCGCCGCGCGACACCGGGATTTCGACTTCGCGCAGGAAACGCGCATCGCCTTGCTGTTGCAGGAAGGCCTGGTGCACCACCTGCAGATCGATCGCGCGCGCAACCAGGCCCAGCGCGGCCACCGACAGCGCGCCGACCACCAGCACCAAGCGCTTGCGCGTGTCCGGGCGCTGCCTGCGTGGCGGGCGCGAGAAACTTTCCGGCGGCCGGCGCAGTTTCATTCGTGGATCATCTCCACGCTGGATGCCGGCGGACTGATCATGCCGAGCTGCCCGCGCGCGATCGATTCGATCCGCGACGGACTCGCCCAAGTCGCCTGCTCGAGTTCCAGTCGGCCGAACTCGACGTTCAGGGCATCGCGCTGGTTCTGCAGATTCGACAACTCGACGAACGCGACGCGATCCTGGTGGCGCGCCCACACCACGGCAATGCCGCTGGCGATCACCGCCAGCAGCAGCACGCCCACCGCGAGCACGCCGATCACCTTCATGGCGAGCCCTCCACCGCGACTTTCTCGGCGATGCGCAGCACCGCCGAACGCGCACGCGGGTTGCGCGCGACTTCTTCGTCACTCGCCGTTTGCGCGCGACCAATGGCGCGCAGCGGTGCGGGCGCCGTCGCCGGCTGCGGCAAACCACGGCGCACCGAAACCGGCTGCGGCCCGCGGATGAACTGCTTGACGATGCGGTCCTCCAGCGAATGGAAGCTGATGACGGCCAATCGGCCGCCCGGTTTCAGCACTTCGACGGCAGCCGGCAACGCGCGTTCCAGCGAACCCAATTCGTCGTTCACCTGCAGGCGCAGCGCCTGGAAGGTGCGCGTGGCGGGATGCTTGTTGCGTTCGCGCCGGCCGAGCGTGCGCTCGACCAGTTCGGCCAGTTCGCGGGTCGTCGCGATCATCGGCGCCTCGGCGCGGCGCGCCACGATCGCGTGCGCGATGCGCCGGCTCATGCGTTCCTCGCCATAGCGGAACAGCACATCCGCGATTTCCTGTTCGCCGGCGCGCGCGAGGAAATCCGTGGCGCTTTCGCCCGTGGTCGGATCCATGCGCATGTCCAGCGGCGCATCCGACTGGAACGAAAACCCGCGCGCGGCGTCATCGAGCTGCGGCGAGGACACGCCGAGATCCAGCAGCACACCGTCCAACCCGGCGCGCGCCTGATCCCATTCACCCATGTCGGAAAAATTCGCATGGCGGATCGCGACGCGCGCATCGCCACCGAATTCGCGCCGTGCATGCGCAACGGCTTCCGGATCGCGGTCCATCAGCAGCAGCCGGCCGTGGGCGCCGAGGCGTGCGAGAACCGCGCGCGCGTGGCCGCCGCGCCCGAAAGTGCCATCGAGATAACGCCCCTCCGGACGCAGCGCGAGCCCCGCCAGCACGGCGTCGCGCATCACCGGGATATGCTCCAGCTCGTGGCCGCCCGTCATCGCCCGCATCCCGTCCATCGACCTGCAACCGTGAACGCCGCGCCGCGCGCATCCCGTCCGCATCATCCGGCCCGGCGACGACCGCCGTTCGCCGAATGCGTGTGTCACAACCTCAATCCCGCCATTTCCTCGCTGACTTCCTCCTCGCCGATCGTTTGATGGATCTTCGCGAGGTGCGCCTGCTCACTCCACAATTCGAACTTGTTGCCCATGCCCAGCAGCACCGCCTTTTTCTCGATGCCGGAAGCCGCGCGCTGACTGGCCGGCAGCAGCACGCGTGCCGCGCCGTCCAGTTCCACCAGCGTGGCCGCACCGACCAGTTTCAATTGCAGGTCGCGGTGCACGCGCTTGACGTTGGGCAACGCATTCACCTGGTCGCGCACCCGTTCCCAGTCGGGCTGCGGAAAAACCCACAGGCAGCCCTGCTCGAACGGGTTGTAGGTGACGACCAGACGACCGTTGCACACACGCGCGATCGGCTCCCGATAGGCTGTGGGAATCGCCAGCCGGCCCTTGTCGTCAACGCTGATAGCGGTTTCGCCCTGGAACATGCGCCTTGATTTCCCACGATTTCCCACAAAACCACACGGGAGCCCACCTTAGTCGCAGGCGGTGAGACTGTCAAGAAATTTTCGCTTGTAGATCAATGGGAAAGGCACAAATTCTGACCAGATTTCAGGTGCTCTGTTAGCTGTGGTTGCAAGGTTGTTGAATACAAAAGATTTCGTTCTTCAGAAATTGGGTCGCTTGAGGCGAAAGCACGCATTCGGACGCCTCGGCCACTCTGTCAAGTTCAGTCGCAAGTCAGTTTTCACGCGACGCAAACGAGTCGGCGCGAGAAAGGTGCTCTTCCAAAAAGGGGGCGCACGCAACTCCAATCGAAGCAGCTTTTGTGGAAACAAGGCCGTGGATGGCCGGGGTGGAGTTGGTAACTGACGAATTTGCGCGTTCGCGCAAACCGCAACGAAACAGCAAGCACGGATGCGAGCAAAGGCTTTCGTGAAAAGTCAGGCCATGGACGGCCGAGGTAGAGCAATGCGGCACGACAGAACATCGATTCGTATCGAGGTGGTGTTGCGCCGCCATCAGGGAAGATGGCAAAAGAGTGGAGTCGGCCTGTAAGCCGGGTCCTGTGCGCCTTGCGGCGTGACAGTCATTCCTCTCGGCGCGGCGTCGCCGCCGTGCTCAAGCAACCAACCCGGGAACGGCGCGGGCCACGCCATCGTTCCCCTATTTGGTCTTGCTTCGGGTGGGGTTTGCCGTGCCGGTCTGTTGCCAGACTCGCGGTGGGCTCTTGCCCCACCGTTTCACCCTTGCCTGATCCCCTTGCGGGGCCATCGGCGGTCTGCTCTCTGTTGCACTGTCCGTCGGCTCACGCCGCCCAGGCGTTACCTGGCACCCTGCCCTGCGAAGCCCGGACTTTCCTCGGCGTTCTTGCGAACGACGCGACTGTCCGGCCGACTCCACGCGTAAGTATAGTCGCTCGCCGCGAGGCGGCGATCTGTAAACGGGAAATCGCGCGCCGCTGCGCAGCGCGCTGTAAGGAGTAAGCAGACGGTCGAGCGCCGACTCCTTGCAGGCGGCGCAGCCGCCGACTTCACTCTTTACCATTTACAGCGAGCGACTCACCCTTTACCGCGCTCGTAGAGCGCCTTGCGCGACGCGCCACTGATCGCCGCGGCCAGCTTCGCCGCCTGCGCCGGCGGCAGTTCGGCGCGCAGAAGCGCATACACGCGCCGGCCTTCGGCGAGCCTGGCATCGGCTTCCTCGCCGCGGCCCGCGATGACCAGCACGAATTCGCCGAGGCGCTGTTCGGCATCGGATCGGACGCGCGCGGCGATTTCGCCAATCGTCGTGCCGAGGTGCGTCTCGTGCAGCTTGGTGATCTCGCGCAGCAACGCCGCCTCGCGTTCGGCGCCGAACGCGTCGACGAGATCGGCGCAGCTTTCGTCGATGCGATGCGAGGACTCATACAGCACCAACGTGCGCGGTTCGTCGGCAAGTTCGCGCAACCGCGCGCGCCGCGCCGCGGGTTTCGCGGGAAGGAATCCCTCGAACACGAAACGATCGCTCGGCAATCCCGCGACCGACAACGCGGCGATCGCAGCGCACGCGCCCGGCACCGACGACACGGGAATGCCGGCCGCGCGCGCGGCACGCACCAGGCGGTAACCCGGGTCGCTGACCAGCGGCGTGCCCGCGTCGGAAATCAGCGCGACGTCCGTGCCCTCCTGCAACTTCGCGACCAGCGAAGCCGCTGCGGCCTGTTCGTTGTGTTCATGCAGTGCGGTCGCCGGCGTCGCGATGCCGAAATGCTGCAGCAGCGGCCGGCTGTGGCGCGTGTCTTCGCAAGCGATCAGCCCGGCCTCACGCAACACCTGTTGTGCGCGCGGCGACAGATCGCCGAGGTTGCCGATCGGCGTGGCGACCACCCACAGGGTTCCGGGCTTGCGTGCATTCATGTTTCCGTTCCGGCGTTTCGGCACGATCCGCTATCATCGCCGAAAAAGGGCGCGCCAAGGGCGCACGGAACCCATGCACAGGATTCGCTTTCTTGCGTACATCGCCTTGCTCGCCGCAGGCATGCTGCTGGCGGGCGGATGCGCGACGCTGGGTCCGTCGCTGCCGGCCGCGAGTCCGCAGGCCGAAGCGCAATACACGCACGCGCAAGGGCTCTACCAATCCGGCGATTACCGCGGGGCGGCCAGCGCGTTTCTCGCGGTCGCCGACGCCGATCCCGCGATCCGCGATCGCGCGCTGCTGGCCGCAGCCGCGAGTTATCGTTCACTCGGCCAGCTCGACCGGACCGCAGCGTTGCTGCCGCGGATCGACCGCCACCAGCTCACGCCCGACCAGGACGCGCGCTATCGCGTGCTTGCCGCGGAAGTCGCGCTGCAGCACGGTTCCGCCGACGCCGCGTTGAAGCAGCTTGCGGATTTGCCCTCGCCGCTGCCTCCGGACGTGCAACAGCACGCGCTGGATGTCGAAGCGCGCGCGCAGCTCGCCAGCGGCGATCGTCTGGCCGCCGCGCGCGCGCTGGCCCGGCGCACCCCGTTGCTGCCGCCGCCGGCGCAGGCCGGCGCGCGCCAGCAGGCGATCGCGATCCTGGCAGGCCTGGGCCATGATCGCCTGACCTCGCTGCTCGCTTCGCTGGCCGACAACGATCCGGTCAAGCCCTACGTCCAGCAAGCCCTCGGCCAGTCCGGCGCCGCGATGCCGCTGGTGTTGCCGCAGCCCAACCAGTCGGTCGGCACGCTGGCGGCATCCGGCGTGCCGCAGGGTTTCGCGATGCCGTCGAAGGTGGCGCTCTTGCTACCGGCCACGGGGCCGATCGCGGTGGCGGGTGCGGCGGTGCGCGACGGGTTCTTCACTGCCTACTTCCATACCGCCGTCACCCGCGAACGGCGACCGGCGGTCAAGGTGTACGACACCGGCGGCACCGCCGATGGGGCCGTGGCCGCATATCGGCAGGCCGTGGCGGACGGCGCCGAACTGGTGGTCGGCCCGCTCGGCCGCCCCGCCGTTGGCGCGGTGTTCGCGCAGCCGCAACTGCCGGTGCCGGTGCTGGCGCTCAACCACGCGCAAGGCGACACGCCGACGCCTGCGGGCAGTTTCGAATTCGCGCTGCTGCCCGAAGCCGAGGGCGCGCAGCTGGCCGCGCACATGATCACGCTCGGCCTGCACGCCGCGATCGTGTTCCGCAGCGACGACGGCACTGCCGCGCGCACCTTCGATGCGTTCAAGACCCAATTCACGAGCCTCGGCGGCCAGGTCGCCAACGATGTGGTGCTCGCGCAGGGCAGCGTGGATTTCGCGGCGCAGATTCAGGCTGCGCTGGCGGGATCGGGCTCGCAAACCGGCATCGTGGTGCTGCTGCGGCCGGCCCAGGCGCGCCTGCTGCTGCCACAGTTGCGGCTGGCGCGCTCCACCCTCCCGACATTCGGAACCTCGCTGGTTTACACGGGCAACGAAGATCCCACGGCCGACGGCGACCTCGACGGCCTGCAGTTCTGCGACGAGCCGTGGCTGTTCGACGCACAAACCGGCCTGCCGGACCACGCGGCCCTGGCTTCGCTGCTGGCGACCGCCAGCGGACCGGCCGCGCGCCTGTTCGCGTTCGGCATGGACGCCTGGGCGCTGGTGCCCTACCTCGGATGGCTGCAAAGCCACCCCGGCAGCTACGTGCCCGGCGCCACCGGCCAGTTGACCATGGATGCCTCCCGGCACGTGCAACGCACGCCGATCTGGGTGCAGTTCCAGGGCGGCGTCGCGCGCCCGGTGGCTGCCGGTCTCGAGACTCAGCCGCCCGCCAGCACGCCGGTTTCCGGCGGGCCATGAGCGCGGGCGACACCGGCGCACGCTTCGAGCAGCGCGCGCTGGATTTCCTGGAACGCGCGGGCCTGGAGCTGGTCGAACGCAACTGGCGAACCCGCTTCGGCGAAATCGACCTGGTGATGCGCGACGCGAACGTGCTGGTCTTCGTGGAAGTCCGTTACCGGCGCGACCCGCGTTTCGGCGGCGGCGCGGCTTCGGTCGGGCCGGCCAAGCGCGAGAAGCTGACGCGCGCCGCGCAGGGATTCCTGCAGGCGCACCCGCGCCTCGCTTCGCTGCCGTGCAGGTTCGATGTGGTAGCGTTCGACGGCGATGCCGATGCGCCCGCAAGCGACTGGCAACGCGCCGCGTTCGAGGCCTGCTGATCCGGAAACCACACCATGCGCAAACCGATTCTCCTGACCGCCCTTGTCCTGCTCGCTGCCGCGCTGGCCGCGTGCAGCGCCTTCACGCCGCGCCGCGGCTTCAATCGCGTCCTCAACGACCGCAACGTGCAGATCACCGCGCAGCGCGCGCTGGACGACGACCCGCAACTTTCCGGCCGCGCCCACATCGGCACCAGCGTGTACAACGGCGTGCTGCTGCTGATCGGCGAGGCCAGCACCGAGGAAGTGAAGCAGCGCGCCGAGGCCGACGTCACCGGCTACGAAGGCGTGCAGCGCGTGGTCAACCTGATCGACGTGATGCCGCTGCAATCGGTGGCGCGCAGCATGCGCGACGCCTCGCTGACGGCGGCGGTTAAAACGTCCCTGCTGCACATCGACATGAAGGGCTTCGACCCCGGCCGGGTGGCGATCAGCACCGCGCACGGCAAGGTGTACCTGATGGGTCTGGTCAGCCACGCGGAAGCCGACGCCGTCGTCAAGCAGGCCCGCAGCGTCGCGGGCGTGCAGCAGGTGGTGCAGGTTTTCGAATACACGGATTGATCCGCGGCAATCGCGCACGCACGGATCGTCGTAAGCTGGCGCGATGAACCTGTCCGCCGGTGTGTCCCGCGATCCCGAACGTTGCGATCGCTCGATCGAATCCCTGCGCGGCGCCGCGCATGGCTGAATCGTTCGCCGCGTTGATGGCGCGCATCCGCGCCTGCCAGGTCTGCGCGCAACACCTGCCGCACGGTTGCCGGCCAGTGCTGCAGGCGCATCCGGACGCGCGGCTGCTGATCGTCAGCCAGGCGCCGGGGCGCAAGGTGCACGAGACAGGCATCCCGTTCAACGACAAGAGCGGCGACAAGCTGCGCGAGTGGCTCGGCATCGATCGGGACATTTTCTACGACCCGAAACGAGTCGCGATCGTGCCGATGGGATTCTGCTATCCCGGCAAGGGTCCGTCGGGCGACCTGCCGCCGCGCCCGGAATGCGCGCCGCTGTGGCACCCGCAACTGCTGCCGCGCCTGAAGGACATCAGGCTCACCTTTGCCATCGGTGGCTACGCGATCCGCGGCATGCTGGGCGCGCGGCGCAAGCCCAGCCTCACCGAAACCTGCGCGGCGTGGCGCGAATACCTCGACGGCGGCGTGCTGCCGTTGCCGCACCCGAGTCCGCGCAACACCGCGTGGTTCCAGCGCCACCCGTGGTTCGAAATCGAGGCGTTGCCGGCCATCCGGCGGCGCGTGCGCAAGCTGTTGCGCGAGTGACCGCGCTCAGGCGTCCGCGGGCGGCGGCGCGGCGCGTCCCGCGATGCCGGCACGCAGGCCCGCCAGCATGCAGCGCAGGTTCTTCGCGCGCGGCGGCACCAGCAGCGAGAACAGCAGCAACTTGACCACGAGGCGCGGAATGTCCTGCGCGACCCAGCGTCGCGGCGTGTAGCGGCGGCGGTACAACAGCACGCGATTGCGCATCATGTAGAACAACCGGCGCGGCGGATGCACCACGATGCCGCGCGGAAAACCCGGAACATGGCGGCGCGCGTCGCCCAGCCGGTGACGCAGCCGCGCCGCGCACACGCCGTGCAACGCGTAGCCCGCCGCGCTGGCGCGAAAGCACCAGTCCAGATCGACGTTGTCGATGAACAGGCGATCGTCCATGCCGCCCACGTCGTCGAGCACCGCGAGTGGGATCAGGCAGCCGGACGAAATCAGGAAATCGCAGCAGATCTCCGTGCACCGGCCATCGCAGCGCAGCTTGCGATTGAACGGAAAACGGATGCGGACGAACGGCGCATCGGCGCCCTCGCGCGCATCGCGAAAACACGGACCGACCGCCGCCACGCGCTCATTCGCGGCGCGCTCCAGCGCCGCCCACAACGCGGCCACCATGCCCGGCTCGGGCACGCTGTCCTGATCCATCAGCAGCACGTGCGTGGTGCCGGACACGCCTCGCGCATGCCGGATGCCTTCGTTCAACGCGGAGGCCAGCCCGCGATTCTCGGGCAAGGCCAGCGATGCGACTTCAGGATGTGCCGCGCAGAAGTCGCGAAAATGCGGATCGGGGCTGGCGTTGTCCACCAGCACCACGTGTCCGACCTGCGCCGCGAGCGCGTCGAGCTGGTCGGCCAACACCGCGAGATCGGGGCGATGGGTGACCAGTACCGCGCACACGCCGGCTTCGCGCGGCCCGCAGGCATCGGACATGCTGCGCGGCTCAGTCACGTCGCACCGCGGCACGCGGACGCGGCGGACTCGGGCGCAGGTTCGCGCGCGCGGCGACCGCGATGTCGAAGGAGAACGGCGGCATGGCCGCGTGATTGTCGCCGCGCGCGCGCCGGCGTCAAAGCCCCCAGCAGGTTCGATCGGGACGGAAGCCCCGCGGATGCACGCCGAGCAGGCTCTCCAGCCGCGCGTTGTCGGCGACGAGATCCTGCTCCAGCCGGGTCAGCGGACCGCGCAGGGGCGGCAGCACGAATGCCGCCGCGCGGATCAGCGGCGCGGGAACGGACAGCGGCAAGGTGGGCACCGGCAGGCTCGCACGCACCCGCGCGAACATCTCCGCGGCTGCGAGGCGTTCACCGCCGCCTATCGGAACCACGTTGCCCGCTGCGGCGCCGTCGAGTGCCCGCAGCACTGCGGCCGCCACATCGGCAGCGTGCACCGGCTGCCGCAATCCCGTGCCTGCCGGCAATCCGAACACGCGCCATCTCGCGGCGCGCCGCGCCAGCGGCGTGAGACTCTTGTCACGCGCCGCGCCGTAGATCAGGGTCGGCCGAAGTATCGTCCATGCGATTCCGCGCTGCCTGCACACCCTCGCGAGTGCGGCTTCCCCATCGCGCAGGCGCTGCGCCAGCACCCGTTCGGATGCGACGGGCGAAGCCTGCTTGCTTTCCGCGCTCATCGAACTGGTCGCGACCACGCGCCGCAAGGCCGGCGCCGCGCCCGAGGCGATCCACGCCGCCAATGCGTCCAGCGGTGCGAAACAGCAGATGGAGACGGCCGCTTCCGCTTCCGGCAGAGGCTGCGGCAACGCGCCCTGCAGCCACTCGACACCCGCGACCGCCGCTTGCGGACTGCGCGACAAGGCCAGCACGCGGGCGCCGGCGCGCACCAGCTCCTGCAACAGGAAATGGCCGATCTGGCTGCTGGCGCCCAGCACCAGCACCGTCTCCTTGCGCCAATCATCCATGTCGGGAATCTTCGAAGGGCCGCCGCGGGCGTCGGCAGATGGCGGGTCGCCGGGACGCGGATCGCTCAATTGTTCCGATGGATCCGCGCATCCACTTCGGCGATGCGCGGATCCTGCGGCACCAGGCGTTGCGCTTCCTGCAACGCGGTGCGCGCGGCCGCGATCTCGCCCAGTCCAACGTAATGGTCGGCACGATCGATCCATGCGCTGCCCAGCTTGTGCCGCATGATAGGCGTGGCGGCATCGCCGGGGTCGAGCTGCTCCAGCGTCTCCAGCATGTCGTGGGCGTGATCCAGATTGTCGGCACGCACCGCTTCGTCGAACTGGGCGCGGGTGACTGCAGGCAATGCGCGCAATCCGGCCTGCGCTTCGGCATTGTTGCCGTCGATGCCGAGCGCGGCGCGATACAGGTCGTACGCGCTGTCGCCTGGCGGCAACATGATGTCGCCCTTGCGCGCGGCGATCCTGGCGCGCGCCACCAGCCGCGCGACCTTCGCGGACTGCGCCGGGGTCAGGGGCGCGGGCGCAGGAAGCGCCGCGTCCTCGGCTGTCGCATGTGCGGAGGCGCCCGCGGCGAGGCGCGATCGCGCAGCGGCGAGATCGGTGGATTTGGGCGCGAGTGCCGCGGCGTGGTCCAGCAGCGCCCTGGCATCGTGCACGTGCCCCGAATCGATCGCGGCATTGGCCTGCACGATCAGGGCCTCGGCGACGCGCCCCAGCCCCGACTGGGCTTGTGCGTTGCCGGGATCGGCCGCGAGCGCGGCCTTGAACTGGGCTTCCGCGTTGTCGTCGCCCGCGCCGGTGATCTTGCCCGCGCGCAGGTCGGCCTCGCCTTGCGCGAGGAACTGGTCGCGCTGCGCGTCCGCGCTGCGATCGGCCGCCGCGATCGACGCGCGCAGGTTCGGCAATTGCGAGTAGCGCGGCAGCAGGCCCGCGAGGTCGGACAGGGTCTGCCGGGCGCCGGCGCGGTCGTGGTTGCCGAGCTGGGTCTGGATGCGCTGCGCGAGCAGGTCGCCGACCTGGTCCATGCCATGCCGCGCCACCGCGTTGTTCGGATCGCCCGCCAGCACCTTTCCGAACAGCGCCGCGGCGCCGTCCTTGCCGTCGATGCGTCCGTTCGCCAACGCATCGCGCGCCTGGTTGATCAGCACGTCGAGGTTGGCGCTGTGCAGCACCGCCTTGGCCAGCGCGTCATCGACGGCCTGCACCTGCGCGCCGCCGCCGAGCAGGCTGCGCGCTTCCTCCAGCGCGGCGCGCGCGCCCGAATAATCGTGTCGCTGCAAGGCATCGCGCGCCTGCGCGAGTTCCGCGTTGCCGACTTTCTGCAAGCCGTTGAGCGCCTGTTCGTTGTCGGGATCCAGTGCGCGCGCGGCCTCGTACAGGTCGCGTGCGCTGTCGGGACTGCCCGACAAGTTGCCCGCCGCATAGGCCGTGTCGGCGCGCGTCAGCAGGGTGTTCAACTGGGTCTGCGGCAGCAGGCCGCGCAGCATCGCCTGATGCGTCCATGCCCAGGCGCCGATGCCGACCACCAGCACCACGATGATGAGCGGAACCCACGGCACGCGGCGCCGACGGCGCGGCGCATCGCCCCGGCTCCCGCGCGCGGCGAACGGCGGGCGCGGCGACTCGCCGCGCAGGCCACGCCTTTCCGCGGAGGTGTCGAACTGATCCAGATTGCCCAGCACCGGTTCGGTCCGGCGCAGGGGTTCACGGGAGGAGGAATCGTGCCGACCGTTCATGCGCATCCATCGCCAGTGCACTCTCTGGCGTTTCGTTTCCGCCGATGGGACCACAACCAAGCGCGCCGGTTCCGGTCCTGCCGCGGCGCGCGAACGAAATCATCTTAACATTCGTGTGTTTGCAGCTTTTTGCGCCGGATCACGGCATTCAGCCGCCGGCCAGCCGGCGCGCGTCGATCACGTTGGGCAAGGCGCCGAGCCTGGCCAGCAGCGCCGACAGCTCTCCGTAATCGTGCACGCGCAAGCTGAAATGCATCGCGACCTCGCCGAGGTCACGGTCGCTGCGGCTGTCCGAAGCCACGATCCTGGCGCCGGAGTTGGCGATCACGTTGGTGACGTCGCGCTGCAGGTCGCGGCGGTCGTAGCCCTGCACCACGATCGCGACTTCGTAGGCGCGGTCCGGCGCGCTGTGCCAGCGCACCTCGATCACCCGCGCCGGGTGGCGCGCGCGCAAGCGCGCCAGCGCGGCGCAATCGGCGCGGTGCACGGTCACGCCGCGGCCGCGCGTGATGTAGCCGGTCACCTGGTCGCCCGGCAGCGGCCGGCAGCAGCGCGCGAGCGTGGTCATCAGATTGCCGACGCCTTCGACCGTCAGCGCACCTGGCCTGCCGGCATCGCGCGGCGCCGGTCGTGGCGGCGGCGCGGCTGTGGGTTGCGGCGCGGGCTGCGCCTCCAGCATCGCGCGCGTCAACTGCGCGATGCCGACTTCGCCCAGCGCCAGCGCCACCAGCAGCTCGTCGCGGGATTTGCGGCCGAGCTTCGCGGGCAAGCGTTCCAGCACGTCGTCCGGCGCGGCCAGCCGGCGCGCCTCGCGCTCGAACATCTGGCGGCCGGCGGCGAGATTGGCGGCGAGGTCTTCGCGCCGGAACCACGCGCGCAGCTTGCCGCGCGCGCTGGCGGTGGCGAGATAGCCCAGTTGCGGCGACAACCAGTCGCGGCTGGGCGCGGGTTCGCGCGCGGTGAGGATTTCGACGCGATCGCCGCTGGCGGGCTGGTGGGTCAGCGGCACGATGCGGCCATTGACCTTGGCGCCGCGGCAGCGATGCCCGACCATGGTGTGCACGTGGTAGGCGAAGTCGAGCACCGTCGCGCCCGCGGGCAGGTCGATCACTTCGCCCTTCGGCGTCAGCAGGTACACGCGGTCCTCGGCCAGCTCCGCGCGCAGCTCGGCCGCGAGCGCCGCATCGTCGTCGCCTTCCGCGCGCACCTCCAGCAGCCTGCGCATCCATTCGATGCGGGCCTGGTAGGCGGCATCGTTCGATGCGCTTTCCTTGTACCGCCAGTGCGCGGCGATGCCGAGTTCGGCGGCGCGGTGCATCTCCTCGGTGCGGATCTGCACCTCGAGGGTCTTGCCGTCCGGCCCGATCACCGCGGTGTGCAGCGAACGGTAGTTGTTGCCCTTGGGCCGCGCGATGTAGTCGTCGAACTCCTGCGGAATGATCGGCCACAGCGCGTGCACCACGCCCAGCACCGCGTAGCAGTCGGCCACGCTGCGGGTCAGCACGCGCAGCGCGCGGATGTCGTACAACTCGCCGAAGCCGACGCGCTTGCGTTGCATCTTCCGCCAGATCGAATAGATGTGCTTGGCGCGCCCGTTGACGGATGCCGAGATGCCCTGCGCGGCCAGCGCCTCGCGCAGTTGCCCGACGCAGCCCTCGATCCACGCTTCGCGGTCCGCGCGGCGCTCGTCCAGCAACGCCGCGACGCGGCGATAGACGTCGGGCTGCAGGTAACGGAACGCCAGATCCTCCAGTTCCCATTTCCATTGCCCGATGCCGAGCCGGTTGGCGAGCGGCGCGTGCAGATCGCGGGTCAGTTGCGCGAGCGCGCGGCATTCGGCTTCGGGCAATGCCGCCGCGGCCCGCATCCGCGCGAGCTGGCGCGCCAGCAGCAGGTACACCACGCGCAAGTCGCGGATGATCGCCAGCAGCAGGCGCCGCAATCCTTCGGCGCTGCCGCCCGCGTCGCGTGCAGCATGCAGCGCCCACACGCGCTCGGCCTGCTGCTGGCCTTCGACCAGCCGCCGCAACGAATCCGGCGCACCCGGCGACGCCGCGGTCCATGCCTCGGGCCGCACCAGCGCCACCGCATACCACGCCGCGGCGGCGAGCGTCTCCTCGTCACAGCCCACGTCACGCAGCAGCGCGTCGATATCCGCCCACAACGCGCGTTCCGCCGCCGGCAATGCGGCGACGGGCGCGGGGACGGAATCAACGGTCGCGCGGGATCTGTTCATGGATCGTGGATGCGCCGGACTGCGGCGGGAAAGGCCACCGAAAGACGACCCGTGTATCAAGCGGACTCTTGCCAACGACCCCGTGCGGCCCGCATGGGGCACTGCTATCATCGCCGCCCATGCGTATCCGATCGATGTTGCTGGCCGCACTGGCCTCGCTGATTGTCGCCCTGCCCGTCATGGCGCAACAATTCTCCTCGCTCGAAGAGCGTATGTCAGCGGCCGATTTCAAGGCCGCGGGACTGGACAAACTCACGCCCGAGCAGCTCCAGTTCCTGGACAACTGGCTGCGCGGACACGAACAGACCAAGGTGGTGTCCGCGAGCGGCAAGCCGGTGTTCTATCCGGACAACCAGCCGCGCGACAAATTCAGTACCCACATGGTCGGCCACTTCAACGGCTGGTCGGGAGAGAGCACGTTCACGCTCGACAACGGCCAGGTCTGGAAGCAGGCCGAATCCGGCGCCTATTCCTGCCCCGGCATCGACAATCCGGAAGTCACCATCAAGCCGATGATCCTCGGCAGCTGGCTGATGTACGTGCAGGGCTGCAACCAGAGCGTGCGCGTCGAACGCGTGAAGTGATCCCGGCCACGCGCGGCCGCACCCACCTGTTGTTCATGCCTCTTCGCCCTCATGATGGCGAAGGTCGCGGCCGCCGCCGTTGCGAGGTTCGGAAGTGCTGGAAATCTGGTTGCCCCTCCTGGGCCTGCTCGCGCTCATCGCGACGTGGCACCACGTCCTGCGCCTGCGCGAACGCGTGCACGCCCATGCGCGGCAACTGTGCGAACAGCACGGCCTGCAACTCCTCGACGACAGCGTGGCGCTGCATCGCCTGCACGCGCAGTGGCGGAACGGCGGCCTGCGCGTGACGCGCGAATACCGCTTCCACACCAGCCGCGGCGGCGACGACCGCCAGACCGCCAGCATTATCCTGCTCGGCGACCGCGTCGTCGGCTCCCGCATGCCATCGCAGGAACCGATCGCCGCGACACCGGCGGACACCGCAGCGCCTTATTTGCGGCCGACATTGCCGCGGCAGGAAACGG
This sequence comes from Rhodanobacteraceae bacterium, assembly GCA_030123585.1. Classification (NCBI taxonomy): domain Bacteria; kingdom Pseudomonadati; phylum Pseudomonadota; class Gammaproteobacteria; order Lysobacterales; family Rhodanobacteraceae; species Rhodanobacteraceae bacterium. The sequence goes on from CP126120.1 coordinate 1,869,477, forward strand.
CGTCGGGAAACGTGGTGCCGTTCGAACGCGGGCGCAGGACCCTGCACTGACCGACCGTGGGCGCTACGCTCGCGACTTCCTCATCTTTCGACGGAACGGAACTCCTGGGCGACGAATCCATCATGGCGTATTCCAGGCACCCACCGGCATGACGACCAAAGGAAACGGCTTACGCGCAGGCACGGCGCGCTCGCGCGCAATGTAAAGCTGGATCCCCCGTGTCAACGGCCATCCATGGCCTGCACGGGATGACGACATCCCCGGATCAAGTCCGGGGCAGGCTCTGTCGTCATTTGATGACGCGCAGGGTCGGCTTGCCCTTGGGCCGCGGCTTGTCGGGATCGTTGCCGCCGGCGGATGCGTCGGCGCCGGCCGGTTCCGCGACGGTGTCCTGCTCATTGGCCGTGGGCACGGCCTGCAGCGGCGACGGCGTCGGCTTGGCGGACGATGCGGCGTGTGTGCCGGCCGCGGGCACGGGCTGGCCCGGTGCATCCTCGGCCAGCAACATGCCCTGTCCGTTTTCGCGCGCATAGATCGCCTGCACCGCCGCAACCGGGACGTTGACGGCGCGGCTGACGCCGCCGAAACGTGCCATGAAGGTGATCGCGTCGTTGCCTATTTCCAGGCTGGCCACCGCACGCGGCGCGAGGTTCAACACCACCCGGCCCTCGCTGATGGCCTGCGGCGGAACCTGCACGCCGGGTTTGCCGGCGTCCACGACGATGTAGGGCGTGAGGCCGTTGTCGCAAATCCACTCGTACACCGCCCGCAGCAGGTACGGGCGGTTGGAAGTCATGGCGGGGGATTCGGTCACAACTCGCCCAGCAGGCGCTCGTCCGCGGTGAGGCTGCGCGCGAAACCCTGGCTGCGGAACAGGCGCTCGCCGTAGTCGACGATGGGCTTGGCTTCCTTCGGCAATTGCACGCCCAGTGACGGCAGGCGCCACACCACCGGCGCGACCAGGCAATCGGCGAGGCTGATCTCGGGGTTCAGGAAAAACTTGGCGGCCTTGAACAGCGGCAGCGCGCTCATCAGGTGATCGCGCAGGCGCTTGCGCGCGGCCTCGGCGGGACGTCCGCCAGCGCGGATGTGCGCGACTTCCGGCACCCAGTCGCGCTCGATCCGCACGCAGGCGAGGCGCAGGCGCGCGCGCGACAGCGGATCGACCGGCATCAGCGGCGGATGCGGGTAGCGTTCGTCGATGTATTCGCACACCACGTCCGGTTCGTACAGGACCATGTCGCGGTCCTGCAGGGTCGGGGTGTCGCCGTACGGATTGATCGACAGCAATTCATCATGCGGCTTGCCGGGCGGCACTTCGACCCGATCGTAGACCACGCCCTTGGCAGCCAGCACCAGCCGCACGCGGTGCGACTGCACGTCGTCGGGCGCGGTGAACAGGGTCAACACGGTACGCGTTGCGTGGGCGGTTTGGATCATGCCAGCATTTCCCATGGGCCGTGCGGGTCCGGACAGGCGGCAGACCCGGGTGTGGGTGGGGACGGCATCTCCCGGTGCGCAACGTGCGCGCCGGTCAATGCACGTCCTTCCAATACTCTTTCTTCAGCACCAGCGCGAACAGGGTAAAAAGTACCAGATACAGCACCACCCACGCGCCGATGCGGCTGCGCACCAGCTCGTCCGGGGCCGAAACCCAGGTCAGGAAGGTCGTGAGGTCGCGCACCGCCTGGTCGTATTGCGCGGGCGTCATGCTGCCGGGGTGGGCGAGCTTGAGTTCCTTGACCGTGGCGGGCTGGCCGTTCCCGGACGGATTCATCACCGCCACCTGCTCGCCCTGCAGCCGCCACAGCGGGAACGGCATCGCGACGTTCGGAAACACCGTGTTGTTCCAGCCACTGTTGGTGCTCGGGTCGAGGTAGAACGACTTGAGGTAGGCCGCCACCCAGTCGGCGCCCTTGGCGCTGACTTCCAGCGATAGGTCTGGCGGTACCTTGCCGAACCACTTCTCGGCGTCGGCTTCCGGCATCGACGAGACGATCGGCTCGCCGAACTTGGCGCCGGTGAAATTGAGGTTGTCCATCACCTGCTGTTCGGTGAGGCCGAGCCCTTCCGCCATCTGCGAGTAACGCAGGTACTTCAGCGAATGGCAGCCCACGCAGTAATTCATGAACAGGCGCGCACCGCGTTGCAGCGAGGCCTGGTCGTGCACGTTGACGTTGGCGTCGGGCAGCCCGCCGCCCTCTTCCGCAAAGGCCGCGGGCGCGAAGGCCACTGCGAGCGCCAGCAGGATGGCGGCGAGGGAGCGCACGGATGCGCGAGAAGTCTGGTCAGGCATGCGTGGTCACCCTTTCCGGAACCGGCTTGGTCTTCTCCCACCCGAAGAACGTGTAGGCCCAAAGGAACACGAAGAACCCGAAATACAGGACCACGAGGATCCGGCCGAACAGGTTCTCGATGGTGGTGATGTCGGCGTTGGGTCCGAAGATGGACACGATCCAGCCCGGCGTCAGGTCGTCGCCGATGGCCGCCAGCAGCACGAACACGATCGCGAAGATCGTCAGCGCCACCTTGTAGCCGGTGCCGCGGTAGCGGATCGACTTGACCTTGCCGCGATCCAGCCACGGCACCAGGAACAACACCACGATCGAAGCCAGCAACGCCAGCACGCCGAAGCCCTTGCTGGGGATCATCCGCAGGATCGCGTAGAACGGCGTGAAGTACCACACCGGCTTGATCGAGGCGGGCGTCACCAGATCGTTGGCCGGGATCGAGTTGTCATGTTCCAGGAAGAACCCGCCCACGGTCGGTTCGAAGAAGATGATGATCGCGCAGATGACCAGGAACACACCCACACCGACCAGGTCCTTCAGCGTGTAGTACGGGTGGAACGGAATGCCGTCCAGCGGATGGCCATCCGGACCCTTGTGCTTCTTGATCTCGACGCCGTCGGGATTGTTGGAGCCGACTTCATGCAGCGCGCCGAGGTGCAGCACCACCAGCAGCAACAGCACCAGCGGCAGCGCCACCACGTGCAGCGCGAAGAAACGGTTCAGGGTCGGATCGGACGGCACGAAGCTGCCCATGATCCAGTTGACCAGTTGCTCGCCGATCACCGGCACCGCGCTGAACAGGGTGATGATCACCTTGGCGCCCCAGAACGACATGTTGCCCCACGGCAGCACGTAGCCCATGAAGGCCTCGGCCATCAGCGCGAGGAAGATCAGCATGCCGAGCAGCCACACCAGTTCGCGCGGCTTCTTGTACGAACCGTACATCAGCCCGCGGAACATGTGCAGGTACACCACGATGAAGAACATCGAGGCGCCGGTGACGTGCATGTAGCGCACCAGCCAGCCCCAGTGCACGTCGCGCATGATGTACTGCACCGAGTCGAACGCGCCGGCGGCGGTCGGGGTGTAGAACATCGTCAGGAAGATGCCGGTGACGATCTGGTTCACCAGCACCAGCATCGCCAGCGAACCGAAGTAGTACATGACGTTGAAGTTCTTCGGCGCGTAGTACTCCGTCATGTGTTTCCGGTAAGCCGCGCCCGCGCCCGGTGCGCGCTCTTCGAACCACTGCATCAACGCGCGCATCACGCGGCTCCTTTCGGATCGACGCCGATCTGGATGTGGGTGTCATCGACGAAGTGGTACGGCGGCACCACCATGTTCAGCGGCGCCGGCACGCCCTGGTAGACGCGCGCGGCGATGTCATAGCGCGAGTGGTGGCAGGGGCAGTAGAAGCCGCCCTTCCAGTTCGGATCGAACGGCATGGGCTTGACCTCGCCGTCGTAGTCCGGCACGCAACCCAGGTGCGTGCAGATGCCGATCAGCACCATCCATTCCGGCTTGATCGAGCGGTGGGCGTTCTTGCAGTAGGCGGGTTGTTCCGACTCATTCGAATCGGGGTCGCGCAGGCGCGGATCCTGCTTGGGGAGCCATTCGAGCTGTTCAGGGGTGCGGTTGATGACGAACACCGGCTGGCTGCGCCAACCGTAGCGCACCATCTGGCCGGGTTCGATCTTGCCGATCGGCACCGTCACCGGGGCGCCGGCCGACTCGGCGCGCGCGCTGGGCAACCAGGTTTCGACGAACGGGATCGCCGTGATGACGAGGCCCGCGCCGCCGATCACGGCGGTGGACGCAGTCAGGAACCTGCGCCGCCCCTTGTTGATGCTTTCGTCCGCCATCAGCTTCTCCACCCTGCAGTGGCCCGGCCGGGGAACCGGACCGTGGTTGCTCGGGTCCGTCCGCACACCCCGAATGAACGGCCGTCGGGCCACACCCGTTGCGTCCTTCGGGCCCCAAAATCGTGTTAGTTTAGCGTTCGCCTCGTAAGCGCACAATCCGACGGCGTCCGGCGAGGCCGCACTCTCCATGCTCCGCAAGCTCCGCCCGCTTCTGTTCATCCTGCAATTCGTGGTGGCGGGCCTAGCGGCAGCCTTCCTGATCAGCCTCGCGTGGCCGGGCGCCGGCGACCGCCTGCGCGGCCGACTGCACGGCAAGCCGGCCGCGGCGCCCCCGGCAACGGCGGCGGCCCTCCCCGCGTCCGGACCCGCCTCCTATGCCGAGGCGGTGGCGAAGGCCGCACCCGCGGTGGTGAACATCTACGCCGACAAGATCGTCACCGAACGCGCGGTGCGCATCTTCACCGATCCGCTGATGCAGCGGATGCTGGGCGGCATCGCCGGACCGGCCATGAAGCGCCGCGAACTGAGCCTGGGCTCAGGCGTGATCTTCACTTCCGACGGCTACGTGCTCACCAACAACCACGTGATCTCGGGCGCCGACGACATCCAGGTGATGCTGCAGGACGGCCGGGCCGCACACGCCAGGGTCATCGGCACCGATCCCGACACCGACCTCGCGGTGCTCAAGATCGACGCGAGCACGCTGCCCACGATCCAGGTCGATCCCGACCCGCCGCGCGTCGGCGACGTGGTGCTGGCGATCGGCAACCCCTTCGGGATCGGCCAGACCGTGACGATGGGCATCGTCAGCGCCTTGCAGCGGCAGCTCGCGCTGTCGCCCTACGAAGACTTCATCCAGACCGACGCCGCGATCAACTCGGGCAATTCCGGCGGCGCGCTGGTGAACGCCGAAGGCCAGTTGGTCGGCATCAACACCGCAATGCTGGAACACGACACCGGCGCGCAGGGCATCGGTTTCGCGATTCCCGTGCGCACCGCCAAGCGGGTGCTCGAACAGATCGTCGAACACGGCCGCGTGTCGCGCGGCTGGCTGGGCGTGGAAGTGGGCAATGTGGTGGTGTCCGCCGATTCCGGCCTGCCCGCGGCCGCGCGCGGCGCCACCGTGCTCGACGTTTATCCCGGCGGACCCGCGGCGCAGGCGGGCCTGCAGCCCGGCGACATCCTGCTGAAGCTGGGCAAACAGCCGATCATCGACCCGGCCGACCTGCGCACCCGCGAGGCCGAAACCGCGCCGGGCAGCAAGGTCGAGGTTTACGGCTTGCGCAGCGGCGAACCGTTCCAGGCCTTGGTGACGCTGGCGCAACGACCGCAACTGCGGCGACAGGTCAATCCCGGGTGATTACAGCGGGTTCCTGAAGCGGATGAGCGCGGATCAAGCGCGTAGGTTGGGCTGACGCCGGCTTCATCGGCGGAAGCCCAACGTCTTCGGCACGATCGTGTTGGGCTGTATTCAGCCCAACCTGCAAAGTGCAGACAATCAGTAACGCAGCAGCGAGCGAAGCGGCGCACCCACCAGCCAGCGTTCGCGACCGCGCAGGAATCCAAGCTCGACCACCACCGTGGCGCCCGCCACCTCCGCATCCAGGCCTTGCAGCAGTTCCAGCGCGGCGGCCAGGGTGCCGCCGGTCGCCAGCACGTCGTCGACCAATATCACGCGCGCACCGGGCGCCAGCGCGTCGGCGTGGACTTCGAGCCGCGCGCTACCGTATTCGAGCCGGAAATCGACGCCGCGCGTCGCGGCCGGCAGCTTGCCGGCCTTGCGCAACGGCACGAACCCGGCACCCAATGCCTGCGCGACGGCGGCGCCGAAAATGAAACCGCGCGCCTCGATGCCGCATACCGCGTCCACCCCGGTTTCGCGCCAAGGTGCGGCCAATGCATCAACGCATTCAGCGAACGTGCGCGCGTCCGCCAGCAACGGCGTGATGTCCTTGAACAGCACGCCTGGTCGCGGAAAATCCGGCACGTCGCGGATGTGCGCGGCCAGACGCGCCTGCACTTCTGGTGACACCCCCTCCGCGGACACGCGCGCGCTCAAACCGGCGCGGGCCGCAGACGCAGCGGCGGAACGATGCCGGCGTCGGCGTGCGCCGAGGCTGCCGGCGCGTCTTCGTCCACCGGCGCCTGCAGCATTGCGATGATCTCGCGCACTACCGGCGTCGCGTCGTCCACGCACACGTCGGGCACGCTGACCGTCAGGAAATCGCGCGCCGGCAACTGGCCGACGCCGCCGGTCAGGTATTCGCCATTGATGAAGCTCGGGATGCCCGCGTGGTCCAGCGCATCCTTGACCAGATGCGCGTCGACGATGCTTTCGGCGTGGTAGACCGTTCGCATGACTCCAACGCTAGCGCCAAGCGCGGGCTTGCGCAAGCCGCGGCGATTTGGCATCCGATGTCGTCTTGCAAGAGCCATTCACCACGGATTTACACGGATCACCACGGATCAGGAGCAAGAGCATTCGACGCGGATAAGAGCGGATGCACGCGGATAGAGCTCTTGCCCGATCCGCCTTTATCCGCGTCAATCCGCGTCAAAAAATGCTTTTGCTTGATCCGTGTCCATCCGCGTCGATCCGTGGTTGGGTTTGGCTTCCGCACTTCGCTAAACTTGTGGGCTTCGCAACGCAGGATGTGTCCCATGGCGGACGAACACGCTCCCCTCGTCACCAACTTCATCCGCCAGATCGTGCTGGCCGACCAGGCCTCGGGCAAGCACGGCGGCCGCGTGGCCACGCGTTTCCCGCCGGAACCGAACGGACACCTGCACCTCGGCCACGCCAAGGCGATCTGCCTGGACTTCGGGATCGCACGCGAATTCGGCGGCACCTGCAACCTGCGCCTCGACGACACCAATCCCGGCAAGGAAGACCCGGCGTTCGTCGAAGGCATCAAGGATTCGGTGCACTGGCTGGGCTTCGAATGGAGCGAATTGCGCCACGCCTCGGATTATTTCGAGGTGTTCTATCGCGCGGCGCTGAAACTGATCGAGGACGGCAAGGCCTACGTGGATGATCTCGACGCCGAGCAGGTACGCGAATTCCGCGGCACGCTCACCGAACCTGGCCGCGATTCACCGTTCCGCAACCGCTCCGTCGAGGAAAACCTCGACCTGTTCCGGCGCATGCGCGCGGGCGAATTCGCCGACGGCTCGCGCACGCTGCGCGCGAAGATCGACATGGCCTCGGGCAACATCAACCTGCGCGATCCCGCGCTGTACCGCATCCGCAAGGTGGCGCACCAGAACACCGGCGATGCGTGGCCGATCTATCCGATGTACGACTTCGCGCATGCGCTGTCGGACGCGCTGGAAGGCATTACGCATTCGTTCTGCACACTGGAGTTCGAGGACCACCGCCCGCTGTACGACTGGTGCGTGGACAACGTCGATTTCCCGAACCATCCGCAACTGTGGCAACCGCTGGTCGAGAAGGGTTTGCGCACCGCGCCGTCGAAACCGCGCCAGATCGAATTCGCACGCGGCAATCTTTCCTACACCGTGATGAGCAAGCGCAAGCTGCTGGAACTGGTCAACGGCCATCTGGTCGACGGCTGGGACGACCCGCGCATGCCGACCCTGGCCGGCGCGCGCCGGCGCGGCTTCACCGCCGCCGCGATCCGCACCTTCTGGGAACGCGCGGGGCTGTCGAAACAGAACAGCGTGATCGACGTCGGTGTGCTGGAAGCCTGTGTGCGCGAGGATCTCGACGCGCATGCGCCGCGCCGGATGGCGGTGCTGGACCCGCTGAAACTCGTGATCACCAACCTGCCCGACGGTCACGAAGAAACCTTGTCGTTTCCCAATCACCCCAAGGACGAAGCGTTCGGCACGCGCGCGGTGCCGTTCGCGCGCGAGCTGTGGATCGAACGCGAGGACTTCGCCGAAGTTCCGCCCAAGGGTTTCAAGCGCCTCGTGCCCGGCGGCGAAGTGCGCCTGCGCGGCGTCGGCATCGTGCGCTGCGATGAAGTCGTCAAGGATACGGCAGGCAACGTCGCCGCACTGCGCTGCACGCTCGATCCCGAATCGCGCCACGGCCTGCCGGGCGCCGACCGCAAAGTGAAAGGCACGATCCACTGGGTCAGCGCGAAGCACGCGATCGAAGCCGAAGTGCGCCTGTACGACCGCCTGTTCGACGCCGCCGATCCCGATGCCGACGCGGACGGCAAGACCTGGCTCGACCATATCAATCCGGATTCGCGCCGCATGATCCGCGGTTTCCTCGAACCGTCGCTGCGCGACGCCGTGCCCGAACAACATTTCCAGTTCGAGCGCACCGGCTATTTCGTCGCCGACCGCCATGACCATTCGCGCGAGCGTCTGGTATTCAACCGCACGGTCACGTTGCGCGACGCGTGGTCGCAAAACGCACGTTGACGGACTTCGCTACGCCTCGATCCCAAAGCGTTCGCGCAACGCACGGCGCCCATTGCGGGTGACGCTCAATGCGCGGCTGTCGAGATCGCGCTCGATCCAGCGGCGCTCGAGTGACAAATCCAGCAAGGCTGCGCCCAGCGCACCGGCGAGATGCGGGCGGCGTTCACTCCAGTCGAGGCATCCGCACGCAAAGCGCCGGCGCCGCGCGCGCACCTCGCCCACGTCCACGCCGAGGGCGCCCAACGCCTTGTGGCCCGCGCGCGTGACTTCGTAGGCGCCATCACCATTGGCCGGCGCATGCGCCAGCCAGTGCAACGCGAACATCCGGTCGTGCAGCGCCACGGCCAACGCGCCGGCCATGTGGTCGTAACAGGTACGCGCCGCGCGCAAGCGGTCCGGCGTGCTCGGCACGAACGGCGCTTGCGGCACGCCGGCAACCACGGTCAATGCTTCCAGCGCCGTCGCGACGTGCGCGCTCGCGAGGCGGTAGTAACGATGCCGTCCCTGCGCCGCCACCTTCACCAGCCTGTGCGCCACCAACTTGGCGAGATGCGCACTCGCCGTGGATGCGCTCACCCCTGCCACGATCGACAACTCCGTACCCGTGCGTGCGTGGCCGTCCAACAGGCGGCACAGCATGCGCGCGCGCGCCGGTTCGGCGATCGCCGCGGCGACATCCGCGATGGGCGCATCGTTGCGTTCGACATCCATACTTTCATTGTAAGCGAAGCGTGGCTGCGTGCAACGCGTCAGGCTGCCGCACATGGAATCGAATGAACGCATCGAGGAATGGCCCGCACCCCGAGCCCGTCGCGCGTTTCTGGCTCGCGCGTCGGCGTTCGCGGCAGCGTGCTTCACGGCACCGGACACGATCGGCGCCCTCCTCGATCCGTCCGTGCGACCCGCCCTTTCCGCGCCGACCGCCACGCACAGGAGCCGCGACATGCGCATCGTCTGCATCATCCGTTACGAAATCGATCCCTACCAGCGCGACGCCTTCCGCGAATACGCCGGGAACTGGGGACGCGTCATTCCCCGTTGCGGCGGATACCTGATCGGTTATTTCCTGCCGTGGCAGGGCACCAACTATGTCGGCTGGGGCCTGATCGCGTTCGACAGCCTCGCCGCCTACGAAACCTACCAGGCGCGGCTGCGGGAAGATCCGGACGGCCGCAGGAATTTCGCGTTCGCGCAAACGAAACATTTCATCCTGAAGGAGGAAAGGAACTTCGTGGAAGTTGTGGAAGGCACGTTCAACATCCCTGCCGCCAAGGCATGACCGACACGAGAGACGCGGACGACGATGAAGAAAATCGGCATCCTTGGCGGCCTCGCCTGGCCTTCCACGGTGGAGTATTACTCGGGCATCTGCAGGCTCGCGGAAGGCCGCCACGCTGCGGACAAACTGGGCGGGTTGGCGAGGATGCCGGAGATCGCGATTGAATCGCTGGACGTCGCGACCGCCATTTCCCTGCTCGGGGACGATCACGACGAAGCATCATGGGCCGGCTTCGATGCCTACCACCGGGCCGGCTTGCAACGCCTTCAGCACAGTGGCGCGGATTTTGCCGTGATCGCTTCCAACACGGCGCACCACCGTTTCGCTCAGATCACGCATGACATGGGCATGCCGGTGGTGAATATCGTCACGACCGCTGCCGCGATGTGCGCCCGTATCGGCGTGACGCGTGTGCTGATCCTCGGCACGATGCCAGTCATGCAATCCGTGGTCTTGCGCTCGGCGTTCGCCGAGTACGGCGTGGAAGCCGCCAGCCTGCGCAACGCACGGGCACAACGCAGGATCGCCACAACAATCTACGCGCTGCAAAACGGGCGCATCGATGGCGCCGCGAAACTCATCCACGCGATCGTTGCCGAAACCGGTGCGGGACGCTTGCGCGGGCGAACCGCGATATATCTGGGCTGCACCGAACTGCCGCTGGCATTCCCTGAACAAAAAAACACCGAAGTCTTCGAAGCCGGCGGCACTCTCTATCTGAATTCCACGGCACTGCACATCCAGGCAGCATTCCAATTCGCGACTCGGGAGCCCCGCCCATGCGAGCATTGATCCGGGCACTGGCCATGACATTGGCCGTATCGTTGCCTGCCCTGGCCGGTGAGCCACCAGTGACAGGGTTGCAGCGCGACGTGGTATTCACCGATTTCCCTGCTTACGCGCGCAACGGCGAGTTGTTGCGGAGGCTGGTCAGCCCGTTGAACGCACAACGCCTCCTGCAACGGCTTACACCGACAGCGGTACGGGCGCAGCCGCTCGATCCCGCAAGACAGAGCTTCGTCCTGTACGTGCCGTCCGGGCCGCCACCGACGAGCGGCTATGCGTTGCTGGTATTCGTGCCGCCATGGGACGATGCGCATGTGCCGACGCAGTGGATTCCGGTACTGGACCGCTGGCACACCATCTTCGTCAGTGCGGCGCAATCCGGCAACGACGCCGACGTGTTGAATCGCCGTGAACCGCTGGCGTTGCTGGCGGCACATGGCGTCATGCGCCGCTACCACGTCGATCCCGCGCACGTTTACATCGGCGGATTCTCCGGCGGTTCGCGCATCGCAATGCGGCTTGCGCTCGGATATCCCGACGTGTTCAAAGGTGCGGTGCTGGACGCCGGGAGTGATTCGATAGGCACTGCGGAACTGCCCTTGCCGCCGGTCGGGCTGCTCCATCAATTCCAGCAGTCGTCCCGAATCGTATTCCTGACCGGTTCGGACGACCACGGCCCGAATGGTGGCGTCAGTGCGATATTGCGTCCTGATACGCAGGAGTCGCCGATTCCGAAGGATCTGTACGAAAAAGAGCGACAAGGTTTCGGGTTGATGACGATAAAAGGCGAGAACGGAACGAACCAATTCCAGAACCCGACCTTGTCCAGCCAACATTCGCTGCGTGAGTGGTGCATGGAGAATTTCGATGTCGATACATTGCGTGGTGTCGGCCACGTACTGGCGGATCCATCCGCACTGGATTTTGCATTACGGCACCTGGACGCGCCCGCACAACCCGATGCGGACAAACTCTCGGCGTGTCGCACCAAAGTCGACGACCAGTTGAACACCCGGCTGCAACAGGTGCAAGCGTTGCTCGACGACAGGAAACGCGACAAGGCACAAGCGTTGCTTGAAAAGATCGACGCGCAGTACGGCGGACTCGCCGCTCCACGCAGCATCGCGTTGATGAAAACCCTCGAAGCCGCGCACTGAGTTGCACGTTGCACGCGGGAACTTGCCAGAGCCAATCAGGCGGCGTGTATTCGAATTCGCAGCCGTGCCTGCCGTCGACAATGACGATTTTCGTCGTGCCACCCAAGCCTCCAGCTCGTCCGTGCCTGTAGCGGGCACTATGCCGACCCACAAGCTCGCTTCGCCATTGTGCATGCCGCCCTTGCGTTGAAGCACGAAACTACCGCGCCGCCCGTGCAAGGCGCCGGTCACGCATTCGATCGCAAGATGTCCGGCCTCGCCGCTCTGCGGAGAACCGGCACCCAGCATCCCGCCTCGCCATGGAACCGTTTGTCAATCGAGAAGCGCCCGGAGCCGACATCGGGAATCGCGGTGCAAGGCACGCTAGGAGCCATCTTCACTGCGAGTTCGCCTCGCGCGAGCATGCACTGTTCTCTGGAATGCCTGACCCGCGTGGTAACGTTTGCAAATGTCCCGCAACAACTCCGCTTCCGTATTTGCGCCGTATCTGCCGGAATGGATCATCGACAGTGTCGATGTCGAGCGCGCGTACCCTGATTCAGACGCGCAGATCGCGTTGGCGATCAACCTGGCGCGCGGCAACGTCGAACATGCAACCGGCGGACCATTCGGCGCCGCGGTCTTCGACGACGGTGGACATTTGATCGCAGTCGGCGTCAACCGCGTTGAGCCGCTGCAATCGTCGCTCGCGCATGCCGAAATCGTCGCGCTGGTCGCGGCACAACGGAAGTCCGGCCGCGCACGCCTCAACGGCGACGGCCGGCGTTACACGCTCGCAGCCAGCGCGCAGCCATGCTGCCAGTGCTACGGCGCAATCGTGTGGGCGGGCATCGATGAACTGCTGATCGGTGCGCGCGCGGCAGACACCGAGTCGCTGGCGGGCTTCGATGAAGGCCCGCTGCCGGTGGACTGGGTCGAACAACTGGAAGCGCGGGGTATCCGCGTGGTGTGCGATCTTCGCCGCGATGCCGCGCGCACCGTGCTCGCCGATTACGCGGCAAGAGGCGGCGCGCGTTACTGACCTTGATCCGGGTCAATAGTGAACCCGCGCGTTTTCGCGTGGTCAGGCACGACCAGCTATTCTTCCTGCATCCAACCCCCGCGAGATTTCGCCGTCCCGATGAGCCGATTGCGCGCATTCGTGCCCCTGTTGATCCTGATCGCGATCGGCGTGGCGGTGGGCGCAAGCGGCGTCCTTCAGCACCTTGCACCCAACCAGATCATGGCCCAGCAGGCCGGCTGGTTGCGCGACATCGCGGCACATCCCGCCCTGGCGTACATCGTGTACATCGTGCTGCTGACGCTGTCCGTGGCCACCGCGATGCCGGGTCCGCTGCTCATCATCATCGCCGGCGGCATGCTGTTCGGGATGGGGCGGGCCATCGGCCTGTCGCTGATCGGCGAAGTGCTGGGCTCGCTGATCCTGTTCTACGCCGCGCGCCACGCGTTCGGCGCCGGCAAGCGGCCGCCGCCGAAGTTCGTCGAACGCATTCGTCAGGGTTACCAGGCCCATCCCGTGTCCTACACCCTGTTCCTGCGTTTCGTGCCGCTGTTCCCGTTCGGCGGCGTCACGGTGGCGCTGGCATGGCTGCGCTGCCCGGCGTGGCTGTTCACCCTGGCGACCGCGCTGGGCGGATTGATCATGCTGGTGTTCGAAACCGCGATCGGCGCGGGCGTGGGCCAATCCATCGCCGAGGGCAAGGGCCTTTCTCCCGACATGATCACCGAACCCCACATCTGGCTGCCGCTGGTGGGGCTGGGCTTGCTGGCGCTGATCCCCGTGCTGCTGCAGCGGTTGCGCTCGAACGCTTCCGCCGACTGAACCGCGACCGCCCCCGGCGCGCCGTCCGCGATCTCTGTGCCCGTCAAAGCGATTGCACGTAGGCCGCGACTTCCCTGATTTCCTCGGGCGTGAGGTCATGGACGATGCCGTACATCACCGGCGCCTTGCGTTGCTGTGTCTGGATCACGTCGAGTTGGTGGATGACGTAGGCCGAATGCTGTCCCGCCAGGCGCGGGATCGGCCCGTTGCCGGTGGCGTCCTGTCCATGGCAACTCGCGCAGGGCACGACCCGGTGATCGGCGGATCCCTGCATGAACAACACGCGTCCCTTTTCGATCAACGCGCGATCGCCAGAGTGCCCGGCAGGCGGTTTCTGGCGCGCGTAGTAGCCAGCGATGGCGTCGATGGTCGCGTCGTCGACCAGCGCGGCCATCCCGTGCATGTATTCACCGGCCTCGGGTTCGCCGCGCGCGGTCCTCGTCTTGAACGCACGAATCTGCGCCGCGAGGTAAACCTGCTGTTGCGCCGCGAGGTTGGGAAACAGCGGCGACACGCTGTCGCCACCCGGACCGTGGCAATTCGAGCAGACGGTCTCGGCCAGCTTCGTGGCCGCAGCGTCGGCTTTCGCCGTGGGCGGCGCAGCATGTGCGCCGAACGCAAGTGCGGCGATGCCCAGAACGGTGGCATGGATCATCGTGGTGGTCGGGCGCATGGCGGCGGTCTCAATAGGCAAACCAGAGATTGAGGAACCACGTGTTGTTGTCCCTGGCGGATCGACCGGCTCCGTCGTAGTTCGTGGTGCCGCCGTTGAACTTGCGGTAGTCGTAGTACTGCAGCATCAGCCGCAGGTTCGGGATCGGCAGGTAATCGATTTCGGGAATGAAGCCGCGGGTGTCCGGCCTGCCGTTCAGACTGCCGCCGACCGATCCGGGCGGATAGAGGCCAGGGTCGGCGCTGCCGGTGGTCGAGAACCAGGCGAGCGTCGCGCCGTACTTGCGTTGGAAGTAATAAGTCACTTTCAGCTTGGTGGTGTTCAAGGTATCGCGCAGATTGGCTGGCGCCGGTCCCGCTCCGATCGGTGAACCTGCCATGGTGGCCGGGAAGCTGGCCGCGTAATCCTGGCGCTCGTGGATGCGCGTGGCCTCCAGCGTGACCGTGTGCGGATCGGTGATGTACTGGTACTGCGCGTCAATCGCGATGTCGGTGAACCTGTCGGTCGGCGTGAACGGCATCGTGTTGTCGGGATACACGCGCACGCGCATGCCGTAAGTGCCGAGCATCAGCGAGTGCGGTCCCCATTCATGGTTCCAGGCGAACCGCCAATACGGGTTGGTGCCGGCGAGCCGATGCACGCCGCCCGGCGTGTGGATGTCCTGCCCCGCGCGCAGCCACGACAGCACCCCGTCCGCGGTGCGGTAACCGGAAAGTTCGAAGTACAGCGAGCGGTTCCAGAACACGTAACCGCCGATGCCGGCCACCTGCTGCGCCAGCGAGCCATCGAACATCGTGGCCGCGGCGGGGCTGATCATGTTCGGCGGCAGGGTGAAGGGAAAGCCGAACGCGGGCGTGCTGTTCCACGCGTCCTGCACCGTCGGATTGTTGTTGAGGGTGAGCCCGTAAAGCCAGCGGACCGTGGTGTTGTCCGCATCGACCACGCGGCCCACCAAGCGCAGGTCGGTGTTGTCGATGCCGCTGTGGCCGACGGTCTGGCCCGCGTCGTTGACATTCAGATTGTTGTAGGTCCACTGGATCCAGCCGCCCGCGTTGTCGCTGATCTTGCCGGCCAGGAACAGGCTGGCCGCGGAGAGCTGCACGGAATCGGTCTTGGGGACGACCTGGTTGCCCTGGTCGTCGCGGTTGTTGCGCACGCCCGTGTCGCCGACCTGCACCATCAGCGCCACCGGCAGGTGCGTCAGGCGGCTTCCGATCGTGTAGCCGCTGAGCTTGAACATGCGCCCGTAGGGCGTCAGCTCCGGAAAGCTGACGTGGCAAGCCATGCAGGCCTGCCCCGTCTGCCGCGCGAAGGCCGGCACCGCACGCGCAGCGGGGCTGATCACCAGCCATAACAGGCACGCCAACCCCCCAAGGCGATTCAGCGACGACTCGGGTACCGACATGACACCCTCCGCCACGACCTGCGTGTTTGCGGACAAAATATTGGGCGCGCCCGTGCCACGCAAGTTGACGCACGTCAACAAAACATTGCTGTTGTGGCTTGCTCACCAGTAATAGACGTGCGGCTTGCGGTTGCCGAGCGGATAAGTCACGCCATCGGGATCATCACCCTTGATGATGCTCGTGCAACAAGCCGCATTTGCGTGGCGGCGCGGCCGGGTCATGAACAACCGTCGCCACCATTTGGGTGTGCCGTTGGGAAACGCGGGTCCATAGCCGCGACGGTACTTGCCACGCAGCAGCTTGCCGTTCGCGCCGCGGTCGCAATGCTGATTGAGATTGGACATCCTTTCGCTCCAGTGGAAGACACTGGAAGATGTCCATTTCGAGATAGTGCAAGAAGCGCATGGAAACCAGACGAAGGTGGCGGGCAGGAAAGTCCAGCGTGCGCGTTGGTGAGCGAACCGGTGCTCGTTGCACAAGGCGAGGCCCGCGACACCGGGGGTTCCCTGCTTTCACCATCCAAGCAACACATTGATGTCTCAATGGTGGGCCGTGAAGGGATCGAACCTTCGACCAATGGATTAAAAGTCCACTGCTCTACCGCTGAGCTAACGGCCCCGCTTTTATCAAATACCGCATCGCGCGAAGCGCGATTATCACTCCCCCTCTCCCGCTTGCGGGAGAGGGCAAGGGGTGAGGGCTACGCTGCGATGCGCGGCAACGAAACCGAACCCCCAATCACTCCCAGCGACGCCAACGCGTGAGGCCCTGTGGCGCCCACATCGCATTTTGCAAACCGTGCATTGTAACGGGTTACCCGACGCCGACGTAACGCGTGGGGTCGGCGACGCCGGCATCGGCGAAGCCGCGCGCGCGCAGCACGCAGGCGTCGCAGCGACCGCAGGCGCGGCCATCGGCATCGGCCTGGTAGCACGAAACGGTTTGCGCGAAATCCACCCCGAGCCGCACGCCTTCGCGCACGATGTCGGCCTTGCTCAGGTGCGAGAGCGGCGCGTGCACGCGCAGGGTGTGTCCTTCCACACCCGCCCTGGTCGCGAGGTTGGCGAGCCGTTCGAACGCTGCGATGAAGGCCGGCCGGCAATCGGGATAACCCGAGTAATCGACCGCGTTGACGCCGCAGAAGATGTCGCTGGCGCCCAGCGTCTCGGCCCAGCCCAGCGCGATCGCCAGCATGATGGTGTTGCGCGCCGGCACGTAGGTGACGGGAATGTCGTTCTCGCCGTGCGAATCGACGTGCTCGGGCACCGCGATGTCGGCAGTGAGCGCCGAACCGCCGATGCTGCGCAGGTCGACCGACACGGTCTTGTGTTCGAGCGCGCCCAGCATCGCGGCGACGCGCGCCGCAGCGGCAAGTTCGGAGGCGTGCCGCTGGCCGTAGGCGACGGACAACGCGTGGCACGCGAATCCCTGCGCGCGCGCCATCGCCAACGTGACCGCGGAATCCATGCCACCGGAAACCAGCACGACCGCCTTGGGCGTGGAATCGACCACCGTCACGGGCCGCGCGTCACTTCGCGCCGGGAGACGCGGGAATGTCCTGCAATCTTTCGCGCGCGCGCTTGGCCAGCGGCGTGCCGGGATGCGACTTGATCACCGCCTGCAGCGTGGCGCGCGCAGCAGCGTAATCCTTGAGCGCGGCCTGGCAATCGGCGATGCGCAATTGCGTTTCCGCAGCCTTGGGGTTGTCCGGATACTTCCGCAGCAATGTCTCGAATGCGGCCAGCGCCGGCTTGTAGTTCTGGGTGATCTGGTACGAACTGCCCAGCCAGTAATACGCGTTCGATGCCAGCGGGCTGTCGGGATGCTTGTCGACGAAGGCGCGGAACCCGCGCGCCGAATCGACGTAGTTGCCGCTGCGCAGCGCCTTGAACGCCGCATCGAACTCGGCCTGCGCGGCCGCCTTGTCGGCGGCGGACGCGGGGCCCGCCGCGGCAGGCGCGGAGGCGGCCGCCGAAGCGGACGGCGCGACCGACGCCGCGGGCGCGGAAGAGCCCGCCTGCGCGGGCTGCGCGTGCTCCAGCTTGCCGACCCGCGAATCGAGATCGACGTACTGGTCCTTGCTGGTCTGCTGGAGCTGTTGAAGCTGGTGCTGCAGTTCCTCGATCTGGCCCTGCATCTGCTGCATCTGGTCGCGCAGCGCCTGGATCTGGTTGACCAGCACCAGGCTGTTGGACGGCGGCGGCGCGGCAGACGAACCCGCGTCCTGCGCCCATGCCGCCGAAGTGCCGGCTCCAGCAACGATCATGGCCGCCGAAGCGGCCATGATCATCGCGACCTTGTGCGGCTTGCGCCGCATGCAGCCAGGCTTCGCCACGCCGATCACTCGGTGGTGTAGACGATGTTGTCGCGGCGATTCAGGTGCCAGCAGCCCTCGTTGTGCTCACGGCACACCGGACGCTCCTCGCCATAGCTGACGACCTTGATCTGGTCAGCCGAGGCACCGGCCGCTTCCAGCGCGCTGGCCAGCGCGTTGCCGCGGCGTTCGCCGAGGCCGAGGTTGTACTCACGCGTGCCGCGTTCGTCGGTGTTGCCTTCGATCGTCATGCGCGCCATCGGACGGTCGCGCAGGTACTTGGCATGGCAGGCGACGATGTTGTCGAACTCGGACTTGATGTCGCTCTTGTCGAAGTCGAAGTAGATCACGCGGGTGCGCAGGCAGGCATTGGTCTGCAGATCCGCCGGCGTGAACGCGCCTTCGGTGGTGGCCGGCGCGGTGGTGGTGGTCGGAGCTTCCGGCGCCGCGGCCGGCTTGACCTCCTGCTTCTTGGCGCATGCCGCTGCGGCAAGGCAGAACAATGCAACTACGGAGACGCGAACGGTTGCGTTCATGGCGAATCCATCCTTTTTTCTTGAGCTAGTGAGTGGTGGGTGGGTACAACGGTTGAAATTGAAGCACTGGTCCGATCAAAACGGCGTCAAGGATTCCGGTACGGTCCCCAGGCCGGCTCGCGCACGTCGCCGTCGCTCAACACCAGCCTCTGGCGTACCCGCCCGTCGGCCGAAACGGCGTACAACACGCCGCGGGGGCCTTCGTTGGCTGAGTAGAGGAGCATGCTGGCGTTGGGAGCCCAGCTTGGCGCGTCGTCCAGATTGCCCGGGGAAACGAACGTCTCCTGACCGCCGAGAGATCGGTCCATCACTGCAATACGATACACGTTTCCGTTGCCTTGCACCATCGCGATCTTCTTGCCGTCGTAGCTGATCGACGCGTTGGCGTTGTACTGACCCTGGAAAGTGATGCGCTGCGGGGTGCCGCCGCTGGCCGGGATTTCATACAGTTGCGGCTTGCCGGAGCGATCCGAGGTGAAGATGATGTTCTGCCCGTCCGGCGTCCAGCGCGGCTCGGTGTCGATCGCGAGGTTGTGGGTCAGCCGGGTCAGCGCGCCGGTGGCGAGATCGAGGATGTAGATCTCCGGGTTGCCTTGGAACGACAGGCTCACCGCCAGCCGCTTGCCGTCCGGCGAGAACCGCGGCGCGCCGTTGATGCCCGGCCGCGCCGACACCAGGCGGCGCGCGCCGGTGGCGATGTTCTGGATGTAGATCGCCGAATTGCCGCTCTCGAACGACACGTAGGCCAGTTCGTTGCCGTCCGGCGACCAGCCCGGCGACAGCAGCGCTTCGTGCGAGCGCACCACGGTCTGCGGGTTGTAGCCGTCGGAATCGGCGATCACCAGCGAGTACTGCGCGTTGTTGCCGAGGCCCACCATGGTCACGTAGGCGATGCGGGTGTCGAATGCGCCGCGCACGCCGATGATCTTCTGGTAGATCTGGTCGGCGATCTGGTGCGCCACGCGGCGCAGGTCGCTGCCCTGCCCGCTGATCGACAGGCCCAGCAACTGCTGCTGCTTGGCGACGTCCCACAACTCGAAATCGGCCTTCAGTACGCCGCCCGCGTATGACGTTCGGCCGACCACGATGTACTGCTGCTTCAACTGCTGCCAGGTCGCGAACTTGATCTGCGAACCCGTGGTCGGCGACTCCACGATCTCGCTGGTCGGCAGCGTGCGGAATTTGCCGCAACGGTCCAGATCCATGCTGACGATCTGGGCGATGTCGACCGGCGACGCGGGGCCGGAGCCTTCCTGGCCGAACGGCACCACGGTGATCGGGATCGCCGAAGGCACGCCGTTGACGATCTGGACGGTCAGGCCCTGCGCGCCGGCCTGCGTCACGAACGACGCAGCGAGCAGGACCAGGGTCAGGGCAAACAGGAATTTTGTCATTCGCATGATTCGCGCATCCTTCATTGCGAGGAAGTCACCGTGAAATTGAAAATGATGTCACGCTGGAATTGTTTTTCGAACCCCTTGTAGGGCAGCGGCGACGAGCTCAGCACCGCCGCTTCCACCGAGTGCCGGGCCACGTCCGTGAACGGGCAGCTCGGCAGCACCTTGGCGGAAATCACCTGACCGCCCGGTATCTGCACGATTTCCACCGGACACACCGCGCCGACCGGGATGTTGTCCGGCCGCAGCCAGTTCTGCGTGATCGCGTTCTGCAAGGCGGCGATGTACGCATCGTTGCTGGTGCCCGCCTGCCCGGTCATCGCCTGCTGGGCGACCGGCACGTTCTCGGCGGTCTGGGATTGACTCGACTTGCGCAAATCGGCCAGTTGCTGGGCCTTCTGCGTCTCCAGGTTGATCTTGCGCTGCTGGGCTTCGCTCTCGGCCCTGACCTTGGCGAGCTCCTTGAGGATGCGCTCGGCTTCTTTCTGCTTGGTCAGCTCGGCCATGCGCTGCTTCTGTTCCTCTTCCTGCGCCTTCTGCGCCGGTTCGGCCTGCTGCTGGGCGATCTGTGCCACCTTTTCCTGATCCCTCAATTTCGGTTGCGGCACCGGCGTCGGCAGCACGCGCACGTTCGCGGGCGGCGGCGGTTTCGGCTTGGGCTCGGCTTTCTGTTCCTGCTTCGGCGAGGCTTTCTGCGCGTGCTTGGCGGCGGGCGGCGGCGGCGCGCCGACCGGTCCCACCAGCGTGGCCTCGATCACCGGACCCTGCAATTGCAGCATGCGCGTACAGGTGACCGGGCGCAGCGCCTCGGGCAGGTGCAGCGCGTCGGCGACCGCTTCCCAGTGGGTGCAGTTGAGCATCGCCAGCGCCAGGAACGCGACGATGCCGAGGTGCAGCAACGCGGAATAGGCGACCGCGCGCGGGGTGGCGTCAGTGCTTTCCATTGCTCGCGGGAGCCACCGCAGTTTCCGGCTGGCTCATCAATCCGACCTTGGCGACGCCCGCCTGCTGCAGCAGGCCCAGCACCTGGTTGACGCGCCCGTAATCGACGCGCTTGTCGCCGCCCAGCATCACCGAGGCCTTGGGATCCTGCTTCACGAACGCGGATACGTCCTTCACCAGCGTCTCGTCATCGACCTGCTCGCGCGGGCTCTTGCCGAGGGTCAGGAACACGTTGCCCTGCTGGTCGACCGACACCAGCACCGGCTGTTTCTCGTCCTGCAGCGCCTTGGCCGCGGACTGCGGCAACTGGATGTCGGCGCCGAGGTTCAGCATCGGCGCGGTGACCATGAAGATGATCAGCAGCACCAGCATCACGTCGATGTACGGCACGATGTTGATTTCCGCCATCCTGCGGCGGCGCTTGCTGCGATGTTGCAGGGCCATCGTCGTTTACTCCTGCGTCAGCGCACGCGGGCTTCCGCGCGGCCGGGCGCGGGCGCCACGGGCTGTTCGTCGGCGTGCATCTGCCGTTGCAGCACCGACGAGAATTCTTCCTGGAAGGTTTCGTAGCGCAGCGTCAAGCGGTCAAGCCGCGTCGAATAGCGGTTGTACGCCCACACCGCCGGGATCGCTGCGAACAGGCCCATCGCGGTCGCGACCAGCGCCTCGGAAATGCCCGGCGCCACGGTCGCGATGGTGGCCTGTTTCAATGTGCCCAGGCCCTGGAACGCGATCATGATGCCCCACACGGTGCCGAACAGGCCGACGTAGGTGCTGATCGAGCCAACGTTGGCGAGGTATTCGAGGTTGCGCTCCAGCTTTTCCACTTCGCGCGTGCCGGCCACGCGCATCGCGCGTTCGGCTGATTCCAGCACCGCGCGGCGGTCCTCGCCGCCGCGCTGGCGCTGGCGCACGAATTCGCGGAAGCCCGACTCGAACACCGCGGCGAGACCGCCCGCCTCGCTGCCGCGGTGGCTGACCTCGCGGAACAGCGCGGCCAGGTCCACGCCCGACCAGAAGCGTTCCTCGAAGTCGTCGGCATCGCGCGTCGCGGCATCCAGCATCGCCTTCTTGCGGAAGATGATCACCCACGACGTGAAGGAAAAGATCACCAGAATCGCCAACACGATGACGACCGGCCAACTGGCATGGATGACCAAGTCGAGGATATTGATGGAGTCGTTCATGCAGGAGGGTTTCCTTGAATCATGTCAACGATGTCTGGCGGGATCCTGACGGGCACGAAAGCGCGCGCATCCACGCAGGCGACGCGCACCTTGGCACGCGCCAGCGTAGCGCCGTCGGCCACGCGCAGCACGTCTTGTGCGAATTCCAGGCTGGCCGAACGCAGGCGCGTCACGCGCAGCGTGGCGTCCAGTTCGTCGTCGAGCCTGGCCGGCTTGTCGAATGCGATGTCGATTTCGCGCACCACGAATACCACGCCCCGCGATTCGCGCAACGCCTGTTGTCCCATGCCGTGCGCGCGCATCCACTCGGTGCGCGCGCGTTCCAGAAACCTGAGGTAGCCCGCGTGGTAGACCACGCCGCCGGCATCGGTATCTTCCCAATAAACCCGTGTCCGCCAACTGAATGCCGGCTGCGCGTGTTCGGCCACACCGACCATCTATGACCGCTCCTGGCCGAACAGGTTCAGTTCGGGCGCGGCGCCGCGCGGCGGTTTCAGCCCGAAATGCCGCCAGGCCATGGAGGTGGCGATGCGCCCGCGCGCGGTGCGCGCCAGCAGGCCCTGCTGGATCAGGAAGGGCTCCAGCACGTCCTCAATGGTGTCGCGATCCTCGGCCAACGCCGCGGCCAGCGATTCCACACCCACCGGGCCGCCGTCGAACTGTTCCAGGATCAGCCGCAACAGGCGCCGGTCGAGCTCGTCGTAGCCGCCGGCGTCCACCTGCAGCATCTCCAGCGCCGCCGAAGCCGCGTCGCGCGTGATGCGCCCGCCCGCGCGCACTTCGGCGTAATCGCGCACGCGTCGCAGCAGGCGATTGGCGATGCGCGGGGTGCCACGCGAACGCCGCGCGATTTCCGACGCGCCCTCTTCGTCGCAGGCGATGTCAAGGATGCGCGCCGAGCGCGCGACGATCGCCGCGAGTTCGCCCGGCGTATAGAACTCCAGCCGGTGCACGATCCCGAAACGGTCGCGCAACGGACTCGTCAGCATCCCCGCGCGGGTGGTCGCGCCGACCAGCGTGAACGGCGGCAGGTCGAGCTTGATCGAGCGCGCGGCCGGGCCTTCGCCCAGCATGATGTCGATCTGGAAATCCTCCAGCGCCGGATACAGCACTTCCTCGACCACCGGCGACAGGCGATGGATTTCGTCGATGAACAGCACGTCGCGCGGTTGCAGGTTGGTCAGCAGCGCCGCGAGGTCGCCCGCGCGTTCCAGCACCGGGCCCGAGGTGCTGCGCAGGTTCACGCCCAGTTCGTTGGCGATCACATGCGAGATCGTGGTCTTGCCGAGACCGGGCGGCCCGAATACCAGCACGTGGTCCAGCGCGTCGCCGCGCTTTTTCGCAGCCTCGATCGACAGCGCCAGCTGCTCGCGCATCGCCGCCTGGCCGACGTACTCGGCCAGCGTGCGCGGCCGCACGCTGGCTTCGACGATCTGCTCGGCGGGACTTTCGGCGGCGTCGACGACGCGGGATTCGCTCATGCGCGCATTATGGCAGAGGCACCCGAGCACCTGCGGCGCGCGCATCGCGCGGACTGCCGGACCCGGCAGCTTTCGCTCAACCGGACAAGCGCGCGGTGGTGGGCCATTGCATCACGATCTCGCAAGCCACGACGGGGATGATGAAGGAGACCCAGATCGTCGCGGTGATTCCCTCGGCGCCCAGACTCGGGAACAACGGCATCTGCATCGCCATCCTGCAGAACACGAAGGTCCACGTCACCACGTACGAGCGGATCATCCAGCCGCGGTGCGCATCGAAACGCCGGTTGCGCGCAGCCCGCCAGGCCATCACCGAGAACGCGAGCCACACGCTCGCGACGACATCGGTGGCTACGGCGATCGAAGCGGGTTCGTGTCGTTCGAACAGCGGCAGAGTCAGGGCCAGCACGGACACCACCGAACCCGCGACGAGATAGGTGCCGCCAAGCCATTTGTGTAGCGAAAAAAAACGGCGCGTCCAGCCGACGTAAAGCGCGGCCGCACCGAAGAAGAGCATCAAGGTTCCGCTCGCGGCATGCGCATAGAGCAGCCCCGCATGCGTCTCGTGCCCGCTCAAATCTCCGCCAAGCACCGGCACGACGATGTATCTCCACACACCGAACGAGCAGACCAGCGACACCGCGAAAAGGCCGGCAACGATACGTCTGGTGGCCACGGATGTCTTGGGCGGCATGGCGAACCCCCGGAAAAAAGCAACGCTGGACCAAGGACAAGCCGACCAATCCTTGCACGGAACGCATCAAATCTCCACCTGCGTGCCGAGCTCCACCAGCCGATTGCCGGGCATGTGGAAGAATGCGATCGGGGGGCAGCGCATCGCGGGCCATGAACGCGAACAATTATCGCGCCAAGGCGGCATGCCGGGCGCTTGGTGGCCACGACGTTTTCGCGCGACAGCAGAACGTGGTGTCCATCGTGTCGAATACGAGTCCACGCCTTCTGCAGTGTCGCCATCTCCAGCTTTCCTGCCGGCTGGCTGGGCGGGCAATACGAACGCATGGGCAACACGAACTTCTGGCTCACGCACGCCGGACTCGCGCGCCTGCTCAACCGGATCTTCTCCAGGACCACGGCACCTGCCTGAGCCAAGCAGGCCGGGCAGCGGGAACGGGACGACGCTCAGAACGTGGCGGAGACGGACAGCACCGCGCGCGTGCCGCCGAGATTCTTCTGCGCACCGGGATTGTTGAAGCTGACGACGTGCGCATAGAAGGCATCGTTGCCGGCACGGCCCACGGTCATGCCCAGCGACCAGTGCGCGTCGATGGTGCAATTGGCCGCCAGCGACACGTCGGTGTAGTCGGGGTTGTCCGCGCCGTTCGCCAGCGGCGTCAGCAGACGGGATGCGTAGTGCGTGCGGCCGGCGTGCAGGTGCAGGCTCCAGCGCGTCGACAACGGCACGTTGCCGTCCAGTTGGAGGTACTCCGTACCACGGGTGTCATGCGCATAGCCTTGCTCGACGTCCGCGCCGAAGTAGTCGCTCAGGCTGCGTGAATACTTGAGAGTCCAGTCCTTCCAGGTCAGCGCAATGTTCGCTTCCAGGGTGTCGAGCCTGCGGCTGCCCAGCGCAGGGCGGGCGTGATCGAGGTTGGCGCCGGGATAAAGGTATCCGTAGAGTCCGGCCCGCGCACTCCAGTCGCCGTGCTGGAACAGGCCGACGTCGCCGTACAGATCCAGCTCGGCGCCGCCGCCGGGATAGCTGTTGCGGCTGACGTTGGACGCCCAACTGCCGACGTGCCAGCGTCCGGCGTTCCAATCCACGCCGCCTTGCAGCGCGGGGCCGCCCCAGGTCTGGCTCAAGCCGCGAAACAGGTAATCGCTGACCAGCGCGAGATTGCCGCTCAGCGCCGCGCCGGCGGATGCCACACCCGGCGTCGACCCCACGCACAGCAGGATGCAGAGACGGAACCCCGTCTGCGCGTGCCGGGTTCTCATTCGCTTCGGTTCCATCAGCCATGCACTCCCGTTGATTGCGGCTTCGAACCCAAGTGAGCGTCCGCGTCACCCCTCCAGGTGATAGCCCTGCTCGCCATGCAACGCCAGGTCCAGGCCCTCGGCCTCGGCTTCCTCGCTGACGCGCAGGCCGCGGCACAGCACGCCGGTGATCTTCAGCAGGATGAAACTGCCGGCGCCGCTCCATGCCAGCGTGGTGCACACGCCGGTCAACTGGATCAGGAACTGGTGGCCGAAGCCGGGCCCGCCTGCGGAACCGACGTTGCCGAAACCGCCCAGCAGCGGCGCCGCAAACACGCCGGTCAACAGCGCGCCGATGATGCCGCCGATGCAGTGCACGCCGAACGCATCCAGCGCGTCGTCGTAGCCCAGTCTGTTCTTGAGCCGGGTGGCGGCGAAATAGCACGACACGCCGGCGATCGCGCCGATGGCGATGGCGCCCATCGCGCCGCAGGTGCCGGACGCCGGGGTAATCGCCACGAGCCCGGCGACCGCGCCGGAGGCGATGCCGAGGATGGTTGGCCTGCCGGAGGCGATCCACTCCGCGAACATCCAGCCGAGCGCCGCGGCGGCGGTGGCGATCTGGGTGGCCATCATCGCGGTGCCGGCATTGCCGTTGGCCGCCACCGCCGAGCCGGCGTTGAAGCCGAACCAGCCGACCCACAACAGCGAGGCGCCGATCAGCGTGTAGCCGATGTTGTTGGGTTTCATCGCCACTTCGCGGTGGCCGCGGCGCTTGCCCAGCACCAGCGCGCACACCAGGCCGGCGATGCCGGCGTTGATGTGCACCACGGTGCCGCCGGCGAAGTCGAGAATGCCCTTCGACCCCAGCCAGCCGCCGCCCCACACCATGTGCGCGATGGGCGCATACACGAAGCTCAGCCACAGGCCCATGAACACCAGCAGCGCCGAAAATTTCATGCGCTCGGCGAACGCGCCGACGATCAACGCCGGGGTGATGATGGCGAAGGTCATCTGGTAGCACATGAAGACCGACTCGGGAATGGTCGGCGCCATCGCGCTGGCGGAGTCCACGCCGAGACCGCGCAGGAACCAGCGCGACATCCCGCCGATGATCCGGTTGACGCCTGCGCTCACCGCCGGGGTGAACGCCCAGCTGTAGGCGTAGACCACCCACAGGATCGTCACCAGCGAAGTGATGGCAAAGCACTGCATCATCACGCTGAGCACGTTCTTGGAGCGCACCATGCCGGCGTAGAACAGCGCGAGGCCGGGGATGGTCATCATCAGCACGAGCGCCGTGGCAGTCAGCATCCAGCCGGTGTCGCCGCTGTTGAACGCATGCGATTGGGCCAGCGCCGCGGGCGCCAGGCTCGACAGCGCGACAGCCAGGGCGGGGCGGACGATCGCGCGGGTGACGGTCATGGATCGGTTCCTCGGGCAAGCGTGGTCACAACGCATCGGGGCCGGTCTCGGACGTGCGGATGCGCATCACCTGTTCCAGGTCGGCGACGAAGACCTTGCCGTCGCCGATCTTGCCGGTGCGCGCGGCTTGCACGATGGCCTCGACCGTCTGCTCCAGCAGTTCGTCGGGCACGGCAATTTCCAGTTTCAGCTTGGGCAGGAAATCGACCACGTACTCGGCGCCGCGGTAGAGCTCCGTGTGCCCTTTCTGGCGACCGAAGCCCTTGACTTCGGTGACGGTCAGACCCTGCACGCCGGTCGCGGCGATCGCCTCGCGCACGTCGTCCAGCTTGAACGGCTTGATGATCGCGGTGACCCATTTCATCTGGCTGCCCCGTCGAACCTGCTGTTGCGGATTCAGCAAGAGCCGTGCCAGGCAAATAAATTATTTCCAATCAATCAATTACATGAAAATTTGTTCAATACAGGCCCGTGAACGCACTATTGAAGTGCATTCATTGGATCGATTTGAACCAGTTTGGTGATACAGCTGGACACGACTACGAGCCGGTAGTCCGGCCTGCTCGGCGAAAATTTCGGCAGCATCGATGACGCGGGTTTCTTCCATGCGGCGCTGGTGCCGGAACGCGAACGCGCGAGCCGGCGCTGGCGTCAATTCCTGCGCGGTCGACCGTACAGATCGCGCAATTCATCCTTGGCCCGTTCCAGCTTCGCACGCCGCCGCGACGATAACTGGCTGCCCGCGCGATTGAGGTAGAACGTGAGCATCGACATGGCCGAGCGGAAGGGGTCGCTCTTGCGCTGCCGGCTGCGCTCGGCGGAACGTTTCAGCGAACGCGCGATCGCACGCGGATCGTCCAGCGTGAACACGCCGTCTTCGAGCGCCAACGCATGGCTGGTCTGCGTGACGCGCTGCGACCAGCGCTTGCGTTTCGAATCGCCGGCCATCTTGCCGGAACGGCGGGAACCGGTTTTGGAAGCCTTGCGCACCACCCGTTGCATGATGCGCGTGCCCGTGCGGGAAGTCACGTTGGCGAGGCACTTCCCGCTTGCCTAGATCTCCACCTGCGTGCCCAATTCCACCAGCCGGTTGCCGGGGATGTGGAAGAACGCGGTCGCGGGCAGCGCGTTGCGCGTCATGAATGCGAACAACTTGTCGCGCCAGAACGCCATGCCCGGGCGCCGCGTGGCGACCACGGTTTCGCGCGACAGGAAGAACGTCGTCTCCATCATGTCGAAGCGCATGCCGGACGGCGCGCAGCGCGCGAGCGCGGCCGGCACGTCGGGGTCCTCCATGAAACCGAAGCGCAGCGTCACGGCGTGGAACGAATGCCCGAGGTCGCGCAGTTCGATGCGGTCGCCGGGATCGGCAAACGGTTCCTCGAGCGTCTCCACGCTGAGCAGCACGTTGCGCGCGTGCAGCACCTTGAAGTGCTTCAGGCTGTGCAGCAGCGCGTGCGGCACGGCACTCGGGTTGGCGGTCATGAACACGGCGGTGCCGGGCACGCGCGCCGGCGGGTGCTCCGCGATGCTGGCGATGAACGGCGCCAGCGCCAGTCCGCCATGCTTGAGCTCGCGCAGCACCAGTTCGCGGCCGCGCCGCCACGTCGTCATCACGGTGAACACCAGGATGCCCAACGCCAGCGGAAACCAGCCGCCGTGTTCGACCTTCAGCAGATTGGCGCCGAAGAACGCGCAATCGACCACCAGCAGCGGGGCACCCAATGCGATCACGGCCGGCCACTTCCAGTGCCACAACCGCAGCGCCACCAGCAACGCCAGCAAGGTCGTGGTCACCATCGTGCCGGTGACCGCGATGCCGTAAGCCGCACCAAGGTTGGCCGAGGAACGGAAACCGATCACCGCGATCAGCACCAGCACCAGCAACATGCCGTTGATCCACGGCACGAAGATCTGGCCGGACATGCGGCTTGAGGTATGCACCACGCGCATGCGCGGCGAGAAGCCCAGTTGCACGGCCTCGCGCGTCATCGAATACGCGCCCGAGATCACCGCCTGCGAGGCGATCACCGTCGCGACCGCGGCCAGCACGATCATCGGCACCAGCAGCGCGCGCGGGACCAGCAGGTAGAACGGATTGGACGCCGCCGCCGGATCGCTCAGCATCAGCGCGCCCTGCCCGAAGTAGTTGAGCAGCAGGGCGGGAAACACGAATCCCAGCCAGGCGATCCGGATCGGTTTCTTCCCGAAGTGCCCCATGTCGGCGTACAGCGCCTCGGTGCCGGTCACCGCCAGCACCACGCCGCCCAGCGCAAGGAACGCCGCGGCCCCGTGCGAATGAAAGAAATGCGCCGCGTAATACGGGTTCAGCGCCAACAGGATTTCCGGCGCGCGCAGGAGCATGTGCAGACCGAGCAGCGCGATGGCCGCGAACCACACGCACATCACCGGTGCAAACAGGCCGCCCACGCGCGCGGTGCCGAACTTCTGCAGCACGAACAGGCCCAGCAGGATCGCCACGCTGATCGGCACCACCCATTGCGTGAGCGTGGGCGCCGCCACCTTCACGCCCTCGACCGCCGACAGCACCGAGATCGCCGGCGTGATCACACCGTCGCCGTAGAACAGCGCGGCGCCGAAGATCGCGACCACCGCGACCAGCCAGCGCAGCCTCGGCTTACCGCGCACGCTGCGCTGCGCCAGCGCCATCAGCGCCATGATCCCGCCCTCGCCCTTGTTGTCGGCGCGCATCACGAAGATCACGTACTTCACCGTGACCACCAGCAGCAGCGCCCAGAACACCAGCGACAACACGCCGAACACGCTGGCGCGGCTGACACCCAGCCCATAGTCGCTGCTGAACACTTCCTGCAGCGTGTACAGCGGACTGGTGCCGATGTCGCCGAACACCACGCCGAGCGCGCCGAATGCGAGCGCGCGCAGCGGCGGCGAAATTTCCGATTTCGAACCCGTGGTGTGCATGTCCTGCACCCGGTGCCGCCCAAGAGGGCGCGAAGTGTAATGCCGCCACGTTGGGCGGGATGTGCAGGACGCCATCCGGCAGCCTGCGGTTCAGGTAGGCGCGAGACTGTCATCGACCCCGCCTGTTCGGCACACGGATGTGCCGACGCGGAAGACACGCAGTGTCTGACGCGGCAAACGTGGCGCGGCTTTGCCGCGACCGTTTGCTTGCAAACCGCGGCAGGATGCCCGGTTTTGCAAATCAATCAGATCTCGACCTGCGCGCCCAGCTCGATCAGCCGGTTGCCGGGAATGCTGAAGAACGCGGTCGCGGGCAGCGCGTTACGGGCGAGGAAGGCGAACAGTTTGTCACGCCACAGCGCCATGCCGGGACGGTTGGTGGCGACGATGGTTTCGCGTGACAGGAAGAACGTGGTGTCCATCATCTTGATGTCGAGTCCCCGCGCGGCGCATTCGTGCAGCGCCACCGGCACGTTGGGGTCGTCGGCAAAGCCGAAGCGCAGGACCAGCTTGTGGAAATCGTGTCCGAGGTCCGCCAGTTCGATGCGTTCCTCGGGATCGGCGTACGGCGTTTCCAGCGTCTCCACGGTCAGGATCACGTTGCGCTTGTGCAGCACCTTGTTGTGCTTGAGGTTGTGCAGCAGCGCATGCGGCACCGAATCGGGATTGCTGACCAGGAAGATCGCGGTGCCTTCCACCCGCGTCGGCGGATGCTCGGCGAGGTTGGCGATGAACGGCGCCAGCGCAAGGCCGCCGTGCTTCAGCTCGCGCAGCACCAGGTCGCGCCCGCGCCGCCAGGTGGTGAGGATGGTGAACACCGCAAGGCCGAGCACCAGCGGGAACCAGCCGCCGTCCCTGATCTTGAGCGTGTTGGCGCCGAAGAACGAAAGGTCGATGGTGAGGAAGAACAGGCCGAGCCCGATGATGGTAGCGGGAGGCCACTTCCACATCCGCCACGCGACAATCAGGAACAGCGTGGTGTCGATCGCCATGGTGCCGGTTACCGCAATGCCGTAGGCGCCGGCCAGCGCGTTGGACGAACCGAAGCCGATCACCACCAGCACCACCAGGATCATCAACAGGCGGTTGACCCACGGCAGGTAGATCTGCCCGATTTCCTCGTGGGAGGTGTGCACCACCGGCATGCGCGGCAGGAAGCCGAGCTGGATCGCCTGACGCATGATGGAGAACGAACCCGCGATCACCGCCTGCGATGCGATCACCGCCGCTGCGGTCGCCAAGGCGATCATCGGATACAAGCCCCAGGCCGGCACCGCGAGGTAGAACGGATTGCTGGCCGCAGCGGGCTGGTGGATCAGCAAGGCGCCCTGCCCGAAGTAGTTCAGCATCAGGCCCGGCATCACGAACGCATACCACGCGACGCGGATCGGGTTGCGCCCGAAGTGGCCCATGTCGGCGTACAGCGCCTCGGCGCCGGTCACGCACAACACCACCGCGCCCAGGACGAGAAATCCGCCGGCGCCGTGATGCGCGAAGAAATGGAACCCGTACCACGGATTGATCGCACGCAGTACCAGCGGATGCTGCACGATGTTGTAGAGGCCTACCAGGCCCAGCGCCACGAACCAGATGCACATCACCGGCCCGAACACGCTGCCGACGTTGCCGGTACCGCGCTTCTGGATCAGGAACAACGCCACCAGCACCGCCACCGCGATCCACACCACCCAATGCGACAACGCCGGCGCGGCGACTTCCAGGCCCTCCACCGCCGACAGCACCGTGATCGATGGCGTGATCACGCCGTCGCCGAAGAACAGCGCGGCGCCCAGCACCGCGGCCAGCACCACCAGCTTGCGGGTGCGCGGATACTGGCGCGTGGCGCGCTGGGCCAGCGCCATCATCGCCATGATGCCGCCTTCGCCCTTGTTGTCGGCGCGCATGATGAAGGTGACGTACTTCAGCGCCACCACGATCAGCAGCGTCCACAACACCAGCGACAGCACGCCCAGCACGTTGAACGGCGTGACCGGCATCCCGTGCTGGTCGCTGAAGGCTTCACTGAAGGTGTACAGCGGGCTGGTGCCGAGGTCGCCGAACACCACGCCGATCGCGCCGACCATCAGCACCGGCAGGGATTTTTTCCCGGCTTCGCCGGACGCGGTGGTGGCCGACTGACCGCTCATCGCCCCAGTGCCGCCTTCAGCGCCTTGCGGATGATGGCCTCGGCATCGTCGCCCTCGCCTGCAGCCGCGGTGGCGAGACGCACGGCCTCGGCGGGCTTGTAGCCGAGCTGCTGCAACGCGGCCTCGGCTTCGCCGCGCGGGTCGCGCGGCGCCGCGGGACGTTCGCTGCCTTGAGCCATTGCGACCGAACTGGCGACGCGATCGCGCAGTTCCACCACGATGCGCTCGGCGGTTTTCTTGCCGATGCCGGGAATGCGCGTCAGCGCGGCGATGTCGCCGGCCTGCACCAGCCGCGCGAACTCGTTCGTCGAAACACCCGACAGCACCGCCAGCGCGATGCGCGCGCCGATGCCGGATACCTTCTGCAGGTCGCGGAACAGCGCGCGTTCGTCGTCGCGCAGGAAACCGTACAGCGCGACGGTGTCTTCCTTGTGCGCGTAGTGCGTGAGCAAGACCACTTCCCTGCCGACGTCGGGCAGGTCGTACAGCGTGGACATCGGCACTTCCAGCTCGTAGCCGACGCCGCCGACTTCCACCAGCACCCACGGTGGGCGCTTGGCGATCAGGATGCCACGGAGGCGACCAATCATCGCTGACACCTCGCACGCATTCCCCCCACCCAGCGCTGCGCGCTCGGCGCTTCGCGCCGCCTCCCCCGCGAGCGGGGACGGGAGTATGGGTGAGGCACGTATTTGCCTTTTCCTTCCCCCGCTCGCGGGGGAAGGTGCCCGTAGGGCGGATGGGGGGAAATCATCGGCGTCGTCCCCAATCCGCCAATGCAATCCCGGTGCGCGCCTCGCTGGCGCGCAGGTGCGCGTGCGTGATCGCGATCGCCAGCGCGTCGGCGGCGTCGGCCTGCAGCGGTTCGCGCAGATTCAGGAGAATCCCGACCATGTGCTGCACCTGTTCCTTGCCGGCGTGGCCCTTGCCGACCACCGCCTGCTTGATCGCGTTGGGCGCGTATTCGTGGACGGGCAGCCCGCGCCCGACCGCCGCGCAGATCGCTGCGCCGCGCGCCTGGCCCAGCTTCAGCGCGGAGTCCGCATTCCTGGCCATGAACACGCGCTCCACCGCGGCTTCCATAGGCGCGTGCGCGTCGATGATGCCGCCGAGTTCGTCGTAGATGCGTTTCAGGCGCAACGGAAACGTCTCCTCGCCGGCCACGTGCAGCGTCGCGTGCAGGACGCAACGCAGCCTCCCCGTTGCATCGGCCTCGATGATACCCACGCCGGTGCGCTGGCTGCCGGGATCGATGCCGAGGATGCGAATCGAACGGGAATCGGGAATCGGGAATCGGGAATCGGAAGTCACGCGCACAGTTGACGCTTCCGTGGCCCGGCCATGGCCGCCTTCTGCCAACTTTCCGCGATGAAGCGAAATGGCCGCACCTCGATTCTCGATTCCCGATTCCCCATTCCCGGCTTTTCTACAAATCCGCGTTGGAATAGACGTTCTGCACGTCGTCCAGCTCTTCCAGCCTGGCCAGCAGCGCCTGCACGGCCTCGACGTGCTCCGCGGCGACCGGCACGTCCGTCGCGGCGCGCATCGTGACTTCCGCGTGGTCGGGCTTGAGGCCCGCCTTCTCCATCGCGTCGCGCACGGCTTCGAAGGATTCGGGCGTCGTGATCACGTCGATCTGGCCGTCCTCCGGCCACACCTTGACGTCCTCGGCGCCGGCCTCGATCGCGGCGTCGGTGATCTTGTCCTCGCTGGCGCCCTGGGCATATGACAGCACGCCGATCCGGTTGAACAGGTAGGCCACCGAGCCGTCGGTGCCGAGGTTGCCGCCGAACTTGGCGAATGCGTGACGCACGTCGGAAATGGTGCGCTGGCGGTTGTCGGTGACGCACTCGACCAGCACCGCGACACCGCCCGGCGCATAACCTTCGAAGTGCAGTTCCTCGTAGACCACGCCTTCGAGTTCGCCGGTGGCCTTCTTGATCGCGCGCTCGATGTTGTCCTTGGGCATCGACGCCGCGATGGCCTTGTCGACCGCCGTGCGCAGGCGCGCATTGCCGTTGACGTCGCCGCCGCCGGTGCGCGCGGCGACCATGATCTCGCGCACCAGCTTGGTGAACACCTGGCCGCGCTTGGCGTCCTGCGCGTTCTTGCGGCCGGCGATGGAAGGACCACGTCCCATGGGGATTCCGTTGATTGTCGCGAAAGGGCAGGATTCTAACCGGTCGATCGGGAGCACGCCGCTGCAGGCGCTTCAAACTTTGGACGCGGATCAAAGCGGGTACATACGGATAGAGCTTTTGCCTGATCCGCGTTCATCAGCGTCAAAAATGCTTCCGCTTGATCCGTGTCAATCCGTGCAAATCCGTGGTGGGCTTTTCGATCAACCGGGGTGCGACGGATCGATCGTTCGAACATGCAGTTCGACAAGCTGCTTCGCATCGATCGGGCTGGGCGCATCGGTCATCAAGTCCTGCGCGCTGGTGGTCTTGGGGAAGGCGATTACGTCACGGATGGCCTCGGTGCCACCGATCAACATCGCGAGGCGATCGATCCCGAAGGCGATGCCGCCGTGCGGCGGCGCGCCCATCTTCAACGCATCCAGCAGGAAGCCGAACTTGGCGCGCGCTTCGTCCTCGCCGATGCCGAGCAGGCGGAACACCGCGCTCTGCATGTCCGGGCGATGGATGCGGATCGAGCCGCCGCCGATCTCGGCGCCGTTCAGCACCATGTCGTAGCCGCGGCTGACCGCGTGCGCGGGATCGGCGCTGAGCGCCGCGGCATCATCGACCTTCGGTGCGGTGAACGGATGATGCAGCGCGACGTAGCGCTGTTCGGCTTCGTCGTATTCGAACATCGGGAAGTCGGTGACCCACAGCGGCTTCCAGCCTTGCGCGACCAGGCCGCGGTCGCGCGCGACCTTCAGCCGCAACGCGCCCATGAAGTCGCTGACGGTTTTCCACTGGCCAGCGCCGAACAGCAATGCGTCGCCATTCTGTGCGCCGGTCTTCTGCAGGATCGTCGTAAGCGTCGCCTCGTCGAGGAACTTCGCGACCGGCGAATTCACGCCCTGCAAACCCTTTGACGCATCCTCGACCTTGAGCCACGCCAGGCCCTTGGCGCCGAACTTCGCCGCATGCGCGGCGTAATCGTCCAGTTGCTTGCGCGAAAGCTCATGCCCACCCGGCACCCTCAGCGCCGCGACCCGGCCATCGGGATCGTTCGCCGGTCCGGCGAACACCTTGAATTCGAGGTGCTTCACCGCATCGGCGATGTCGACCAGCTCAAGTTCGATGCGCAGGTCGGGCTTGTCCGAACCGTAGCGCGTCATCGCTTCCAGCCAGGTCATGCGCGGGAACGGATCGGCCAGCTCGATGCCGCCGACCTCGCGGAACACGTCGCGGATCAGCACTTCCACGCAATCCTGCACGTCGTGTTCCTCGACGAACGCGAATTCCATGTCGAGCTGGGTGAATTCCGGCTGGCGGTCGGCGCGCAGGTCTTCGTCGCGGAAGCAGCGCGCGATCTGGTAGTAGCGATCAAAGCCCGCGATCATCAGCAACTGCTTGAACAACTGCGGCGACTGAGGCAGCGCGTAGAACTGGCCCGCGTGCACGCGCGACGGCACCAGGTAATCGCGCGCGCCCTCGGGCGTCGCCTTGGTGAGGATCGGCGTTTCGATGTCCTGGAACCCGCGCGCGTCCAGCCAGCGGCGCAGCGCCTGCACCAGCTTGATGCGGGCGCGCATCACCTTCTGCATTTCCGGGCGGCGCAGATCGAGATAGCGGTACTTCAGCCGCATTTCCTCGTTGGGATTTTCGTGCAGCGCGAACGGCAGGTCGCGCGCGGCGTTGAGCAACTCGATGGATTCGGCGACGACCTCGAAGCGGCCGGTTGGGATCTTCTCGTTGATGTTGGAGCGCACGCGCACCGTGCCGGTGACGCGCAGGCAATCCTCGTAACCGACTTTCGACGCGATGCCGAACACGTCCGCGCGATCGGGATCGGCCACGATCTGCACGATGCCTTCGTGGTCGCGCAGGTCGATGAACACCACGCCGCCGTGGTCGCGACGCGCGTCCGCCCAGCCGCACAGGACGACCTGTTTGCCGACTTCGGCTTCCCCGATCAGACCGCAATAATGGCTACGCATGGCCCGCTGCATCCTCGACGCCTGCCGCGCGGCAGGCCAAAGCGGGAATGCTAAGCGCCGCCATGCTGCGGCGCAATAACAACGGCTATCCGCGCTCGCTCGCGCGCGAACGCAACAGCATCTTGTCCGCGCGCCTGAGAGTCGATTCCAGCGGCTCGTCGGCTTCGCGCAAGGCCCAGCCGATCGAGAACACCGCCGGCATGCCGTCGCGCGAGGACTTGGCGAGCCGCTCGGCCAGCTCGCGCACGGAGTTCTCGGATGCGTGCGGCATCAATATCGCGAACTCGTCGCCGCCCAGGCGCACCACCACGTCGCCCGAACCGGCGGTGTTGCGCAGCAGCTTCGCCATGTCGCGCAGCACCTCGTCGCCGCGCGCACGCCCTTCGCTGGCGTTCAACTGGCGGAAATAGTCGATGTCCAGCACCACGCAGGCCCAGACCTGGTCGTGCGCGGCCTGCAGGGCGAACGCGTCCAGGAACCGCCGCGTGCGGCAACCGGTCAGCGCGTCGAGCTGGCTCTGGTCCTGCAGGCGCAGTTCGTAGCGGTGGCGCAGGGTCACGTCC
Source organism: Rhodanobacteraceae bacterium (assembly GCA_030123585.1). NCBI lineage: Bacteria > Pseudomonadati > Pseudomonadota > Gammaproteobacteria > Lysobacterales > Rhodanobacteraceae > Rhodanobacteraceae bacterium. Next base: position 1,906,129 of record CP126120.1, read on the forward strand.
TGCGCGGCGCCGACCACGTACGGCACCGGTTCGGCATCGGGATAGCAGACGAACTGGTACTGCCACACGCGCCGCTCGCCGTTGCGCGACACGAAATGCAGCACGCCGGCATCGCGCGTCAAGCTGTGGATGCGGTCGAAGTAATCGCGCCAGCCGCCGTGCTTCTCCTCGGCCACGAAGTCCGACAGCGGGCGCCCGGCCATGGCTTCGCGATCGTAGCCGAGCGCATGCGCCATCGCGCCGTTGACCTTCAGCAGGCGGCCTTCCATGTCGTGCATCCAGACCATCGCGAGACCCGATTCCACCAGGTCGTCGTAGCGCGTCGCGCATTCCTGCAACGCGTGCCGGGTGGCCTGCTCGCCCGAAACGTCGCGCACCAGCATCATGCGGGAGGGGATCTCGGCGTGCGGAAGGTTGCCGATGTCGGTGAGCACGTCGAACAACTCGCCGTTGGCGCGGCGATGCCGCCAGGCCACGCTGCCGGGCGGCACGGCGCGGCCGTCCTCGCGCAGGTAGATGCGCAGGCGATCGGCCTCGGCGGGCGCGAACAAATCGTCCACGCGCATCTCCAGCAGGCGCTGGCGGCTGTAGCCGTAGCACCTTTCGGCCGCAGCGTTGACCTTGAGGATGCGCTTGTCGACGCTGGCGAACTGCACCACCGGCAACGGATTGAGGTCGAACCAGACGCGCGTTTCGTCGGCGCGCCGGCGGGTCACCTTCTGCAGGTCCAGCTCGTCGGTGATGTCGCGCGCGGCCCCGACCAGCCCGGCGATCCCGCCGCGCAAGTCGTGCAACGGCCGCTTCGAAACCAGGAAACTGCGCTCGCCGCCCGCCGTGGTCTGCGCTTCGCGGAACATGGTCGGCAGGTCGCGGTCCAGGCAGACGCGGTCGTTTTCCTCGAAGGCCAGCGATTCGGCGCCGGGCTGCAGGTCGCTGTCGCGATGCCCGATCACGTCCTGCGGGCGGCGCCCGATCAGCGCCGCCGCCGCCTCGTTCACGAAGCGATAGCGGTGCGCGGCGTCCTTCACGAACACCGGACCGTCGCTGTGTTCGCACAGCAACTGCGCGAGCTCGGCCAGCCGCCGCAGACAGCGCAGCATCAGCACCATCACCCAGCCCACCGCCGACAACGCCAGCAGGCCGAGCCCCGGCAACAGCAGAGCGATGCTGCCAGCCTGCGTGATCCGGTCGTTGGAGGCCGCGAGCACGGCCAGACCCACCGCCGGGATCACCAGCAATGCCAATCCGCACCAGCCGAGCCAACGCAACGACGCACGCGCGCCGGGTATGGCTTCGAGTATGCCGAATTGTCCCTGTTCCCTTGCCACACCGTCTCCCGACGTGGTCGATGTGCCGCGTATCGCGGCGCCACGACATCGAGTGCAAGAGGCGTGCTTGTGTCGGCATGCGCCCCGCCGGCGTCACAGATGTTGACGAGGCAGGCGGTCAAGTGTGACGCAGCTCCCGGATGCCCGGGAACTCAGGCCCGCATCAGGGTGGATTTGCCGAACAGGCTCTCGACCAGATCCACCACCAGCTCCGCGGTGCGGTTGTGCTCGTCCAGCGCGGGGTTCAGTTCCATGAGGTCGAGCGAGGCCACCCGCCCGGTGTCCGCGATCATCTCCATGCACAGTTGCGCTTCGCGGTAGCTTGGGCCACCCGGCACCGTGGTGCCGACCGCGGGCGCGATCGACGGATCGAGGAAATCGACATCGAAACTCACGTGCAGATGCGTGTCGGCATCCATGCCATCCAGCGCCTCCTCCATCACCCGGCGCATGCCGACCTCGTCGATGTAGCGCATGTCGTAGATGTCGAGGCCGACGTCGTGCACCAGCCGCTTCTCGTTGGGATCGACCGAACGGATGCCGATCTGGCGCACCTCGCCGGCGGCCAGCGCGGGCGCCTTGCCTCCCAGTTCGGTCAGCTCGCGCGGTCCGTACCCGCACAGGCAGGCCACCGGCATCCCATGGATGTTGCCGGACGGCGTGATCTCGGCGGTGTTGAAATCGGCGTGTGCGTCCAGCCACAGCACCCGCAGCTTGCGACCACGTTCACGGCAATGCCGCGCCACCGCGCTGATCGAGCCGATCGCGAGGCAATGGTCGCCGCCCAGCAGGATCGGGAGCCGGCCGGCCGCGAGTTCCGCCAGTTCCGCCTCCATCAGCGTGCGGTTCCAGGCGACCACTTCGGCGAAATGCCGGTAGCCGTCGTGCGGCGGCTGCCACGGATTCAACGGGCCTGCGAGGTTGCCGCGATCCGCGACGTCGAGCCCGCGCGCCGCGAGCGCCTGCGGCAGGCCCGCCACGCGCAGGGCCTCCGGACCCATCGAGGCGCCGCGCGAACCGGCGCCGATGTCGGTGGGCGCGCCGATCAGGGAAATCGATTTCGCTTTGCTGGCCACGCGTCATCACCCGCTGCTTGCGACGAACCCCGAAGGATACCGCAGCCCGCAGCGGGGACCACCGGCATCAGGTCGTCGCAATGGCCTGATCCAGCGCGGCGGTCAGATCCGCGACCGCGGCTTCCGCCGCGGCGCGTTCGCGGCACGGCGTGCGTCCGGAGAGCAGCCTGTCGAGTCCGCGCGCGACGTCGCCCACGGCGTCCAGGCCATAGTTCGACGCCGAGCCCGACAACTTGTGCGCGACGTCGCGCAGGCGCAACCACGGCGCCTCGTCGCCGCCATCGACGCATTCCGCCCAGGCCGCGGCCAGCGCCGCGCGGCGCGCGGGCAGTTCGCCGATGAAATGCCGGCGCAGCGCCTCGATCTGCGCCTGGAATTCGATTTCGCGGGGGTCCGTTTCAGCGCCCATCATCCGCCACGCCTTGCCCGGGGGATGGTGCCGGCAGTCCGACTCGAACGGACGACCTACTGATTACAAATCAGTTGCTCTACCAACTGAGCTATGCCGGCGCCGGCTCCATCATCGCACGGCATCGACGGGGCGATCAAAAGCAATCGATCGACCTGGATCGCAGGTCGCCGCGTCCCGGCAGCCACGTCTGCCAGTCGAACGCGGTGCCCTCGGGCACCGCGTAATCCACCCAGTACGCGGGCTCGGTATCGACGCGCTGCTCGATCTTGGCCTGGAACCCCATCTGCTGCAGTTGCGCCAGCCGGTTCTGCGCGTTCGACTGGTCGTTGAACAGTCCCAGCGAAATGGTGTTTTGCGAGTCGCCCGCGGTCACCACGTAATAGTCGTGGATGCCCTTGGCGGCAAGCGCGCGGGCCTCGTCCAGCGCCGCCTCGCGACTGGCGGCGGCGGGCAGGTAAACCCAGTAGCCGTGCGAACGCCGCAACGATTCCTCGCGGTACTGGATGCGCGCGACGCGCGGCGACAGGGCCTGCACCGCGGCGCGCATGTCCACCGCGGTCATGAAGGGACCGAGGGTGGTGCACGCGTCGCGCTCGCGCGGCTCGGCCGTGGTGGATGCACCGGCGGGACGCGCGGCCCGCGGCGTTTCCGAAAGCAGGCGCAATTCCGGCACGCCGGGATTGGTAGGCGGCGGAAGCGACTCCACCGGCGCGCGCCCGAACAGCAGCCAGGCGGCCGCGCCGAGGTTCAACGCCAGCAGCAGCAGGAACAACAAGCGGACGAACATCTTTCAGAACCCGATAGCCGACTCGAAGGAGCTGTTGTGAAAAGTCAGGACAAGGATGTCCGTTCCGGTCTTCATCTTCATTGAGCGGTTCCGATGAGTCGAGGATGGGTCAGGCCGCGATCAGGGACGATCGCACCAAAGTGCCAAGCCGTGCAACACCGCGTGCTCGAACACCTGGACGGAAAATCCGTCGCGCGCGAGCCACGCGGCCAGGGTCGCGGCCCAACCGCCATGCAGCCACACCGGGGCATCGCCCAGCGCAGCACGCTGGCGCGCGGCAAACCATTCGACCGCCGCGCCGGCCGCGCCCCAGCAACCCGCCTGCAACGCAGCCGCGGTGTCGTCGCCGCCATCGGCGAGAAATGCATCCGGATTGCCGTCCGCGATCGAGGTGGCGCCGCGCAGGGCTTCCAGCATGCGCGCGGGCGACAACGCGATCAGGCCCGCCGCGTGATCGCCGCCGGCGGCGACTGCATCCAGCGTCAACGCGGTGCCGCAACCGACCACGATGCACGCGCCCGCCGCCTGCGCGTGCACCGCAACCATCGACAGGAACCGGTCGATGCCGAGCCGCTCGGGTTTCGCGTAGCGGTTGCGGACGCCGCACGCACTCCGCGGCGAACGCAGGAACTCGAACTCGACGCCGGCATCGACGGCCAGCGCATCGCGCAGCCGCCGGGTGTATCCAGCGGACGCCACCGATGCAACCAGCACGCGCCGCGGCCGCGGCCACGCGGCCACGGCATCGCGCACCCGCGCGTCGAAACCCGGCTGCGCCCAATCCAGCGCCACGACGTCGACGGGGGCGCCCTGTTCCAGCCTCGCCAGCTTGGCGCGCGAGTTGCCGAGATCGCACAACCAGGTTTCTCCGGCCTGCGTACTCATGCGGGCCGCACCGTGACTTCGGCGCTGTCGATGCTGCGCAGTTCGCCGGCGACGCGCACCTTGAGCGCGCCGCGCGCATCGACGCCCTGCGCGACGCCGTCGAACGTACCGCGCGCGCCTTCCACGCGGATGCGGCGCCCGGCCAGCGCATCGCGTTCGGCCCACGCCTCGGCGAATCCGGCGAACCCGCAGGCATCGAACCGTTCCAGCGTTGCGACCAGCCGCGCGACCATGGCCGTGGCCAGCGCGGTCCGCGAGGGCGCCGCCTCGCCGCGCAAGGTAGCCACATCCACGCACGCCCGATCCAGCCACGCGCGCACCGCGTCGGACACGTGCACGTTGATGCCGATGCCGATGATCGCGTGGCACGGTCCCATGAACTCACCGCCCAATTCGACCAGGATGCCGCCGAGTTTGGCATCGGCATGCACCAGGTCGTTCGGCCATTTCAGGGCGATGCCCGGCACGCCGCAATCCGCGAGCGCACGCGCGGCCGCGATCCCGGCCGCCAGCGACAGGCCCGACAGCGCGGCGTAGCCGCCCGCGAAACGCTTCAGGCAGGAGAATTGCAGGTTGGCTGCGGGCGCCGACAGCCATTGCCGGCCGCGCCGGCCGCGCCCGGCCTGCTGCCAATCGGCGAACACGAACGACAGATCAGGCAGGTCGGCGGCCCGGCGCGCCAGCTCGCTGGAGGTCGAGTCCAGCCGCCAGTGGTTTTCGATCAATCCGACGCGCCGGCGCACGGCGGAAGGCAGCGCGGCGCGAAGCCGCGGCGCGTCCAGTGGCTGCAGCGGGCGCGCCAGCCGGTAGCCCGCCGGGCCGGATTCGATGTCGAGTCCGGCTTGCCGCCAAGTTTCGATCTGTTTCCATACCGCGGCCCGCGAAATGCCCAGCCGGCGCGCCAGTTCCGGGCCGCCCAGCGCGTCGCCGGAAGCCAGCAAGACCAGCAAGGGCGGCATGCCCTCCGCGTCCTCCCTCGCGGGCGCTGGCGACGCCCTTTCGGTTGTGTCAAGATGGAGTTTCGCCATGCTGGGTTCCGGGGGCTGTCATGAAGCAGCTGTCGATGTGGCTGACGGTGTTGTTGCTGGGCTGCTTGCCGCTGGCCGCGGCAGCGCTCGATTATGGCCCGAATCGCCCCCTGCTTGCCGCCGAGAACGGCGCGCCGCCGTTGCCGGGCGCGCAGACGCAGGCCGCTTCGCCCAGCGCGTCGCCCAAACCCGACATTGCCGAAGCCGGCGTCGACGAGTCGCCGGATCCCGCTCCGGCAACGTTGCGCGTGGCGCCATCCGCATCATCCCCGGCTGAAGCAGCCCCCGCTTCGCGCAACCGCGGCCCCTCGGCCAGCAACAAGCCGGCCATCTCGGCACCGCTCAAACCCGCCATCGAGCCCGATCCCGCGTCGTGGCGTTCGCTGCTGCCGGGTTCCATCCAGTAACGCGCGGCGCAAGCCGCCGCGGCGCTCACATTTCGGCGAAGCTGGCGTGGAAGCACGCGCCGCCCAGTTCGGCTGAGCGATCGACCTGCAGCGTGCCGCGATAGGCGCGCACGATGTCTTCGACGATCGCCAGCCCGATGCCGTGTCCCTGCACGCGCTCGTCGCCGCGCACGCCCCGTTGCAGCACGCGTTCGAGTTGCTCCGGCGGAATGCCGGGGCCGTCGTCCTCGACCCGGATGTCCAAGCCCATGCGCCATGCCTTGGGGTTTTCGGGCGCAAGTTTTTTCACGCTCAGCAGCACCCGGTGGCGCGCCCACTTGAACGCGTTCTCCAGCAGGTTGCCGAGCAACTCCAGCAGGTCGCCTTCCTCGCCGTAAAACTGCACGCCGTCGTCGATGTCGAATTCGCACAGGATGTTCTTGGAGGCGTACACGCGTTCGAGGCTACGCACTACCGCCTCGGCATGCGCCTGCACGAGGATCGGCGCCGCAAAGGTGGAATGTCCGGACGTCTTGGCGCGCGCCAGCTGGTAGGCGACGATCTGGTCCATGTGCTGGACCTGCACCAGCAGATCGTCGCGCAGATCGGTTTCGTCTTCCTTCGATTCGAGCCGCGAACGCGCCACCGCCAGCGGCGTCTTGAGGCTGTGCGCCAGGTCGTCGAGGGTGTTGCGGTAGCGCGCCAGGTGCTCGCGTTCGCTTTCGATGAAGCGGTTGAGTCCGCGCGTCAACACCGAGACCTCGCGCGGGTACGGCCCGACCAGCCGCTCGGCGCCGCCGCGCTCGATCCTGGCGAGGTCGCGCGCGACCCGGCGCAACGGCGAAAAACTCCAGCGCAACAGGATCTGCTGCAGCACCAGCAGCGCCAAGCCCAGCGCGGCCAGCCAGCCGAACAGCGTGCGCCGGTACGCGGCCAGGCCGGTGTGGAACAGCGCATCGTTTTCGGCTATGTAGATGGTCAGGTGGTAGCCGTCGTGGGACTGCAGCGGCACCCAGTCGATCCCCTGGCTCAGCACGTACAACGGTCCCGCCGAGGTTTCGACCGGCCCCTCGAACTTCGCCGGCCCCGGCGGCAACAGGGCGTCGAAGGGCAGGTCGCGACCGAGCGTCGACTGCGTCTCGAAATGGAACCCGTTCTCCCCGACGATCACCGCATACAAGCCGGAGCCCGGCCGCCCGAAATCCGGATTGGGCGGGGTCACGTCCGGCGGGATCACCCGATCGGCGCGGCTGCTGACGTCGATGCCGGCGAGATAGGTGTAGGCATAGCTCTGCAACTGTGCGCGCAGGCTTTCCAGCGCCGCGTGCTCGTAGGCGCGGTCCAGCGCGAAGCCGGTGATGCCGAGAAAACCGATCAGCACCAGCAACGTGGCGATGGTCGAGCGCGAGACCAGCGACAGCGGCCTGCGCGGCGCCGTATCCTCGGATGACATCCGGCCCAACCCTTCTGGTTCAATCACGCACAACGGCGATCGTCACGCATGATCGCCGTGCAGGGTGCGGCCGCGCAACTGCGGCAACCTGGCGCGGTTATTCGGTGACGGTTTCGTCGCGCGGAATCGCGAAGCGGTAGCCGCGTCCGCGCACCGTTTCGATCGGCTTCAGGCTGCTTTCCGGGTCCAGCTTGCGGCGCAGGCGGCCGATGAAGACTTCCAGCACGTTGGAATCGCGGTCGAAATCCTGCTGGTAGATGTGCTCGGTGAGGTCGGCCTTCGACACCAGCTCGCCCGCGTGCAGCATCAGGTATTCCAGCACCTTGTATTCGTAGCTGGTGAGGTCGGTGGGCCGGCCTTCGACCGTCACCGTCTGCGCCGTCGTATCCAGGCGGATCGGCCCGCACGACAGCACCGGCTTGGCCCAGCCCGATGCGCGCCGCACCAGCGCGTTGATGCGCGCCAGCAATTCCTCGACGTGGAAGGGCTTGACCAGATAATCATCGGCGCCGAACTTCAGGCCCTCCACCTTGTCCTGCCACGACGAACGCGCGGTCAGGATCAGGATCGGATAGCTGTGGCCTTCCTTGCGCAGCACCTCCACCAGTTCCATGCCGGACAGCTTGGGCAGGCCGAGGTCCACGATCGCGAGATCGAACGGCACCTCGCGGCCGAGGTACAGGCCCTCTTCGCCGTCCGCCGCGGCATCCACCGCGAAACCGTCGCGTTTCAGGCGTGCAGCCAGTGTTTCCCGCAGCGGCGCTTCGTCTTCCACCAAGAGGATGCGCATCAGTGCCCTCCTTTGTCTGTATCGGATTTGCCGGGCTTGGGCCGCGCGGTCGAGTGCATCTGCACCACCCGCACCTGGCCTTGCGGCGTGAGGACCTTGATGCGGTACACCTTCGCATTGCCGCGTGAAACCGTGTCGGCGGCGAGGATGTGCCCACGGGTCTCGTGCTGCACCTGCTTGACCGCCTGCTCGAGACTCGCCGGATGTCCCGGCGGCGGCGCGGGCGGCTTGGCGGCGAACGCGGTCGCCGCGCCGCACAGCAGCGCACATCCCAGCCACGACGGGAACACCCGGTGTTTCATTGTCACCACTATCCATTCGCGCGAATGTCGCAGCAACGATCATCCGGTAATCCATTGAATTCGTGCTGAACACAAGAAAATCGCTCGCTGCGCGAGCTGCATAGGGTGAAGTCGTCCCGCTGCGCGGGACTGTAAAGGGCAAGGAGTGAAGCGAAAGAGCGGGCAGGACCGGGCCGCCGACGGCCGCCACTCTTTACAGCGAACGAAGTGAGCGACTTTACACTTTACAGCTCGTGCAGCGAGCGACTTCACTCTTTACCTGCTGCAGCGCCGCCTCGACGGCCTCCCAGCCCGCATCCGGCGCTTGTGCGCGCCCGGAAAGCACGCGCCGGAACACCTTGCCGCCCGGCTCGCCGTGGTACAGGCCGAGCACGTGGCGGGTTATCGAGGCGAGCCGCACGCCGCGCGCACGCACGGCCTCGATGTACGGGCGCATCCGTTGCAGCACGGCTTCGCGCGGCGGCGGCTCGCCGCCGGACAGCGCCGCATCGATGCGCGCCAGCGCATACGGATCGTGGTACGCGAGCCGCCCCAGCATCACGCCGTCGGCATGGCGCAGGTGTTCCTCCACCGCCGGCAGGCCGTCGATGCCGCCGTTGACCACGACCGTCAAACCCGGGAATTCCCGTTTCAGCCGGTACACGCGCGGATAGTTGAGCGGCGGCACCTCGCGGTTCTGCTTGGGCGAGAGGCCCTGCAGCCAGGCCTTGCGCGCGTGCACGATCAGCACTCGCACCCCGGTCTCGCACATGCGCGCCGTGAACGCGAACAGGTCGGCATCGTCGTCCTGGTCGTCCACGCCGATCCGGCATTTCACCGTGACCGGCACACCCCGTTCGGAACCGGCCACCGCTTCGCGCATCGCGCGCACGCAATCGGCGACCAGTTCCGGCTCGCGCATCAGGCAGGCGCCGAAGCGGCCCGATTGCACGCGGTCGGACGGGCATCCCGCGTTGAGGTTGATTTCGTCGTAGCCGGCCTCGGCGCCGAAACGCGCGGCCTGCGCCAGTTCGAGCGGGTCCGCGCCGCCCAGTTGCAGCGCGACCGGATGCTCCTCCGGGTTGTACGCCAGCAGGTGCGCGCGCGCGCCGTGCACCAGCGCCGCGGCGGTCACCATCTCGGTGTACAGGCGCGCATGCGGCGCGAGCAGCCGATGGAAGTACCGGCAGTGCGAATCCGTCCAATCCATCATCGGCGCCACGCTGAGGCGCCACGGGTGGGTTGCTTGCGCGTCCATCTACACATGATAGGTCCGCATGCGTTGCTCACACAGCAAATGCTTAACGCCGCGTTGCCTAGACTCGTGCCTCGCCACCGTCACCCACGAACGCCCATGAAACCGCTTGCATCCACTTGCTTCGTCGCCGCGCTGGCTGCCATCGCGCTCATGGCCTGCAGCCAGCATCCCGAGCAGAATCCCGCCGTGCCGACGTCGGCGGCAACCACGGCCCCGTCCACGCCGATCATTTCCGCCCCGGCGCAAACGGGCACCCCGGGGTTGCCGGGCGACCATGCCAGCACCCAGCACTACAAGATCGAGATTGATCTCCCGGCCCTGCCGGCCGCAGCGAAGCCGCTGGCCGACGCGTTGCGCACCACCGCCGACAACGCCAAGCGCGACTTCCTGCAGGCGCTGCCCGATCCGAAACAGATGCCCGAATTCGCCGATCGGCAGTTCGAACTGCGGCTGGATTTCAAGCTCGCCGCCGACACGCCCGCCTTCACCAGCGTGCGCGAAACCGGCATGCAGGACACCGGCGGCGCGCATCCGATCCGGGTCGAAGCCGCGTTCGTGTACGACCGCAAGGCCGGCAAGCTGATCACGCTCGACGACCTGTTCGCCGATCCCGATGCCGCGCGCAAGGCGCTCGCCAATTTCGCCCACGACACCTTGCTGAAGAAGTTCATGGCCGACGCGCCGAAACCCGGCGAGGGCTCGCCCGACGCGCTGCGCGAGTGGAAGGCCAACATGACCCGGATGCTCGACGACGGCACCAAGCCGACCACGGTCAACTATTCCGTGTTCGTGGTGCGCGCGGGCAACGCGGGCAACGCCGCCAGCCCCGGCCTCACGCTGATCTTCCCGCCGTACCAGGTCGCTCCCTACGTCTATGGCACGCAAACCGTGGACGTGCCGGCCGGCGTGTTCGCGAAGTTCCTGAAGGCCGCCTACGCCAACGATTTCGCATCACCGTAGAACCGCGATGCGCCGGCGCCCGCGCGGCCGACGCTCGGCCTGCGACGCGATGCGGCGAGGCGTGCTAGTGTCCGGCGATCCGAACGGAGATCCAGCATGTTCCAGAGAAGTCTTGTTGCCGTTGCAGCCTTTGCACTGATCGCTCCCGTCGCACTGGCTGCCCCGCCGCCCTCTTCGTCCCGGCCCGACCTGCGCCCCGACCAGCCGCCGGTGCCGCCGCCGGCATGGGTGGTGAAAAGCAACGGCTACGCGCAGGTGCTGCTGAAGGTGCTGGCCGAATTCAATCCCGAGTTCGCCTCGCGGTTCGGCCTGCCGGGCTACGACGACAAGGTCATCGACCTGAAACCCGATGTCGGCCAGCGCTCACGCGCGGCCCTGGCGCAGGCGCGCGACACGCTGCAGGGCGACCTTGCGAAAACCTCCGACGCCAACGTGCGCGAGGACCTGGAAATCATGATCCACAGGGCCAACCGCTTCATCGACAGCAGCAAACTGCAGGAGCAGTACCTGCTGCCGTACACCGACATCGGCCAGACCATCTTCCAGGGCGAATTCGGATTGCTGCAGGACCAGGTTGCGCCGGAGCGCCGCCCGCACGCATTGGCGCGCCTGAAGTGCTACGTCGGCATGGCGCCCGGCTGCACGCCGGTCACGCAGGAAGCCGAGGCGCTGTGGCAAGCCAAGGCCGGCGACAAGAAGCTGCTGGGGCCTTACAAGGGCGAGGTCGAACAGAACCTCGCGAACACCCAGCGCTACGTCGATGGCATCCGCAAGCTGTACGCGAAGTACCACATCGAAGGCGCCGGTCCCGCACTGGATGCGCTGCAGAAACAGTTGAACGATTACGACGCGTGGGTGAAGACCACGGTGCTGCCGCGCGCGCGCAGCGATGCGCGCCTGCCCGAAGCAATCTACGCCGACAATCTGAAGAACGTCGGCATCGACATTCCGCCGCAGGAACTGATCAGGCAGGCCGAGCAATCCTTCATGGAAATCCAGTCGGAAATGGAAATCCTGGCGCCCTATGTCGCCAAGGCGGAGGGGTTCGCGCCGACCACCGACTACCGCGTCGTGATCAAGGATCTGAAAAAGCAGCAGCTCGACCGCAACAACATCGAGCCGTACTACGAAACGGTGATCGCGAAGATCGAGGCCATCATCCGCGAGCACCACCTCGTGACGCTGCCCCAGCGCAAGATGATCATGCGCCTGGCGTCGGAAGCCGAAAGCGCCGCGCAGCCCGCGCCACACATGGACCCGCCGCCGTTGATCAACAACCACGGCGAGCGTGGCGCGTTCGTGCTGCCGCTCGGCAATCCGCCGTCCGGCAATGGCAAGAACGAGGCCTACGACGACTTCACCTGCAAGGCCTGCGCGTGGACGCTGACGGCGCACGAAGGCCGGCCGGGCCATGAATTGCAGTTCTCCGCGATGGTCGAGCACGGCGTGTCGCTGGCGCGCTCGCTGTTCGCCTTCAACAGCGTCAACGTGGAAGGCTGGGCGCTGTACGCCGAATGGATGATGGTGCCCTACGAACCCGCCGGCGGCCAGATGATCGCGCTGCAACTGCGCCTGCAGCGCGCGGCGCGCGCGTTCCTCGATCCGATGCTGAACCTCGGCCTGATCACGCCCCAGCGCGCGCACGCCATCCTGGTCAACGATGTCGGCCTTTCCGAAGCCTTCGCGCGCGAGGAACTGAACCGCTTCATGTTCCGCTCGCCCGGCCAGGCCACCGCGTACTTCTACGGTTATTCGCGGCTCCTGCAGTTGCGTGCGCACACCGAGATCGCGCTGGGCGACAGGTTCGACCTGCAGCAGTTCAACGATTTCCTGCTGTCGCAAGGCTTGCTGCCGCCGGATCAACTCGCAGAGGCCGTGGACAAGCAGTTCATTCCTTCACACATGGCGCACTGAACACACAGCGTAGGCGAGGTGGTCCGCGCCTACGCTGCCTTGCGCGCGCGCCAATCCTCGAACGGCGTGAAGGTGCGGATCGCGAAATGCATGAGGCCATCCGCGTTGTCGATCGCGACGCGCGGCAGCATGAAAAGGTCCATGCCGCGCCCGGCGCGTCCGCGCCGCACGGTCGGCGACGCCACGAAACCCGCATCGCGCGCGACCCTGGCCACACGCGCGTCGGCATCGCCGAACGGATAGCAGAACTGCGGCACCGCGATGCCCAGCAGGTCTTCAAGTTCCCTGCGGCCGCCGGCGATTTCGTCCTGCAGTTGCGCGTCGCTGCATTGGGTGAGATGCGGATGGGTGCGTGTATGCGCACCGATCTCCATGCCGCCCACGCGCCAAGCGTGCAATTGCTCGACGTTCATCATCGGCTTGTGCACGCCGAGCTTCGCGGCATCCCAGAGATTGTGTTTGGCGATGCAGCCGTTGACGATGTAGCAGGTGGCGCTGAAGCCGTGCCGCTGCAATATCGGCATCGCGTTTTCGAGGTTGTCGAGATAGCCGTCGTCGAAGGTGATCGCGGCGATGCGCCCGCGCCGTTCGCCGCGCAGGTACGGCATCGCCTCACTCATTGATACGCCGCGCCACCCGAACCGGCGCAGCAACGCCATCTGCGCGGCAAACGCAGCAGGCGTGACGTACAGGCAACGCCCGTCCGGATGCAGGCCATCCGGCACTTCCGCCACGTTGTGGTACATCAGGACCGGAATCGCCATGCTTCTCCCCTTTCCGGGGCATGGTAACCGAGCAAAGGCGTCAAGCCGCCGCGGGCAGCACGTACAACAGCACCGCGAAGAAGTGCAGCACGCTGCCAAGCAGCACGAACGCGTGCCACAGCACATTGTGGTAGCGCAGCTTCCTCCAGAGATGGAACGGTACGCCGAGCGTGTACGCAGCGCCGCCGGCCAGCAGCAGCGCTGTGCCGCCCGCATGGAGACGCGCCGCCAACGGCCCGAAGGTCAGCAGGCCGAGCCATCCCATCACGAGGTACAAGGCGATTTCGAGCGCACGCCACTGGCGCAGGCGGGTGAATTGCAACATGCTGCCCAGCGCGGCCAACGCCCAGATGGCGCCAAACAGCCACCAGCCACGGCTGCCGCCCAACGCGATCAATGCAAACGGCGTGTAGGTGCCGGCAATCAGCAGGTTGATTGCGATGTGGTCGAGCCGCGCCAGCACGCGCGGCGCGAAGTGCACCGGCACGGCGTGGTAGATGGTCGAGATCGTGTACAGCAGGACCAGCGCGGCGCCGAATACCGCGCACGCGGTCACATCGAGCGCGTGTCCATCGACCGCCGCGAACGCGACCGGCGTGGTCAGCCCGGCGATGCTGAGCAGGACGCCGACACCCTGCAGCACGTTGTTGGCGACTTCCTCGCCGAAGGTGTATCCGGCGGACGACAACCATCCGGTGCGGGTCATGCACGGGCTCCAAGTGATAGTTCGCGGTGACCCGCGCGCAAAGCAGTCTACGCAGCGGATGTTGGTGAGAAGTCAGGCCATGGAGCTCTTTGCCACGGATGGCGGCTTCAATGGCCGTTCTGGACAGGAACAATGCATGAGCGCCCGATCGTCGGCTACGCCGAACGAAGCCGCGTTCATGGACGAACGCACAACTATCTGGTGATGGTAAATTTGCCGAAATCCACGCCCAGATCCCAGCCCTTGCCGGTGCCGCTGAGCGCCAGCGAGACGTTGCCCTTGGTCATCACGGTGCCACCCGCGGAACGCACCGCGCCGGCATGCGCACCGCCGGTTGCGTAGGTACCGAGGATCTCGTTGATGTTGAAGATGCCGGAGAACTTGCCGACGCCTTCGATGCTGGATTTGCCGAAGCTGAGTCCGCCGCCCTTGCTGCGCAGGTGCACACGCATGTGCTGCCCATTGCTGCAGGTGACGTCGCCGCTTCCGCTGGCAGTCTTGTAGAACGCCGACCAGCCGCTGATCTCGAAGTTCATCCTGCAGCTGATTTCACCGGCCGCCTGCGCGTTGCCGGCATACACGAGCGGCACTGCAGCCAGCAGTGCAGTGAGGACGAGGTTGCGTGCGGTGTGCATGGTGACCTCCTGTTGAGTTGTGCCGAAGTTGCTGGAGCATTGTTGCTCGGAAGCCTGAACGAAACCATACGTGGAGTAGCGTGCGCTTCGCGCACGACCGGTGGTGCATTGCGTTGCCAAGCGTGCGCGGAGCGCACGCTACCAGCGAATCAGGGAAGGTCGCATGCAAATTGCCGCCTGAACTCGGCCGCGAATTCGTCGGGCGTGAAGCCGTGGTTCTGGGTGCCCGGCCGGGCGATCTTCAACGCGCCCATCAGCGAGGCGATGCGGCCCGTGGTCGGCCAATCGCAGCCGCGCAGGATGCCGTGGATCAGGCCCGCGCGATAGGCGTCGCCGCAGCCGGTGGGATCGACCACCGCGCTCGGCTTCGCAGCCGGGATCTCGTGCAGCGTGCCGCCGGCATGGATCACCGATCCGTCCGCGCCGTGCGTGACGATGTACGCCTTCACCCGTGACGCGATTTCGCTCTCCGACCAGCCGGTGCGTTCGGTCAGCAGGCTGGCCTCGTAGCTGTTGGCCGCGACGTAATCGGCCTGTTCGATGAAGGCGCGGAATTCCTCGCCGTTGAACAGCGGCATCGCCTGGCCCGGATCGAAGATGAAGGGCGTGCCGCTGGCAGCGAAATCGCGTGCGTGTTCGAGCATGCCGTCGCGCCCGTCCGGCGCCACGATGCCGAGCGCGACGCCGGCCACGTCGCCCACCTTGTTCTGCTGGCTGCAACCCATCGCCCCCGGATGGAAGGCCGTGATCTGGTTGTTGTCCTGGTCGGTGGTGATGAAGGCCTGCGCGGTGAAGGTGCCGGGCACCTCGCGAACGTGTTCGAGCGGGATGCCGAGCGTCCCGAACCATTCGCGGTAGGGCGCGAAATCCTGCCCCACGGTCGCCATCGGCACGGGTTCTCCGCCCAACAATTTGAGGTTGTAGGCGATGTTGCCGGCGCAGCCGCCGAACTCGCGGCGCATCTGCGGGACCAGGAAGGACACGTTCAACATGTGCACCTTGTCCGGCAGGATGTGGTTCTTGAAGTGGTCCTCGAACACCATGATGGTGTCGTAGGCCATCGAGCCGCAGATCAATGCACGGGACATTCGCTCGGGTTCCTTTCACCAGGCACAAGCGGGACATCGTAACGGCCGCGCCGCGCGGTTTCGACCCGACTCGCGAAACACCTCACGAAACCCGCATTTTTCCGCGATTCCGGCCTTGCGTGGCTACCGCGGCATGACTAGACTGGCCCGCTATTTCCCCTTCTTGCCTGTCGTCCAGGCCCGCACCCCCGGCTCGCGCATGTTCAAACTGTTCCGCGGCATCTTTTCCAACGACCTCTCGATCGACCTCGGCACCGCGAACACGCTGATCTATGTGCGCGACCAGGGCATCGTGCTGAACGAACCCTCGGTGGTCGCGATCCGCCAGGACCGCGGCCCCGGCGGCCCGCGCGCGGTGGCGGCGGTCGGCAACGAGGCCAAGATGATGCTGGGCCGCACGCCCGGCAACATCGTCACGGTGCGGCCGATGAAGGACGGCGTGATCGCCGACTTCACCATGACCGAGGCGATGCTGCAGCACTTCATCAAGCAGGTGCACAAGAGCCGTTTCCTGCGTCCCAGCCCGCGCGTGCTGGTGTGCGTGCCGTGCGGCTCGACCCAGGTCGAGCGCCGCGCGATCAAGGAATCGGCCGAGGGCGCGGGCGCGCGCGACGTGTTCCTGATCGAGGAACCGATGGCCGCCGCGATCGGCGCCGGCATCCCGGTGCACGAGGCGCGCGGCTCGATGGTGCTGGACATCGGCGGCGGTACGTCGGAAGTGGCGGTGATGTCGTTGAACGGCATCGTCTATTCGCAGTCGGTGCGCATCGGCGGCGACCGCTTCGACGAGGCCATCATCAACTACGTGCGCCGCAGCAACGGCACCCTGATCGGCGAACCCACCGCCGAGCGGATCAAGATCGAGGTCGGCTGCGCGATCCCGCAAAAGGAAGTGCGCGAGATGGAAGTCTCCGGCCGCAACCTCGCCGAAGGCGTGCCGCGCATGTTCACGATCAATTCCAACGACGTGCTGGAAGCCCTGCGCGAACCGCTGCACGGCATCGTTGCCGCGGTCAAGGCGGCGCTGGAACAGACGCCGCCGGAACTGTGCTCGGACGTGCACGAACGCGGCATCGTGCTGACCGGCGGCGGCGCGCTGCTGCGCGACCTCGACAAGCTGATCAGCGAGGAAACCGGCCTGTACGTGCAGGTCGCCGACGATCCGCTGACCTGCGTCGCGCGCGGCGGCGGGCGGGCGCTGGAACTGATCGACATGCATGGAAGCGATTTCTTCGCTTCGGAGTGAGTCGCTCACTTCGTTCGCTGCAAGTGGCTCGCTGCGCTCGCTGTAAAGAGTCAAGCCGCTCACTTCGTTCGCTGTAAAGGGTAAATGTAAAGAGTAAGGTGTCGTTCGTCGATTTTCTCTTTACAGTCTGCGCAGCAGACGGCTTTACTCTTTACAGGCGGCGCAGCCGCCGACTTACCCTTTACAGGCGGCGCAGCCGCCGACTCACTCTCCAGCCATGGCGCTTCCGCAAAAGGAATCCACTCCGATCTTCTCGGACGCGACCGCGGGCACGCTGCGCCTGATCGCCTACCTCGCGCTGGCCGCGGTGCTGATGGTGCTGGACCACCGCAACGGCTGGCTGCACCGGGTGCGCTACGCCGGCGCCGCGGCGATCGTGCCGATCTACAAGATCGCGGCCGCGCCGGCCGATTGGATCCACGCGGCCGGCACCGCGTTCGCCGAACGCAGCAAGCTGATCGACGAGAACCGCCAGTTGCGCGAGGCGCTGCTGCTGGCCGAGGCGCGCCTCAACCGCATGCACGCGGTCACCCAGCAGAACGAACGCCTGAAGCAATTGCTGGAGACGCAGCAGTTGCTGGGCATGCACGCGCAACTGGCGCGGCTGATCGACGTGCAACTCGGCCCCACCCGCGACCGCGTGATGCTCAACGTCGGCGCCGACGAAGGCGTGCACGTGGGCCAGACCGTGATCGACTCGCACGGCGTGATGGGCCAGATCATCGAGGTCCTGCCGCACGCTTCGGTGGCGATGCTGGTGGTCGATCCCGACCACGCGGTGCCGGTGATGGCCAGCCGCACCGGGCTGCGCGGAATCGCGCACGGCACCGGCGATTCCGACCAGTTGCTGGTGCCGAACCTGCCGTTGTCGTCGGACCTGAAGCCGGGCGACCAACTGGTCACGTCGGGCCTGGGCGGACGCTTCCCGGCCGGCTTTCCGGTCGGCACCGTCATCAGGCTCGAACGCGGACCGTCCGGGATGTTCCTGCAGGCGCTGGTGAAACCTGCCGCCGAACTCGAACGCAGCGGCGAAGTGTTGCTGCTGCGCGACCAGCCCGATCCGGTCGGGCCGCCCGCGCCGGCGCCCGAAGTCGGGCCGCCGGATTCGCTCGCGCCCGTGAAGGCGGCGACCGGCGCCTCTGCCCTCCACCTCCACCCCAACCCACCCCCGCATGCGGCGGTGGGAGATAGTCGCGCGAGAGCCACGCCATGAACCGCGTGCGCGCGCAAGGCTGGGCGTTCTGGATCGGCATCGTGCTGGCGTTGCTGCTGATGCTGATGCCGCTGCCCGCGATGATCCAGCCGCTGAAACCGTACTGGCCTGCGCTGGTGCTGACGTACTGGTCGCTGGAAGCCACCGACCGCGTGGGCGTCGGGCTCGCGTTCTGCGTGGGCCTCGCCGCCGACCTCCTGAACGGCGCGCTGCTCGGCGACCAGGCGCTGCGGCTCGCGGTGCTGGTGTTCATCGTGCTGCGCTTCCGTTCGCGGCTGCGCTTCTTCCCGATGTGGCAGCAGGCGCTGGCGGTGTGGCTGCTGCTGCTCAACAACCACGTGCTGCAGGCCCTGATCCGCGCGTTCGCGGGCGACTCGCCGATGCCCGCGCTGTCGTGGCTGGCGCCGGCGGTGGGCGCGGCGATCTGGCCGTTCGTGTTCCTGCTGCTGGACGACGTCAACACCCGCCTGCGCGGCAAGGGAGCGAAGCCGGCATGAACGAACGCCGCGAGCTGCCGGACGAGGGCGCGCGGCGCGCGCGCTTCGCCCGCCGCGCGCTGGCCGGTTTCGCGATCATGCTGGCGCTGGTGCTGGCGGTGGCCGGACGCTTCGTGTACCTGCAGGTGCACGAGCACGCCGAATACTCGACCCGCGCCAAGGCCAACCGCGTGCGGCTGCGCCACCTGCCGCCGCCGCGCGGGCTGATCTTCGACCGCGAAGGCAAGCTGCTGGCCGACAACATCCCGGCGTTCCGGCTGGACGTGATCCCGGACAAGGTCAAGCACATGGACGCGCTGCTGGAACGCCTCGCGATGGTGGTGCCGCTGACCGACGACGACATCCGCCGCTTCAAGCAGAGCCTGAAGCAGCACCGCTCGTTCGAGCCGGTGCCGCTGAAGTTCCGCCTCACCGAGAGCGAGCGCGACCGCTTCGCGGTCGACCAGTGGCAATTCCCGGGCGTCAGCATCGATCCCTACCTCACCCGCAACTATCCCTACGGCGCCGAGTTCGCGCACGTGGTGGGCTACGTCGGACGCATCGACGAGAAGGAACAGGCGAAGCTCGATCCCGACCGCTACGCCGGCACCACCCACATCGGCAAGACCGGCCTCGAAAAGCAATACGAGAACCTGCTGCACGGCACGCCCGGCTACGAACTGGTCGAGGTCAACGCCGACCAGCGTCCGTTGCGGGTGCTGCAGCGCGTGCCGGCGAAGCCCGGCAGGAACCTTTATCTCACCATCGACGAACGCCTGCAGCGCGCCACCATCGCCGCGTTCGCCGGCCAGACCGGCGCCGCGGTCGCGATCGATCCGCGCAACGGCAACGTGCTGGCGATGGTGACCGTGCCGAGCTTCGATCCCAACCTGTTCGTCAATGGCATCAGCCAGGCCGACTACACCGCGTTGCTGGACGATCCGGACAAGCCGCTGCTGAATCGCGCGATGCGCGGCGGCTATCCGCCGGGTTCCATCGTCAAGCCGTTCCTCGGCCTCGGCGGCCTCGAGATGGGCCTGCGCAAACCCGACGACACCGTGCTGTCCACCGGCACCTTCTACATCCCGGGCGTCGCGCGCGGCTATCGCGACGACCAGCGCTACGGCGCCGGCCGCGTGAACCTGATGCAGGCGATCACGCAATCCGTGAACACCTACTTCTATTCGCTGGCGCTGCAGATGGGCATCCAGCGGCTCGACCAGTGGATGGCGAAGTTCGGCTTCGGCAGCCCCACCGGCATCGACCTGCCCGACGAAACCGGCGGCGTGCTGCCTTCGCCGGAATGGAAGCGCAAGACCTTCAAGCAGCCGTGGTATCCGGGCGAAACCGTGATCTCGGGCATCGGCCAGGGCTACTGGATGGTGACGCCGCTGCAGATGGCGCACGCGCTGGCGTCGCTGGCCGGCGACGGCAAGTCGTTCACGCCGCACCTGCTCGCGGCGACCAGCGATGGCCTGGAGGATCCCGAAACGCCGTATCCGCAGGCGCCGCCCAAGCAGATCACCCACGATCCCGCCGACGTCGCCGCGGTCGTGCAAGGCATGCTGGGCGTGGTGAACAGCCCGTCCGGCACCGCCTACAAGGCCGGCATCGGCCAGGGTTTCCCCTACCTGATCGCGGGCAAGACCGGCACCGCCGAGCGCTATTCGCGCACCAGCGAGGCGTACAACACCAACAAGAACCTCGCCTACCTCGCCGAACGCCACCGCGCGTGGTTCATCTGCTTCGCGCCCGCGGACCATCCGCAGATCGCGATCGCGGTGGTGCTGGAGCAAGGCGCCTGGGGCGGCACCGCGGCGGCGCCGATCGCGCGCAAGATGCTGGACCAGTGGCTGGCCGACACGCCGCCGTCCGAGCGCCCGCCGATCAACACGGCGGCGACGCAATCCGCAGTCGCCGCGCCGGCCACGCCATGAACGAACTGGTTGCCAGCTTCGGCGGACGCGCGCGGCGGATCGCGCAGCGCATCTTCTCGCGCCCGCGCATCGACGTGCCGCTCGCGGCCGGGCTGTTCGTGCTCGCGCTGATCGGCCTGACCGTGCTGTACAGCGCCAGCAACCTCAACACCTCGATGGTGATCGGGCAGGCCACCCGGTTCCTGGTCGGCGCGGCGCTGCTGCTGGCGGTATCGCGCATCCCGCCCAGCCTGCTGCGCGCGTGGACGCCGTGGTTCTACCTGCTGAGCTGCGTCCTGCTGGTCGTGTTGATGGTGCTCGGCGAAGGCCGCGGCGCCGACCGCTGGCTGGACCTCGGCGTGATCCGCTTCCAGCCGTCCGAATTGATGAAACTCGCGATGCCGATGATGATCGCGTGGTACCTGCATCCGCGCCCGCTGCCGCCGCGCTGGCGCGATATCGCGGCGGTCGGCATTCTCACCGGCATCCCCGCGCTGCTGATCGGCAGGCAACCCGACCTCGGCACCGCATTGCTGGTATTGGCCTCCGGCCTGTTCGTGCTGTTCCTCGCCGGGCTGCAATGGTGGAAGATCGGCGCGATGCTGGCCGCGCTCGCGGGCGCCGCGCCGGTTGCGTGGCACTACATGCACGACTACCAGCGCGAACGCGTGCTGACTTTCCTGCACCCCGAGAACGACCCGCTCGGCACCGGCTGGCACATCATCCAGTCGATGATCGCGGTGGGTTCCGGCGGCATCGTCGGCAAGGGCTTCAACCAGGGCACCCAGTCGAAACTCGAATTCCTGCCCGAACACACCACCGACTTCATCTTCGCGGTGCTGGGCGAGGAGTTCGGACTGATCGGCGTGCTGGTGCTGCTGGCGTTGTACGTGTTCATCGTCGGGCGCTGCCTGTGGATCGCGGCCAACGCGCGCGACACCTGGTCGCGCCTCGTGGCCGGCGCGTTCGGGCTGGCCTTCATGGTGTACGTGATCGTCAACGGCGGCATGATCTCGGGCCTGCTGCCGGTGGTCGGCGTGCCGCTGCCGCTGGTGAGCTACGGCGGCACTTCGGCGATCACGCTGCTCACGGGGTTCGGGGTGGTGATGTCGATACACGCGCATCGGAAGTGGACGCCGTAGCGACTCGAAGCAGTTTCGCTCGCTGCGCGAGTAAAACTGCCCTTGCCGCTAGAATGCGCGTTTGCCTTGCCAACCGCGCCCCGCGCGAAACCCGAGACCCGTGATGGACAAGAGTTTCGACCCCAAACAGATCGAATCGAAGTGGTACGCGCGCTGGGAAAGCGCGGGCGACTTCAAGCCGTCCGGCAAGGGCGAGCCGTACTGCATCCTGCTGCCGCCGCCGAACGTCACCGGCACGCTGCACATGGGCCACGCGTTCCAGCAGACCATCATGGACGCGCTGATCCGGCACGCGCGGATGTCCGGGAAGAACACGCTGTGGCAGGGCGGCACCGACCACGCGGGCATCGCGACGCAGAAGATCGTCGAGAACCAGTTGGCCGCGGAAGGCAAGACGCGCCATGATCTCGGCCGTGAGGCGTTCGTCGAGCGCGTGTGGCAATGGAAGCAGGAATCGGGTTCGACGATCACGCAGCAGATGCGCCGGCTCGGCGCGTCCGTGGACTGGTCGCGCGAACGCTTCACGATGGACGAAGGCCTGTCCGCCGCGGTACGCAAGGTTTTCGTCGAGTGGTACCGCGCGGGACTGATCTACCGCGGGAACCGGCTGGTGAACTGGGATCCGGTGCTGATGACCGCGGTATCCGATCTCGAGGTCAACAACGTCGAGCGCGATGGGCACCTGTGGTCGATCCGCTACGACGTGATCGATCCGCAGCCGGGTGCACCGGACCATGTGGTGATCGCGACCACGCGTCCGGAAACCATGCTGGGCGACGTCGCGGTCGCGGTGCACCCGGAAGACGAGCGCTACAAGGTGCTGGTCGGCAAGCGCCTGCGCCTGCCGTTGGTCGGACGCGAAATCCCGGTCGTTGCGGATGATTACGTCGATCGCGAATTCGGCACCGGCTGCGTGAAGATCACGCCCGCGCATGACTTCAACGACTACGTGATCGGACAGCGGCACAAGCTGGATTCGATCAACGTCCTGACGCTGGACGCAAAGGTCAACGACAACGCGCCGGAAAAGTATCGCGGCATGGATCGTTACGCGGCGCGCAAGCAGATCCTCGCCGACCTCGAAGCCGAAGGACTCCTGGTCGAGACGAAGGCGCACAAGTTGCAGGTGCCGGTGAGCCAGCGCTCGGACGCGGTAATCGAGCCGATGCTGACCGACCAATGGTTCGTGGACCTCACTTCAGAGAAAGGCCGCAAGGCGATCACTCAGCCGGCGCTGGATGCCGTGCGCAACGGCGACATCAAGTTCGTACCGGAGAACTGGACGACCACCTACACGCAATGGCTGGACAACATCCAGGACTGGTGCATCTCGCGCCAACTCTGGTGGGGCCATCGGATCCCCGCGTGGTACGACGAAGCCGGCAACATCTTCGTGGGCGAGGACGAGGCCGATGCGCGCGCGCATGCGAATGCACAGCCAGTCGGCGCGTTGCGCCAGGACGACGATGTGCTGGACACCTGGTTCTCCTCCGCGCTGTGGCCGTTCTCCACGCTGGGCTGGCCATCGAACGAATCGGTCAAGAACGAACACGGCGAAGTCATCGCGAACTGGTCGGCCGACAAGATCTTCCTGCCGAGCGCGGTGCTGGTCACCGGCTTCGACATCATCTTCTTCTGGGTCGCGCGGATGGTGATGACGACCCTGTACTTCACGGGCCAAGTACCGTTCCGCGAGGTTTACATCAACGCCATCGTGCGCGACGCGGAAGGCCAGAAGATGTCGAAGTCCAAGGGCAACACCCTGGACCCGCTGGACCTTATCGACGGGATCACGCTGCCTGCGCTGGTCGAGAAATCGACGAAGTCCTTGTTGATTCCGCAGGTGCGTGAGAGGGTCGAGAAGCGCATCTGCAAGGATTACCCCGACGGCATCAGCGCGATCGGCACCGACGCGCTGCGCTTCACCTTCGCCGCGCTGGCCAGCTACAGCCGCACGATCAACTTCGACCTGAAGCGCGCGGATGGTTACAAGGCGTTCTGCAACAAGCTGTGGAACGCGGCGCGATTCGTGTTGATGAACACAACAAACTCCCTTCCCCTGCTTGCGGGGGAAGGTGCCCGCAGGGCGGATGGGGGGAACACGCGCGAGCCCCCCCCTCACCCCAACCCTCTCCCGCAAACGGGAGAGGGGGTAAAGACCGAAGCAGAGCGCTGGATCGTGTCGCGGTTGCACGACACGCTCGCCGAAGTCGAGCAGCACTTCACCACCTACCGCTTCGACCTGCTGGCGCAGGCGCTGTACGAATTCGTATGGAACGAGTATTGCGACTGGTTCCTCGAACTCTCCAAGCCTGCCCTGAGCAAGATCGAAGGGCCTGCCTTGAACGGCGACGATGCAGCGGCGGCCGCGTCCACGCGCCACACGCTGCTGGTGGTGCTGGAGACCGCGCTGCGCGCGCTGCACCCGATCATTCCGTTCATCACCGAGGAAATCTGGCAATCCGTGGCGCCGCAGCTCGGATTGAAGGCAACGAGCATCCTCGACAGGCCCTACCCGCGCGCCCATGATTTCGCGATCGATGCCGAAGCCAGCGCCGAGATCGAGTGGTTCAAGGCCGTGCTGACCGGCGTGCGCAAGATTCGCAGCGAGATGAACATCGCACCAGGCAAGACCATCCCCTTGCTGTTCGCCGACGGTGATGCGGACGACCGGCGCCGTGCCGACAAGTTCTCGGCGCAGATCGCGTTCCTCGCGCGTTGCGAACCGCCACGTTGGTTGCAGCATGGCGAGGCCGAGCCCGCTGCTGCAGCCGCGGTGGTCGGCGACATGCGCGTGCTGATTCCGCTCGCCGGATTGATTGACCTCGACGCCGAGCGTGCGCGCCTCAAGAAGGAAATCGCGCGCATCGAGGGCGAAATCAAAAAGTGCGAAGGCAAGCTCGGCAATGCCAGTTTCGTCGATCACGCGCCCGCGGCGGTGGTCGAACAGGAACGCCAGCGCCTCGGCGATTGGAGCACACAACTGGGTGCGCTGCGCGAGCAGTCGAAGAAGCTGGGCGCTTGACACTTGCGGCGATCGGTCGCGAGCACGCTCGCTCCTGCAACAGCCGCTTCGCAGGAGCCTGCGTGCAGGCGACTACTCCAACTGCCCGGCTTCCTCCGGAAACAACACGTCGATGTAACCGAAGCGCGAGAAATCGGTGATGCGCGACGGATACAGCCGCCCGATCAGGTGATCGCACTCGTGCTGCACCACGCGCGCGTGGAAACCTTCGGCGGTGCGGTCGATCGCGACGCCGTTCGGATCGACGCCCTGGTAGCGGATCAGCGAATGCCGGCTCACCACGCCGCGCAGGCCCGGCACCGACAGGCAACCTTCCCAGCCGTCTTCCATGTCGCGCGACAGCGGCGTGATCAGCGGATTCAGGAGGATCGTGCGCGGCACTTCCGGCGCGTCGGGATAGCGATCGGAATGCTCGAAGCCGAACACCACCAGTTGCAGGTCCACGCCGATCTGCGGCGCGGCGAGGCCCACGCCGTCGGCCGCCTGCATCGTCTCGAACATGTCGGTGATCAGGTCGTTCAATTCGGCGGTGCCGAACATCGACGCCGGCACCGGCGGCGCCACGCGCAGCAGGCGCGGGTCGCCCATCTTCAGGATTTCACGGATCATGTCGACACCATTGCTTTCAATGACCGGCGTTCCGGCGCCGCCACAGCAAGGGCGCCGTCGCCAGGAAATGCGCCGTGATGCCGCACCCTACCAGCGCCCGCGTGAACGGTTTGCGTGCGGCGGGATCGAACTTGCGAAACCAGCGCCACATGCCGCGGTGCTTGTGCCAGCTCACGAACACCGGCCGATGCCGGCTGGAACCTCCCCTGCCGTGGTGCACGCGCACGCCGCCCGCCAGCAGCACCTTGTAGCCCGCGTCGCGCGCGCGCCGGCAAAGATCCAGATCCTCGCAATGCAGGAAGTAGCCCGCGTCGAAACCCTGCAGGCGGTCGAACACGCTGCGCGGCAACAGCAACAGGGCGCCTGAAACGTTTTCGACTTCGACCGTTTCTTCCGGCATCGGGCCGGGCACGTTGATGCCTTCGAACCGCGCATCCTCTTCCTCGCGTCTTGCACGTCCGGTCAACGCATTCAACGAACGCCGCAGCAGCGGATCGCGCCGCCGCGAAGCCGGATCGGGCGTGCCGTCCGCCGCGCACACCACCGCGCCGACCACGCCCGCGTCGGGATGCGCGCGCAACACTTCCAGCAATCTAGGAACCGAATCGGGTTCCAGCAGGCAATCGGGATTCAACACCAGCAACGCGCCGCCGTGCGCAGCCCGCGCCGCGACATTCACCGCAGGACCGAACCCCAGGTTCGCGCGGTTGTACAGCACGCGCACACGTTCATCGTTCTCGTACGCGCGGGCAATGGCTTGCGGCACGCCGTCACTCGAAGCGTTGTCGGCAACGATGACCTCGACCGGCGCGCGCGACGCCAGCGCGCGCACCACGCATTCGCGCAAGCCCGGCCCGCTGTCGGCGGCAATGATGATGATGGTGGTGGACGCGGGCATCCGCGCAGTCTAGCGGCTGCGGTTGACCCGTCGCCAATTGCGAACACTCGGTTCAGGAGCGGTCGCCGTCGGCACCCGACTGCGTTTTCAGGACGAAGCGCGAGTCGCGGACGAAAGGCATGCCGCCGCCCGCCAGCGCGTCGGCGCTGCCTGGCGTGTCGTCCCTGGCCCAAGGAACGTCCCTCGCCGGGCCCGGAACATAGGCGTGCCACTTTCCATAGTCGTCGGGCATCGGGCCGCCAATCGTATATACGACCGGGACCGTCACGACCCAGTGATCCTTGGCCGCCTCTGGCCCTACCGTCGGGACGTTGAATCGCCATTTCATGGCCGCGTCACGCGCATTGTTCGCGAATGCGTTTTGCATGCGCAACGGTGACCCGAAGCGGTTGGAAAGGTTCACCTGCATGGCGTCGGCCCGGATCACGCGGCCGTCCCGGCCAACCTCCACCGCCAGATATACCTCGCCACCCAAGCCTTCCTTGAGTGCCTGCCTGGGATATTCCGGCGGCTGTCGCCGATCTGGCGTGACGGTCGTGCCCGGCGGACATGCGTTGGGCAACAAGTTTTTCGCCTGATAGGCATCGCAACCGAACGATGCCCCGGCGACGCGAATCTCCGCGTTGGCCTTGTCGATCATGCGGGCCACCACGCGCACCGCCATGCCGGCTTGTGCCGCGACGGGTTGGCCATTTTCCACGATGGGAACGAATTGCCAGCCTTTGATCGTCCGCTCCACGATTTGGACGACGCCGGGAGGGATCTTGTCCTGGTCGTGCAATGCGTAACCCTGCACACCACCAGCGGGATTCACCGTGATCGTGCCGGTGATGACCATGCTGGCTTCGATCGGCGCTTCCGCCGCACACACCGCCCCACAAAGTGCCAACGCCAACAACACGCATAGCGAACGTTTCATTCTCCCCTTCCCTCCTTGTCGAAACGTGATGTTGTGGTTTCGGGCATCACTGCCGCGCGATCAGCATGCCCCCGATGTGCAGGCTGTCGGCGATCGACTTGCGCAGGCGCTCGGCGGCATCGCGATCCACCACCGGTCCCGCGTACACCCGCCAGCGATCACCGGCGGCAGTCGACACGGCCTGCACGTAGCTCGCATAGCCGAGCCGCTGCAGGCGTTGGCGCAACTGCTCGGCGGCCTTGCCCTCGTTGAACGAAGCCACCTGCACCGCCCAGTCCCCGGATCGGACGACGGCAGGCGCGGATGGACTGGCAGCAGGGGGCGAAGCGTGCGCGGGCTGGGTGGTTGCAGGCGCGGGCGGCGAACCCTGCGGCGGCGGCTGGCCGGTTGCGGGTTCGTTCCCGGACGGTTCGGCCGCAGGCGCAGAACCGTCTTTCGGCAGGATCGGCTTCAACGATTCGAACTGGGTCTGGTACTCGTCGGTGATGCGGCGTGCGTCTTCCGGATTGCGGATGATGCGCGGGGTGATCAGCACGATCAGTTCGGTGCGCGCGCGGTTGCGGTCGGTGGTGCCGAACAGGCGCCCCAACACCGGGATGCGGTTGAGGAACGGCACGCCGTTGTCCTGGATCGTGTCGGTCTGCTGGATCAGGCCGCCCAGCAGCACGGTCTGCCCGCTCTGCACCGCGACTTCGGTGCTGAGCGCGCGATTGGTGATGGTGTAGTTGCCATACTGGTCCTTGGTGGTCGGCTTGCTCACGACCTGCTGGATATCCATGTACACCATCCCGCCGGGGCTGACGCGCGGAACCACATCCAGCAGCACGCCGGTATCGATGTAGTTGACCGCCGTGGCATTGACCGAGCCGGTGCCGCCGCCGGTGCCGAGGCCGGGGATGATCGCCGTCTGCACGACCGGGATCTTCTCGCCCACCTTGAAGGTGGTCTCCTGGTTGTTGAGCACCACCGTGGACGGCGCCGACAGCACCTTGGCATCGCCGCTCGATTCCATGGCGCTGATCGCGAATTGCAGCTTGTTGCCGGCGAACGAATAGAACAGCGCGTCGCTGGCCGGATTGTATTGAACCCCGCCGAGGCCCACCGCGCCCTGATGACGATGGTAGGACTCGTTGGTGTTGGGCGGCGAACCCGGCTGGGTGCCGATCAGTCCGCCGAGGTAGTACTGCACGCCGAACTGGAACTCGCCGGTCAGGTTGACTTCCAGCACCTTGGTCTCGATCTGCACCTGCAACGGCTTTTCGTCGAGCCGCTCGATCACCGGCAGCAGCTTTTCCCACTGGCCCGGCGTCGCGCGGATCAGCAATTGGTTGTTCTCGTTGACCGCGGCGATCCGCACGCCTTCGCCGGTGGTAAAGGCGACATTGCCCTGTCCGGCCTGCTGCTGGCGGCGGTTCTGGGTCGCGCCCGAGACCAGGCCGCCGCCGCTTCCGAACTCGTCGCTGCCCCCGGCTCCCATCCCGTCCGTGAAATTGTTGTCCGGCGAAAAGTTGCCGAATCCCTGCTGCGCGCCCAGGCTGCCGGACGAAGACTGCTCCAGCGGCGAGAAGCCCGGCGCCACCACGCCGGCGGGCGTCTGCTGGTTGCTGGTGGGATTGCCGAACAACTCGTTGAGGTGCCTGGCGAGATCCGACGCCTTCACGTTGATCACGTTGTACACGTACAAGCCCGACGCATTGCCGGCGCCGTTGTCGATGGTGGTGACCAGCCGTCGCACCTCGTCGAGGTACGACGGCTGCGGCGTGATCACCACCAGCGAGTTGCTGTGCTTCAGGGGGATCAGCCGGACCATGCCGGAAATATTCCCCGGCAACGGCGTGACCGGCGCCTGCGCGCCCGCGGCATTCGCGGCCGCAGGCGGCGCGGCGCCGCCCTGCTCGCTGAACAGGGTCTGCAGTTGGCTGACCAGGTCTTCCGCCTGCACGTGCTGCAGCGGGATCACCGCCACCGACATCCCGCGCAGCCAATCGACGTCGAAGGTGCGGATGATGCGCTGGTAGTTGGCCAGTTCATCCGGCGTGCCGCCCATCACCAGCAGGTTGCGCAGCGGATCGACCAGCAGGAACGCCTTGGGATCGGCGAACGGCTTCAGCAATTTCTGCATCGCGTCGGCGGACACGTAATGCAGCGGGAACAGTTGCGCCGCGTAGCCTGCACCCGGTGACACCGCGCCCAGGCCCGGCACCAGGTTACCCGGCGCAGCCTGCTCGACCGGCACCACCATGTAGCCGCCCTTCTGTTGCACCAGGGCGTTGCCGGTCCACGACAGCAGCATCTGCAGGATCGGCAGCACCTGGCTTTCGGTGACCGGCTGCGAGGTGGAGAAAGTCACGGTGCCCTTGACGCTGGGCGAGATCGAATAGTTGGTGTGCAGCACGTCGCCGAGCGTGGCCTTGACCACCGCCTGCACCGGCGTGTTGTCGAAGTTGAAGGTGATGGTGCCGCCTTCGTTGGCACCGCCGCCCGTCTTGCCGCGCGCCGGCGCGGGATTGACGAACACGCCGGTGCCGTAATGGGTCTCCGGCGCGGTGGCGGTGGACAGCGGCTGGTTCTCCTGCCCGGTCGTGACGTTCAGCGGTTCGGGCACCGGCTTGTGGGTGCCGGCGATCGCCTCGCGCTGCAGCGAGTAGTCGTTGTCCTGGCGGACCTGCGGCGCGCAGCCCGCCAGCAGCGCAGCCGCGAAGACCAACCCCAGCGTGGCCCACTTCTTGTACACGGCGTGCTCTCCACGATCCGGCCGTACTGCCCCGCGATGCGCTGCGCTCATTGTCCGCCATCCTTCTGCCGCGCCCTGCGCCGTTCGGCCTCGATGCGCGCCTTCAACGCCCGCGCGCGCGCCGCGGCCGAGTCCCCTCCCGATGCCTGCTCCGGATTCCGGACCTCGGGGCGGGTGACCATAGCAGAACCGAGCCCCGGGCCCTGCATCGGGACCGCTTGCACGGTTCCCGGGGCTTCCGGCACATTGTCCGCCCCGGGTGGCGGCCCGGGAACCAACTGTAATTGCAGGCGCGAACCGGAAGCCTCGACTACCGCGCTGCGCGGATGCAGTTCCACCAGCACCGGGCCGTCCCGCGAGGGCCGGCCTTCCACCACCCGGTAATCCTTGCCGCTGGTCCTGTCGTGCAGGATCGCCATCTTGAGGTGCGGCAGCATGATCACGCCGGTGAGCTGCAGGTCGCCGCTGGCCGCGCCGTCGCCGGCCGTAACGGCCTCAGGCGTGCGGGTCGGGTTGAACAGCGGGTGTTGCCAGATCTCGGCGTACTGGTCCAGCGGCGGCACCACCGGCGCTGGCAGCGCGTTGCCTGCCGGCGGCAGCTTCGCCGGCGCCGCGTGGTCGTGCCAGCGCGCGCCGCGGCCCAGCCCAGCCCACAGCGCGATCAGCAGCAGGGCCAGCAGCACGGCGACGACGCCGAGCGCCGGACCGAGACGGCGGCGGTCTGCAGCGTTCATGGCGTGGCCGGCCGCAGGTAGCCGGACAGGGTGATCTGCGCCTGCAGGCGTCCGGTCGGCGAGCGCGCCAGGATCAAGTTGTTCACGAACAGGTACGGCAGGCCGCGATCGAAATCGTGCAGCACCGCCGCCAGCGGCTGCAGGCCGCAATCCAGGGTGATGCTGACGCTGACACGGTGGAACGGCTCGTTGGCAGTGTCCTGTTCGATCGGCATCTTGGACGGCATGTTGCAGCCTGCGCCTTCGTCCGCGTGCGCGGCGACCACGTCGGTGGCGCGCTGGATCAGGTTCGCCGCGGCAGCGCTGGGATCGCTGGCCGACAGGAACGCACCCACCGTGGCGCCGCCCTGCTGCAGGCTCGCCACGCGCTTTTCCAGTTCCGGCTGCTCGGCGATCGCCGCCGCGTACTTGGCGTGGAGCACGCGCAGGTCGCGCATCTGGCTGTCCACGCTCATCAGCGGCGCGACGAACCACCAGTGCAGCAACACGAAATAAGCGATCGCCAGCGCGGCCAGCGCGAGCGCGAGCGCCGCGATACGCGATTGCGCGGGCGTCAGCCGCTTCCCGCCGGCGCGGCGTGCGTCAGTGCGCATCGTCGGCTCCCGTCCGGCGTATCCGCGCGACCAGCTCGAAACGCTCCTTGCCGGTCGCCGGGTCGGGCTGGATCACGCCCTGCAGCTTCGGCTCCTGCAGCACCTTGGAATTGCCCAGCGTGTCGACCAGCGCCGCGGCCTTGGCCGCTTCGCCCTTGATGTCGAGGCCGCCCGAATCATCCAGCGTCAGCATGTCCAGCCACGCATTGTCGGGCAGCCGGCGGGTCAGTTCGTTCAGCACCGTGAGCGCGGACGGATTTTCCGCCTTGCGCTTGACCAGGAACTTCGACGCCGCGATCGCGCCGGTGAGCTGCGCGCGCAGTTGCTCCGACTGCGTGGCCCTGGCGCGCATCGCATCGACGTCCGCCTGCATCGCCGCCAGCGCCGCGCGGCGGTTGTCCAGCCATTGCGACAGCACCAGCACCGCCAGCAACACGCACACCGCGAGCAGGATCCAGTTAGCGCGGCGGCGGCCGTCGACGCGCCGCGGACGGCGTTCGGGCGGCAGCAGGTCGACCCCGGCCAGCGCGCCATCGCCGTCCTGCACGTCGATGGCGTCGGGCGCGGCGCCGAGCGCGGCGAAGCGTTCCAGCAAGGGATCGATCCCGGATTTCGGCGCGACCATCAGGTCCAGCGCGACGTGACCGGAAGGCGAGGGGTCTCGGCTGACGCGCACGGCGTAATACACCTGATCGGGCTTGAACGGCGTCTGCCGGTCGATTTCGTAGCCGGCCACGCGGCGCGCATCGGTGGCTGCGGCGGCCGGCATCACCAGCCGCCGCGCCAGCACCTGCGAGGCGGGCACCACCAGCAACAAGCGGCGATCGTCGGGATCGATGCCACGACAGGCTTCGGCGAAGGCTGCGCGCTGCGCCTCCTCGGGCAGCGCGGACGCGATGTTCGCCAGCGTGGCACCGGTGCGCGCGCGCCGCACCGTCGCGACACCGTCGTGCGCGGCCAGCCACAACACGTCCGGGCCGCGGCGGATCCATTCGCGCACCCGCACCGGCAGCATCGCGGTCAGCTCGTCGCCCCACCAGCGCAGGAAAGCCGGCAGCGGCGAACGCCGCCACGCCAGCTTCGCGCGTTCCAAAGATTGTGCGCTTGCGGTAGCCATTTGCGCCCTAATTCGTGCGCCAGTCGAGGACTTTGTACGGGCGCGCGCTGGCTCCCGTCAACGCCAATCGCAGGGTGGCATCCAGTTCGACGCGGGTGCCGTCGGGCATCGCGGCGCTGCTGAACACCCGTTCGACCACGCCGCCGTAGCCGGCCACCAGTGGCCCATTGGCGACCGCGCCGAACGCCTGGCCGTTGCCGGCGCCGCGCTGCGCCGCGCGCCGGCGGCGGTCGGCCACCTGGGCTTGCGCCTGTTGCAGGCCGATCCCGCGCAACGCCGACAGCGCCAGCGCCCCCGCATACGAGGCATCGGGGAAATTGCGTCCGGAAAACACGGTCAATGCGGGTTCGACCTTCGCGTACAGGGCGGCGTCCATGCCCGGCAGGCGCGCCACCTGGTCGATCGCGCGGAACGGACCGTGCAGGTTGCCTGTGCCCGCGGACGCCTGTTCCACCCGGCGCGGCCGGCTGGCCACGCCGCCGCGCCAATCCGCGATCGCGTTCGCGAGCCCGTCGGCGCGGGATCGACCCGCGCCCGCGGCTTCGAACAGGCTGCGCAGCAGCTCGGGCGGGCTGGCGTTGAGGTCGAGCATCCCGCTCGCATCCACCACCCGCACCGTGACCCTGGCGCCGTCGAAATCGAACACGTAGGGACGGCCATCCGGCACCCACTGCTCGCGCAGCCCCGGTTCGCGCAGGCCGGCGACCGCATGCGCAAGTCCGGCTTCCGCGGCCAGTTCCGCGCGCACCCGTTCCGAATCATACAGCGCCGCCTCGCTCTGGCTGCGCGACGCCGCCGCGACGCCGACCAGCAGCGCCGCCAGCAGTACGGTCGCCCACAACACGAGCAGCAACGCGGCGCCGCGCTCGGTGCGGATCATGGGACGCTCCCGATCTGGGCGCCGAAGCCCTCGCCGCTGTGCAGCGGAATCACCATGTCGGGGAACGGCACCCGCACCGGCCACGCAGGGTCGACGTGGATGCGCACCGCCAGCGGCAGGCCGCTCACCGCGGTCCAGTCGTCGCGCCACGCGGCGGGCTTGCCGAACGCGGCCGCGGCGAGGTACTGGAACTTGCCGCCGCGCAGGGGTTGCAGCAGCAGGTGGCGTACGGGCTCGCCATCGGCCGACGCATCGCCGTTGTAGGGTTGATACGCAAGCCACAACGCCGTGCCGCGCTTGCCCTGCTCGAGGCTCAGGGTTTGCAGGTACAGGCCCGCATGCCCCGACTGCAGCGGCAACGGCGCGACGTACTGCATCGACGTCGCGTCGCCGTCGAACATCCGCGCGCGCGCGCTGGCGTCGGTGACCCACGGTTGCATCCCGGCGGCCGCGACGTGACGGCGCAGGAACTGCTGCACGGTGCGCACGTTCTCGCTCTGCGCCATCACCGCGTCGGCGGCCCGGCGGACCCGCGCGGCGCCCGTCAGCGCGCCCCACACGCCGAGCATCAGGAACGCCAGCAAGGCCAGTGCCAGCAGGATTTCCAGCAGGGTGAAACCGCCGGAAACCCGTGAATGGGGAATGGGGAATCGGGAATCGTGAACAGCACGCATCCCGCTCGACGCGCGTTTCCCGAGGCGGCGCGACCGTGCAAACGACGTACGCTTGTCCGTACGATTGACCATTCCCTATTCCCGATTCCCGTCTGGCGGCGCGGCTTGGGCGCGCTGCGTGGACAGCCGCAGGGTGCGGTCCGCGCCGTACTGCACCGCAACGTCGAGCTGGTACAGGTCGATGGCGGTCGCCTGCGCCAGCAGCGCGCCCTGCTGCTGCAGCGCCACGCCCTCCGCATCGCCCTGCGCGGGCGCGGGCTTCGGCAATGCGTGGACCTTCAGCGTCCAGCGCATGCCGTCGTCGAAGTGTCCCGACAGCGTCTCGTTGCGGAGCGGCGCCGTCAGGCCTTGTTCGGCCAGCAGGCTTTGCGCGCGCTCCACCGCGGTCGCCAGCGCCGCGCTGCGTCCCGCGTTCTGCGCAGCCTTGCCGAGCGCACCCAAGCCCACCGCGAAGGCGATCGCCAGCAGCGCGATCGCGGCCAGCACTTCGATCAGGGTGAAGCCATTCGCACGCTGCGCGTGCGGGGAATGGGGAATGGGGAATGGGGAATGGAAGCGGGGCATTGCAGACGGCCGCGATTCACGATTCACGATTCTCCATTCCCGATTCGCGATTCCCGATTCCCGATTCACGGCTTCTGCTCCACCGTCACCGCGCCGGTCAGCCAATCCACGTCGACGCGCACGCTGCGAGGCCCTTCGGCCAGCACGATGTTGCCGCCGCTGGAACTGCCGTCCGGAAAATAGCGGATGCGCGCGACGCCGGCCTGCCGCACGTCCTCGGCCGCGGACGTGACCTGCAGCGTCGCGTCCTTCGGCCACGCGCGCGGTTCGCGCCCCGGCGCGGCGAAGGTATGCGCGCGCAAGTCGACCGCGAACCATTGCGGTTTGCCGGTCGCCATCGCGCGGGTGCGGGTGTCGCGCAGTCCCGCCGCCACGCGTTGCGCCGTCGCGTCGAGTTGCCCGCCGGCGTGCCCGCGCAACGACACTGCGGCCACGCTGGCGGCGATCGCGATCAAGACGATCACCGCCAGCATCTCAATAAGGGTGAAACCACGCGTTTGCGCGAGGCCGGGGGCATCGCGCGCGCGGTTGAACGCCCGAGGCACGACACCGAGGACCGGGTTGCTTGGCGAGCGCTGGACGCGCGAGCTTGGCAACAAGCCCCGGTGTCGAGTACGCGCGATCCTGGTCCTCTGCCTCCGGTCCGCGACCCTATTGCCAATTACCGTAATCACGATCGACGCCCTCGCCGCCGGGCTTGCCGTCGCGGCCATAGAAGACGATGTCGTACTGGCCGTGCTTGCCGGGATAGATATAAGCATAGGGATGGCCGAACGGATCGGTCAGGTCGGCGGGCTTGGCGTATGGGCCGTTCCACGACGGCGCATTCAACGGCTTGGTGATCAGGTCGTCCAGCGCCTTGGGCGGCGAGCCGTTGTCCAGCGCATAGGCCTGCACGTCCTGGTCGAGCTTGGTGACGCCGATCTTGCCTGCATCCCACTTGCCGGTGTCGACGCGGCCCGACACCGAACGCGCCACGATCACGCCGACGATGCCCAGCAGCACGATCACCGCGAGCATTTCGAGCAACGTGAAGCCGCGACGATGCAACGGGACTCGGGACTCGGGACTCGGGACTCGCAATAGCCGGCTCGGAACTCGCACAGGCCGGCAAAAACCATCTGACGTCATTCCGGGGCCGCCGAAGGCGGAACCCGGAATCCATTTTGACGTTGCTCCTTCCGCAAGAACAAGATGGATTCCGACTTGCGTCGGAATGACGGCATTGGGGCATTGCGGCACGCTCCCGCGGTGCCGAGTCCCGAGTCCCGAGTCCCGAGTCCCGAACGAATCAAATGCGAGCATGCTCAAACCTCGTCGTAAAAATCATTGAATGCTGCCCGTCAAACTCAGCAGTGGCAGCAGTATCGACAGCATGATGCCGGCCACCAGCAGCGCCATCACGATGGTGAGCACCGGCACCAGCGCCGCCAGCATTTTGTCGATCGCGGATTTCACCTCGCCGTCGTAGGTATCGGCGGCGCGCAGCAGCATGCTATCAAGCGTGCCTGACTCCTCGCCCACCATGGTGATCTGGATCGCAAGCTTCGGGAAGCCGGTGTGCGCGGCCAGCGCGCGCGACAGCGAGTCGCCGCCCTTGACCGCGTCGGTCGCGGGCGCGAGCTGCGCGGCCAGTTCGCGATTGGACACCACCTGGCGCGCGATGCCGAGCGCGGACAACAGCGACACGCCGTTCTTCAGGAGCGAACCCAGCGTGCGCAGCAGGCGCGCGGTATCGATCTTCAGCAGCAGCGGACCCAGCACGCGCACGCGCAACAGGCGGGCATCGAAGGCGCGCCGCACTTCCGGATCGCGCATCCGCGCGGCGGCCCACAATCCCAGCACGATCAGCGCGGCCAGCACCAGCAGGCCCCAGTCGTGCAGGAAGCTTCCGAACGCCATCAGCACGCGCGTGATGAACGGGATCGGCACGTTCATGTCGTGGAAGATCGGCACGAACTGCGGCAGCACGAACGCCAGCAGCAGCACCAGCGAGCCCAGCACGCCGAACAGCAGGAACGCCGGATACACCAGCGCGCCGATCACGCTTTCGCGCAGCGCGCGCGCGCGTTCCAGGTAATCGGCCAGCCGCGCCAGCGCCGCGTCCAGCGCACCGCCGGCCTCGCCCGCGCGCACCATGCTGAGGTACAGCTTCGGGAACACGCCGTGTTCTTCTTCCAATGCGCGCGACAGCGAAGCGCCGCCGCGCACGCGGTCGCGGATGCGCTCGACCACGTGGCGCGCGCGTTCGCCTTCGGGCAATTCCAGCAGCATCTGCAGCGAGCGGTCCAGCGGCAGGCCCGCGTGCAGCAGGATGCCGAGCTGGCGGGTGAACTCGACCAGCGCCGCGCCGCCCAGCGTCTTCTTGCGCAAGCCGCCGAACAGCGATCCGCCGCCGCCCGCGGCATCGCCGGCTTCCAGCGGCACGTTGCCCTGCTCCTGCAGGCGTGCGATCACGTCCTCGACGCTGGCGGCATCCATGCGGCCCTCGACGATTTCGCCGGCTGGCGTGACGGCCTTGTAGTGGAAGGAAGCCAAGTCACGCCTCCTGGGTCACGCGCAGGACTTCCTCGATGGTCGTCAGTCCGGCCAGCGCCTTGCGCAAACCGTCCTCGTGCATGGTGTGCATGCCGGCCGCGCGCGCGGCGCGTTCGATGTCCGACGCATCGGCGCGTTGCATCAACAGGCGCCGCAGCGCATCGTCCATGGTCAACTGTTCGATGATCGCCAGGCGTCCGCGGTAACCGCTGGGATTGTCGGGCGAGGGGCGCGGGCGGTACAGGCGGATGGGACGTTGGCTGGTCAACTTGTCCAATCCAAGTTCCGCGACGATCTCCGGCAGCGGCTCGTAGGCTTCGGCCGTCGCGGGATCGAGCCGGCGCACCAGCCGCTGCGCGAGGATCGCGTTGATGGTCGAGGCCAGCAGATAATCCTCGACGCCCATGTCCAGCAGGCGCGTCAGGCCGCCGGCGGCGCTGTTGGTGTGCAGCGTCGACAGCACCAGATGCCCGGTGAGCGCCGACTGGATCGCGATCTTGCAGGTTTCCAGATCGCGCATCTCGCCGATCATGATCACGTCCGGATCCTGGCGCACGATCGAGCGCAGCGCGCCGGCGAAGTCGAGTCCGATCTGCGGCTTCACCTGCATCTGGTTGATGCCTTCGAGCTGGTATTCGACCGGATCCTCGACGGTGATGATCTTGCGATCGGGCGTGTTGATTTTCGACAGCGCGGTGTACAGCGTGGTGGTCTTGCCCGAACCGGTCGGGCCGGTCACCAGAAGAATCCCGTGCGGCTGTTCCAGCACGTGCAGGAACGCAGGCAAGGTGTGTTCGTCGAAACCCAGCGAATCGAAATCCAGCACCACGCTGCCGCGATCGAGGATGCGCATCACCACCGATTCGCCAAAACTCGTCGGAATGCACGACACGCGGAGATCCAGTTCCTTGCCCTGCACGCGCAGCATGATGCGGCCATCCTGCGGCAGGCGCCGCTCGGCGATGTTCATCCGCGCCATGATCTTGATGCGCGAGATCACCGCAGCGGTGCTGGACGCCGGCGGCGCCTCGACTTCGTGCAACACGCCGTCGATGCGGTAACGCACCTTCAGGCGATTCTCGAACGGCTCGATGTGGATGTCCGACGCGCGCGCTTCCACCGCGCGCTGGATCAGGAGGTTCACCAGCCGGATCACGGGCGCTTCGGAAGCGAGGTCGCGCAGGTGTTCGATGTCGTCGTCGCCCGACGATTCCGCGCCCTCGCCTTCCAGCCCTTCCACGATGGTGCCCAGCGCGCTGCGGCCCGCGCCGTGCCAGCGCTCGATCAGGTCGTCGATTTCGGAACGCGCCGCGACAACCAGCGACACCGGCCGACCGCACGCCAGTTGCATGGCCTGCGCGATATAGGGATCGCCCGGATCGGCCGTCGCAACCTGCAGCG
The DNA here is from genome assembly GCA_030123585.1 of Rhodanobacteraceae bacterium. NCBI lineage: Bacteria > Pseudomonadati > Pseudomonadota > Gammaproteobacteria > Lysobacterales > Rhodanobacteraceae > Rhodanobacteraceae bacterium. Next base: position 1,944,559 of record CP126120.1, read on the forward strand.
CGGAACCGGCTTCGGCCAGCGGCACCGCGTGGTACTGCTTCATGAAGCGCACGCTGAGCGCGGTTTCCGGCGGCGCGTCCGGCGCGTCCTTCACCGACAGCAGCGGCAGCCGCAGCGTTTCCGACCAGGCTTCGGCGAGGTCGCGCTCGGACACCAGGCCTAGCCGCGCCAGCAGGGCGGTCAGCCGCGTTTCCGGCGCCTCGGCCAGCAGGCGCTCGGCGCGCGCCAGATCGTCCTGTTTCAGGCGGCCGCGCTCGACCAGCAACGCGCACACCCGCGCCTCCGCGTCATCCGCAGCGCGCGGTGGCTCCGAATTGAGCTGAGGCAGTGCCGCCATGGACGGTTCTCAGGCCGGATGGATCGCCAGACCGCCATTGGTAGCACACCCGCCGGGGCAATGCGAGTGTCGTCGCGGTGTGCCCCGGACCGCGAGAATTGGCTACATCGATGACGGCGTGGATGAAGCGACGGTGTAGGAAAGATGCAGCGTGATCTTCTCGCCCTTCTTCAGGTGCTGGCTGGCGTCCGGGAAGTGCACCCGGAGCGTGCCCACGGCCGTGCGGACATCGACGATGCCGTTCGCGCCGATCGTCCTGACCGTGCCGGTCATGTCGTGCTGGCCCATCGCCATGCCGGAATCGGTATGCGCGGCCTGCGGCATGCTCGGCGGCATTTCCTGCTGGGTCCGTGCGGGGCTGGTCTGGTATGGCGGCGTGTGGGTCATCGCGCCGGACTGCGGGTGCTCCGGCGGTTGCTGCGCGGGGGTGGTTTGCGCCAGCGCGAATGGCGCGGCACAAGCCAGCGCGACCGCGGCGGCGATGCCCGGCATCGAATGCATGCGTTTCATGGAAACCTCCTTGCGTGATGGGAACCTGGTCACGGCTCGCGTCGTCGCGAACCGGCAGCCATCTTGCGGCGGCCCGACCACTACACGCCGCATACGCATGCGGGTCAAGGGAACCGGCGCGTGCCATTCAGCGCCGCCGAACAATCAAGTCAGCGCCGACTCAGGCTGGCGTTAACGAAGCGCGAGGTTCGCGTCAATCGCCCGTAAAGCGGCGGCGTCAACACTCGACCACGTTGACGGCGAGGCCGCCGCGCGAGGTTTCCTTGTACTTGTCCTTCATGTCGCGGCCGGTGTCGCGCATGGTCTTGATGACCTTGTCCAGCGACACGCGGTGCTTGCCGTCGCTGCGCATCGCCATGCGCTGCGCGTTGATGGCCTTCACCGAACCCATCGCGTTGCGTTCGATGCATGGAATCTGCACCAAGCCACCGATCGGATCGCAGGTGAGGCCGAGGTTGTGCTCCATGCCGATTTCAGCGGCGTTCTCGATCTGATGCACGCTGCCGCCCAACGCCGCGACCAGCGCACCGGCCGCCATCGAACAGGCGACGCCGACCTCGCCCTGGCAGCCGACTTCCGCGCCGCTGATCGAGGCGTTTTCCTTGTAGAGAATGCCGATCGCGCCGGCGGTGAGCAGGAAATCGATCACGCCCTGCTCGTTCGATTTCGGGCAGAAGCGGTCGTAGTAATGCAGCACTGCGGGCACGATGCCGGCCGCGCCGTTGGTGGGCGCAGTCACCACGCGCCCGCCCGCGGCATTTTCCTCGTTGACCGCCAGTGCATACAGGTTCACCCAGTCCAGCACGGTCAACGGATCCTTGAGCGAAGCCTCGGGCCGGTCGCGCAATTCGTTGTACATCGCCGGCGCGCGCCGCTTCACGTGCAGGCCGCCCGGCAGTTCGCCCGGCGAACGCAGGCCGCGCGCGACGCAATCCTGCATGGCCTTCCAGATCTCCAGCAACCCGGCGCGGATCTCGGCCTCGCTGCGCCAGACCTTCTCGTTTTCCAGCATCACCTGCGCGATGCTCATGCCGTGCTGCTCGCACAGCGCCATCAGTTCGTCGCCGGAATGGAACGCAAACGGCAGCGGCGTGGTGTCGGCGATGATGCGGTCGGCCGCGGCCTCGTCGGCGTTGACCACGAAACCGCCGCCCACCGAGTAGTAGTCGCGCGTGACGATCACCTCGCCGCCCGCCGCATGCGCGGTGTAGCGCATTCCATTGACGTGATATGGCAGTTTCTGGCGCTTGTTCCAGATGAGGTCGGCTTTTTCGTCGAACGCGATTTCGTGGTGGCCGTGCAAGCGGATGTGTTTGCCGGTGCGCACGCGTTGCAACAATGGGGGGATCGCGTCGGGATCGATCCGGTCCGGCCAGTGGCCTTCCAGTCCGCACAGCACCGCCTTGTCGGTGCCGTGGCCGCGACCGGTCATCGCGAGCGAACCGTACAGTTCCACGGTCACACGCGCGGTACGGTCGAGGTCGCCGGTCTCGGCGAGCCAGCGCTCGACGAACCGCGCGGCCGCGCGCATTGGCCCGATGGTGTGCGAAGACGACGGGCCGATGCCGATCTTGAAGATGTCAAAAACGCTGACGCCCATAGGTTGCAAAGCCAAGAGACAGGCCGGTTATTCTACGCGCGGACGCACTCCTCCCTTATGTCGTCATTCCGGGGCCGCGCGTAGCGCGGAACCCGGAATCTGCTTTTGCAGGGGGTGCCCTGCATGTGAAAAATGCCGTCCATGGCCAAGAGCTCCGTGGTTCCGTTCGCGATGAAGCTGCGAACGGCCCCGGAATGACGACAATGTTTGTTCGCGCCCCAGCGATTTTCACTCGCCGGAACCATGTTGATCCTTTACCAACGCGACGACTGCAAGCTGTGCGACGAAGCCGTCGCGCTGCTGGCGCGCGCGTGCGCGCCGGAATTCGAAAGCGTGTGGATCGACGGCGATGCGGATCTGGAAGCGCGCTACGGCGAACGCGTGCCGGTGCTGCGCGACGGGGATTCCGGGCGCGAGCTCGGCTGGCCGTTCGACGCGGCGGCGTTGCACGCTTTCCTGAGCGCGCAAACCGTCTGAGGCGCCTCTATTTCTGCGCGTGCAGCAGCAAGTGCCCGTGCACGGTCACGCCGTTACCGATCATCGACGGGTCGGCCCATTGCCCCGTGCCGATCCCGAAGTCGAGCCGTTTCAGTTGCGCGCTGACATCCAGCGTCGCGGTATCGCCGTGCGGGACGAAGCTCACGTTGAGCACGACCGGCTTGCTGACGCCGCGCAAGGTCAGTTTGCCATCCGCCTGCACCTCGCCGTTCGCCGCCTTGCGGAACGACCGGGTCACGAAATGCGCGCGCGGGAATTTCGCGGTGTCGAGGAAATCCGTGCCCAGCGCGGCGTGGTCGCGCTCGCTGTTCTGCGTGTCGAGACTGGCGACGTCGATCTCGACATCGAACTTCGCGTGCGCGAGGTCGGCGGGGTCGTACTCGATCTTCGCGGTGAAACGACGGAACTGCCCGGTGTAGGCCACGCCCTGATAGGTGTTGGTGAAGGTGAGCGTGCTGTGCGCGGGATCGACCTGCCAGGTCTTCGCGAACGCGGTCGCAGCCAGACCAAGGCACAGCAACGCACACAAGCAGCCGAATGCAAACCTCATCATCCGCCTCCGTTCTTTCCGCGCACGCCAACCACCATTTTCCGCAACACATCATCACGCTGCCTGAAGTGATGCCACAAGGCTGCGCCGACGTGCCCCACCAGCAAGACCACCAGCAACCAGAACAGCGTCTGGTGCACGAGCAGCGCGCGCGGTTTCCACACCGGATCGTAACCGCCGGTCAGGCTCGGGATGTCGATGAGGCCGAACCACACCAGCGGCGCGTTCGACGCCGAATTGAACCACCAGCCGGAAAGCGGGATCGCAAGGATCAGCACGTACAGCGCGAGGTGCATCGCGCGCGCCGCGCGCACCTGCCAGCGCGGCATCGCGGGTGGATCGGCCGGACGGCGCTCGCTCAACCGCCACGCGATCCGCAGCAGCACCAGCGCGAGGATGGTCATCCCGATCGACTTGTGCAGCGCGAACACCCGCAGCTTGGCGGGCGACAGGGCCATGTCCGTCATGGTCAACCCGATCACGGCCTGCACCAGGATCAGGAGCGCGATCGACCAGTGGAATGCGCGCACCAGCGCGCCCCAGCCCGCTTCAGTGCTGCGCAGCGGCATGCGCCCCGCTCCTGATCGATTTGTCCGCGGCCCGCCGATAGTCCTGCTCGGCGGAGCGGTCGAGCGTGGCCTCGATTTCGAGGCGGATTGCGACCTCGGTGCCGACCGCTTTCGGGAACGCGGTCATGCCGAACTTCGTCCGGTCCAGCGTCGCGTGGCCCGAGAACCCGGCGATGGTTTCGAATCCGAACAGGGTCGCGCCGACGCGGTTGACGGTGAACTCGACTTGCACCGGCAAGGTCACGCCGTGCAAGGTGAGGTTGCCTTCGAGCGTGCCCGTGTGTTCGCCGGTCTTTCGCACCGACGTGCTCTCGAAATGCGCCAGCGGGAACTTCGCCGCGTCCAGGAAATTGCGGCCCGTGACGGCATCGTTCCAGGACTTGTCACCGAGGTCGGCGGAAGCCAGGTCGATGTCGGCCACCACTTTCGAGGCCGCCCAGTCATCCGGATCGAACCGCAGCCAGCCGCGCGCGATCGCGAGCCGGCCGACCGGATTCGAATAGCCGTCGTGGTCGGCGCTGAACAGCACCTGCGAGTGCACGCTGTCGATGCGGTAGTCGAGCGAATGCGCGATCGCGGCGCCGGCGACCAGCGCCAGCGCGAGCCCCAGCAACGTTGACGGCCATCGTCGCACGCGGACCTCCTGCTGCCATCCTCGCACACGCGCGCCGCGCGCGCATCGGCGGCGGTTTTGCGGCATCATCGCGGTTCAGGGTACGGGGAGGCGCGGGATGTTCGCAGCATGGGTTCTGGCAAGCGCGTTGGCGAGCGCCGCAACGCCCGCTGCGGCCAGCGTGCCGCCCACGCCGATCTTCCGCAGCTACGGCGTGGCCGAGGGCCTGCCGTCCGCCAACGTGTACACGGTGACCCAGGACCACGCGGGTTATCTCTGGATCGGCACCCATGGCGGACTGGTGCGTTACGACAGCCGCGAGTTCCGGGTGTTCCGCCATGATCCCGAACAAGCTGCATCGCTGCCCGCCAACGACGTGTCGGCATTGCTGGTCGATCGCGCGGGCCGCTTGTGGGTCGGCGGCGAAAACACCGGCCTGAATTTGTACGAACCGGAAAGCGGCGGCTTCCGGCACTGGCTGCACGACCCGAAGCGCGCGGACAGCCTGTCCGCCAACGACCTGATGGCGATCGCCCAGGACCCGTCGGGCGCGATCTGGGTGGGCGTGTACGCCGGCGGCCTGAACAGGCTGGATGCGGACGAACGCGGCTTCACGCACCTGCGGCATCGCAGCGACGATCCCGCCAGCCTTGCCTCGGACAACGTCACTGCGCTCGCACTGGCCGCGGACGGCGGACTGTGGGTCGGCACCGATGCCGGACTCGATCGGCTGGATGCCGCCGGCCGCATCCACCACATCATTTTTCCGGAACTCAAGACACAACCAACCATCTGGCAAGTGCGGGTGACGGACACGGGCGTGGATGTCGCGACCAGTGCCGGGCTGTATCACCTCGATGCCGCCGGCCACGCCAGCCTGATCAGCGCCGCGCGCGAGACCCTCGCCAGCCTGCGCGGCAGGGACGGCGGCCTGTGGATCGCCGAACGCGGCGGGCTCGCCCGCATCAGCGCCGATGGCGCCACCCGCTTCGAGCAACCCACGCCAGGCGTGGCGGGCGGCCTGCCGGGACGCCTTCCGGACGGTTTGTTCCGCGATCACGAAGGCGGAGTGTGGGTGGCGATGGTGGATGGCGGCCTCGCCTACCTGCCGCCGCAATGGCGCGCGTTCAGCATGTTCCGGCATGTTCCGGGCGATCCCGACAGCCTCACCCGCGACCGCGTGCGCGCGCTGGCGCTGGCCGGCGGCGACACGCTGTGGGCAGCGGGCGCGGGCATGCTCGACCAGATCGAACTCGCCACCGGCAAGGTGCGACACGCGGCGATTCCCGATCTCGCGCGGATGTCGATTTCTTCCTTGGCTGTGGATGCGTCCGGCCGCCTGTGGATCGGCAGCCGCCGCGGCCTGTTCACCTGGGACGGCAAGCGCCTGCAGCCGGTCGCCACCGGCGAGGTCGCGTTGCGGCACGGCGTATGGCGGCTGCTCGCGGCGCGCGACGGCACCATCTATTTCGCCGGCGTCGGCAGCGGCGCCTTCCGGGTCGATCCGGAAACCTTCGCGATCCAGCCGCTCGCGCCGCCGGCCGCCGGCGAGACCGCGCGGGAAATCGGGCAACTGCGCGAAGCCGCGGACGGTTCGATCTGGGCGGCGAGCCACGCCGGGCTCGCGCGCCTCGCTCCCGGCGCCGCGGCTTTCGCTTTCGTGCCGGGTGTGGCGCGCGGGGACGTGCAGGCGTTCGCGCTTGGACGGGACGGCGAACTGTGGGTGGCGCGTACCGCCAGCCTGCAGCGTTACCGCATCGACCACGGCCGCGCGACGCTCGCCGAGGACATCGACGGCAAGCGCGGCTGGCCCGACACCGGCATCCTCGGCCTGCAGGTCGGCAAGGATGGCCGGGTGTTCGCACTCAGCAGCCGCAACCTGCTGGTGTACGACCCGCGCAACCGGCAGTTGCACGCGTTCGCGACCGCCGAAGGCCTGGCCACCACCGATTTCACCGGCGACGCGCTGCTCGCCAACGGCCAGGGCGAATTGTTCGCCGGCAGCCTGGCCGGCGTGATCGGCATCCGGATCGACCAATTGCCGTGGCATCTCGCGACGCCGCGGCTCGTACTGGAATCGGTGAACGTGCGCCGCAACGGCAAGCTTCTGGAACTCGATCCGCGCCGGCCGATCGAACTCGACTGGCGCGACCGCGAGCTCAACGTCACCGCGCAGGTGTTGTCGTTCGTCGATCCGGCGCGCAACCAGTACCGCTTCCGCCTGCAGGGCTTCGATCCCGGCTGGGTGGAAACCGGCCATCGCAACGTGCGCGAATTTTCCGTGCTGGAACCCGGCGACTACCGCCTGCTGGTAAGCGGGCGCACTGGCGACGGCCCGTGGAGCGCGCCGCTGGAAGCGTTCTCGCTGCACGTGAGGGCGGCGCCCTGGAACACGCCGTGGGCGTGGGCCGCGTACGTGCTCGCGGCGCTCGCGCTGCTGGCGTGGAGCGTGTGGACGCTGCGCCGGCGCCTGCGGCAGCAGCACAGGCTGGCGCTGAGCGAGGAACGCCAGCGCATCGCCGAACAGGCCAACGCCGCGAAGTCGCGCTTCCTCGCCAACATGGCGCACGAAATCCGCACGCCGCTCACCGGCGTGCTGGGCATGACCGAGCTGCTGCTGAAGACGCCGATGAACGATCGCCAGCACCAGTACGCGGATGCGATCCGGCGTTCCGGCGCGCTGCTGCTGCGGCAGGTCAACGACGCGCTGGACGTGGCGCGCATCGAGGCCGGCCGGCTGGAATTGAACGCCGCGCCGTTCGATCCCGCGGCGATCCTGCGCGAAGTCGCCGACGCCGATGCCGGCCTCGCGGCGCAGAAACAGTTGACGATCGACGTCGCGGTCGCGCCGGACGCGCCGCGCACGGTGCGCGGCGATGCGCTGCGCGTGCAGCAGATCCTGTTCAACCTCGCCCACAACGCGCTGAAGTTCACCACCCACGGCGGCGTCACGCTGAAACTGGACCGCGACGGCGACGGCATCGCCTACCAGGTGCTCGACAACGGCCCCGGCATGACGCCCGAGGAATGCGCGCGCATCTTCCAGCGCTTCGAGCAGGCCGACTACGGACGCTTGCAACGCGGAAGCGGCCTCGGGCTTGCGATCAGCCGCGAACTGGTGGGCCTGATGGGCGGCCGCATCGACCTGCAATCGGTGCCCGGGCGCGGCAGCACCTTCAGCGTGCACCTGCCGCTGCCGACGGTGGCGCCGGCCGAAGGCGGGGACGCGGCGTCCACGCGCACCGGTTACACGCCGATCGCGGTCAAGTCCGTCCGCGACACAGGCGACGCGGCGACACCCTCACAAACGTCGCGACGGCGCGTGCTGCTGGTCGAGGACGACACCGTAGCGGGACAGGCCATCGCCGGCCTGATCGAAACCTTCGGCTACGAAGTGACGCTGGCGCCGCACGCCCTGGCGGCGTTGTCCGAGATCGATTCGGGCGATGGTTTCGACGCGATGGTGTTCGACTTCGACCTGCCCGGCATGGACGGCTGCGAACTGGCGAAGCTGCTGCGCCGGCGCGGCGACGCCACGCCCATCATCGCGCTCACCGCCAGCGCCCACGGCGACGAGGAACAACGCGCGCGCGCCGCCGGCATGGATGCGTTCCTGCGCAAGCCGGTTTTGCCGGACGCCTTGCGCAGTGCGTTCGACGATGCGATGCGGCGCCGTGCGCAAGCCACATCGACGGCATCGTAGGAACGTCCCGGCGCCGGTCACGGCTTCTGCCGCTCCTGCTGCCGTCATTCCGGGGCGTCGCCGAGACACAACCTGTCGTCATTCCGGACGCGGCGAACGACCTTCTTTCCTCGTCATTCCGGGGCCGCCGCAGCTCCATCGCGGCGGAACCCGGAATCGGTTTTGGTTCCGCGCACGAGGACCTGTACAAGCGCGCGCCATGGATGGCGCGAGCCAATCGGCACCCGGTGCTGCTACCGAACTCCAGAAACCGATTCCGGATCGCGCTGCGCGCGTCCGGAATGACGACAAGGTTTTGTGGCGTTGCCTTGGTTGCGGCTGCCGCCGCTCCTACACGCTGCGATCGATCAGCCACTGCGTGAGCAGCGGCACTGGCCGGCCGGTCGCGTAACCCTTGCGGCCCGGCACCCACGCGGTGCCGGCGACATCGAGATGCGCCCAGCGCGTGCCTTCGGTGAAGCGCGACAGGAACAGCGCGGCGGTGACCGCGCCGGCGTTCTTGCCGCCGATGTTGGCGATGTCGGCGAACGCGGATTCGAGCTGGTTGCGGTAGTCGTCCCACAGCGGCAGCCGCCACGCGCGGTCGAGCGTGTCGTTGCCGGCCGCCAGCAATTCATCGGCCAAGTTGTCGTCGGCAGTGAACAGGCCCGACGCGTGCGCGCCCAGCGCGATCACGCAGGCGCCGGTCAGGGTCGCCGCATCGACCAGCGCCTGCGGCTGGAAGCGCTTGCAGGCGTACGAAAGCGCATCGCACAGGATCAGCCGCCCCTCGGCGTCGGTGTTCAACACTTCCACCGTGATGCCGGCGTGGGTGTGCAGCACGTCGCCGGGGCGGTAACCGCCGCCGTCGGGCATGTTCTCGACCGACGGCACCACGCACGCGAGGTTGATGGGCAATTTCAATTCGACTGCGGACAGGAATGCGCCGAGCACGCCGGCCGCGCCGCACATGTCGTACTTCATTTCCTCCATCGAACCGGTCGGCTTGAGGTTCATGCCGCCGGTGTCGAAGGTGACGCCCTTGCCGACCAGCGCGTACGGTTTCGCGTCGCCCGCGCCGTTGTATTGCAGGACGATCAGCTTGGGCGGCGTCGCCGAACCCGACGACACGGCGAGCAACGCGCCCATGCCGAGCTTCTGCATGTCCTCGCGTTCCAGCACTTCCAGCGAGACCAAACCCGCGTGTTCGTCCGCGATGGTTTTCGCCTGCGCGGCGATGTGGGTGGGCGTGCACAGGTTCGGCGGCAGGCAGCCGAGTTCGCGCGCGAAGGCCACGCCGCGCGCCAGCGCGCGCGCCTCGTCGAGGCCGCGCTGCGCCTCGGCTTCCACCATCAATTCCAGTTTCGACAACCGGGACGCGCCGCCATTGGGCATCTTCAGCGTGGCGGTGTAACGGAAGCAGGTGTGGTCGATCACCAGCGCACAGGTGCGCACGCGCCAGTTCGCGTCGCGATCCTTCACTTCGAGTTCGGGCAACCAGACGCCTGCACTGGCGACCGGCATGCCCTTGAGCGCCTTGCCGGCATCCGCGCAGGCCTGTTCGAACGTGCGCCCATCGAAATCCTTTTGCGAGCCCAGACCCACCAGCAGCACGCGCGGCGCCTTCACCCCGGCCAGTCCGTGCAGCATCAGCGTCTTCCCCGCCTTGCCGGTGAAGTCGCCCGACTCCCGCAGCCGCGTCAGCGTGCCGCCGCTGGCGGCATCGATCGCGGCGGCGGCCGGCGAGAGTGCGCCGTCGTACACGCCCACCACCACGCACGGCGTGTCGGCGGCAGCGGCATCGGTGAAACCCAGACTGAATTCGAGCACGGGCATGGCTTCCTCGTATGCGGGGCGAACGCATGCGTGCCACTACACTGCACGCTCGCAAAGCGAGCCAGTGTAGCCGATGCCGCGTCTTTCCATCCTCGATCGTTACATCCTGCGCGAATTCCTGTGGGGCACGCTGGCGGCCGTGGTGGTGCTGCTGGTGATCTTCACGGGCAGCACCTTCGCCGACGTGGTGAACAAGGTCGCGACCGGGCGCCTCCCCGGCGGCGTGATGTTCACGGTGCTGGGACTGAACCTGGTCAACACCCTGCAGGCGCTGCTGCCGATGGCGATGTTCCTCGGCATGCTGCTGGCGCTCGGGCGGATGTACCGCGACAGCGAGATGCACGTGTTGTCGGCGTCCGGCTTCGGACCGGGCGGCCTGCTGAAGCCCGCCGCGATCTTCGGCATCGGCGCGGGCATCGTGGTGGCGCTGGTGGCGCTGTGGCTGGGTCCGCTGGCGGCGCGCGCGTCGAGTGCCGAAGTCGAACAGGCCAACCGCTCGGTGATCGCGGCGGGCCTCGAGCCCGGCCGCTTCACCAGCCTCGCGGGTCGCGGCGGCATCCTGTTCGCGAACACGGTGAGCCCCGACGGCACCAAGCTCGGCAAGCTGTTCGTCGAAAGCGAGCGCGAAGGCAAGGATGGCGTGGCCAGCATCAGCGTGATCGTCGCCGACCACGGCGACCTGTTCCACGAAGGCAGCGAGGACAACCGCTTCATCGCGCTGCACGACGGCCACCGCTACGACATCCGCCTCGACCAGGACAATTGGCGCCTGATGAAATTCCGCCGCAACGACATCGCGCTGTCGCCGCCCGCGAACGACGACAGCGGCGACGATCCGGACGGCCTGCGCACCACCGCTTCGCTGATCGGCGACAGCGATCCCGCCGCGCGCGCCGAACTGCAATGGCGGATCGCGGTTCCATTCGGGCCGCTGGTGCTGGCGATGCTGGCGTTGCCGATGGCACGCCAGGGACCGCGCAGCTCGCCGGTCGGGCGCATCCTGATCGCGGTGCTGGCGTACCTCGTCATCATGAACCTGATGAACCTGGCGCGCATCCTCATCACCAGCGGCAAACTCGCGGCGCCCATCGGGATGTGGTGGATATTGATCCCGGTGTTCGCCGGCGCGGCCTGGGTGTTCGCGCGCCAATACGCGACGCGCAAGCCGCGCACGGCCAGAGCGGCGGCCACGTGACGACCGGGCCCGTGCAACGCTTCCGGATCAAGCGCGCCGATCTCCTGATCGCGGGCACGGTGCTGGGCGGGCTGCTGCTCACCTGGCTGGTGCTGACCGGGCTCGACACTTTCATGGAGTTCGCCAAGCAGATCGGCGGCATCGGCCACAACGGCTATTCGCTGGGCAAGGCCGTCGCCTACATCCTGCTGACCGTGCCGCGACGCGCGTACCAGTGGTTCGTGTTCGCCGCGCTGATCGGCAGCCTGGTCGGCGTCGGCGCGCTGGCCACCACCGGCGAACTCACCGCGTTGCGCGCGGCGGGCATGTCCAAGCTCAGGATCAGCCTGTCGGTCACCGGGCTGGTGGCGCTGCTGATGGCCGGCGTGTTCGTGCTGGGCGAAACAGCGGCACCCGCGGGCGAGCAACATGCGCAGGAAATCCAGTTGCAGCGCAGCTCCGGCCAGCTGCGCGTGCGCCAGGGCAGCGGGCTGTGGGAGCGCGACGGCAACGACATCATCAACGCCAAGGCGGCGCTGGCGAAGATCGAACACGGCCGGCGTGAGGTCGAGCTCGCCGACGTGCGCGTGTTCGGCTTCAACGATGACGGCGAGCTGACCTCGTTCCGCCGCGCCAAGCTGGCCACCCAGGACGGCAAGTCGTGGATGCTGCACGATGTGCGCGACACCAGCGTGTCGCCCGACGGCGCGGTCAGCACCACCTCGGCGCAGCAGGCATGGAAGACCTCGCTCGATCCCGACGTGCTGCAGGCGTCGGTCGCGCACCCGGAATACCTTTCGCTGCGCGATCTCTCGCGCAACATCGATTACCTGCGCGCCAACCGCCAGAACCCGGGCGTCTACCTCAACGCCTGGTGGACGCGCGTGTTCTATCCCGCCAACACCGTGCTGCTGGTGCTGTGCGCGCTGCCGTTCGGCTTCGGCGCCTTGCGCTCGGGCGGACTCGGCAAGCGATTGTTCCTGGGCGTGATCGTCGCGATCGCGTGGTACTTCATCCAGCGCGCGATCATCAGCACCGGCACGGTGCTGGGCGCACCGCCGTTCATGATCAACCTGATTCCGGCGCTGCTGCTGCTGGCGATCGCGGTGTGGTATTACCGGCGGGTGTAATCGGCCGCCCAAGCCTGCCCTTGCGCAGGTTGGCGCCCCACGCAGGTTGGTGCTGAACGTGGTGAAGCCCAACGTTGGGCTTCCCGGATGAAGTCCGGTCGGCCCAACCTGCGGAACTGCGCAATCGGGCGCGCGCATCACAGCCGCGTCATGCGCGTCCCGCACACGCGGTCGTGCCACGTGCGCCGGCCGGCGTCGAACCATGCGACCCAGAACCCGGCACCGAGGGCCGCGAGCGACAACAGCGCCAGCTCGAAGCGCAGCAGCGCGGTGCGCACGTCGAGCCGCGCGCCGTCATCGCGCGTCAACTTCAGTTTCCACGCGCGCATCCCGATGGTCGCGCCGACCCGCGTCCACGAGATCACGAAATACGCGGCGGTGATCACGAACAGCCACGCGTCCAGCAAGACGCGCAACGCCAGGCTGGGGTGTTGCGGGTCGTAGCCGCGATGGAAGGCCAGCACCCACAGGCCGGCGCCGACCATCCACAGTCCCAGCAGCGGGAACAGGTCGTAGAACATGGCCGCGCAACGTCGCCACAAGGCGACGGGCTTGGCATCGGTGGACGCGGGGATGGCGGGCATCGCGAGACTTGCGGGAAAGGTTGGCGCGCGCGAGCATCGCATGATGATGGATTCCGCCAGTCAAATCGACCCGCGCGACCGCGCCGCGATCGATGCGTTCCTGGAAGGCGTGTGGTCGCGCGACGGCCTGGCCGATCTGACGCTCGCCGATTATCGCGGCGACCTCGAACGCTGCGCGGCGTGGCTGGCGGAGCACGCGCATGGCTTGCTCGGCGCGACGCGCGCCGACCTGTTCGAGTATCTCGCCGCGCGCAACAAGGCCGGCATCGGCGCGCGGACCAACGCGCGCGAACTGACCGCGTTGCGGCGTTTCTATGCCGAACAGGTGCGCCGCGACGCCGCTTTCGAAGATCCGACGCTGCTGCTGGACGCGCCCAAGCTGCCGCGCACCTTGCCCAAGGCGCTGGCCGAACGTGAGATCGAGGGCTTGCTGGAAGCACCGGACACCGCCACGCCGATCGGCCTGCGCGACCGCGCGATGCTGGAACTGATGTACGCCTGCGGCCTGCGCGTGAGCGAACTGGTCACGCTGCCGCTGGCCGGCCTGAACCTGCGCCAGGGCGTGCTGCGGGTGATCGGCAAGGGCGGCAAGGAACGGCTGGTGCCGGTCGGCGAAACCTGCATGGACTGGCTGGGCCGTTACCTGCGCGAGGCGCGCCCGGCGCTGGCGAAGGGCCGTGAAACACCCGCGCTGTTCCTGTCCAATCGCGCCGCCGGCATGACGCGGCAGATGGCGTGGACGCTCGTGAAGAAGCACGCACTGGCCGCCGGCATCGCGGCCAAGCGCATTTCGCCGCACGTGCTGCGGCATTCGTTCGCCACGCATCTTTTGAACCACGGCGCCGACCTGCGCGCGCTGCAGATGCTGCTGGGCCACAGCAATCTTTCCACCACGCAGATCTACACGCTGGTCGCGCGCGAAGGCTTGAAGCGGTTGCATTCCCAACACCATCCCAGGGCGTAGCGTCACCCAACCCGCTATCATTCATGTTTTGAGCGGAGCCGCGATATGGCCGAACAGAAGTATCCCGAGTGGGTCTGGCACAACGGCGCGATCAAGCCGTGGAAGGAAGCCACCGTGCACGTGATGTCGCACAGCCTGCAGTACGGCTCGGCGGTGTTCGAAGGCATCCGCTGCTACAAAACTTCCAAAGGCGGGACGCCCAAGGGCGGCGCGATTTTCCGGCTGGCCGCGCACATGAAGCGCCTGTACAACTCGGCGCGCATCTACGACATGCCGATGCCTTTCTCGATCGAGGAAACCAGCGCGGCCTGCCACGAGGTGCTGAAGAAGAACGGTTTCGACCAGGCCTACCTGCGCCCGTGCGCATACCGCGGCCTCGGCGGTTTCGGCATCTCGGCCGACACCCCGGTGGACGTGGCGATCGCCGGCTGGCCGATGGGACCGTACCTCGGGCCGGAAGCGCTGAAGAAGGGAATCACGGCGTGCGTGTCGAGCTGGCAGCGCTTTGCCCCCAACACGATTCCCGCCGGCGCGAAGGCCGCCGGCAATTACCTTTCCGGGCAACTGATCGCGCGCGAAGCGCGCCAGCGCGGCTTCGGCGAGGGTATTGCACTCGCATCGACCGGCTTGCTGAGCGAAGGCGCAGGCGAGAATGTGTTCCTGGTGATCGACGGCGCATTGCACACGGCGCCCATCAGCGCCGCGCTGCTGAACGGCATCACCCGCGACTCGATCATCACGCTGGCGCTCGACCACGGCATCCCCGTGGTCGAGCGCGACCTGCCGCGCGAATACCTGTACCTCGCCGACGAAATCTTCATGTGCGGCACTGCGGCGGAAGTCACGCCGATCTGCGCGATCGACAGCAAGCAGGTCGGCAATGGCGAGGGCGGACCGGTCACGCGCAAGATCCAGGATCTGTTCTTCGGGTTGTTCGACGGCCGCACCGAGGACAAGTGGGGCTGGCTGGAGCCGCTGTGAGCTGGCCATCGCAGCAAGGCAAAAGCATTTTTGCCACGGATTTGCACGGATAAGAGCGGATCAGGCAGAGCGGCTTTCAACGATGCGTTCCCGCCCAGGCGAACGCTCATGGACTGCTTCACGGGTTCGCGCATTCACCGAAGCTGCGCACTGGATTGATCCGTGTTGGTCCGTGCAAATCCGTGGTAAATACTTCTTCAGATTCTTTCGTCAGGTCACGGCCCGTACCCGATGAACCCTTCGCCCAACCTGTTCCTGATCGGCCCGATGGGCGCCGGCAAATCCAGCATCGGACGCCGGCTGGCGGAGCATTTCGGGATGCCGTGCATCGACCTCGACGCCGCGGTGGAGCAACGCACCGGCACAAGCGTGGCGACGATCTTCGAGATCGAGGGCGAAGCCGGTTTTCGCCGCCGCGAATCCGCGATGCTGGCCGAGCTGGCGCAACGCGACGGCATCGTGCTCGCCACCGGCGGCGGCGCGGTGCTGGCGTCCGCCAATCGCGCGCTGCTGCACGAACGCGGTTTCGTCGTCTGGCTGGAAACCTCGGTCGAGCAGCAACTCCGGCGCCTCGTGCGCGATCGCCAGCGTCCGCTGCTGGATGCGCCGGACCGCCGCGAGCGCCTCGAACAGCTTGCCCGCGTGCGCGACCCGCTGTATCGCGAGATCGCCGATTTCGCCGTCGCGAGCGAAGGCGAATCCTGCCAGCACGCCGCGGCACGCATCGGCGCCTTGCTGGAACAACGCTGGCAACGCATTCCCGCGACAAGGGCTAGCGCATGACGGCCACGATCGAGGTGGGCTTGCCTGCGCACCGCTATCCGATCCGGATCGGACGAGGCCTGCTCGACCAACCGGATATCTGGCGCGACGCGATCCGCGGCGGCCACGCGCTGATCGTCAGCGACGGCAACGTTGCGCCGTTGTACGCGCAGCGCTTGCGCGATGCGCTTGCCGCCGCGCATGGCTCGACGATCCGTTGCGAAACACTCGCCCTGCCCGCCGGCGAAGCGCACAAGAACCTCGATGCCGTGTCGAAAATCTTCGATGCCCTGGCACGGCTCGGCGCCACCCGCGACGCCTGCATCCTCGCGCTGGGCGGCGGCGTGGTCGGCGACATCGCGGGCTTCGCGGCGGCCTGCTGGATGCGCGGCATCGATTTCGTGCAGTGCCCGACCACGCTGTTGGCGATGGTGGATTCCTCGGTGGGCGGCAAGACCGGCGTCGATCATCCGGCCGGCAAGAACCTGATCGGCGCGTTCCACCAGCCGCGCGCGGTGGTGGCCGACCTCGACACGCTCGCGACCCTGCCCGACCGCGAATTGCGCGCCGGACTCGCCGAAGTGGTGAAGACCGCGTGCATCGGCGACGCGGATTTCTTCGCGTGGCTGGAAACGCACGCCAATGCGCTGCTTGCGCGCGACGTTGCGGCGCTGACCCACGCGATCGCCACCTGCTGCCGCTTCAAGGCCGGCGTGGTGGAACGCGACGAACGCGAGACGGGCGAACGCGCGCTGCTCAATTTCGGCCACACCTTCGGCCACGCGATCGAAACCGAAACGGGCTACGGCGCGCTGCTGCACGGCGAAGCCGTCGCCATCGGCATGGTGCTCGCGGCACGCCTGTCCGAACGGCTGGGCATGTCCAACGAAACCGATACGGAACGCCTGCGCGGCTTGCTGCAACGCTTCGGATTGCCGACAGCCGTCCCGCCAGGCATCGATGCCGATGCGCTGCTCGCGCACATGCGGCTGGACAAGAAAAACCGCGCCGGCGCGCTGCGGCTGATCCTGTGGCGCGGGATCGGCAATGCGGAGATCGTCGCGGGCGTGGACGATGCCGCCGTCCGCGCCGTGCTGCTGTCGTAGCCCTGCATCTCCCCTACAATTTCCCGATGCATCTTTATCTGCAGACGCCACCCGGCGCGGGCACGCCGCGCTACTGCCGCATCGCGCTGGAGCAGGATCTGCTCGGCGGCTGGACGCTGTACCGCGAGACGGGCAGCGAAGGCGGACGGGCGACGCTGAAGCGCGAGGTCTATCTCGACCGCGACGCCGCGCTGGCCGCGTTCGAGCAGGCGCGCGACGCGCAGTTGAAGCGCGGCTTCAAGGTGATGATCACGCAAGGCATCGACAACCCGCATGGCTGAGGCATCGAACCGCGGCAATCGCTTCCTGCGCGCGCTGCGTCGCCAACCGGTCGATGCGAAGCCGGTGTGGATCATGCGCCAGGCCGGCCGCTACCTGCCGGAATACCGCGCGACGCGCGAACGCGCCGGCAGTTTCCTCGCGCTGGCGCAGACGCCGGAACTCGCCTGCGAGGTCACGCTGCAACCCATCGAGCGATTCGAGCTGGATGCCGCGATCCTGTTTTCGGACATCCTCACGGTGCCCGACGCCATGGGCCTCGGCCTGCACTTCGTCGAGGGCGAGGGCCCGAAGTTCCATCAACCGCTGCGCAGCGCCGCCGCCATCGCGAAGCTTGGCGTGCCCGATCCGGAACAATCGCTGCGCTACGTGACGGATGCGGTGCGCCTGATCCGCCGCGAACTCGCCGGGCGCGTGCCGCTGATCGGCTTCGCCGGCAGTCCGTGGACGCTGGCGTGCTACATGATCGAAGGCGAAGGCTCGCGCGATTTCGCTCGCGTCAAGGCGTTCGGATTGAACGAACCCGCGGCGATGCACCAACTGCTGGACGTCAACGCGCGCGCGGTGGCGGCGTATCTGGCGGCGCAGGCGGCCGCGGGCGCGCAGGCGCTGATGGTGTTCGACAGCTGGGGCGGAATGCTGGCGCCCGCGATGTTCGAGGAATTCTCCGCGCGTTATCTCGCGCAGATCGCGGAGCTGCTGCGCAATGACCCGCACGCGCGCGACATCCCACTGATCCTGTTCTCGAAAGGCGCCAACGCCAGCCTCGAAGTGCTCGCCGGCACTGGTTGCGCGGCGCTGGGCGTGGACTGGACGATCACGTTGGGCGAGGCGCGTCGCCGCGTCGGTGATCGCGTCGCGCTGCAGGGCAACCTCGATCCGGCCACGCTGCTGGCCTCGCCCGAGGTAATCCGCCGTGAAGTCAGGCGCGTGCTGGATGATTTCGGCGCGCACCCCGGCCACGTGTTCAACCTCGGCCACGGCATCACGCCCGACGTCGATCCCGCGCACGTTGCGGTGCTGGTCGATGCGGTACACGAAGGTTGAATCGTCATTCCGGGGCCGGCCGCAGGCCGGAACCCGGAATGATGGTCATGGACTCCTCCCCTCTATCTATCGGCATCGCTTGGCGTGCCCTGCTGGTGGAATGATGAAGTTCCAGCGTGTGAGCGAGGAGGAGTCCGAGATGAACGTTACGACTTACAGTGTGGATTTGGCAAGCAAGGTGTTTCAGGTGCACGGTTACGATCGCCAGCAACAGCAAGTGAGCAAGCAGCGGCTGTCGCGATTGCGCTTTCAGGCGTGGTGCGAGGGCTTGCCGGCGGGTACGCGGGTGGCGATGGAGGCGACGGGTTCGGCACACCACTGGGGCCGGCTGTTGCAGGCCCGCGGGGTGCGCGTGAAGTTGTTGCCGCCGCAGCACGTCAAGGCGATGTTGGTGGGCAACAAGACCGACGCCAACGATGCCGATGCGATCTTCGAGGCGTCGTGGCGGCCCAAGGTGAAGCCGGTGCCGGTGAAGACCGCCGCGCAGCAGGCGATCCTGGCCGAACACCGCCGGCGCGAAGGGCTGATCCGCGACCGCACCCGGACCCTCAACCAGATTCGCGGGATGCTGCGGGAGTTCGGGATCCTGATCGCAGCGCGCAACGGACCGTTCCGGCGGCAGGTCGCAGGCATCCTGGAAGATGCCGGGAACGGCTTGCCGTGGCGGCTGCGCACGCTGCTGGCCGAAGCGCGCGAAGACCTGCTGCACCTGGATACCCAGCTCGGCAAGCTCGATGCACGGCTGCACGAACTGGCCCGGCAAGATCCCTTGTGCCAGCGTCTGCAGGCGATCGAGGGCATCGGGCCGATCACGGCGACGGCGCTGGCCGCCAGCCTGGGCGATGACACGCGCTTCACCCGTGCGCGCCAGTTTGCCGCCAGCCTCGGGCTGGTCCCGCGCGAACACTCCAGCGGCAACCAGCGCCGGCTGGGTTCGATCACCAAGCGCGGCAATGGCTATCTGCGCTATCTGCTGGTGCACGGCGCCCGCTCCGTGATCCGCACCATCGCCCCCAAGACCGATCCGCGCAGCCGCTGGCTGCAAGCCCTCAAGGCGCGCGCCGGTCACAACCGCGCCACGGTCGCGCTGGCCAACAAGAACGCCCGCATCGTCTGGGCCGTGTTCCACAGCGGCCAACCCTATCGCGCGGCGCATGCCTAAGCATCGCCGTCCCTTTCACGGAGGACCTGAAGCGTTTGCAACCACTTCACGCATGAATCACCGGTCGCACCGGGTGTGGGAACAGGCCGCTATCGTCATCCGGCCCGAGGATGAGGCCGTCGGAATGATTGGCCCCCACACGCGATGACACCATGCGAGGCCAGAGCCCGAACCGATGGGCTCACCCACAGGCCGCATAGATGAACGCAACGTCCGTGTTCGTGCAAAAAGTGCTTGCAATCAGGGAGGAGTCCATAGATGACGAACAAGGTCGAGTCTCCGCGATAATCAGCACCCATGACCACCCGTTACCTCACCGGCATCACCACCAGCGGCACGCCGCACCTCGGCAACTATGTGGGCGCGATCCGGCCCGCGATCGCGGCCGGCCGGCGCGGCGACACCGACGCGTTCTTCTTCCTCGCCGACTACCACGCGCTGGTCAAATGCGACGATCCGGCGCGCGTGGCGCGTTCGCGCCTGGAAATCGCGGCGACCTGGCTGGCGTGCGGACTCGATCCGAAACGCGTCACGTTCTACCGGCAGTCCGACATTCCGGAAATCCCGGAACTCACGTGGATGCTGACCTGCGTCACGGCGAAAGGCTTGCTCAACCGCGCGCACGCCTACAAGGCCGCGGTGGACCAGAACACCGCGAAGGGCGAAGACCCCGATGCCGCGATCACCGCGGGCCTGTACATGTATCCGGTGCTGATGGCTGCCGACATCCTCGCGTTCAACGCCGACAAGGTGCCGGTCGGGCGCGACCAGGTGCAGCACATCGAAATGGCGCGCGACATCGGCCAACGCTTCAACCACATCTACGGCAAAGCGTGGCACGCGGCAGGCGGATCGGGCGAACCGTTCGTGCTGCCGGAAGCCGCGATCGAGGAATCGGTCGCAACCCTGCCCGGCCTCGACGGCCGCAAGATGTCCAAGAGCTACGACAACACCGTGCCGCTGTTCGAAGGCGGCGCCAAGGCGACGCGCGAGGCCATCGCGAAGATCGTCACCGATTCGCGCGAACCGGGTGAGCCGAAGGATCCGGATTCATCCAGCCTGTTTGCGATCTACCGAGCGTTCGCGGGCGACGCCGAAAGCGCGACGTTCCGGAGTGAGCTCGAATCAGGCCTCGGCTGGGGTGAAGCCAAGAAAAAACTGTTCGAACGCATCGATGACGAAATCGCGCTGCTGCGCGAACGCTACGACGCGCTGATGGCGCATCCGGACGACATCGAGGACGCGTTGCGCGAAGGCGCGAAGAAGGCACGTGTCGTCGCCATGCCGCGCCTCGAAATCATGCGGCGCGCGGTCGGGCTCGGCGCGCTCGCCGCGCCGCGTGCGAAATCGAAAACAGCGAAGAAGACGGACAAGCGCGCGCGCATCGTCAGCTTCCGCGACGACGAAGGGTTTCGCTTCCGCTTGTTCGGCGCGGATGGCGAGGAACTGCTGCTCTCGCGTGCGTTCACGGATCCGAAAGCCGCGGGACAGGCGTCGCGCGCGCTGTCTGCTCCCGGCGCCGGTCGTGCGCTGGTGCCGGCGGACGACGCACGGTTTGCATTCATGCACGACCACGAAACGCTCGCGGCAAGCGGCGCGTTCCCCGACACGGCCACCCGCGATGCCGCCCTCGAACGCGCCCGCGCGGCGCTGGCGTCGTTGGTCGGCGCGGATTAGCCGTGGCGCGTTTCGTCGCCCTGCTGCTGATCGGGCCGTGGCTGGCGGTGCTGGCGTGGCTGTACTGGCTGTATGTGCGCAAGTCGCACGCGGCGCCCGATCTGGCCCGCCGCGACATCTTCGTCGTGGTCGCGGCGTTCGCAGCCGCGATCGCGGGCGCGATGATCGCCTGGGAAGCCGCCATCGGCCACGGCGGCGCGATCTGGAAATACCTCGCCGGACCGGTGGGCGCCTACGCGGGGTTCAACCTCGTGCTTGCGTACGGGTTGCTGCGGCACCTGCAATGGCGCCGGCGCCGCAGCTGAGGCCGATCACTGCGGCAGCGCGAGATCGTCCAGGATCACCTTCAGGAACCGCGCCGCCTCGCCGCCGGTGCAGGCGCGGTGGTCGAACGTCAGCGAAATCGGCAGGCGCCGGTGCACTTCGATGCCCCCCATCACCGCGACCACGTCGTGCGACAACTTGCCGACGCCGACGATCGCGACGCACGGCGGTACCACGACGACGGTGCCGTAGCGGCCGGCGAACATCCCGAAATTGGACAGGCTGATGGTGTAGCCGGTCAGTTCCGAGGCCGGGATCGAACGGTCCTCGACCTGCGCGCGCAGGCGGTTGATGCCCTCGCGCAGGCCGCGCGCGTCCAGCATGTCGGCGTTGCGCAGCGCCGGCACGAACAGGCCGTCGGGCGTATCGACCGCGATGCCGAGATCGACGTGGGGATGGCGGGTGACGGTGAGGTTCTGGCCGTCGAACCACGCATTCAATGCCGGCTCGGCCTTGCACGCCGCGACGATCGCGCGGATCGTGCGCGCGGTGATGTCCTGCTTGCCCAGCCACTGGTGCAGGTCGGCGTCATCGACGATGGTGGTCTGCACCACTTCGGCGTGCGCCTGCGCCATCACGCGCGCCATGTTGCGGCGCACGCCCTTCAACTGTTCGGGCTGGCCGGTTGCGGCCACGGTGGGCGGCGTGGTGCGCATCGGCTTGCCGGATTGCGACAGCGTGCTTCTGGTTCCCTCTCCCATCGGGTACGGCTGCCGTCCCTGGCCAAGAGCTCCGTGGTGGCGCGCAGCGCCGGGTGAGGGTACGACGCTTGCCGAACCCTCACCCCCAGCCCCTCTCCCGGAGGGAGAGGGGAGCGAAGCGGTACCCGAAGCCGCGGCATTCTTGACGTCCTGCATCGTGACCACGCCGCCCGCGCCGGTGGCCTGCACACGCGCAAGATCGACCTTCAATTTCTTCGCCATCGCGCGCACGGCAGGGACAGCCTTCACGCCGCCGACGCTGCCGGCCTGTTCGGTGCGCAATTCGTTGCTGCTCGCGACCGCACCGACCACCGTGCCTTCGTCTTCGCGGTCCGCCGCCTTGGCGGCAGCGGGCGCGGGTGCGGGCTCGGGCGCAGGTGCCGCAACCGGCGTCGGCGCATGGTGATGCCCGCCCGCCGCGTTCTCGGCGCGCTGCTTGCCCCTGGGATCGAGTTCGAACTCGGCCAGCGGCGCGCCGGTGACGATCACGTCGCCCGCCTTGCCATGCTGTTTCAGCAACTTGCCGGTGAATGGCGACGGCACTTCCACCACGGCTTTCGCGGTTTCCATCGAAACGAGCGGCGCATCCAGCTTGACGCTGTCGCCCTCCTTCACCAGCCATTCGACGATGGTGGCGTCGGGCAAGCCTTCGCCGAGGTCGGGGAGGTGGAAAGTCTTGTTCTCAGCCATGTCTGGTTACCTGTCCGTTGAACCCCTCTCCCGACGGGAGAGGGGCAGGGGTGAGGGTTCGGTACCACGCGCAAGTTGACCGCGAACCCGGACCCTCATCCGGCGCTTCGCGCCCCCTTCTCCCGGAGGGAGAAGGGGAAAACGAATCTCAGCCTGCCGCCAGCACGCGCTTCGCCGCCGCCACGATGCGCGCGGTGCTGGGCAACTGTTTCTGTTCGAGGCGGAACAGCGGCGTGTGGATGTCCCATCCGGCGACGCGCACGACCGGCGCGAGCAGGTCGTAGAGGCATTCTTCGGCGATGCGCGCGGCGATCTCGGCGCCGAAGCCCGCCGTCTTCGGGGCTTCCTGCACGATCACGCAGCGGCCGGTCTTCTGCACCGATTCGGCGATGGTGTCGAAGTCGAGCGGCGTCAGCGTGGCGACGTCGATCACTTCGGCGCTGATGCCTTCCTTCGCGAGCGCATCGGCGGCCTCAAGCGTTTCCTTCACTTCCGCGCCCCAGGTCACCAGCGTGATGTCGGTGCCGTCGCGCAGCACGAAGCACACGTCCAGCGGCAGCGCCTCGCCGTCATCCGGCACTTCTTCCTTGTACTGGCGGTAGATGCGCTTGGGTTCGAAGAACACCACCGGATCGGGATCGCGGATCGCGGCCAGCAGCAGGCCGTAGGCGCGCGCCGGCGAGGACGGCAGCACCACGCGCAAGCCGGGCACGTTGGTGAACAGGTGTTCGTTGGCTTCGGAATGATGTTCCGGCGCGTGGATGCCGCCGCCCCACGGCGCGCGGAACACCGCCGGGCAGGTGATGCGCCCGCGCGTGCGGTTGCGCATGCGCGCGGCGTGGCAGACGATCTGCTCCATCATCGGATAGATGAAGCCTTCGAACTGTGCCTCGGCCACGGGCTTCATGCCCTGCGCGGCCAGGCCCACGGTGAGGCCGGCGATGGTGGTTTCGTCCAGCGGCGTGTCGAACACGCGCCACTCGCCGAACTTTTCCGAAAGCCCTTGCGTGGCGCGGAACACGCCGCCGTTGACGCCCACGTCCTCACCCAGCACGACCACCGAGGGGTCGTGCTTCATCTCGTACGCGAGCGCCTGGGTGACGCCTTCGATCAGGGTAATTGCCGCCATTCAAATTCTCCAACGTAGGAGCGGCGGAAGCCGCGACCAGTCGGGCCTTCCGGCCCTCCTACAACGTCAACGTTTTTCCAGCGCCATCGCTTCTTCACGCTGCTTCACGAGGTCGGCCGGCAATTCGGCGAAGGTGTAATCGAACATCGCGGTGACCGGCTGCGCCCTGGTTTCGAGGTAGGTGTTCACTTCCTTGTCCATCCATTCCTCGCATTCGTGTTGCAGGGCGTCTTCCTTCTTCTTGTTCCAGGCCTTCTTCGCCTCCAACCAGGTGCGCAGGCGCTTGACCGGATCCTTCTTCCACGCGTCCTCGACTTCCTGCTTGCCGCGGTAGCGGCGCGCGTCGTCGGCGGTGGTGTGGTCGCCGAGACGGTACGTCACGCATTCGACCACGCTGCCGCCGTCGCCCTTGCGCGCGCGTTCGATCGCATCGCCCATCGCCTTGCGCACCGCGATGATGTCGTTGCCGTCCACCTGGATGCAGAACAAACCCGCGGCGATGCCCTTCTGTGCCAGGGTCCTGGCGCCGGACTGGATCTTGCGCGGGACCGAAATCGCCCACTGGTTGTTGACGATCGCCGCGACCAGCGGCAGGTCGCGCGCGCCGGCCACGTTGATCGCGCCGTAGAAATCGGCCTTGCTGGAACCGCCGTCGCCGATGGTGCACACCGCGACGCGTTTCTCCTTGCGGAGCTTGAACGCCAGCGCGGAGCCGGCCGCGTGCAGGCACTGCGTGCCGATCGGCACCGACCACGCGAAGTCGTGCCTGGCGGGTTCGTCCGGATAATCGCTGCCGCGCTCGTCGCCGCCCCAGTACATGTACACGTCGCGCGGACGCACGCCGCGGTACAACTGCGCGCCGTATTCGCGGTAGCTGGGCGCGAACACGTCTTCCGGCTTCATCGAGGCGCCGATGCCGACGTGGGTGGCTTCGTGGCCGAGGCACGATGCGTAGGTGCCGAGCTTGCCGGTGCGCTGCAGCGCGATCGACTTGGTGTCGAACACCCGCGTGGACACCATCAGCTTGTACAGCTCGACCATGTAGTCGAGGTTCTGGGCAAAATCCGGCAGATCCTTGCGGACCGGCTTGCCCTCGGGATCGAGGTACTGCAGGTATTCGATTTCGAACTTGGCGGCGATGGGCACGGGTGGCTCCCGGTCGATTCGGATTGCATGGACTCCGCATCGCGCGGAGCCGCGACCGCTCGCGGCCGACATTTCAGCGCAAGCGGGCCGCGCATTATCGCATGCATGCATCCATATCCGCAGGTCATGGGAATGCTGCAACGCAACACCCGGGCTGGTTGGTGCGTCAGCAACCGCAACCGATTCCGGGTTCGACCCTACGGGTCGCCCCGGAATGACAATATCCACGGATGGGTCATTCCGGGGCCGGCCGCAGGCCGGAACCCGGAATCGGTTTTGATGCGG
Organism: Rhodanobacteraceae bacterium; assembly: GCA_030123585.1. Taxonomy (NCBI): domain Bacteria; kingdom Pseudomonadati; phylum Pseudomonadota; class Gammaproteobacteria; order Lysobacterales; family Rhodanobacteraceae; species Rhodanobacteraceae bacterium. The sequence continues at coordinate 1,969,895 of CP126120.1, forward strand.
GTCGGAACAACAAGCCTGTCACGTTCGCCACGCTCACCGCGAACGGATGGGCAGCCCTCGACGAACCACGAACGCGAACCGCTGATCCTCGTCATTGCGCGAAACATGCATTGCGTTACGCTTGTGCGATCACGTTTCGGAACATCCCCATGACCGACAGCAACCGGCGCGAACTCGAAGCCGGCATCGAACGCGACCTGCAAGGCCGCATGACCTACGCCAGCTATCTGCGCCTCGACACCTTGCTGTCCGCGCAACGGCCGGTCTCGGATCCGCCCTACCACGACGAGATGCTGTTCATCGTGCAACACCACGTCGCCGAATTGTGGCTGAAGCTGATGATCCACGAGCTCGGCGCGACCCTCGCCGACCTCGACGCCGACCGCGCCGACCAGGCGCAGAAGAAGCTCGCGCGCGTCAAGCGCATCCAGGACCAGTTGTTCAACGAATGGGCGGTGCTGGAAACCATGACGCCGCACGAGTACCTGAAGTTCCGCGACGCGCTGGGGCCGTCATCGGGCTTCCAGTCGGCGCAGTACCGCACGGTGGAATTCCTGCTCGGCAACAAGAACGCCGACATGCTGGACGTGTTCGCGCACGATCCGGCAGTACAGGCGAAGTTGCGCGCTGCGCTCGACGCGCCCGGCCTGTACGACGCGGTGCTGCACTGGCTGGCGCGGCGCGGGCACGCGATTCCGAAAGCCATCCTGGATCGCGACGTGCGCACGGGCTGGCAACGCCAGGCATCGCTGCTGCCGGTGTTCCAGCGTATCTACGAGGCGCCGGAAAAATTCTGGGCCGAATACGAACTGTGCGAAACGCTGGTGGACGTCGAGGAAAACTTCCAGATGTGGCGCTTCCGCCACATGAAGGCGGTCGAGCGCATCATCGGCTACCGCAAGGGTACCGGCGGATCGTCGGGCGTCGGATTCCTGAAGAAGGCGCTGGACCTCACCTTCTTCCCCGAGCTGCTGGAAGTGCGCACGGAACTTCGCACCGGCTGATCTGCTGCAGCGCAGCTTGACCCGGCGGCGGGTGCGCCGCCAAGGTCGCGCGGGGCTGGCGTCGACCGGCCGTAGGGGCTGTCGATGCACACGAACGACGATGCCGAGTACGCGCTGCCGCAAGGCGGCAGCTTCATGGGCCATCCGCGCCTGCTGTGGATGCTGCTGTGGGTCACGGTCGGACTCAACTTCGCGTTCTACGGCTTTCGCGCGTTCCTGGCGCCGTACGCCGCCGACACCTTCTTCGCCAATCTCCCGCACGATGCGGCGCTGAAGCAGGCCAACTACCTGTTCGCGGGCTTCGGCTCGCTGGTGTACGCCACCACGATCCTCGGCGGCTGGGTCGCCGACAACGTGCTGGGCGAAGTCCGCTCGCTCCGGATTTCGCTGTGGCTGGCCACGCTCGGAATCCTCGGCCTGGCTGCGCCGAACCGCGAGCTGTTCACGCTGTCGCTGGCGCTCTTCGTGCTGGCGGCCGGACTCAACATCCCGCTGACGGTGCTGATCGGACGCAACTACGCCAGGCAGGACCCCAAGCGCGACGCCGGCTACACGTTGTTCTACCTCGCGATCAACCTCGGCGGCTTCATCGCGCCGTTCATCTGCGCGGCGTGGATCGGCGCGCGCTACGGCTACCGCTGGGGCTTCGTTACCGCCGCGGTGGGCATGGCATTCGGCGCGCTGGTGTTCGAGTGGCGCCACCGCGCGATACCCGGCGCGAACGAAACCGTGCGCTACCAGCGCGCATGGTCGACGCCGGTGGTGGTCCTGGCGGCACTGGCGCTGGCATTCCCGTGCGCACAGTTGCTGGCGCACCCCGACGCGATGGATGTGTTCGTGTATGTGCTGATGGCGGCGCTGTTCCTCTACTTCATCGTCGGCAGCGTGCGCCGGCGCGACCGCGTGCAAGGCCAGCGCTACGTCGCACTGTTGCTGCTGTTCATCGCGATGGTGCTGTTCTGGGCACTGAGCCTGCTCAGCGCCAGCGCGCTCAACTTCTTCGCGCGCGACCATGTGGCGCCGCTGTGGCACGGGCGGATCCTCGGCATCCAGTGGGACTACCTCCTGTTCCAGTCGGTGAACCCGCTGTACATCCTGATCTTCGCACCCTTCATGGCGATGCTGTGGCCGTGGCTGGACAAGCGCGGGATCAATCCCTCGACGCCGCGCAAGTTCGGCATCGGTCTGCTGCTGGTCGCGCTGGGTTACGGCGTGCTGCTGTACGCCATCGAATTCCTGAAACTCCCGGATGGCAAGGTCGCGGCGTGGACCTTGCTGGCGTGCTATCTGGGCTCGACGGTGGGCGAGCTGGCGTTGTCGCCGATCGGCTATGGCGTGGTCGGCAAGTTGGCCGCGCACGACGAGGCCGCGCTGGCGATGGGCGGCTGGTTCTTCGGGGTCGCCATCTCGTACAACCTCGCCGGCCAGATCGCAGCCTTCACCACCACTGGCGGCATCGAGGCCTACGCTGGCGTGTTCAGATGGCTGCTGCTCGGCGGCGTCGCGATCGCGCTGGTCTACCTGATCGCCGCGCCGGGGATCGTCAAGCTGATGCACGGTGTGCGTTGAAACGACTCCGCAAGGACAGACCATGATCGAAGACGCCGACAAAGCAGCCTTGCACGACGCGCCGGATTTTCCGCAACGGTTCGGACATCCGAAACCGCTGTGGATGCTGTTCATGACCGAGTTCTGGGAGCGCTTCGCGTTCTATTCGGTCAGTTGGGCGCTGGTGCTCTACATCGTGCAGCAGTTCTACCACGGCGATCCGTCGGGGCAGGCATGGGCCAGCGGTGTCTTCGGTGCGTACACCGCGCTGATCTACGGCACCTGCCTGTTCGGCGGCTGGGTGGCCGACCGTGTGATCGGCTACCAGCGCAGCATCCTGCTGGGCGCGCTGGTGATGGCGGCGGGCTTGTTCGCGTTGATGCTGCCCGACCGCACGATGCTGCTGCTCGGCCTGGCGCTGGTGATCGTGGGCGACGGCCTGTTCAAGCCCAACATCTCGACGATGGTCGGGCAGTTGTACGGCCGCGACGATCCGCGCCGCGACCGCGGCTTCACGCTGTTCTACATGGGCATCAACGCGGGCGCGCTGGCGGCGCCGCTGCTGACCGGATGGATGGCGGCGCACTTCACTGCGACGCCGATGCAGCAGAATTTTCGGCTGGTGTTCGCCGCCGCCGGCGTGGGCATGCTGGTCAGCCTCACGTGGTTCTGGTTCGGCCGGCGGCAACTGAAACACGTCGGACGGCCGGTGCCGGGCGCGGAAGGCGCATCACGCGTGGTGTGGGTGGTGCTCGCCGTGATCGTCGGCGTGCCGCTGATCTACCTGCTGCTGTCGAAGCTGGGCGCCGGCGGTCTGCAATGGCTGCTCGGACTGCTGTTCATCGCGGTCGCCGCGATGCTGCTGGCGGAAGCCGCGCGCCACGATCGCGTGCAGGTGCATCGCGTGATCGCGATGCTGATCATCTTCGCGTTCAACGTGCTGTTCTGGATGTTCTACTACCAGTTCGGCACCTCGTTCAATTTCCTGGCCGAGAACATCGTGGACCGCGTGATGCCGGGCGGCTGGGTGTTCCCGGTCGGCTGGTTCCAGTCGGTCAGTCCGCTCGCGATCATCGTGTTCGCGCCGCTGGTGACGCTGGCGTGGGCGGGACTGGACCGGCGCCGGATGGAGCCTTCGATCCCGCGCAAGTTCGGCCTGGGCCTGGTCTTCAACGGCCTCGGCTTCCTGGTGCTGATGTTCGCGCTGTCGAAACTGCTGGGCGCGAACGGGCTGATTCCGTTCTGGCCGCTGGTGCTGTGCTACGTGCTGCAGACCTGGGGCGAGCTGTGCCTCTCGCCGATCGGCCTGTCGATGGTGACCAAGCTCGCGCCGCCGCGGTTGGTCGGCTTCGCGATGGGCGGCTGGTTCCTGTCGCTGGCGGTGGGCGGCAACCTCTCGGGGTTGTTCGCCAGCCGCGTGGCGGGCAGCGGCGGCATGACCGTCGCGTCCGCGCTGTCGGGCTTCACCTTCGGATTCTGGCTGCTGCTGGGCGCGGGCGTGCTGTTGCTGCTGATTTCGCCGCTGGTGAACCGGCTGATGCACGGCGTACGTTAGCGCCGTCGGCCATCAACTTGTCGAGGATGCGTGCGAGCGTGTCCCGCTCTTCCTCGCTCAGGATCGCCAGGAATTCGCGCTCGTGCCTGCGCGCCAGCGGCGCCACCGCGTCGTGGATGCGCCAGCCGGCCGCCGACAGGCGCAGCACGGACCTGCGCTTGTCGCCGTGGTGGGTGCGACGCAATACGCGGCCGTTCGCGACCAGCCGCGCCAGCGCACGGCTGATCGCCACCTTGTCCATCGCGGTCAGGCGCGCCACCGCGCGCGCCGACAGGCCCTCGCCGTCGTAGCGCGCCAGCACCGCCATCACCCGCCATTCGGTGGTGCCGAGGTCGAAGCGTTCGCGGTACTCGCGCGCGATCTCCTCGCTGACCGTATTGGATACGATCGACAACTGGTACGGGATGAACTTTTCGAGTTCTATCGGAGCATGCCGAGTCATGGCAGATCGCTGCTTGCAAACAGTTTCATCTGAAACTATTGTAGTGCAATCATCCATAATTGCTGCGTTGCTGTAGCTTCCCGATTTCGTCGAGGCTTTCGGTCACCAGCACTACCACGGCCATCCATGGCCCGACTTTTCAAGACAGCTCGCACCAAACGTATTTCCGCTGGAGGTTTTCATGAACGCCCAACCCAACACCGGCATGCAGCCGACCACCTTCGCGAACCCGATGGGCGTGGATGGTTTCGATTTCGTCGAATTCGCGGCGCCCGATCCCAAGCTGCTGCACGGCCTGTTCCGCCGCCTCGGTTTCACGCCGGTCGCCAAGCACAAGACCAAGGCCGTCACCCTGTATCGCCAGGGCGGCTGCAACCTGCTGGTCAACGAGCAGCCGGATTCGTTCGCGTCGGATTTCGCGAACAAGCACGGCCCGTGCGCCTGCGGTTTCGCGATCCGTTTCTCGCACCCGGCGCAGGACGTGCTGAAGGCGACGCTCGCGAACGGCGCCAAGGAAATCGCCCACAAGGCCGCGACGCGCGCCGTGGATGCGCCCGTGATCGAAGGCATCGGCGGGTGCATGCTGTATCTCGTCGACCGCTACGGCGACAAGGGTTCGGTGTTCGACGACTACGAATGGCTGGTGCCGGCGGGCCAACGCAACCCAAAGGGCTTCGGGCTCACCTTCATCGACCATCTCACCCACAATCTTTACTTCGGCGAGATGGCGAAGTGGGCGGGCTACTACGAGCGCCTGTTCAACTTCCGCGAGATCCGCTACTTCGACATCAAGGGCGCCAAGACCGGTCTCGTGTCCAAGGCGATGACCGCGCCGGACGGCATGGTGCGCATTCCGTTGAATGAGTCGTCCGATCCCAAGTCGCAGATCAACGAATACCTCGACGAGTACAAGGGCGAAGGCATCCAGCACATCGCGCTCTTCACCGACAACATCTACGACACCGTGGAAGCGATGCGTCAGGCCGGCGTCGAGTTCCTCGACACGCCCGACACCTATTACGACGTGATCGACGTGCGCGTGCCGGGACACAGGGAAGACGTGCCGCGGCTTGCGAAGAACAAGATCCTGATCGACGCCGACATGGAAACGAAAAAGAAACTGCTGCTGCAGATCTTCACCCAGAACTGCATCGGCCCGATCTTTTTCGAGATCATCCAGCGCAAGGGCAACGAGGGCTTCGGCGAAGGCAACTTCCAGGCGCTGTTCGAATCCATCGAACGCGACCAGATGCGGCGCGGGGTGCTGTAAGGCCCCAGCAGCATCCTGACGGACCACGGCCGCACTGCGCGGCGTACCCAGGCTCGGCGAGGTGCCCGGGGCGGACGGCGGGAACGCACTCTCCACGCCGTCCGCTCCGGACACGTTTTCAAAGGGCGGACGCAGCGGGCGCGCGAAACCGGACACCAGGCCATCGAGGCATACCACAGTGACGATCCAACCGAGCTACCTCAGCGGTTTTGGCAACGAACACGCAAGCGAAGCGCTGGAAGGCGCTTTGCCGATCGGACAGAACTCGCCGCAGAAGGCGCCCTACGGCCTGTACGCGGAGCAGCTATCCGGCACCGCGTTCACCGCGCCGCGCGCGGCCAATCGCCGGAGCTGGGTGTACCGCATCCGCCCCGCCGCGTTGCACGGGCCGTTCGCGCCGTTCGCGCAGCCGCGCTTCCACAACCGTTTCGAGGAAGCGCCCACCCCGCCCGACCAGATGCGCTGGAGCCCGTTCGCGCTGCCGACCGCGCCCACCGATTTCGTGGATGGCTTGTTCACGATGGCGGGCAACGGTTCGGCCGCGACGCAGACCGGCGTCGGCATTCATCTGTATGCCTGCAACCGGCCGATGCAGGGACGCTTCTTCTACGATGCCGACGGCGAGTTGGTGGTCGTGCCGCAGCAGGGCTGTCTGCGGATCGCGACCGAGTTCGGCGTGCTGGATGTCGAACCGCAGCAGATCGCGCTGATTCCGCGCGGCGTGCGTTTCAGAGTGGATTTGCCCGACGGCGCCGCGCGCGGCTACGTGTGCGAGAACTTCGGCGCGCACCTGCGCCTGCCCGAGCTCGGTCCGATCGGATCCAACGGCAACGCCAACGCGCGCGATTTCGAAGCGCCGGTCGCGGCGTATGAAGACGTGGAAGGCGATTTCGAACTGATCGCCAAGTTCCAGGGCCACCTGTGGCGCGCGCCAATCAATCATTCGCCGCTGGACGTGGTCGCGTGGCACGGCAGCGACGTGCCGTACCGTTACGACCTGCGCCGCTTCAACACCATCGGTTCGATCAGCTACGACCATCCCGATCCGTCGATCTTCACCGTGCTGACCTCGCCCTCCGACACGCCCGGCACCGCCAACATGGATTTCGCGATCTTCCCGCCGCGCTGGCTGGTGGCCGAGCACACTTTCCGCCCGCCGTGGTTCCACCGCAACATCGCCAGCGAATTCATGGGCCTGATCCACGGCGAATACGACGCCAAGGACGCCAGCGCCGGCGGCGGCTTCGTGCCGGGCGGTGCGTCGCTGCACAATTGCATGACCGGCCACGGGCCGGACGCGGCAAGCTACGCGAAGGCGCTCGCAACCGATACCACCCAACCGCAGCACGTCGTCGATACCATGGCCTTCATGTTCGAGACGCGCGCCGTGATCCACCCGACGCAACAGGCGCTGGACGCGCCGCAACGCCAGCGCGATTACGCGCAATGCTGGCAAGGCCTGAAAAAACATTTCGACCCATTGCAACGCTGAACCGGAAAACCGCGCATGAAACTCGCAACCCTCAAGGAAGGTGGTCGTGATGGCACCCTGATCGTCGTCAGCCGCGATCTGGCGCACGGCGTCGCGGCCACCGGCATCGCGCCCACGCTGCAGGCCGCACTGGACGACTGGCAGAACACGGCGCCGCGCCTGCACGCGCTGTACGACGCGCTGTGCCTGCATCGCCACAAGGCGGTCGAGAATGCGTTCGAGCTGGACTTCGGCGCCTTGGCCGCGCCGCTGCCGCGCGCCTACGAATTCGTGGATGGCAGCGCGTACCTGCCGCACGTCGAGCGCGTGCGCCGCGCGCGCGGCGCGACGGTGCCGGAAAGCTTCTACACCGATCCCTTGATGTACCAGGCCACCAGCGCGGGCTTCCTCGGTCCGCGCGATCCGGTGCGGGTGCCCAGCGAGGATTACGGCATCGACCTCGAAGCCGAAGTCGTGGTGGTGACCGACGACGTGCCGATGGCGGTGACGCCCGCGCAGGCTTCGCAGCACATCCAGCTGGTCGGCCTGGTCAACGACGTGTCCTTGCGCAACCTGATCCCGGCCGAACTCGCCAAGGGTTTCGGATTCCTGCAATCCAAGCCGCGCTCCACGCTGTCGCCGGTGTTCGTGACACCGGACGAACTGCGCGACGCGTGGAAGGACGACAAGGTGCACCTGCCGATGCGCACCTGGATCAACGGCCAGTGGTTCGGCGAGGCCGAGGCCGGCGAGGACATGCAATTCAATTTCGCGCAACTAATCGCGCACGCCGCGAAGACGCGGCCGTTGACCGCCGGCACCATCGTGGGTTCCGGCACCATCGCCAACCAGGACACTTCGCGCGGCGCGTCCTGCCTCGCCGAACAGCGCACCGTGGAAAAACTGCGCGACGGCGAAGCGATGACGCCGTTCCTGAAATACGGCGACAGCGTGAAGATCGACATGCGCGACATCGACGGCAATTCGATCTTCGGCGCGATCGAACAATCCATCGAGCCCCCGGACGCCTGACCCGATTGCATGGCACCATACGCATAGCCTCCACTGCGGGCCGGACCCGCACGGCGGCCCCGACGCCCACCGATCGAATCGACATGCCCACCACGATTGACGCCCACGCGCCCGCTTGGCGCGAGGGTCTCGAACACGAATACGCCGCGCTGATGCAGAAGCTGGAACCGCTGGTTCCATGCCTGGAACTGCCGATGCACCTGCCGTGGATCGACGCCATCAACACGCTCAAGCGCGAGCGCGGTGCGGTGATCATGGCGCACAGCTACCAGTCGCCGGAAATCTTCCACGGCGTGGCCGACGTCACCGGCGATTCGCTGGCGCTGGCGCAGGCGGCGGCCGACTGCGGGCAGGATCTGATCGTGCTGTGCGGCGTGCACTTCATGGCCGAGAGCGCCAAGATCCTGGCGCCGCACAAGACCGTGCTGATTCCCGACCTCGAGGCCGGCTGCTCGCTGGCGTCCTCGATCACCGCCGACGACGTGCGTGCGCTGCGCGCGCAGCACCCCGGCGTGCCGGTGGTCAGCTACGTCAATACCTCGGCCGCGGTGAAGGCGGAATCCGACGCCTGCTGCACCTCGGCCAACGCCGTGCAGGTGGTCGAGGCGATGGACAGCGACAAGGTGATCTTCCTGCCCGACCGCTACCTCGGCAGCCACGTCGCCACGCAAACCGATGTCGAGTTGATCCTGTGGCACGGCCAGTGCGAGGTGCACGAGAAGTTCACCGCGGGCGAGGCGCGCCACGCGCGCGAACGCTTCAAGGCCAAGCTGGTGGCGCACCCGGAATGCCCGCCCGAAGTGCTGGCCGAAGCCGATTTCGTCGGCTCCACCAGCGCGATGGGCCGCTGGCTGGAACGCGAAAAACCCGAACGCGTCGCGCTGATCACCGAATGCTCGATGGCCGACAACCTGCGCGCGCGCTTCCCGGCCACGCAATTCATCAAGCCCTGCAACCTGTGCCCGCACATGCAGCGCATCACGCTGGCCAACATCCATGCGGCGCTGCGCGACCTCAAGCACGTCGTCGAGGTGCCGGCCGACATCGCGGCGCGCGCGCGCCGCGCGCTGGAACGCATGCTGGCGGTGGGCCGCGCCGAGACCGTGTGATGCACCGGGACCCGCCGATCGTGATCGTGGGAGCGGGCGTCGCCGGCCTCGCGACGGCGCTGGCGGCCGCGCCAAGGCCGGTGCGGGTGGTGTGCCGCGAGCGCAAGGCCGGCGGCAGCGCCAGCCAGCTCGCGCAAGGCGGCATCGCCGCCGCGATCGATCCGGCCGACAGTCCTGCCCTGCACGCCGAGGACACCCTGGTCGCCGGTGCCTTCCACAACGATCCGGCCGCCGTCCGATGGCTGACCGATGCGGCGCCGGCCACGGTCGCGTGGCTGGCCGACGCGGGCGTGCCGTTCGACCGCAACGGCGACGGCCGCCTGCTGCTGGGCCGCGAGGGCGGCCACGGCTGCGCGCGCATCGTGCACGCCGGCGGCGACGCCACCGGCGCGGCGGTCGTGCGCGCGCTGTTCGCACAGGCGCAGCAGGCGGCACACATCGCATGGCACGACGGCGCGGACGCCGAGGCCTTGCTGTGGCGCGGCGGGCGCATCGCCGGCGTACGCACCCGCGATGACCAAGGCCGCGAAACGGAACTCGAGGCCGCGCACGTGGTGCTGGCGACCGGCGGCCTCGGCAGCCTGTTCGCGCGCACCAGCAATCCGCCCGGCGCAGACGGCGCGGGTCTCGCGCTGGGGCTCGCAGCGGGCGGGCGCGCACGCGACCTCGAATTCGTGCAGTTCCATCCGACGGCACTCGACCTGCCCGGCCGGCAATCGCTGCCGCTGATCACCGAAGCCCTGCGCGGCGCCGGCGCGCGCCTGCTCGATCGGCGCGGCCAGTTCCTGATGACGGGCGTCCACCCGCAGGGCGACCTCGCGCCGCGCGACGTGGTGGCGCGGCGCGTGTGGCAAGCCTGCAACGAAGGCGGCGCGTGGCTGGATGCGACGTCGGTCGAAGCATGGCCGACGCGCTTTCCCACCGTGCTGGCCGCCTGCCTCGCCAATGGCATCGATCCGCGCAGCCAGCCGATCCCGGTGACGCCCGCGGCGCACTTCCACATGGGCGGCATCGCGGCCGGCCTCGACGGCGACACCGGCATCGCGGGCCTGCACGCGGTGGGCGAAGTCGCCTGCACGGGCGTGCACGGCGCCAACCGGCTCGCCAGCAATTCCCTGCTCGAAGGCGTCGCCTGCGGACGCCGGCTCGGCTTCAGGCTCGCGAGCCTGCCCGCAGACGCGGGCGTCACCGGCGACACGCGCTGGATCGAACGCGGCGCGTCGCTGGATGCGGCCACGCTGGCCGAACTGCACCGCGTGATGTGGCACGCCGGCGGGCCGCAACGCGATGCCGCCACGCTGCGCGAAGCCCTCGACACGCTGGCAGGCTGGCAGGGCTGGCAGGCACGGCTCGGCGAAGCGATCCTGGGCGCGGCGCGGCGCCGTCGCGACAGCCTCGGCGCCCATTTCCGCAGCGACGCTGGTGCCACCGCGCTGCGCGAAGCCGCTGCCTGAGCGCCTGTGCGGCATGGGTCCAGCCGGGTCTTCCGCTGCGTTAGACTATGACCTGCGTCAAGATGCTCTTCGTCCCCGCGTAACCCCAACGATGGAATCGCGCTTGTCCCAATCCGGCGAATTCACACCGTCGCAGCGCCACACCGGCATTCCCGCGAACGACGGCGATGCCGAGCACTTCTGTTCGAGTTGCGCGTTCGCCGAAGCCTGTTCCATCGCGGGCTACGGCAAGGCGGAACTCCACGACCTGCATTGCCTGGTCGAACACGTGGGGCCGTTCGAACCCGGCCAGCGCATCTTCCGCTCGGGCGACGCATTCCGCGCCTTGTTCGCGGTGCGCTCGGGCATGATCAAGACCACGCTGGTGGACGCCGAAGGCCGCGAACAGGTACTGGGCTTCTACCTGCCGGGCGAACTGGTCGGGCTCGACGCGATCTACCCCGAGCACTATCCCTGCGACGCGATCGCGCTGGAAACCACGCTGTGCTGCCGCTTCTCGTTCCCCGCGATGAGCGCGCTGGCGGCGCGCCAGCCCAAGGTCCAGCAACACCTGTTCCGGCTGCTCAGCAAGGAACTCGGCTCGGCCAGCCTGCTGGCCGGCGACCATTCCGCCGACGAGCGCATGGCCGCGTTCCTGATCGACCTCGGCGACCGCTACGCGTCGCGCGGCCTGTCCGGCACGCACTTCCGGCTTAGCATGGCGCGCGCGGACATCGCCAATTACCTGCGCCTCGCCGCCGAAACCGTCAGCCGCGTGCTCGGCCGCTTCCGCGAGCAGAACCTGATCGCGATCGAGGGCCGCAACGTCGAACTGCTCGACCCGCCGAAGTTGCGCGAGTTGGCGCGCTGCGTGCTCAACGTTTGATCGTGCGATTGTCCGTGATTGCCGCTTCGACGCGTAGCGTGCGCTCCGCGCACGGTTTGCCTTCCGCCGAACCACTGACGTGCGCATAGCGCACGCTACCTGCTTTACGTCATTCCGGCGCAAGCCGGAACGCGAAGGCAGGACGCCGAAGCGAACATCGGCGAAGCCGATGGCCCGGAGGGCGCGCCGCAGGAGCGGCGCGTAATCCATTTTTGTTTTCGCAACGGCAACGCAGATCCCGGCTTGCGCCGGGATGACGAGCAAGATCAACGATCGCCGAATTTCTCCCGCCACCGTGTTCTGAAATGGCCGCCTGGTACCTGCAAATCCTGTGGACCCATGTCGGCTGCGTGATCGCCTCCGGCAGCCTGTTTTTCACCCGCGGCTGCATGATGCTGGCCGGCCTGCCCGCCGCCAACCACGTCGCATTGCGACGCATCTCGGTCGTGATCGATTCGCTGCTGCTGGCCGCCGCGATCGCACTGACCATGATCATCCACCAGTACCCGTTCGTGCAGGCCTGGCTCACCGTCAAGGTGGTCCTGCTGGTGGTCTATATCGTGCTGGGCGTGTTCGCGCTCAGGCGCGGGCGCACGCGCGCGGTGCGCGGGGCGTACTTCGCCGCGGCCGTCATCGTGTTCCTGTTCATCGTGAGCGTGGCGCGCACGCACAACCCGTTCGGCGTGTTCATGCTGCTTTGATTACTCAGCAGTCAGAAGTACAGGCAACACTTGGATGTCTGAAGAACGAGCGGATCAGGTCACGCTGGGTGTACGCTTGGCGAAGAGTTGGCTTGCCGGATGTGAGGCGAACGTGCGCTGCCGAACATTGCCATCCCGGATTTGGTCGCGGCCAGTTCGGAGAGCGTGGCTGGGGCAAGTACCAGCCGTAGTGGCCGGGAGACCGGTGGTGGCGAAGGAGGCATGTTGCAGTACCGGGTGGTGTCATGGATCGATCGGTGACCCAGCACAGCCTTGCTCACGGAGTGTCGCTCAATATAGGCGTGGGCGGGGAGATGAAGGATGTTTCGGTATTACCTCGAACTGGCATTGCGCAGTTTCCGGCACAACAAGGCGTTGACCGCCTTGATCGTGCTGGCGATCGGGATCGGCATCGGCGCCAGCATGACCATGCTCACTGTGCTTCACGTGATGTCCGGCGATCCGCTGCCGAGCCGCAGCGCCAAGCTGTTCTATCCGCACCTCGAACCTGGGCCGTCCAACTTTGGCGGTCCCGGGTTCGATGCGGGCGAGGAATTTACCTGGCCAGACGCAATGAACCTGCTTCGAGCGCACCGCGCGATACGCCAGGCAATGATGGCAGGCGGCCAGGTGGCGGTGAGTCCGGGCGGTGGCCGCAAATCCTTCTTTAGCACCGGCCGTTACGTAAGCTCCGAATTTTTCGCGATGTTCGGCGCGCCATTCGTAGCCGGTACTGGCTGGACCTCGCAAGCCGGCCAGGAGCGTGCGCGGGTGGTGGTGCTGAACGGCGAACTGGCGCGCAAGCTGTTCGGAAACCAGTCGGCCGTCGGTCGAGCGGTTCACCTGCAGGGCCGCGAATTCCGCGTGATCGGGGTGCTGCACGACTGGCATCCCGAACCACTGTTCTATGGTGGCGCATCTGGCGACTGGGCTTTCAAGAGCGACGATCATTTCTTCCTGCCACTGAACACCGCTATGGATCTCAAGCTGCCAACCCTCGGCAGCGAGGCTTGTTGGGGGCCGAGCAGTCGCACCGGTGATACCTGCTCATGGTTGCAATTCTGGGTGGAACTGGATACGCCTGCGCAGGTCGCCGCGTATCGGCATTTTCTCGACGATTACTGGCGCGATCAGAAGGCCCACGGGCGTTTCCCGCAAAACGTGTCACCTGAGCTGCATGGATTGATGCAGCGTCTGCAAGCGTTGCATCTGGTGCCCTCCGACGTGAAGTTGCAGGCCTGGCTGGCGATCGGGTTTCTGGTGGTGTGCCTGTTCAACACGATTGGCCTGATGCTAGCCAAGTTCCTGCGCCGCGGTGGCGAAGTGAGCGTACGTCGCGCGATGGGGGCGACTCGGCGTGACATCTTCCTGCAGTTGGGGGTGGAAGCAGCGATCCTAGGGTTGGCGGGTGGTCTGCTGGGCTTGCTGTTCACGTGGCTCGGGCTTTGGCTGGTACGCCAACGGCCTGACGCTTATGCCCGGCTCGCCCATCTTGACCTCGCGATGGTGCTCGGGGTTTTCGTGCTGGCGGTGGTAGCCAGCATGCTGGCTGGTCTGCTGCCCGCATGGCGTGCCTGCCGGATTCCACCCGCGTTGAAACTCAAGGTGCAGTGAGGGGGCCGGGATGCACCTGCACCCACTGTTGCGAAGCCTGACTCGCCACAAACTGACCGTGGCGTTGATGCTGCTGGCGACCGCCTTGACCTGCGCGATTGTCACCAACATTGCCTCCATGGTTGTGCATCGCCTTGTGCTGCTGGATGCACCCAGCGGGATGGACGAAGACTCTCTGGTGATGTTCACCAGCGCCCGGATCAAAGCCACGGATGGCGGCCGCGCCGATCACGATTTCAACGCGCAATACACGGCCGATCTCGTCGCGCTGCGTGGCATCCCCGGCGTGCGTTCCGACGTGGCGGTCATGGGCTTGCCGATGTGGGGCGGATACGGCATCGACATCTCGTCCAACGCGGGCACGGTGCAAGAGCAAGGTTTTCAGGCGACCGCGTTCCCCGGCGGTCCAGGCCTGCTGCGGACACTCGGACTGAATTTGCTGGTGGGGCGGGACTTTCTCTCTTCCGAGTACGTCCCTTACAAAGCCATGAAGACAGTTTCCGCCGCGATCATTTCGCGCACGCTGGCCCAGCGCCTGTTCCAGACCGACGATGCAGTGGGTCGGCTGTTCTACACCTCGAACGGCCCCATTCGGGTAGTTGGCGTGGTCGCGCACCTGATGGGAATGAGTCCGCAACTTGGTGCCAGCGACAACGAATACGCGATGCTGTTGCCAGTGGAACCGGACGGCGATTACGTCACTTTTGTGCTGCACGCCACTCCGGCCAATCGCGGTCGTGTATTGAACCAGGCTGTGACGCTACTGAGTCACCGCGATCCGTTGCGGGTTTTCGACAATGCCGAAACCTTCGCACAAGCGCGTGCGCAATATTTCCGTCGCGACAGTTCCATGATCGGCCTGCTGCTGGCTGCGGGCATCGGCTTGCTGATCGTGACCGCGGCGGGCATCGCGGGGCTGGCCAGTTTCTGGGTGCAGCAACGCACCCGCAGCATCGGCATCCGCCGCGCGGTCGGCGCCACCCGCGTTGACATCCTGTGTTACTTCCATGCCGAGAATTTCCTGATAGTGACCGGTGGCGTGCTGCTCGGTTGCGTGTTGGCTTATGCCTTGAATCTGCTCCTGATGAAATACTACGCCTTGCAGGTTTTGCCGCTGGGTTATTTGCTGGTTGGTGCATTGACGCTGTGGCTGATCGGTCAGCTTGCCGTGCTCGGTCCGGCATTGCGTGCCGCGGCCGTGCCGCCGGCGGTGGCGACGCGATCGGTGTGACCCCGAAGCGTGTGGAGCGCTGCTGGTCCGGGTTGCAGTGGAGTTGGCCGTCATCGCAGGGCTCGCTCGGCTGATGCAGGATCGGCCCGGCTGCGGCTTCCGGAAGTGCCGCAAGCTGCTGCGGCGCAGCCGGTCAGGACAGGAAGTCCGTTCTGGTCTGCACGGAGCCGAGACACTGCCACCCGACGCACCCTTCGCTGCGCCGCGATCAGGGACGATCGCAAAGTTATGCACGCGAGACGACACCATCCCGCACTTGCACCCGCACCACGGTCAATGACTGGCCACGGCAGGGGCCGCCAACGCACAGGCCGGCTTCGCGCAAGGCAAAGGTGGCGCCATGCACCGCGCAGGTCAGCTTGTCGTCCCTGACCAGGAACAGGCCGGGCGCGTAGTCCATGCGCCGTCCGGCATGCGGGCAGACGTTCAGCCATGCCTGCACCGAATTGCCGTGCCGGGTCAGCAGCAGCGGTTCGCCCTCGGGATCGGGCGGATCGACGCCCAGCACGCCGCCGTCGGGAATGTCGTCGAGGCGGCACAGGATCTCGTTGGGGGAGGCCATGTCCATGTACGACTCCTGGCACTTGTGGAAGACCGCGGTCGCCCGCATGGTTGGAGTGCCATTCTGCCACGCGGGTCGAATCCATGCGCGCCGCCAATCTGTACGTTTCGCTGCCCCGCCATCCCTTGCTGCGCGCGCTGGCCGTGGTCACGGGCGCCGTGCTGCTGGCCGGCCTTGCTGCCGCGGGACTGCTGATTGGCGCGGCGACGGTCGCCGTCGCGGCGCTGGTGATGCTGATCCGGCGCTGGCTGAACGCGCGCAATCCCCGCACGAGCGATCCCGGCATCATCGAAGGCGAGTTCACGGTGGTGCCGCGTTCATCGCTGCCGCGCGTGGACTGAACGCCGCCGCAAAAAACGGAGTGCGGGCATGCGCCGCCCTCGCGATCCTGTACGCATGAACGCCAAACCCGACCTCGTTGCGAACACGCCCGACCCGGTCGACCGGGCCCGCGCCATCCTGGACCACGATGATCCCGCGCCGTCCCTGGCCGCACTGGCCGCGCGCGTGGGACTTTCGCCCGCGTGGCTGCAACGCCGTTTCAGGCAACGCTTCGGCGTGTCGCCCGCGGAATACACCCGCGCACGGCGCTTCGGCGAATTCAAGCAGGCCCTGCGGGAAGGCGCGGACGTGACCGAGGCCGTGTACGCAGCCGGCTTCGGATCGGGCAGCCGGGTCTACGAACACAGCGACCGCCTGCTCGGCATGCCGCCCACCCGCTACCGCGAAGGCGGCGCCGGCGTCGCGATCCGCTACACCACGCTCGCCTGCCCGTTGGGCCGCGTGCTGGTGGCGGCGACCGCGCGCGGGCTGTGCGCGGTGACGCTGGGCGACGACGACGCGGCGCTGCTGGCGTCATTGCGCACGGAGTTCCCGCACGCCGACCTGACGCGCGTCGACGCCGGCCGCGACGAATGGCTGGCGGCCGTGGTCCATCGCATCGCCCGCCAGTTCGGCAGGCACGGCGGCGCGGACGATGCGCCGTTGCCGCCGCTCGACGTCGCGGCCAGCGCGTTCCAGTGGCGCGTATGGGAAGCGCTGACCCGCATTCCCGCCGGCGAAACCCGCAGCTATGCGGACATCGCGCGCGCCATCGGCGAACCCGGCGCGGCGCGCGCGGTGGGTCGTGCCTGCGGCAGCAACAAGCTGGCGCTGATCGTGCCCTGCCACCGCGTGGTGCGTGCCGACGGCACGCCGGGCGGCTGGCGCTGGGGCGCCGCGCGCAAGCAGGCCTTGCTGGCACGGGAACGGCGCGACGCGGAGCGTTGAACATCGTTCAACACGGCATGCCGAAACTTTCATCACGGAAGCGACGTTCGCGCAACTCGGTCGAAAGTAGAATGACCGCACGCCTCCCACCGGAGGCGTCATTCGTTGCAGGGCACCGTCGCCTTGCCGCGTTCCCGCCCCGCGACCGCATCCGTCCGTTTCCCCGCTATCCCACGATCATGAACGACATCGCTGCTTCCGTTTCCGTCCAGGCCGTGCCGGAACGCCGCTGGCTGATTCCGCTGGCGCTGCTGGCGGTGTACGTGATCTGGGGCTCGACCTATCTCGGCATCCGGATCGGACTGACCGGTTTCCCGCCGTTCGCGATGGCCGCGATCCGTTTCTTCGTCGCCGGCATCGCGATGTACGCGTGGCTGCGCCTGCGCGGCGCGCCGTCACCGACCCGCCGTCAATGGCGCAACGCGGCGATCACGGGCGTGCTGTTGCTGCTGTTCGGCAACGGCCTCGTGTGTTTCGCCGAACAGAGCGTGGCGTCGGGCGTGGCGGCGGTCGCGATCGCGAGCGAACCCCTGTTCGTGGCGCTGGTCCTGTTCGCTTACCGCGAGCGGCCCAGCCGCGCCGAAGTCGCCGGACTGGTGGTGGGTTTCCTCGGCGTGCTGGTGTTGAACAGCGGCGGCGCGATGCGCGCGGCGCCGTGGGCTGCAGTGGCGTTGCTGGTGGCGACCGCCGCGTGGGCGTTCGGATCGATCTGGAGCCGCCGCCAGGACATGCCGGAAGGCCCGATGAACGTGGCCGCGCAGATGCTGTGCGCGGCGCCCGCGCTGGCGTTGACGGCGTGGCTGACCGGCGAGCGGGTGCCCGCGCATCCGCCCGCGGCTTCGATCATGGCGCTCGCGTATCTCGCCGTGTTCGGATCGATCATCGGCTTCTCCGCCTACCTGTTCCTGGTCAGGCACGCGCGGCCCACGCTCACCGCGAGCTACGCCTACGTGAATCCGCCGGTGGCGGTATTGCTCGGCGCGCTGATCGCGGGCGAGCGCGTGGGCGCGGCGGAACTCGCCGGCATGGTGGTGATCCTGGTCGGCGTGGCGATCATCACCCTCGCGCATACAGGCCGCAGCAAGCCGCGCCCAACCGGCACGGAGTAAAATCCGGCCGGTTCGATGCACGCCGTTCCGTTTCCGTCATGCTCAAGTGGATCGTCCTGGCCATCCTCGTCGCGTGCGCGCTGTACGTGCACTTTCGCGGCAAGGTGCGGCACCGGTTCCTGCGCCAGATCACCGACCATTCCACGTTCATGGCGCCGATCAACGTGCTGATGTACGCGTTCTCGCGCGTGCCGGCGACGCCCTATCTCGCGCCCGCCGATTTTCCGGAGCTCGAAAACCTGCGCAGCCACTGGCAGGTCATCCGCGACGAGGCGATCGCGCTGGCGAAGGCCAGCCACATCAAGGCCAGCGACCAGTACAACGACGCCGGCTTCCATTCGTTCTTCCGCACCGGCTGGAAGCGCTTTTACCTGAAGTGGTACGACGACGCGCCGCATCCGTCGGCGCTGCAACTGTGCCCGCGCACCGTCGAGATCCTGAAAAGCTCGCCCAACATCAAGGCGGCCGCGTTCACCCAGTTGCCGCCCGGCAGCCAGCTCGGCAAGCACCGCGATCCGTTCGCGGGCTCGTTGCGCTATCACCTGGGATTGATCACGCCCAACGACGATCGTTGCTGGATCAAGGTCGACGGCAAGCCGTACAGTTGGCGCGACGGCGAGGGCGTGGTGTTCGACGAAACCTACATCCACTGGGCCGCCAACGAAACCGACCAGGATCGCATCATCCTGTTCTGCGACCTCGAGCGGCCGATGAAATATCGCTGGGCCACGGCCATCAACCATTTCGTCGCGCGCACGTTGCTGCACGCCGGCGCCTCGCCCAACGCCGAGGGCGACCGCACCGGCAGCGTCAACAAGATCTTCAAGTATGCCTATGCGATCCGCCGCGTCGGCAAGAAACTGAAGAAGCGCAACCGCAAGCTGTACTACGCGGCCAAGTGGTCGATCCTTGCGGTGATCCTCGCCGCGATCTTCCTGCCGTGGCGCCGCTGGTGGTGACGCGGCGCAGCCGGCGTCACGCGGCGTCGGGGACAACCGGATACGCCGGCGCGGCATCCAGCGCCGACGCGCAGACTTCCGCGAGTTCCAGCAAACGCAAATCGGAGCCCGGCGCGCCCACGAACTGCATCCCGATCGGCATGCCATCGGGTAGCGTCCCCATGGGAATGCTGACCGCGGGACACGCCGACAGGCTGGCGAACGCGGTGAGGTCGGCCTGTGAAGCGGGCACCGGCGCATCGACCGTGAACGCGCCTTGCGGCGTGGTCGGCAGCACCAGCACGTCCACGCGCGAGAACACCCGCCGCGCCTTCAGCACCGCGAAATCGAGGATGCGATCGGCCTGCGCATAATCGGCCGCCGACTTGCGCGCGGCGTAATCGAGCATCGTGCGGAAATTTTCGGACACCGGATGCGCCGTGTCCGCCAGATCTTCGGCGAAGGTGTTGCGCATCTCGGCTTCCATCAGCAGCAGGCCCGCGCGGCGCATCTTCTGGAACGGCCAGTCGGAAAAATCCAGCGGCGTGCGCTCATGCAACGCATGCTGCAGTTTCGCGAGCGCCTGTTCGAACACCTCGATCACCGGCGCTTCCACGCCGATGGAAGCGAGATCCGGCAGCACGCCGCAACGCAGTTGATCGGGGTTCCAGTCCGGCGGTTGCAACGCGACGCGACGACGGCGCGAGCGCGGGTCGTCGGCGTCGTAACCGGCCAGCACCTGCAGCATCACCACCAGGTCGCCGACACTCCGGCCGAGGATGCCGACTGCGTCCAGCCGCCGCGCCGCGGGCACCAGCCCGCGCGCGGAAATTTCTCCGTGGGTCGGCTTCAGCGCGAACACGCCGCAGTAGCTCGCGGGAATGCGCACCGAACCCAGCGTATCCGAACCGATCGCGACCGGCGCCATGCCCGCCGCCACCGCAGCGGCGGAGCCGCCGGACGAACCGCCCGCGACGCGGTTCACGTCGAACGGATTGCGCGTGGTGCCGAAGTGCGGATTCTTCGTGGCGGCGCCCAGCGCGCCCTCGTCCAGATTGGTCTTGCCCAGCAACACCGCGCCGGCCGCGCGCAGGCGGGCGACCGCGTGCGCATCGTTGCGCGCGACGTGTTCTTCGCGCGTCGGCAGGCCCGCACGCGTGGGGTAACCCGCGACGTCGAAGTTGTCCTTGATCGCGACCGGAATGCCGTCGAGGCGCCCGATCGGCCCTTCACGCCGGCGGCGTTGCGCGCTGGCGGCCTGGTCGCGCACGAGATCGGGGCGCACGTCCACGAAGGCGCGCAGCTCCGGATTCAGGTGTTCGATCGCATCGAGGCACGCTTCCGCCAGTGCCTCGGACGTGGTGCGCCCCGCCGCCAGCCAGTGCAGGCACTGCCAGACACCGCCGCGCCGCAGTACCTCCGGTCCCAGCATTTCCCCGTCTTCGATTGCGCTCATTGATCCTCCTGATCGGCCGATTATGCGGGATGCGCGCCGGGTTTGCCGGGGGCGCGCGAAACCCCGACAATTCAAGGATCGTAGGAGCCTGCATGCAGGCGACGTTCGCGAGCACGCTCGCTCCTACCAGGCCACGGTGGAGAGAACCATGAGCGAACGCGAAACGATGGAATACGACGTGGTCGTGGTGGGTGCCGGGCCATCCGGCCTCGCCTTCGCGATCCGGCTGAAGCAGCTCAAGCCCGGCACGCGCGTGTGCGTCATCGAAAAGGCCTCGACCGTCGGCGCGCAGATCCTGTCGGGCGCGGTGATCGAACCCGCACCGCTGGATGCGCTGTTACCCAAGTGGCGCGACAACCCACCGCCGATCTGCGTACCCGCCGCGCACGACGAATTCCTGCTGCTGCGCGATGCGAAGCGCGCGCTGAAACTCCCCACCCCGCCGCAGATGCACAACGCCGGCAACTTCATCGTCTCGCTGGGTGCGCTGTGCGCGTGGCTGGCGCCGCAGGCCGAAGCGCTGGGTGTGGACGTCTTTCCCGGCTTCGCCGCCGCCGATGCGGTGTTCGACGCCAACGGCGCGGTCGCGGGCGTGCGCATCGGCGACATGGGCGTGGCCAAGGACGGCTCGCACAAACCGGGCTACACGCAGGGCATCGACATCCTGGCCAGGCTCACCGTGCTGGCCGAAGGCTGCCGCGGCAGCGTCAGCAAGACACTGATCGCGAAATACGGGCTCGACCAGGACTGCGATCCGCAAACCTACGGCATCGGCCTGAAGGAGTTGTGGCAATTGCCCGCGGGCCGCGTGCAGCCCGGCCATATCACCCACACCATCGGCTGGCCGCTGGATTCGAAAACCTACGGCGGCAGTTTCATCTACCAACTGGACAAGGACCGCATCGCGATCGGCTTCGTCGCGGGGCTGGATTATTCCGACCCGCTGTTCCGGCCGTGGGAAGCGTTCCAGCAACTGAAGGCCCACGCGCGGATCGCGCCGCTTTTGGAAGGCGGGCAGATCGTGTCCGCCGGCGCGCGCGCGCTGATCGAGGGCGGCATCCAGTCGCTGCCGAAAGTCGAAATGCCGGGCGCGCTGCTGATCGGCGACGCGGCGGGCCTGATGAACGTGCCCAAGATCAAGGGCACGCACCAGGCGATCCGTTCGGGCATGCTGGCGGCCGAACACTTCGCGGAAACCCAGTCCGGAGCGGGTTTCGATGCGCGCCTGCGCGCATCGAACATCGCGAAGGAATTGCACAAGGTGCGCAACATCCGCCCCGGTTTCCACGGCGGATTGTGGCGCGGGTTGTTCAATGCCGCGTGGGAAACCGCGACCGTCGGCCTGTCGCCATGGACGCTGAAGAACCACGCCGACTGGTCGTCGCTGGACAAGCTCGATCAGCCGGCGACGAAGGCAAACCGTCCCGGACCGAATGCAACCTCGCCGCGCGAGCCCGGCTGGATCGAACGCACACTGCCGCCACGCGACCGCCTCGCCGGCGTGTATTTCGCCGCGACCGAACACGACGAGGACCAGCCGGTGCACCTGAAGGTGCCGGACACCTCGATTTGCGTGGAACGCTGCACCATCGAATACGGCAATCCATGCACGCGTTTCTGCCCCGCCGCCGTGTACGAAATGGTCGAGGACAGAGGCAGCGACGGCAGCACGTCGCTGCGCCTGCAGATCAATTCCGCCAACTGCGTGCACTGCAAGACCTGCGACATCAAGGACCCCTACGAGAACATCATCTGGACCACGCCCGAAGGCGGTTCCGGGCCGAACTACCAGAACCTGTAATTTCGCCTGGAGGAACGGCTAGACTCCCCGGACCACACCGAGGAGGGTCGGTCATGCGTTCCACACGTTTCGCCGTGGTCCCCGGTTGCATCCTTGCACTCGCACTGGCCGCGCCGGCATCTGCCCAACGCGCGGCCGATCCACTGGCACCGCTCGGGGTGGGCGCACCGCCACGCACCGCCCCGGTCAAGCCGGTGACCGAAACCCTGTGGGGCGTGAAGGTCACCGACGACTATCGCTACATGGAGAAACTCGATCCCGCGACGCTCGCGTGGATGAAGGGCGAAGGCGCGTACACGCGCAAGGTGCTGGACGCCATCTCGCCGCTGAGCGCGTTGCAGAAGCGCGTATCCGCGTTCACCGGCAGCTTCGGATTCGTGCAGGGTTTCGTGTCGTACGGCGGGCGCGACTTCTACGAGGAACGCGCGCCCGGCGCCGATGACTTCGACCTGATGGTGCGCGACCACACCGGCACCCGCAAGCTCATCGACATCGCCGCGCTGCGCAAGCAACACGGCGACAAGCCGTACGCGATCAACTGGTTCCTGCCTTCGCCGGACGGCAGCAAGGTCGCCGTCGGCGTCTCCGAGGGCGGTTCGGAAGACGCATCGATCACCGTGTATGACGCGGCAACCGGCAAGTCCATCGCCGGCCCGCTGGATCGCGCGCGCTTCGGAGCCACTGCCTGGAGCGCCGATTCGAAGACGGTCTATTTCAACCGCCTCGCGAAACTGAAACCCGGCGCGCCGGAAACCGACACCTACAAGAACTCCACCCTCGACGCGTGGGACCTCTCGGGCCAGCCCGTCAGCCTGCTCGGCACCAGCGCCGGCCACGGACCGAAGTTCGCGCCCGAGGAGTTCCCCGTCCTGATGGTCGTGCCCGGCGCGAAGGCCGCGCTTGCGCTGTCGATCAACGGCGTGCAGAACGAAGGGAAAGCATGGACGACGCCGGCCGCCGACGCCGCGAATCCGAAAGCCACGTGGGCGCCCCTGTTCGACCGTCGCGACGGCGTGACGCTGGCCGGCATGCGCGGCGACACGGTCTTCCTGCTTTCGCACCAGGACGCGCCGACGTTCAAGGTGCTGCAACTGAAGGCCGGCGAACCGCTGGCATCGGCGAAGACATTGGTGCCCGCGCGGCCCGACCGCGTCATCGAATCCTTCTACGCGGCATCGGACGCGCTGTACGTGCTGGCGCGCAAGGGCGCGTACTCGGAATTGCTGCGCGTGCCCGCCGGCAGCGACAAGATCGAGCAGGTGGCGTTGCCGGTCGAAGGGCACATCGGCGAGGCCTTCGCCGATCCGCGCCAGCCCGGGCTCACGCTGGAACTGTCGAGCTGGGTGGTGCAGCCGGCGTATCTGCACTACGACCCTGCCTCGCAAAAGTTCGCACCGCTGGACGTCGGTCATCCCGGCGACATGGACGCCGCCGCGTTCAAGGTGAGCGATCTTGCGGCGAAGGCGAAAGACGGCGCTATGGTGCCGCTCAGCCTGATCCAGCCGAAGGATGCCAAGGGGCCGCAGATCACGCTGGTCGAAGCGTACGGTTCGTACGGCATTTCGAATCTTGCGGACTTCAGCACGCGACGCGCGGCGGCGATGCGCGAAGGCATCGCGTATGGCATCTGCCACGTGCGCGGCGGCGGCGAGAAGGGCGAGGCGTGGCGGCTCGGTGGCAAGGATGCCAACAAGCACAACACCTGGCAGGACCTGATCGCCTGCGGCGAGGACCTGATCGCGCGCGGCGTCACGACGAAGGACAAGCTCTTCATCATCGGCGGCTCGGCCGGCGGCATCACCATGGGCCGCGCGATGACCGAGCGCCCCGACCTGTTCGCCGGCGTGATCGACCTGGTGCCGGCGGCCAATACCCTGCGCGCCGAGTTCTCGCCCAACGGCCCGCCCAACATTCCCGAATTCGGCAGCGTGAAGACGAAGCAAGGCTTCGAGAACCTGTACGCGATGGATTCGATCCAGCACGTGAAGCACGGCGTCACGTATCCCGCGGTGATGATCACGACGGGACTCAACGATCCGCGCGTCTCACCATGGGAGCCCGCCAAGTTCGCCGCCGCGCTGCAGGCATCGGGCACACCGAACCCGGTATTGCTGCGCATCGACGCGCAAGCCGGCCACGGCATCGGCTCGACCCGCACCCAGACCGACTTGCTCACCGCCGACTGGATCGCGTTCATGAAATGGCGCGCAGGCGTGCCTGGCTGGCGACCCGACCACGCGGACTGACCTTGGCAACGCGTTGCCCGTACCACCCGAAAGCCTGTGAACCCCTCTCCCTCCGGGAGAGGGGCAGGGGTGAGGGTCCGGCGACAAAGGATGCGATGGTCAGCACTTGTGACCATGCTAGCCTGCGTCGATTTCTGCGCCCTCGATTCCGATGAGCAACCTCTGCATCGCCCTTGTCACCGCGCGCGCTGCACGCGGCACCGACCATGACATGCTGCCGCTGCTGGCGGCGCTGCGCGATGCCGGCGCGGATGCGCACGAAGTGGATTGGGATGATGACGGCATCGACTGGCCCAGGTTCGATCTCGCGCTGCTGCGCTCGACCTGGGATTACTTCGAACGGTTGCCGGATTTCCTCGCATGGGCGGAACACGTGTCGCGGCAAACACGCCTGCTGAATCCGCTCGACGTGATCCGCTGGAACAGCGACAAGCATTACCTCGCGGACCTGGAAGACGCCGGCGTGCCCGTGGTGCCGAGCACGTTCATCGAATCCGGCGATAACCCGCTACCCATCATCGATGCCTTGCTCGCAGCGCATTTGGCCGCGCGCGACATCGTGGTGAAGCCGGCCGTGGGCGCAGGTTCGCGCGATGCCCAACGTCACGCGCGGGGCGATCACGATGCAATCCTCGCGCATGTGCAACGGTTGCTCGCGAAAAGCCGCAGCGTGCTGCTGCAACCCTACCTCGACCGCGTGGACGAGCACGGCGAAACCGCGCTGCTGTTTTTCGACGGCACGTTTTCGCACGCGATCCGCAAGGGACCGCTGCTGAAGCGTGGCGAAGGCTCGACCACCGGCCTGTACGCGGAGGAAACCATCACGCCGCGCACACCGTCCGCCGATGAACTCGAAGTCGC
The DNA here is from genome assembly GCA_030123585.1 of Rhodanobacteraceae bacterium. Taxonomy (NCBI): domain Bacteria; kingdom Pseudomonadati; phylum Pseudomonadota; class Gammaproteobacteria; order Lysobacterales; family Rhodanobacteraceae; species Rhodanobacteraceae bacterium. The sequence continues at coordinate 1,995,433 of CP126120.1, forward strand.
ACAACGCGCACTCGCAGCGATTCCGTTCGCGCGACCATTGTTGTATGCGCGCGTCGACCTGATCCATGACGATGATGGCTCGCCGCGCCTGCTGGAACTGGAACTGGTCGAGCCTTCGGTATTCGCCGCGCACGCCGAAGGCGCGGCGGCGCGTTTCGCACAAGCGATCATGCACCGCGTACATGCCTGACCGCCTCGACCTCGGCACGGTCCTTCGGGTACGCGAAGCGTGGTCGGTTACAATGCCTTGATGCCGCCCTGCGGCACGGTAACGCAAGGGATCCCCGATGAAGATTCTGGTCGCATACAAGCGCGTGGTCGATTACAACGTGCGCATCCAGGTGAAGCCGGATGGCTCCGGCGTGGCCACCGACGGCGTCAAGCTGTCGCCCAACCCGTTCGACGACATCGCACTGGAAGAAGCGTTGCGCCTGCGCGAAAAAGGTGTCGCCGATGAAGTCACCATCGCGACGATCGCCCCCGCCGACGCGCAGCCGCACCTGCGCAACGGCCTCGCGATGGGCGCCAACCGCGCGATCCACGTGGTCACGCCGGATCCCGTGCAACCGCTCGCAGCCGCGCGCACCTTCCTGAAGTTGATCGAAAAGGAACAGCCCGGCCTCGTGATCCTCGGCAAACAGGCCATCGACGATGATTGCAACCAGACCGGCCAGATGCTGGCCGCGTTGTGGGACCGCCCGCAGGCGACCTTCGCATCGAAACTCGAAGTGAACGGCAACACGGCGCGCGTGACACGCGAAGTCGATGCCGGCCTCGAAACCATCGAGGTCGATCTGCCCGCGGTCATCACCACCGACCTGCGCCTCAACGAGCCGCGCTTCATCAAGCTGCCGGACATCATGAAGGCCAAGTCCAAGCCGATCGAAACCATCGAGTTGCCCACGCTGGGCATCGAGCACGGCGGCGAGATCAAGACCACGCAGTACGCGCCACCGCCCAAGCGTTCGCGCGGCGTGATGGTGAAGGACGTCGCGGAACTGGTGGGGCTGTTGAAGCAGAAGGGTTTGGTGTAGGAGCCTGCGTGCAGGCGACCACACCATCCATCCGGTCGCGACCACGGTCGCTCCTACAACAAGCGGGTGCAATTGCATGTCCAAGATCCTGATCGTCGCCGAACACCTCAACGGCCAACTCAACGCGTCGACCGCGCGCTGCGTGACTTGCGCGCGCGAGATCAAACCGGACGCGATCGACGTGCTGGTGCTGGCCGACGCGCCCGACGCCGTCGCCGCGCAGGCCGCGAAACTTGATGGCGTCTCGAAGGTGCTGACCGTCGCCCGCGCCGAAAACGCGCATCCGCTGGCCGCCGTGCTGGCGCCGCAGATCGCGGCCGCCGCGAAGCACAGCTACACGCACGTCCTGTTTCCGTCCACGACCTTCGGCAAGGACGTCGCGCCACGCGTGGCCGCACTGCTGGGTGTGGGCCAGGTCAGCGACATCATGTCGGTGGCTGGCTCGCACACATTCACGCGCCCGATCTACGCCGGCAATGCGATCGTCACGGTGGAAGCGCCGAGTGGTGCGATCGTGGTCGGCACGGTGCGTACCGCTTCGTGGCCGGCGTCTGGCGAAGGTACGAGTCCTGCACTGATCGAAGCACTGTTACTCGACGTGACACTGCCCTCGCACACCCGCTTCGTCGAACTGCAGCAGGCCGCGAGCGAACGCCCCGACCTGCAGAGCGCGTCGAAAGTGGTGTCGGGCGGACGCGGGCTCGGATCGAAGGAAAACTTCGAGATCATCTACAAGCTCGCCGACAAGCTGCACGCCGCCGCCGGCGCCTCGCGCGCCGCGGTCGACGCCGGCTACTGCCCCAACGACATGCAGGTCGGCCAGACCGGCAAGATCATTGCGCCCGACCTGTACATCGCGATCGGCATCTCCGGCGCCATCCAGCACCTCACCGGCATCAAGGACGCCGGCACCATCGTCGCGATCAACAAGGACGCCGAAGCACCGATTTTCGAAGTCGCCGACATCGGCCTCGTCGGCGACCTGTTCAAGCTGGTGCCGGAGCTGGAAGCGACAATCTGAGGGCACAAGCAAGCCCGGATTCGCCGATCCCGAAGCCTGAGGCACTGGGCAACACTCGAAACGAAAAGGGCCGCAATTGCAGCCCTTTTCCTTCTCGTCACGGGATAGGTGTCCATCCCGTCGGATAGTTGCCCAGCGGGTAATAGTTGAGCGAGGTGGCGTTGGACGTATTGAACAGCCACATGTACATCCCGCCCGAAGACGCCCGCCAAGTGAGCCCCGCATTGGTGCCATCGAACTTCCCGGTCGCAAGAGGGGTCAGGCCTGCGTTGGTCTGGAATCCCTGCCAGGACGACACGCTCGCTCCGTTCATCAACCAGTATGTCATCTGTCCCGTGGCCGGGTTGTACCACAACAGGTCAGTCTTGCCATCGCCGTTCACATCTCCCGTCCCGGCAAAGGCCCAGCCAGCCGGATACTGTCCGAGATAGTTGTAGCTGAAAGTCCCGTTGCTGTTGCCCAGCCACATGTACATCGCGCCGGATCCGCTCGTCCAGATGATATCTCCGTAACCGCTGCCGTCGAAATCCCCCGTGGCGAGCAATTTCAGCCCCGGATTGGTCGGGATAGACCACCACGAGGTACGCGTGGCGCCTTTCATCAACCAATACGTCATTTGGCCAGTAGCGGCGTTGTACCAGATCAGATCAGTTCTGCCATCGCCATTGACATCGACGGTACCCACGACCTGCCATCCGGCCAGGGCCTGCGAGACCAGACTGCTGGTGAACGTGCCGTTGCCGTTGTTCAGCCACATGTATACGTTGCCGCTGGCGTCCGTCCAGAGGATGTCGGCATAGCCGTCGCCGTTGAAATCGCCCGTGGCTATTGGTACGTATCCCGCAGGTACGTTGAGCGCCTGCCAGGATGTCGTGGTCGCGCCGTTCATCAGCCAATACGTCATCTGATGCGATGAGGCGTTGTACCAGAGCAAGTCGGATCTGCCATCTCCATTGACGTCGTTGTGTACTTGCGTCGATCCCGGCGGAGGGGACGTCCCCACCATCGTGGGTTCAAACTGCGCGATCAGTGGCGCGGTGTTGTTGAGGCTGTGCGCGTTGTCGGCCGAGTCCGAGGCGCTGTCCGCAACGCCGCAGGGGGTGTTCTGGCAAGTGGAAATATCGGGATTGGAAAACACCGCCAACGGCGTGGTGTTCTGCTTGCCGTAGGCCATGATGGTCGAGAAGCCGTAGACACCGTTCCCGACGTAGCCATACGAATAGGAATATGCGCCAGCCTCGGTGGCGTTGGCACGGTCATGCGCGCTGCCCATGTTGTGGCCAAGTTCGTGCGCGAAGGTGGTGGGCAGGCAGTAGTACCCGCCACTGCTGCCGTCGCTCACCACGCTGTAGCCGTAGGGTTTCTGCTCGCTCGGCACGATGGGGGTCTGGTTGCCGCCGATCAGCCAGCCGACGCCGCAGTCACCTTGCGTGGCGTTGTCGTAACTGCGGATCAGCGCCACCAGGTCGGCGCCATACTGGTCGCGCAGCGACGCAATGTTCTGCAGCGACGGCGGGATGGGTACGGTGCCGCCGTTTTCGTTGATGCCGGTGATGTCATCCAGGGCACTCTGGTTGGATGTGTTGTCGGGATAATTCACCTGCACCGTGTGCACCAGCCGGATCTGCTGGTTGACCCCGCTGGCGACATAGGCTGCATTGGTGATGTCGACGAGGTTCTGGATACGCGTCAGCGCCTGGGCCGTACTGCCCAGTTCCGCCACGAACCCCGGGGTATAGGCCACCATCACGTCGATGATGACGGGACCGCTCGCGGCCGCCTGGACCGGTGCGGATGCGGCGGCGGCCACGCTCTGCGTCGTCGTGGTCAGCGCCCCTCCCTTTGGATTCACCTTGGGCGGAATCACGTAGTCGGGCGCGCTGTACAGGCGCATTGCCTCGGCAGACTGCGCCATGGCCGTGGCGGAGGTTGCCACCACATGGGTTCCCGTCGCGTTCGACACGATCCGCAGCGGGTAGCCGGAAGCCTGCGGAATCAGGCCGAACACGCCACCGCCGGGACCGAATGTCAGCACCACCGGCTGCGCGCCATGAACCGTATCGACGGTACCGATCCAGCTCCAGGTACCGTTGGCGTGCAGGATGTGACGCTGGTATTTGGCGTAGATGCGTCCTCCGGCAGGATTCGGCAACCACATGCCGCCCTGGAAGATCGCATTGAACGCGCTGTCCTCGCTGACCTTGATGGGCCAGGATTTCTGCGCGCCCTGTGCAAGGACTTCGGCCTTGCCGGAAGGCATCGAAAACAGGGTGGGGGCGGTCGCGGCGGACCCGACGACTGAAACGGCCAACAAGGACAACGCCAAGAGGGGCACAAGGACACGCAGGGAGAAACGCGACATCGGAAATCCGCCAATGTAAACGAACGCGTCTTTATACCAGCGACGCCGCCACGCAGCATTGCGGCTTGCCGCACAATTCAGGCGGGGTTGGGGTTGGTACTGCCGAAAACGCGGCACGCATCACGAACATTCCGGGACGCGCCTGCACCGATCGAGCGACCCGGCAGCCGCCAAGTCCTGCGGATCGATCCGCTACAATTCCCGGGATTTCCGATCCGGACCCCGCATGGCGACCGATACACCCTTGTGGACCCCGCCGCCCGAACGCAGGGAACGCACCAACCTGCACCGGTTCGTGCGTTTCGTCCGCGACGCCACCGGCAACAGCGACATCGGCAGCTACGCGCCGCTGTACGACTTCTCGATCCGCCATCCGGAAAAATTCTGGCCGCTGGTGTGGGAGTTCTGTGGCATCCGGGCCAGCGGCGAGTTCGAGCCGGCGCTGGTGGACGGCGACAGGATGCCAGGCGCACACTGGTTCCCGAACGTCCAACTCAACTTCGCGCAGAACCTGCTGCGTTTCAAGGACGACAAGCTGGCGCTGGTGTTCCGCAACGAATGGGGCCACAAGCGCGAGTTCACCTACGCGCAATTGCACGCGATCGTCGGGCGCGTCGCGCTCGCGCTGAAGCAGGCCGGGGTCGTCAAGGGTGACCGCGTCGCGGGCTTCTTGCCCAACCTTCCCGAAACCGTCATCGCGATGCTGGCGGCGACCTCGCTGGGCGCGGTGTGGTCGTCGGCCTCGCCCGATTTCGGCGTCAACGGCATCGTCGACCGCTTCGGCCAGATCGAACCCAAGGTGCTGTTCTGCGCCGATGCCTACGCCTACGGCGGCAAGCGCCACGACTGCCTCGCCAAGGTGCGCGAGGTGCTGGCGGCGATTCCGTCGATTGAAAAATGCGTGGTCATTCCCTATTCCGGTGAGCCCTTGCAACTCGACGGCCTGCGCAGCACGGTGGCCTGGGACGACTTCATCGGCAGCGATGACCACCCGTTGGAGTTCGTGCAAACCCCGTTCGATCACCCGCTCTACATCATGTATTCCTCGGGCACCACCGGGAAGCCCAAGTGCATCGTGCACGGCGCCGGCGGGACGCTGCTGCAGCACCTGAAGGAACTGGTGCTGCACACCGATCTGAAACGCGAGGACCGCATCTTCTACTACACCACCTGTGGCTGGATGATGTGGAACTGGCTCGTCTCCAGCCTCGCGGTGGGCGCCACCGTGGTGCTGTACGACGGCTCGCCCACGCATCCCGACGGCAACGCATTGTGGAACCTCACCGACGAGGTCGGCATCAGCATCTTCGGCACCAGCGCCAAGTGGATCGACGCCACCGCCAAGATGGGCGTGAAGCCGCGCGAAACGCACAAGCTCACGCAACTCAAGACGATCCTTTCCACCGGCTCGCCGCTGGCGCCCGAATCCTTCGATTACGTCTACCGCGACGTCAAGGAAAGCGTGCTGCTGGCGTCGATTTCGGGCGGCACCGACATCATTTCGTGTTTTGCGCTGGGCAACCCTGTGTTGCCGGTGTACCGCGGCGAACTGCAATGCCGCGGACTGGGCATGAAAGTCGAGATCCTCGACGACGCCGGCCGCCCGGTGCGCGAGCAGCCCGGCGAATTGGCCTGCACCGCGCCGTTCCCCTCGATGCCGGTGATGTTCTGGAACGATCCCGACGGTGCACGCTATCGCGCCGCCTATTTTTCCAAGGTGCCCGGCGTATGGTGCCACGGCGATCGCGCCGAATTGACCAGACACGACGGCATCATCATCTACGGCCGCTCCGATGCGACCCTGAACCCCGGCGGCGTGCGCATCGGCACCGCCGAAATCTACCGGCAGGTCGAACAACTCCCCGAAATACTGGAATCGGTCGCGGTCGGCCAGCGCTGGCAGGGCAGCGAACGCATCGTGCTGTTCGTGCGCCTGCGCGGGGACATGCAACTGGACGACGCGCTGCGCGACCGGATCAAGAAGCAGATCCGCGCCAACGCCAGCCCGCATCACGTGCCGGCGAAAATCCTGCAGGTGGCCGACATCCCGCGCACCATATCGGGCAAGATTTCCGAACTCGCGGTGCGCGCGGTGATCCACGGCGAAACCGTGAAAAACACCGACGCGCTGGCGAATCCGGGGGCACTTGATCTTTACCGCAACCTTGCGGAACTCGCTCTCGCTTCACCCTCCACGTGACAGGACATCAAGATGTCTTGCCAGGAAACGGTCCGCCCAGAGTTGTCGATTGTCGTCCCCGTATATGGCTGTGAGGGCTGCCTCGAAGAGCTCTCCGAGCGTATCCGTGATACGGCCAGGCGGATGGGCAAGTCGCATGAAATCATCCTTGTCTGCGACGCCAGCCCGGATCATTCGTGGGATCGCATATGCGAACTCGCAGTCCGCGATCCGTGCATCCGCGGCCTGCGCCTGACCCGGAATTTCGGACAACACCGCGCAATCTCGGCCGGCATCGAGCATGCGTCAGGCCACTGGATCGTGGTGATGGACTGCGATTTGCAGGACTCGCCGGAATCCATCGAACCGCTGTATACCCATGCACTCAAAGGTCATGACGTCGTGTTCGCGCGCCGGATCGACCGCCGGGACACGTTCCTGAAACGCCTTTTCTCACGAAATTTCTATCGGGTGCTCGGTTACCTCACTGGCACCCGCTACGAGGCCGATACCGCCAATTTCGGCATCTTCAGCGCACGCGTCATCGCCGCGGTCAACGCACTGCCCGAGCGCGACCGTTTTTTCCCGTTGATGGTGCGCTGGTATGGGTTTCCCACCGCGTTGTTGCCGGTTGCGCACGCAGCGCGCAAGACAGGGACGAGCTCCTACAGCTTCGGCAAACTGTTGCGCCTCGCGCTCGAGATCATCCTGTCCTACTCGGACAAACCGCTGCGCCTGGTCGTCAAAGCCGGGCTGGCTTTCTCGGTTCTGGCGTTCCTGCTCGTGCTCTTCAGCCTGTACCGCTACCTGCACGGCGAGGTCGCAGTGGCCGGTTACACCAGCATCATCGCGTCGATTTGGTTTCTGGGTGGCATGATGATCTTTTGCATCGGAATCGTCGGCTTGTACGTGGGACGCATGTTCAACGAGGTCAAACATCGGCCCTATTACGCCATCAGCGAACGTGTGAACATGGATGTCCACATGTCTCCATCAAGCACGGCTCACCCCGAGTGCTGACTGCGGCGCCACTGGAATCAGCGCGCTTCGGCTTGCGCGTGTACCGGGCAACGCTCCCGGACCTCGATCCCGACACGCTGTTTGAAGAGATGGTCGCCAAGCGCGTGGATCTGGCGATCATCCGCAAGCCGGTGCGCACCCCTAGTGGTTTCCACCCTATCGAGACACGCGGTTTGTATCCCATACACGCCGACACGCTGGTCAGTTACGAGTGCCCGCTTTCCGAATACGAACCGAGGGCGGTGCTCAACCCGAACCTGCGAATCGAAGAGGCCCAACCCCAAGATCGCGCCGGGATTCTCGCACTGATCCAAACGGTGTTCGCCGAATACCCCAACCACTATCGTGCCAACCCCCTGCTTTCTGCCAACGCCATCGTCGCCGGCTACGCCGAATGGGCATTGAGTCATCTCGATGGCGCGGACAGAATCGCCTGGGTCGCGCGCATCGACGGTCAGATCGCGGCGCTTGCCTGCAGCGCATTCGATCGGCGCGGCCGATGCCAGGGTGTCCTGCACGGCGTGCATCCGGATTTTTCAGGTCGCGGCATTTACACGGACCTGATCCGACACACCCAGCATTACTTCCGCGAGCGCGGGTACCGCAAGCTTGCGATCCAGACACAAGTCGGCAACTTGCCCGTACAACGGGTATGGGCAAGGGAGGGCTTCACTTTTTCGGAGGTGTACGACACGTTCCATATCAACGCACTGCTCGATATCGAGCGCGCCGGTCAACGAAGCGCCATCTTGTCCAGACCCGCGTGCCGAAACAACAAGCCGCTTTCGCAAAACGATGCCGCGATGTCCTTTCTTGCCAAGTCCATCGATGTCGCGACGGAGAGCGGCGCTTGCATACTCGATACAACGCAAGCCAACTGCAGCGCCGCCATCTGGTCACCGGCCACTGCGCCCGGCGACTACCAGGTGCGCGTCCGCGCGTACCCAACCCCTTCGGGCCGGCAACTCGTATCCGCGACGCTGCACGATGCCGGCGGCAAGGTTTGTGGCATTGCCCGTTTCGACACAACTCACAAATCAGATTCCGACGGGAGTGATCCCTTGCCATGATGAGCTGGCTGCTGGTACTGCTGACAATCCTGTTCACCGTGTATGGGCAGATCGCGATCAAGTGGCAGGTCGTGCTGGCAGGGTCGCTGCCGCACGATCAGGCCGCCAAGGCACTGTTCGTGATCAGGCTCCTGCTCAATCCATGGATCATCAGCGCCCTGATCGCGGCTTTCCTGGCCGCGGTGTGCTGGATCGGTGCGATGACGAAGCTGCCGTTGAGCCGCGCCTATCCCTTCATGGCACTCAACTTCATCCTCGTCACGATCTTTGCCAGCGTGCTGCTGGGCGAATCGATCACCTGGCCGAAAATCGCAGGCCTGGCCCTGATCGTGGGAGGCCTGGTGGTAGGTAGCCTCGCATGATGTGGTGCCATGCCTGTTCGACGGCCTTCGACACGCGCGAATGCCCGCACTGCGGCTGGGGGCCGCGGGACGTGAACGGGCTGCGATGCTTTGCGATGGAGAATGCACGAGCGGGCCATGGTTACGACCCGGCCTACTATGCCGACCTGGCAAGGCTCGAAACACGGCACTTCTGGTTCCGGGCCCGCAACCGTCTCATCGTTCACGCCATGCGCAAGTATTTTCCCCGCGCCCGGTCGTTCCTCGAAATCGGGTGCGGGACCGGCGTGGTCCTGCAGGCCGTGCATGCGGCCATGCCCGGACTTGCGGCCAGCGGTTCGGAACTTTTCGTCGAAGGGATCCATTTCGCCAGGGAGCGCCTGCCGGGCTTGACGCTGATGCAGATGGATGCGACGCGCATCCCGTTCGCGGATGAATACGACGTCATCGGCGCATTCGACGTCCTCGAACATGTGGACGAAGACCTGCGCGTGCTCGGCGAAATCCATCGCGCACTGCACCCGGGCGGCGGCGTCCTCCTGACCGTGCCCCAACACCCATGGCTGTGGAGCCACCAAGATGAGCTCGCCCATCACGTTCGCCGCTATCGCCGTGGCGAGCTTGAAGAAAAGCTTCGCCGAACCGGATTCGACATCCTGCATTCCACCTCGTTCGTCACCCTGCTGCTTCCACTGCTGCTGATGTCCCGCCGCGTGATCCAACGGAAGGGCGATGACCCTTTCCACGAACTGCGCATCGGCGGGTTGGCCAACGTGACCTTGGGCGCGATACTGAAGTTCGAATTCCAGTCATTGCGGATGGGCCTGCGCCTGCCCATCGGCGGCTCGCGGCTGATCGTCGCCGCCAAGAGGGCAAGCTGATGCCGCAGACAACGACCATTCCCTTCAACAAACCGTACATGACCGGGCGCGAACTGGAATACATCGCGCAGGCGCACGCGTCGGGCCACTTGTCGGGCGATGGCCCGTTCACCAGGCGCTGCAACGCGTGGCTGGAACAACGCACCGGTGCCAAGAAGGCGTTGCTGACCCACTCGTGCACCGCGGCGCTGGAGATGGCCGCGTTGCTGCTCGACCTTGCGCCCGGTGACGAAGTGATCCTGCCTTCGTTCACCTTCGTGTCCACGGCCAACGCCTTCGTGCTGCGCGGTGCGGTACCGGTGTTCGTGGACATTCGTCCCGACACGCTCAATATCGACGAGACCCTGATCGAGGCCGCGATCACGCCGCGCACCAGGGCGATCTGCGTGGTGCATTACGCCGGCGTCGGCTGCGAGATGGATGCGATCATGGCAATCGCCTCACGCCACGGCCTGCCCGTGGTGGAGGATGCCGCGCAGGGAATCCTTTCAACGTACAAGGGCCGTCCACTCGGCAGCATCGGCCAGTTGGCGGCGCTGAGTTTCCACGAAACCAAGAACGTGATCTCGGGTGAAGGCGGCGCGTTGCTGATCAACGACGATCGCTTCATCGAGCGCGCCGAAGTCCTGCGCGAGAAAGGCACCAATCGCAGCAAGTTCTTCCGCGGCCAGGTCGACAAATACACCTGGGTCGATGTCGGTTCGTCGTTTCTTCCGAGCGAGATCCTCGCCGCGTTCCTTGCTGCACAACTGGAACACGCCGACGGCATCACCGAACGCCGCCTCGCGATCTGGAACGCCTATCACGCCGCGTTCGCCGATCTCGAAGCGCAGGACCACGTGTGCCGTCCCATCGTGCCGGACCGTTGCACGCACAATGCGCACATGTACTACCTGCTGCTGCCCGATCTCGCGGCACGCACGGCTTTCATCGACCACCTGAAACAGGCGGGGATCGGCGCGGTGTTCCACTACATCCCGCTGCACTCGTCACCGGCTGGCCGGAAATACGGGCGCGCGGCCACGTCAATGGCCGTCACGGATGCCACCAGCGATCGGCTGGTACGATTGCCGCTGTGGCTGCCCGACCTCGGCTGCGATCGCGTGATCGAAGCAGTACGCGGCTTCTTCGCGACAAAGGGCAAGCCGGCCACGGCATGAACACGCCACGCCCGGGAGGCGTGACTGGCCTGTGCGGCACCCGCCTGGTCATGCGATCCGCACCATCATCCACCCGGATGTTCCGGGCTGTCGCACACCCTGAGGTTTGCGATCGCGACTCCCAGCCAGCGCAGATCGTGGCCACTCGGCGATCCGGGATTCGCAACCCGGATCGTCACCACATGCACGCCATCGGGCGTACGCGGTGACAACGGCAAGCGAACGATCTTGCCGCCCGGTATCGGCTGGAGAGGAATTGGCTGCGGCACGCCGCGGTCCGCCGACACGGTGACGCCGCTCCCCACGACGGCGACCACGCCGAGGTCGACGTGCCACGGAGTTTGCTGCGTGGCCCTGAAAGCCAGGTACGCGGTCTTGCTCGTGGTCCACCCGGCCGGGTCCGTCGTGTCGAAACCGAAACTCGCGATGTCGGACGCCTTGATCGGCACCCACCCGCAGGCAGGCATCACCGCGACGCGGCGCGCCTTCGCGACCACGTAGTCGAGTGGAGTCTTGCGCGCATTCCACAGCCAGCCCGCCCAGGCGAGCATCAGCACTGCCAGCAGGACCGCCAGCGTGCGGCTGACGGGGGAAGCGCGATTCAGGACACCCATAGCCCGTGATAGAACCTCGTGATCGCTTCCGTGTTGATGACGATCCAGATGAGGAGCAGCGGCGTGACGGCAACATATTTCGCCCAAGCGGCGCCGGGCAACCGCGCCAGTGCGACACCGAGGATGATCGCCCAGGGCGCGAAATAGAAAACGTGGCGCGCCACGTTCGCGACGTCGAACGCGGTCGTAAACGCGAGGAACAGCAGGAACGCGACGTACATGCACGCCGCACGCGGCGGTGCAGCTGGCGCAAAGGCGAGCGCGATCAGAAGCACCAGCCACGTCATGCCAGCCAGCAGCGTCGTCCACTGCGTGAGGGCGGGAGAGCCGTCGCTCACCATGTGGAAAAAGTACGGAACCGCTTTCCAGAACGGAAGGAATTGTCCCACCGCGGTGCCGTTGTTCCATGCGACCATGCTGTTCGCGTACAACATGGAATCGCCGAAGCGCCACGCCATCCACGACGCATAGGCCATGATCGGGAAAACCAGCAGCACCAGTTTGACCATGGTCCCGGCATCGAACAGCCGCCATGGACGCCAATTCGCCTGACGCAGCAGTTCCGCGCCCACGAACAAGACCAGCACCACGGCTTGCGGGCGCCCGAGAACTGCCAACCCGGCGATCACGCTCGCGGTCCACAGCCGGCGGCGCTCGAGCGCAACCAGACACCACACGGTCGCCAGCGCAAACAAGGGTTCGGTGTAGCCGACGAAGTGGTACAGCGCCATCGGGCTCAATGCCCACAACAGTCCGGCCATCCACGCAGCATGCCTGCCGTAACGCACGCGCAACAGAGCGCAGAATCCGACCAGGATGCCGAACAACACCAGTGCGCCGAGGATGGCGATCTTCAGGAAATCGTTGCGCCCCGGCAGCAGCCAGCGGAACAAGGCGATCGCACCGGCCTCGAGCGGCAGGAACGACACGTTCTGCTTGTCGTGTAGGTTGCCGGAAAACGCATAGCCGTGCTTGGCGATGCTGAGGTAGAAGTAGCCATCGAAGGTGACGAGGTTGTGCAGGAACGAGAGTGCACGGGCCTGCGCGGCGATGAAGATGCCGAATGCCAGAAGCGTCAGCAGCGCGCAAAAAATCCAATCCCGGCAATCCAGCCAAACTTCACGCTGCATCGCCTGCGCCTGCGCCGGCGCCCGGTCAACGGCGACAGTTGCCTCAGCCCCGTACGATGTCGTGACGGCCGCAATCACGGTGGCGTACCCGTCGGTCGGGTCACTCAACGTCCGGCCCCCGGGTCGGCCACGGCTTCCCCGACCCGCGCGTAGCGGTCCTCGAAGCGCACGATGTCGTCCTCGCCAAGGTAATCGCCGGTCTGCACCTCGATGATCTCGAGCGGCTCGCTCGTGAGGTTTTCCAGGCGATGGCGCGTGCCGATGGGAATGTAGGTCGATTCGTTCGCGTGCAGGTCGAACACGCGCTCGCCATTGGTGACATGCCCGGTGCCCGTCACCACCACCCAATGTTCGGCGCGGCGATGGTGCATCTGCAGCGACAGGCTGGCACCCGGATTGACCCCGATCCGCTTCACCTGGAAGCCCGGACCGTGCTCGAGCGAGTCGTACCATCCCCAGGGCCGGAACACCTTGCGGTGCACGCTGGCCTCCTCGCGCCCCATCGCCTTGAGTCGCGCCACCACGTTCTTGACACCCTGCGTGTGCCGCCGATCCGCCACCAGCACGGCATCGGGGGTCTCGACGATCATCATGGCCTCGCAACCCAGCGCCACCACGTTGCGGTGCTGCGCAATCACGAGCGAGTTGCGGCTGCCCTCCAGCAAGATGTCGCCCCGCGTCACGTTGCCGTCGGTGTCCTTGTCCGCCACTTCCCACAACGCATCCCAGGCGCCGACGTCGGACCAGCGCGCCTCCAGCGGCACCACCATCGCGCGGCCGAGATCGGGACGAGCGTGCAGCTTTTCCATCACCGCGTAGTCGATGGAGTCGGATGGGCAGGCCTCGAACGCCGCGCGGTCGACCCGCAGGAACTCGCCATCGCGCCGGACCACGCGCGTGGCGTCGGCGCAGGCCTTCGCGATGGCGGGCTGCAATGCTTCGATCGCGTCCAGCCACGCGGAAGCACGCAACAGGAAGATGCCGCTGTTCCACAGGTAATGGCCGGATGCGAGATAGGCTTCCGCCGTCGCCGCGTCCGGTTTCTCGACAAACGCATCCAGTACGTAAACGTCAGGGTGATTCGCACTGACTTCACCACGCCGCAGATAGCCGTACCCGGTTTCCGCCCGCGTGGGCGTCACCCCGAAGGTCACGAAGGCACCCTCCGCGGCGGCCGCCAGACCAGTCGCCACGGCAGCACGAAATGCCGGCGCGTCGGCGATGATGTGGTCGGCCGGCATCACCAGCAACAGCGGGTCGACGCCGTCGGCGCGCGCCAGCAATGCGGCCAGCGTCAGCGCCGGTGCGGTATTGCGGCCGACCGGTTCCAGCACCTGACGCGAACCGGTACAGCCGCAACTGCGGATCTGTTCGGCGACCAGGAACCGGTACTGCTCGTTGCCGATCACCAATGGTGCCGCCAGCGTGGCAGCCGTGAACCCATCCAGCCGCCGCAATGTGGACTGCAGCATGGTGTCGCCACCCAGCAGCGCCAGCAGTTGCTTGGGGTGGCTTTCGCGCGAAGCCGGCCACAGCCGCGTACCGGAGCCGCCGCACAACACGACAGGCTGCAAAGTCAAAGCCATGCTCGGGGTCATCCGCAGGAATCGTGATGTCGGCAACGCCACGCGGCGCCCGGGGAGTTTAGCGAAGATCGCCCGCGGGCGTTACCCGCCTGCCGCGGGGCACACCGTGGACTGCAGGGTGCGCATGGCCAGCAACTTGCCGCGGTCATCGACCAGCGTAATGGTCCAGCCATCCGACGCCCACTGGCCGGTATCGGCTTCGCCCCTGGCCGGCACCTGCATCCACAACTCGGGTTGCCGCCCCGGCTTGTAGACGAACAGCTGCACGCCGCCCGACTTCACCGCCGAGGTTGCATCCCACTTGACGTGGACGACGATATTCGCGCCCCGGCAGTCGGAAAACACGGCCGGGGTGATTTGCAGCATGCCGTTGCCGAAGTGCGAGCAACCGGCCAACGGCACCAGGCACGCCAGCGCCAGCAGCGCCCGGCAGCAAGGCTCAGCGATTCGCGGCGACAGGGGCATGGTCCCTTTCCCTGGCGTCATTGCCGGCCACGAACGCATCGAGCGTTCCCCGCAGCTCCATCTGTGCCAGCGCGTTCATGCCTTGCCGGATCGCGTTCTGTTGCTGCGCATCCGGATGCGCGGCCAGCGCCGCCTGCGCCTTGGCCACCAACTGGTAATAGGGCGACAAGGGCACACCCGCCATGCGCAAGATGTCGCCGCCCAGCATCCAGGACTCCACATGCAGCTTCTGCGGCTCGACCCCGGTGCCCACGATGAACCACGGGACGAACTGGTCGGGGCCAGGCTGGCCATCGTCGAAGCCGGTCTGCGCATACACATGGGTGAGCGCGGGCAAATGGTCGCCATAGAAGACCAGCAGGAACGGGCGACCGCGCTTGACCAGATAATCCCACAACCTGCCCATCTGCCGATCGGCGTTCTGGATGTGGTACATGTAATTGCGGTATTCGAGCAATGCGACGCCATGCAAGCCCGAGGGAGCGGGAATTGCATCCCGACGCGCGGGATCATCGACTGGGTCATCGAGGTACGGCCCGTGCGCTTCGATGCTGACCGCGAACACCAGGGTCGGCGTGGAGGCCTTATCGAGTGTCGCGATGATCTGGTCGGTCATGGCCTGATCGGAGAGGTACCAGCCGTCCTTGAGCGCATCGGCCGGAAAACCCGATTGCGAAATGAACCGCTGGAAACCGATCTCCTTGAACGCCACGTCGCGATTCCAGAAGGTCCGATGGTTGGGATGGATCGCCACGGTCGCGTAACCATCCCGGCGCAGCGCCCGGACGAACCCCGGCAGCGTCGGTTGCACGATTTGCAGGTAAGGAAACTCGACATTCGGATACGCCGCCATGGGAACACCGGTCAGCACCTCGAACTCGGTGCGCAAGGTGCTGCCGCCGAAGGTGGGCGGATCCATGGTGCCGCCCACGCCCGCCGCCAGCGCACGATGCAGGTTCGGCAAGGCGGCATCCGTGTCGGCAAGATCCTTCAGGATGCCCGGATCGAAGAACGACTCGCTCTGGATCACCACGATGTCGGGGCGCGCCGCAGCGGTCGTCGCGGGCGCCGGCAACGCGGCGGCCGGCGTCGCCATCGCGAGGAACGCCTGCGCGGCGGCCACGTCCACCGGCGCGTTCGCGGTGTACCGGCGCAGCACGTCGGCATTCAGGATCGAACTGATCAGGCCGGCATGCACCTGGGTCAGCACGGGCGAGTACGGCGCCACCCGCAACGGGTAGTAGCCGTACACCTTGCCCACCCAGCCGGCGCCCGCGCCGGCGCTGACCAGCCCCGCCAGCGCCGCCAGCGCGACGAGCGCGCGCGCCACGCTGCGGCGCCCGAAAAACCTGCGCTCCAGCCACGCCAGCGCCACGCCGCTGCCCGCCGCGGCCAGCAGCGCCGCCAGGATCTGCCACGCCTTGACGTATTCCAGCAGCAGCTTCAGCGTCGCGACGTGCAGGTTGCCCAGCACATACACGTCACTGAACGTGACCGGGATCCTGAGGTACTTCAGCTTCAGGAAATTGATCGCGTACAGCGCCAGCGCCAACAGCAGGGTGACGCCGAATGCCAGCAATGCCCGGTTGAACGCCGCCAACAGCAGCAGGAACACCATCGCCACCGGAATGGCGTTGACGAAAAAGCCGTAGGTCCAGCCGTACGCGAACCAGGCCAGCCTGATCGACGCACGGTCCATGACCCAGGTCGCGAACCACAACGCCACAACCAGCACGACCACGACCCCTGCCTGCAACAGCAGCCGAAGCGCCTTCCCGCCTGCAGGCAGTGACTTCGCGTCCTTCATGACCTCCCCAACTGAACACCGTGCCGGCAAACGCGACATGTTACGCCGCAGCGCGCCGAATCCGTAACAACGCCCAACGCCATCTGCCGTTGACAAGTCCATGTCGCCACCGGCACCTGTTCGTATCGTGGGCCGCCTCAAGCCACCCGAACGCTCATTTCCGGCGTGACGCCACGCGAATACCGGGCTGGTCGATCCTGATCCAATCCCATCACGGCCACCATGTGGGTTGGCGTGATCCTTCCCGCGCGGATGGCAGCCTCGTCCAGCGCATGCACCCGATCGATGAAGGCTCGGTCCCACTCGCCCTTGTCGTCGAAGTTGTGCCCGAACGCGCGGTCGATGAAAACATCGATGACATTGGCAAACCCGATGAACAATTCGAAGTGGAACCGCTGCAACAGCAGCGGCACGATGTCCTGCGCGCGGATGCCTTCGAAACCCTCGGTCGAGCAATCCCAGTTGACGTACTCGTCTTCCTGCCGTTGCAGCGAGCGGTTGTAGCGATATTCCCGCGGCAGTTCCTGCCACAACTTCCGCACTTCGACAAGCGCTTCGGGCCAGCGCATGTGGCCGTTGCGGCCGATCATGTCGTGGGTGATGAACAACCCGCGCGGGTGCAGGGCAGACTTGATCGTGTCGAACAATCCTTCCAGGTTCACCACGTGGTGCAAGGACTGGTTGGCCATGACGCCTGCGTAACGGTGCGGTGGCCGCCAGTCATTGAAATCGCACTCGACAAAGGCGAGGCAATCGGCGACGCCCTCCTGCCGGGCCATCTCCCGCCCGCGTGCGAGCATGTGCGGATTCATGTCGAGACACTCGATGGTGAACCCGGCGCAGCCGGCATCCCGCAGCAGTTTCGCCACGCGCACTTCGGTATCGCAATTGCCGGCGCCAACACTCACGAACCGCGGCCGGATGTCGCCCACAGCCGTGGCGCCCTCCAGCAGATACTTGGCGAAAAACTGGTCGGGGTTGGAAAACCCGAACTCCTCGAACATCGGCCGCAGGTACGTGTGCGACCAATAATGGAAGATGTCCGGCAACACGTTGATGTCGGCGACATCCTTGTAGACCAGAGTTTCGGCAGCCATGCGCGCGGCGTAGTCGTTACCCCGTGCACGGGCCTTCACCGGCACAAGTCGCTGCATCAGATTGCGCAACATCCTCATCGCCATGCCAATGCTCCGTGTTACTCGACGGTGAATCTCATCACTGCTCCTGGCGAATTGCGTTCCCTAGTGCGCCACCACGTGCACCATGAAGATGCCCGACTGGGCGTACAGCGAAGCTGGCACGGCCGCCGTCACCACATTTTGGCCGCAGCGGAAGTCGCCGTTGCGGTACAGCCATGACCGCAAGCCGACAAACCCGATGTCACCGCGATGGCGAGCACACCGAGCAACCATCCTGCTTTCACGGACACACCATCGACCTCCGATCATTGTGCAGACCCGCATTGTAGGAGGGCCGAAGGCCCGACAAGATGCAAACCCATGTCGCGGCTGCCGCCGCTCCTACATGGCAACGCCATTCCGACATCGCAACAACCATCCCCGTAGGAGGGCCGGAAAGCCCGACCACGGAGCTCTTGGGCCATGGACGGCTGCTTTAATCGCGGCTGCCGCCGCTCCTACATGGCAACATTCGTTCCGACATCGCAACAACCATCCCCGTAGGAGGGCCGGAAGGCCCGACCACGGAGCTCTTGGGCCATGGACGGCTGCTTTAATCGCGGCTGCCGCCGCTCCTACATGGCAACGTTCGTTCCGACATCGCAACAACCATCCCCGTAGGAGGGCCGGAAGGCCCGACCACGGAGCTCTTGGGCCATGGACGGCTGCTTTAATCGCGGCTGCCGCCGCTCCTACCCAAACGTCACGCCGTAACGGCGACGCAGGCGGCGACGCGCGGACCACAACAGGCACGCAGCCAGCCAACGTGTCGGACTGAACCGTCCCAGCGGCGTGTAGTCGCCTTCGAACACGCGGATATCGTCGGGCAGCCGAACGGGCCCCTGCAGGCCGAGATGCTCGTACACTCGCGCCAGCACACGCGCCGGTTCGTCGCGCAAGGCCGCGCTTTGCAGCACCAGTACCTGGCTTGTGGGGAAATAGCGGTACAACACTTCCAGTTGGTGTGCGTAATCGCCGCGCAGGCGATAGCTGCGCGTGCGCACTGGTGAAGCATTCGCGAAATCATCGCGGTGACCACGCAGACGCCAGCTCTCCATGAGCAGCGCCAGCCACAGCGGCCAACGCTCGTTGCCGCGGTCGCGTTCCATGTGGTAGTGCGAAATGGCGCGTGCGACCGGATCACGCAGCAGCAGGATCCAGCGCATCGCCGGGTTGTAACGCCGGATGCGCGCGACGAATCGCTCGTGCAGACAATAGATCGGCGTGGCGTCGCCGTACAACGCATCCGCCACCCGTGCGTCGAAATGCAATGCATAGCGGCGATCCACGTCCGCCGCGCTCCACGCTTCATCGAAATCCGGCGCATCGAACACGTGGGCTTCCTTGGTCTTCGGCAGCGAGACCCCCGGATGCTGGCGCAGGAACCCGGCCAGTGCGGTCGTGCCGGCTTTCTGCACACCGCCGATCAGGAAGGACACGCGTGGCGAATCAGCCTCACCCATCCGACAGGTCCTCCAGCATGTCCTTCGCCAGGGTCGCAACGGATGCGCGCCCGTACGCGTCCACGCAGGGCCCGGCATGCCTGCACAGCGCATCAGCGAGAACAGTGATCCGATCGCGTTCGCACTGTGGCTCCGCATTGCGGTTGTGCAGGACAACCGGTTCGCCTTGTACACCGGCCGCTGCGCACAGGTTGACGCCACCATTCGTGACGATGTCTTCGTAACGCAGCAAGCATTCCGGCGGCAGCCAGCGCAACAGTCGACCGAAACACCAATCGAGGATATGCAGTTGGCGAGCCAGGACATCCGGCTCGTTGGCGAGGCAACGCGCAAGTCCGGGATCGAGCCGCTCGCCCGCGGGCAGGCGGCCCTGCGCGACGGGCAGGTCCACCGAATGCCACGAACACAACACCGCAAGTGGATTTCGCAGCACGCCGATCACGGGCATTCGTTGCGTCAACTGCGGCAACAAGGCAAGGAACGCTGCGTTGTGCTTGATCACCAGATGGAAATGATCGGTCAGTGGCTTGTCCACGATCATGTCGCCGAGTTCGGCTTGCCACGCGCGGCGTGCATCCGTGCTGCGCGCCGCAAAAGGATTGTCGGGCAGCTTGCCGGCATGCAGCCGGGAAGGCGCGCGCCGCTCGCGGCGTATGCGTGCGCGCACGGCGCGGAAGTACCCGGCGACTTCGGTGCAAGCTGCATCCGGATCGTGCGGCAGGCGATCGACCGCCATGGGTTCGAACAGTGCGACGGTATCCTGCGCTTCGCCCAGCAACCGGCACGCCAGCGTGGTTCCGCCACGCGGCACGCCAGTCAAGGCGAGATCGGGCGTCAGCGCATCCATAGTGCGTCGAGCCGATCCAGCAGGTCGTGCACCGCGCGTCGTTCGGCGGGCAGATCGAAACGCCGTGCAGTCGCGCGCGCCGCGTCGATCAGGTTTTCACGCAACGACGGATCGGCGCGCACGCGCTGGACCGCCGCCACGATCGCGCCGGCATCGCGTTCCGGCACCAGCGCGTTGCTGCCATCGACCAGATAATCGCGGCTGCCGATGCAGTCGCATTGCACCAGCGCGCGGCCCATCGCCAGCGCCTCGATGCCCGGCAGGTAAAACCCTTCGACCGCTTCCGGCAAGGTCACCACGATGGCCGCCGCCGCCATCCGCGCGAGGTAATCCGCCCGCGGCAGCCGCTGGACCAGCAGATCGACGCGGACACCCGCAGTCTCCAGCCGCGCTGCCACTTCGCGCCCCAGCCCGGGCTGCTTCACGGCATCGACGAAAACCCGATCCTCGCACGGCCGTTCGCCCATCCGCGCAAGCGTCGGCACGTCCACGGCCGCATGAATGACCGTGACGGGTCCATTGACCTCGCCGGTGGCGGCGATCGCACTAGCCACGGCGGTGCTCACGCACACGCGCACCGCACGCCGCGGCAAGAAACCACGCAGGATGGAACCGGCTTCCGCATGCCGAAGACCCTGCACCAGATTGATGATCGGCTGATCCGGCCGCAGCGTCTTGCCTTCCAGCGCCGCCCAATCCATTCCACCCAGCAGCAGGGCATCGGCGGCTTCGGGGCGCCACGCATCGCACAGCATGGCCGCACGGCCAAACGGATTGCCCGGCACGCTGCGCGAGCGCGGCGTGAGATACAGCACCGCCTCCCAATCGGGATGCGCATTGATGTGTGCAAGATAATCAAGGAACTTGCCGTGCCCGCCGGTGTAACCCCGGTAATCACGGTGGACCAGCATGCGTCGCCGGGCCATTCAATCGACCTCGACATCCATCGGCAGCGGGAACAGGCCGGTGAAGCGTTCGCGACTGTCGTCGACGATGTCGAAGGACAACCAGCCCTCCTGACGCGACAGCATGGTGGTGGTTTCGAGCTTCGGCGCATCGACCAAGCGCATCCGGAATCGATACACGCCCTTTTGCAAGGTCGCATCGAAGGCCAGCCGCATGGTGACGCGTGGCTGACCGTCCTGCGCGCGCACGGCGATCCGCCGGCCCGTGATCTGCATGCCCTTGCCATCCATGATGTCGAGGATCAGATACGGCGCCCGCACCTCGGGGTTGACCCGTATCACCAGTTCCAGCTGCACCTTGTCACCGTAGCGCAACGAAGCATGGTGCGCGACTCCGTTGATGCTGGCGCGCTCGACGCAGGTGTCGCCGAGACCGAAACCGTGATCGAGGCGCTCGCTGGCGCCGGAAGTTGCGGCCGGCAGCGCACGCAGGGTATCGGCATGGATGCGGAACAGGTATTCGGTGATCACCTCTTCGGGAGCGCCCTGCAGGGAAATCCTGCCGTTTTCCAGCAGCATCGCGTGCTGGCAAAACGACTTCACTGCATTCAAGTCGTGGCCCACGAACAACAGCGTGGTGCCGCGCTTCAGGATTTCGTCGATGCGCGTCATGGCCTTGGCCTGGAAGCGCGCATCGCCCACCGACAGCGCTTCGTCCACGATCAGGATGTCCGGATCCACATGCACCTGCACCGCGAACGCGAGCCGCATCACCATGCCCGACGAATAGGTCTTGACGGGCTGGTCGATGTACTCGCCGATGTCGGCAAAGGCGATGATGGCATCCATGCGCTGCTCGATCTGTGCGCGTTTCATGCCGAGGATCGCGGCATTGACCACCACGTTTTCGCGGCCCGTCATTTCCTGGTTGAAACCCGAGCCGAGTTCCAGCAGCGCGGCGATGCGGCCGTTGACGCGCACGCTGCCGCTGGTCTGCTGCAACACCCCGGCCACCAGTTGCAACAGGGTGCTCTTGCCGCTGCCATTCGCGCCGATGATGCCGAGCGCGTCGCCGCGATGCAGGGTGAAGTTGACGTCTTCCAGCGCCCGGTGGAACCTCAGCCGGCGATCAATGGCCGCGCGCAGGCGCCGCGCAAGCGGCGGCCACCAACGGCAGACAACTTCAAGGCGCTGCAACACCGGCACCCACAACCGCGCAGCCGGCGTGCTCCACAGGCGATACACCTTGGACAGGCCACGCACCTCGATGGCCACGTCGGCGGAAACAGTCACGGTCGAAACCCGGCAAACGAGAAGGAGCCATCACCCGCTGGCGCAGGCGGCGACAAGCGCGCCATTGTAACAACGCAGCCGCAGGGGACAGGAGCGGTGATGGAAGCGGTTGCAGGAGCGGCGGAAGCCGCGACCACAGCAGATGCGGCTCCTGTAGGAGCGGCGGAAGCCGCGACCACAGCAGATGCGGCGCGAATACGCCGTCCATGGCCAAGAGCTCCCTGGTCGGGCCTTCCGCCCTCCTGCGATGATTTGCGGATCGGGCCTTCCGGCCCTCCTACAAACGCTTCTGCAGGAGCGGCGGCCCCCGCGATGATGCGCGAAACGAACGCGCGCATCGCACGAACAATCGGGCCTTCCGGCCCTCGTACAGGCAACGGGCATCTGCCGAATCCTGCCTCTTGACCCATTCATCGCACATATCCCATTGACATATCCCGTGCGCGAGCTACTCTCACATCGTATATCCCATGAGGACATGGCAAATGGAACAAGGTGCAATCTTCCAGAGCAATCGTAGTCAAGCCGTCCGATTGCCCAAAGCCGTGGCTTTGCCGAACGACGTGCGGCGCGTGGACGTCATCGCCATTGGCCGGACCCGGATACTCACGCCCGTGGGCGAGGCTTGGGACAGTTGGTTCGATGAACCCGGTGTCAGCGCGGATTTCCTGGCCCGGCGCAAACAGCCAGCCGAGCAGACGCGGGAGCCGCTTTGATGTTGCGGTACATGCTGGACACCAACATCTGCATTGCCACGATACGGAACAAGCCTGACGCGATTCGCGTCGCCTTCAACCGACACCACACCCAGATGTGCATCAGTGCCATCACCGTGATGGAACTGATGTACGGAGTCGAGGTGTCTTCGCAATACCAGCACAACCTCGCGAGCATGGAAGGCTTCATCGCGCGGCTCGATGTCCTGGATTACGATGCGGCGGCCGCGGCGCATACCGCGCAGATTCGAGCGGAATTGATCAAGGCCGGCAAGCAAATCGGCCCTTACGACCAGATGATTGCCGGACACGCGCGCTCGCGCGGATTGGTCGTGGTCACGAACAACACGAAAGAGTTCAAGCGCGTGCCGGGCATGCGCATCGAAGACTGGACGAACTGAAAGGTCCGGTTCGAACCGGAGCTCCTACAGGTGCTGTTGTAGGAGCGGCGGAAGCCGCGATTAAAGCAGCCATCCATGGCCCAAGAGCTCCGTGGCCTGCCGGCCCTCCTACCACAAGCTTCTGCAGGAGCGGCGGCAGCCGCGACAAAAAACGGGCGACCCGAAGATCGCCCGTCGAAGGTTCCCGGCTCCGCAAGGAACCGTACAACAGGATGCCGCTCAGTGCCCCTTGGGAATGACGTCCTGCGTGGGCTGTTCCATGCCGTGACCCGTCACCGGCCTGCCCAGGTTGTTCAACGTGCCCGAGCTGTTGTTGCGGTTGAGGTTGGTCACTTCCATGCTGCCGACCTGACCCACCACCGTGACGATCCACTTGCCGGTGCCCGCGCCCAGCGAACCGGTCAGGCCCTTGGCCGCATTGCCGTTCTCGAGGTCGCTCGAACTCAGCTGGATCGACTGCGAGGCCCCCAGGGTAAAGGTCACTGGACCCGCCTTGTGGCCGGAATCGTCCACGGCCGTGAGCGTGATCAGGCCCGCCGCGGCACTGGTGTTGCTGATGCGCAGGAAGCTCTGCTGGTTGCTGTTGGTGGCCGGGTTGAAGGCGAACACGGTCTGCACCGGCCCGTTGTACTGCATCGCCAGCGCATTCGCGCTGGCGCTGTCGCTCTTGCCCGTCCAGGTGCGGGTCGCCGTGACATTGGCGACGATCGTGGTCGGGTTGATGGTGGTGGTGCCGCCGGGCGCGATGAAGCAGATGTTCTGGTTGTTGACGCTGTTGTACGGCAGCGCCCCAAAGTCGGCGCTGGTGCCGGCGGCGTTGATCGTCGCGGTGGAGGCGCCGGCTGGAACCGTCGTGGCGCAAGGTCCGGGCGCACCGAGGTAGATGGCGCCACCGGTCGCGGCGAAGGTCGTGAAGTTGCCGGCCAGCGCAAGGTCAAGCGTGTCGCCGGGGCTGGGCGGGGCCGCCCACTGGAAAACGAAAGGAGCACTGCTCACGAAGAATGGGTAATAGCTGTCCGGCGGTGGAACCGGCACGTTGACGATCTGCACGGTGCCCGCATTGAACGACGTAGTGTCGTTGTTGCTGTTGACCGGACCATTCGGCGCGAACAGGGTGCGGCTGGGGCCGTTGTCGGAACCGACGTCGATCCTCTGGTTCGGGTTCGCGATGTGGATCGAGTACTGCAGCGGATCGCTCACCGTCACCAGCGTGAACGACATCGGGTTGAGGATGTCGTTGGTGGTGACCGGGTCGAAGAAATTGAGGGCGGCGTTGACCGAACCCGTCACGCCCGTGAGCGTGAACCCGCCTGCGTAGAACAACGGGCCCGCCACGATCCCGGTCGAGCCCGCCCCTGGGGAGAAGGTGAACACCGCCACGTTGGAGCCGTTGCCGGTACCCGATGCAAGGGCCACCGTCCAGCCTGCGGGCAAGGCGGATCCTCCAAAGAAAGTGGATCCGGACCCAAGGTTGCCGAACTTGACGCCCTGCGGCAGCGTGACCTTCAGGGAGAACCCGGTGGTGCGACCGATGATCTGGTCGGACGGCTCGATGTTGACCTGGAAGGCAGCGTAAATCCCGACGGGGTTTGCCGGCAGGACGTCGACATCCGCCACGTAGTACGCCCACGGCTGCGTCGGCGATCCATATACGCTCACGGTCGCCGCCAGCGCGGACGGAACGGTCAAGGCGCAGACTCCTGCCACCGCCAACGCCAGAGCGGTCTTGCTGCAAGCTTTCATCATCGTGTTCCCCAGTGTATGAATTGTGCCAACGTGGCCATCACCTGCCACGACCCACCTTTGCAACGACACTCGACACCCACGCAACGCGTGCAGTCTACACCCGTCGAGGACGTTCGCAACATTGGCAGGAGCGGCGGCAGCCGCGACCGAAAACCGTTGTACGAGCGGCGGCAGCCGCGACCACAGCAGGTGCGGCACGAATACGCCGTCCATGGCCAGGAGCTCCGTGGTCGGGCCTTCCGGCCCTCCTACAACAAGCTTCTGCAGGAGCGGCGGCAGCCGCGACGGTGCCGGATCAACAATCGAATACGCCATCCATGGCCAGGAGCTCCGCGGTCGGGCCTGCCGGCCCTCCTACAACAAGCTTCTGCAGGAGTGGCGGCAGCCGCGACGGTGCCGGATCAACAATCGAATACGCCATCCATGGCCAGGAGCTCCGTGGTCGGGCCTTCCGGCCCTCCTACCACAGCTTCCGCAGGAGCGATCGTGGTCGCGAACGAACGCTTTTCGTGAGACGATCGCAAGCCTGCATCCCGTTGCCTGGACATTGTCCACACTGCGAGTAAGCGACGCACCATGGCCACCGCCACGATCCGACCGACTCCACTGCCACCCGCCGTGCAAGGCCTGCTCCAGCGGGCCGCCGATGAATTGAACGGCGGCCAGCCGGCCGCGGCGAGCCGCACCCTGGCCAAGGTGCTGGCGCTGGCACCGGGCAACCTCGAAGCCATCCGCTTGACCGGCATCGCGGCGCAGCGCGAACAGGACCATCCGACGGCCATCGCCTGTTTCCGGCAAGTGCTGCCGTCGCGCCCGAATGACGCGTCGCTGCACATCCTGATCGGCATCAGCTTGTTCGAGTACGGCGAGTTTGATGGCGCCATCACGCACTTGCAGCGCGCCGCCGAGTTGGAACCGAATTCCGTGCTGGCCTGGTTCAACCTCGGCGAAGCGCTGAAGCGCCAGGCGCGGACGGACGAGGCGCTGGCGGCCTTGCAGCAGGCGGTGCGCGCCGATCCCACACACATGCCGGCGCAACTTGCACTGGCGCGCGCGCAGGTCAACCGCGGCCAGATCGACGCGGCCGTGCAGGGATTCCGCCAGATCCTGCAGCGCGAGCCGGCCAACGCCGATGCCTGGTTCGGGCTGGCCAACCTCAACACCCTCCGGTTTACGGCGGACGATGTCGCGCAACTTCGCCGCGCGTACGCGCGCGACGACCTGCCGTCCGGCATGCGCATCCATTTGGGTTTTGCGCTGGCCAAGTCACTCGAAGACCAGGGCAACTACGACGACGCCTTCGAGGTCTTCCGGGCCGTCAACGCCCTCCAGTGCCAGCAGGGCAAGTGGGACGCCGCCAAGGACCACGCGAGGGTGGAGGCGATATTGCGTGCATTCGAAGGCTGGATGCCACCGGCTCCCACCGACGCGCAGCGCGGCCGGGAAGTCATCTTCATCGTCAGCCTGCCGCGCTCGGGCTCGACCCTGGTCGAACAGATCCTGGCTTCGCACCCCGAGGTCGAAGGCGCCAACGAGATCCGGGATCTGGCGGACGTGGTGAATGCGGAAACGCAGGGTCGTCCCGAGGACTTTCCGCTCTGGATCGCATCGGCGACCCCCGCCGACTGGCAGCGTCTGGGCGAGGATTACCTCGCGCGTACCACCCGATGGCGCACGCGCAAACCGCGCTTCACCGACAAGAACCTGGTCACGTGGTATCTGCTCGGCACCGCGCTGGCAATGCTGCCGGCCGCGCGCTTCGTGATCGTGCGGCGTGATCCGGTGGAAACCTGCCTTGCCTGCTACCGGCAGTTGCTCTCAAGCGATGCCAGCTATTGCAATGACCTCGATGACATGGCGGACTACTGCATCGACTTCATGCGGCTCACCCGCTTGTGGTTGCAGCAGTTTCCCGAGCGCGTGCTCGACCTGGAATACGAAATGCTGGTGGCGGAGCCCGAGCCGACCATTCGCCGGCTGCTGGATTTTTGCGAACTCGAGTTCGATCCGGCGTGCCTTGCATTCCATGCGACATCCCGCACCGTGATGAGCGCACCCAGCGCCGCGCAAGTCCGCCAACCCTTGCGCCGGGACACGGCCCGCGCGGCACGCTACGGACACAAGCTGGATGGTTTGCGCGCGCGCCTGCGCGCTGCCGGTCTGGTGCCCTGATCGCGTCGGGCCTGCCGGCCCTCCTGCAAACGCTGTGGTTGTTGTAGGAGCGGCGGAAGCCGCGATGGTGCGCAACGAACGCGCGCATCGCACGAACGTCGGGCCTTCCGGCCCTCCTACAGATGCGATGTGCGGTCGGGCCTGCCGGCCCTCCTACAGGTGCTGTTGTAGGAGCGGCGGAAGCCGCGACGATGCGCAACGAACGCGCGCATCGCACGAACGTCGGGCCTGCCGGCCCTCCTACAGATGCGATGTGCGGTCGGGCCTGCCGGCTCTCCTACAGATGCGATGTGCGGTCGGGCCTGCCGGCTCTCCTACAGATGCGATGTGCGGTCGGGCCTGCCGGCCCTCCTGCAGATGCGATGTGCGGTCGGGCCTGCCGGCCCTCCTACAGATGCTGTTGTAGGAGCGGCGGCAGCCGCGACGATGCGCAACGAACGCGCGCATCGCACGAACGTCGGGCCTTCCGGCCCTCCTGCAGATGCGATGTGCGGTCGGGCCTGCCGGCCCTCCTGCAAACGCTGTGGTTGTTGTAGGAGCGGCGGCAGCCGCGATGGTGCGCAACGAACGCGCGCATCGCACGAACGTCGGGCCTTCCGGCCCTCCTACAGATGCGATGTGTGGTCGGGCCTGCCGGCCCTCCTGCAAACGCCGTCGTGTAGGAGCGGCGGAAGCCGCGACAGCGTGCGTCACATGTGTTGTGTAGGAGCGGCGGCAGCCGCGACGATGCGCAACGAATGCGCGCATACACCCTCCATGGCCAAGAGCTCCATGGTCGGGCCTGCCGGCCCTCCTGCAGATGCGATGTGCGGTCGGGCCTGCCGGCTCTCCTACAGATGCGATGTGCGGTCGGGCCTGCCGGCTCTCCTACAGATGCGATGTGCGGTCGGGCCTGCCGGCCCTCCTGCAGATGCGATGTGCGGTCGGGCCTGCCGGCCCTCCTACAGATGCTGTTGTAGGAGCGGCGGCAGCCGCGACGATGCGCAACGAACGCGCGCATCGCACGAACGTCGGGCCTTCCGGCCCTCCTGCAGATGCGATGTGCGGTCGGGCCTGCCGGCCCTCCTGCAAACGCTGTGGTTGTTGTAGGAGCGGCGGCAGCCGCGATGGTGCGCAACGAACGCGCGCATCGCACGAACGTCGGGCCTTCCGGCCCTCCTACAGATGCGATGTGTGGTCGGGCCTGCCGGCCCTCCTGCAAACGCCGTCGTGTAGGAGCGGCGGAAGCCGCGACGATGCGCAACGAACGCGCGCATCGCACGAACGTCGGGCCTTCCGGCCCTCCTACAGATGCGATGTGCGGTCGGGCCTGTCGGCCCTCCTACAGGTGCTGTTGTAGGAGCGGCGGAAGCCGCGATGGCGCGCAACGAACGCGCGCATCGCACGAACGTCGGGCCTTCCGGCCCTCCTACAGATGCGATGTGCGGTCGGGCCTTCCGGCCCTCCTACACACGCTCCTGTAGGAGCGGCGGAAGCCGCGACCCGGCCGTCCTACAACAAAAAACGGGCGACCCGAAGGCCGCCCGTTGAAGGTTTCCGGTTCCGTGAGGAACCGCACAACAGGATATCAGTGACCCGTCGGTACGACGTCCTGGGTGTACTGCTCCATGCCGTGACCCGTCACCGGCGTGCCCAGGTTGTTCAGCGTGCCCGAGCCGTTGTTGCGGTTGAGGTTGGTCACTTCCATGCTGCCGACCTGGCCCACCACCGTGACGATCCACTTGCCGGTGCCATGACCCAGCGAACCGGTCAGGCCCTTGGCCGCGTTGCCGTTCTCGAGGTCGCTCGAGCTCAGCTGGATCGACTGCGCGGCACCCAGGGTGAAGGTCACCGGACCCGCCTTGTGACCGGTGTCGTCCACGGCCGTGATCGAGATCTGGCCAGCCGCACCGCTGGTGTTGCTGATGCGCAGGAAGCTTTCCTGGTTGGTGTTGGTGGCCGGGTTGAAGGTGAACGCGGTCTGCACCGGGCCGTTGTACTGCATCGCGAACGCATTCGCACTGCCGCTGTCGGAGTTGCCGGTCTGCGTGCGGGTCGCCGTGAGCGTGGTGCCGATCGTGGTCGGGTTGATGGTGACGGTACCGCCCGGCGCGAGGAAGCAGATGTAATGGCTCGCCACGCTGGCGAACGGCAGGGCGCCGAAGTCGGCGCTGGTGCCCGCGGCATTGATGGTCGCGGTGGGCGCACCCACCGGCACGGTGGACGCGCAGGTCGGACTGGTGCCGAGGAAAATGGCGCCACCGGTCGCGGCGAAGGTCGAGAAGTTGCCGGTCAAGGCAAGATCCGCCGTGTCGCCGGTGCTGAAGCTGTCGGTGCCCCATTGGAATCCACCAGCGGCCCCATTGAAGACGGGGGCGATTGGCGCGCCGGGAGGATTGGTGATGACCACCTGACCGGCATCGAACCACGGGACGTCGTCGTTGCTGTTGACCGAGCCAAACTCGGCGAACATGGTGCGGCTGGGGAAGTTCGCCGAGCCGACGTCGATCCGCTGGTACTGGACCGGCCAGACGTTCGTGTCGACCGTGTACTGCAGGGCATTGACCGAGTTCACCAGATTGACCGACAACGGGTTGAGGATGTTGGCGGTGGTGACCGGGTCATACACCTGGATCGCGGCGTTCACCGAACCCGACACGCCCGTGAGCGTCATGGCGGTGAGGTCCACCAACTGGCCGGCGCCGACGGTGCTGGCCGCGGTGTTCGGCGAGAAGGTGATCACGATGACGTTCTGGCCTGCGCCGGTGCCCGAAGCGACGGCGGAAGTCCAGCCGCCGACCAGGGCGCTGCCGTTGGTCACGGTCGGGTTGACGGCGCCCCACTTCACGCCCGTGGGCAGGGTGATCTTTACGGCGAAGCCGGTGGTGCGGCCGATGATCTGGTCGGAGGTGGCAATGCTGATGCCGAGGTCCGAGGCGAGCGGAAGGGTGTTGGCCGCCGCGAGGTCCACATCGGCAACGTTGTAGGCATATGCGTTCGGCGGGGTGCCGTTGTTCACGGACGCCGCCATGGCCGGTGTTCCAACGGCGAATGCCGCTGCGACCGCCAGTGCCAGGGTGGTCTTGCGAGAGATCTTCGACATGTCGAACTGACTCCTGTTGTTGATGTTCGAACGTAGTCCCCAGTGGCCGCGGTGGGGCCTCGGTACCAAGGCTCGGTGCGGTCGGCGACCTGTTGGTAGCCACTGACAGCACTCCCCAACGAGCAACGCCGAACTACCCGCGCAATTTATCCAGTGTTTATGTCAGCGTCAACAGGTCTTTAACGAAAAAATTTGCGCTGGGTCGCGTATATCACACTCGCTGCAACCGGCGCCGTGCCTGCTCGTTCAGGAAAGTACGCCTGTATCCTAGTCGGCTGTTTGCCGCGACCGATGAAAGTGCGCTTGCTCGAACTCGCCCTGCCCTTCGTGCGTCACCACGCCTTGTTTCGCGCACTGCACCGGCGCGAACTGGCAAGCCGCTATCGCGATTCGTTCCTCGGCAGTCTGTGGATGGCGATCACGCCGCTGCTGATGCTGGCGTTGTACACGTTCGTGTTCGGCGTGATTTTCAAATCGCGCTGGCAAGGCATGGGCAATGGCGGCATCGCCACGTTCGCGATCGTGCTGTTTTCCGGGCTGCTGCTGCACGGCATGATGAGCGACACGCTGGGACGCGCGCCGCGGCTGATGCTGGAAGAACCCAACTACGTCACCAAGGTGGTGTTTCCGCTGGAGCTGCTGGGCTGGGTCAACATGGTGACCGCGCTGGTGCATTACCTGGTGGGCCTGACGATCCTGCTGGTGGTGATCGCGATCGTGATGCCGCCGTTGTCGCTGACCGCGTTGTGGTTGCCGCTGATCGTGCTGCCGTACATGCTGTATCTGGTGGGGTTGAGCTGGGCGCTGTCGGCGATCGGCGTGTACCTGCGCGATTTGTATTTGCTGATGAACACCATCATCAGTTTGCTGTTGTTCCTGAGCCCGGTGTTCTACACCCGCGACAAGGCGCCTGCCGGCATGGGCAAATGGCTGGTGTTCAATCCGCTGACGGTGCCGGTGGAGCAGGCGCGCGAGATATTGTTCAAGCACCAGTCGCCGCAGTTCGGTGCACTGGCGTGGTATGCACTGGGCGGAGTCGCGGTGTACCTGGCGGGACTGCTGGTGTTCCAGAAACTCCGGCGCGGTTTTTCCGACGTGATGTGAGGCACGCGATGGCAGCCAAACCGCTGCTCGGCGAAATGCTGGTATCCGAAGGCACGGTGCGCACGGCCGACGTGGAGCGCGCGCTGGAGATGCAGAAGCAACTGGGCGGACGCCTGGGCTCGTTGCTGCTGCGCGTGGGCGCGATCTCGGAAGACAGTCTGCTGGATGCGTTGTCGCGACAGCTGGAACTGCCGGTGCTGGGACGCGAACTGCCCGCGCCCGACGAGTCGGCGCTGCGGGCGCTGGCGCAGAACGGCGATGCCGCCGCGCTGGACTGGATGCTGGACCAGCAGGTGCTGGCGTGGGAAGACGCCGAAGGCATCCGGCATTGCGCCGCGCGCGATCCGCTGGCGCCCGGTTTGCGCGAGGCGCTGCGCTTCGTGCTGGGCGCGCACGAGGTGCGCTATTGCCTGGCGTCGAGCCAACTGCTGGAACGCCTGCTGGATCAGTTGGCGCACCTGCGGCGCGGCGCGCAGGCGGAACTCGGCGACAGCGTGCAGCAGTTGCGCGAGATGGCCGAGGAAGCGCCGATCGTCGAACTGGTCAACAACGTGATGGCGCAGGCGGTGGAACAACGCGCCTCGGACATCCACTTCGAACCGGAAGAACACCAACTGGTGGTGCGCTTCCGCATCGACGGCGTGCTGTACACGCGCCTGCAGTTGCCGCGCGAACGTTTCGCGGCGGTGGCTTCACGCGTGAAGCTGATCAGCGACATGGACATTGCCGAACGGCGCCTGCCGCAGGACGGCCGTCTCAGCATCCGCGCCAGCGGGCAGGAACTGGACGTGCGCGTGTCGGCGATTCCCGGCGTGCACGGCGAATCCATCGTGCTGCGCCTGCTGCCCAAGGATCGCAAGGATCTGTCGCTGGCCAATCTCGGCATGGCTGCCGACCATCTGGCGCTGATGCACGCGTGGACGCGCGAGACGCACGGCATCGTGCTGGTGACGGGTCCGACGGGTTCGGGCAAATCGACCACGCTGTACGCCGCGCTCGCGGCCAGCAACGACGGACAGAAGAAAATCATCACCGTGGAAGATCCGGTGGAATTCGAATTGCCGGGGGTCACGCAAATCCAGACCCACGCGGAAATCGGTCTGACCTTCGCCAACGCGTTGCGCTCGATCCTGCGCCAGGATCCGGACGTGGTGATGATCGGCGAAATCCGCGACCTCGAGACGGCGCAGATCGCGATCCAGGCGTCCTTGACCGGGCACCTGGTGTTGTCCACGTTGCACACCAACGACGCGATCAGCGCGTTCACGCGTCTCGTGGACATGGGCGTGGAACCGTTCCTCGTGGCGACGCCGTTGCGCGCGGTGCAGGCGCAACGCCTCGTGCGCCGGTTGTGCCCGCATTGCGCGCGTCCCGCGAGCGTGGTGCCGGCCGAAGCCGAAGCGTTGTCGCCGCTGGCGCGGCGCGTGCTCGGCGACGTGCCGGCGCAATGGCGCGAACCGGTCGGCTGCGCAAAATGCCTCAACACCGGCTACAAGGGCCGCGTGGGCATCTACGAAATGATCGATGTGTCGACGGCGATGCGCGCGAAGATCAACGCCGGCGCCAGCGTCGCGGAAATGACCGAGCTCGCGCGCGCGGAAGGCTATCGTTCGTTGCGCGAAGACGGCATGCTGAAGGCCTGGCAAGGCGTGACCTCGGTGGAAGAAGTGCTGCGCGTCACCGGAACTTGACGGGTCGGGCCTTCCAATCCTCCTGTGATGACGTGTGGTCGGGCCTGCCGGCCCTCCTACAGACAAACGTCGGGCCTGCCGGCCCTCCTACAAGGCTTTGTGTAGGAGCGGCGGCAGCCGCGACAGCACGCGACATGCGCGTCGTGCAGGAGCGGCGGCAGCCGCGACAGCATGCGTCATGTATGTTGTGTGTTGTGCAGGAGCGGCGGCAGCCGCGACAGCATGCGTCATGTATGTTGTGTGTTGTGTAGGAGCGGCGGCAGCCGTGGCAGCATGCGTCATGTGTGTTGTGTGTTGTGTAGGAGCGGCGGCAGCCGCGACGATGCGCAGCGAACGCGTGAATACGCCGTCCATGGCCAAGAGCTCCGTGGTCGGGCCTGCCGGCCCTCCTACAGACAAACGTCGGGCCTGCCGGCCCTCCTACAGACAAACGTCGGGCCTGCCGGCCCTCCTACCAGTTTTCTGTAGGAGCGGCGGCAGCCGCGACCGCGGTCCTCCTACGGGAGCCATTCGCTGTTCCAGAACGGCCAGGCCCATGGCGATTCGACCAGCCCGGCACGTACCGGATTCGCAATGATGTAACGAGCGGCGGTTTCGATCTGTTCGTCGCGACGCAACGCATGGTCGTGAAAAGCACCAGCCCAGAATGGTCGAGCATCAGGTGCCACGCTGCCGGCAGCCCGGGCACTCACCGACTTCACGCGTGCCATCAACTGCGACAGCGATTCGCTCGGCCCCAACGACACCAACGCATGCATGTGATCGGGCATCAACACCCAGGCGTGGATCACGTTGTCGCGCCACAAGCGCTTTCCACCGATTTCCCTGGCCAACGCACAAGCGATTGGCCAGTGGGACAACCATGGCACGCGATCCGCCGTAACCGTGGTGAGCATGTAGGTTTGCCCCGGTACGGAACATCGGCCGCGGCGCAAGGCAGCGTGACCAGGGTTGCGCAATGTGTGTTGGGGATTCACGTGCGCCAGCATGCGTTGCGGCAGGATCCGCCGGAATCGTCCGCGCGTGATGTGTGGAGTCGGCGATGTGCCCGCATTCGTGTAGGAGGGCCGGAAGGCTCGATGCGAATGGCAAGGTGGTGTCGGGCCTTCCGGCCCTCCTACAGACAAACGTCGGGCCTGCCGGCCCTCCTACGAGGCTTTGTGCAGGAGCGGCGGCAGCCGCGACGATGCGCAGCGAACGCGTGAATACGCCGTCCATGGCCAAGAGCTCCGTGGTCGAGCCTGCCGGCCCTCCTACAGACAAACGTCGGGCCTGCTGGCCCTCCTACAGACAAACGTCGGGCCTTCCGGCCCTCCTACAGGCCCTTCCGCGGTTGTGCGGGTATCATGTGCATTCGCCGGATTCACGCTCCTCTGCAACAAAAGCATGCCGCACTTCGATTACGAAGCCCTGAACGCCGACGGCATGGTGCTGACCGGCAACCTCGTTGCGGATGACGAGCGCGAAGCGCTGCGCCAATTGGAGCGGCGCGGGTTGACCACGTTGTCGATCAAGTCGCAGGCTGCGCGCAAGGCGCGACGCGCCGGGCGGCTGCGCACGCTGGACATCGTGTTGCCGATGCACGAACTGGCGACGATGCTGAACTCCGGCGTGGGTTTGGCCGAAGCGGTCACGGTACAGTCGCAGTCGGCGCACCATCCGGTGGTGGTCGGTGCGTTCGCGCAGATGGCAACCTCGCTGCAGCGCGGGCGGGCGTTTTCCGATGCGCTGGCAGCCACCAGGCTGCCATTGCCGTCCTACGTGCTCCAGTTGGTGAAGGCCGGCGAGATGACCGGCGAACTGGGCAAGTCGCTGGAAGGCGCAGCCGAGCAGATGGAATACGAGGAGCGCGTGCGCACCGAACTGCGCAATGCGCTGATCTATCCGACCATCCTGATCTGCGCCGGCATCGCGGCGGTGTTGATCGTGTTCACTTTCGTGGTGCCGA
Source organism: Rhodanobacteraceae bacterium (assembly GCA_030123585.1). Taxonomy (NCBI): domain Bacteria; kingdom Pseudomonadati; phylum Pseudomonadota; class Gammaproteobacteria; order Lysobacterales; family Rhodanobacteraceae; species Rhodanobacteraceae bacterium. The sequence goes on from CP126120.1 coordinate 2,030,649, forward strand.
AGTTTTCGATGCTGCTGAAGAAGTCCGACCAGTTGCCGTGGCTGGCGTGGGCGGTGCTGGAAGGCGGCACCTGGGTGAATGCCAACCGGGTGTGGCTGTTCCCGCTGGCGATACTGGCGATCGTCGGCGCGGCGATGGCGTTGCGCAAGGCCAGCGTGCGCGATCGTTTGTACCAGCAGATCAGCGGATGGCCGCTGATCGGCGCGTGGCTGCTGGAATCGGAAATCGCGCGCTGGGCAAAGATGATGGGCACCCTGCTCGGCAACAAGGTGGCATTGCTGCAGGCGCTGGAATTGTCGAGCGAAGGGCTGCACCTGCAGCAGCGGCGCATCCGCATGCGCGAAGTGGCGCGCGCGGTGCGTTCAGGTTCGACCCTGGCGCAGTCGCTGGAAAACCACGACGCACTGACCGGCACGGGCTACAATCTGGTGGACGTGGGCGAGCGCACGGGCACCCTTCCCGGCATGCTGCAGTCGCTGGCCAAGCTGTACGAGGAAGCCGGACGGCAGCGCATGAAGCGCGTACTGGCATTGATCGAACCACTGGCGATCCTGGTGATCGGTGCAGTGATCGGGACGATCATCCTGGGCGTGGTGCTGGCAATCACCAGCGCCAATACCCTTGCGACATGAGACGAGGTTCTGGTGTGAAATCCGCAAAGCGACAATCCGGCTTCACCCTGCTCGAGATGATCGTGGTGCTGGTGATCATCGGGCTGATCGCGGGTCTGGTCGGACCGCGGCTGTTTTCGCAAGCCGACAACGCCAAGGTGCAAACCGCCAACGTGCAGATCAAGATGCTGCGCAGCGCGCTGGAAACCATGCAGGTCGACATCGGCCGCTTCCCCACCGCGCAGGAGGGTCTGTCCATGCTGGTGAACAAGCCGGCTGATCAGGCGCTCGCGGCCCGCTGGCACGGGCCCTATCTCAGCGACGGCGTGCCGTTGGATCCGTGGGGCCATCCGTACCAGTATTCGCCGGAAGCCAGCGGCCTGCAGCCCTTCACCTTGTATTCCTTCGGCGCCGACGGCAAGCCGGGAGGCACAGGCATCGATGCCGACATTGGCTACCTGCCGCAACAGCAGCAACAACAGCCATCGCAGCCGCAGGAGTAAGCCGCGCGCGAACGCCGGCTTCACCCTGCTGGAAATGATGGTGGTGCTGGCGATCGTGGCGCTGGTGGTCGGCGTGGCCGCGGTGAACGCCTTCGCGTTGATGCACAGTTGGCGCGCGCGCACCCAGCTCGACGCGATCGGCGAGCAATTCGCGCACCTGCCGATGCTGGCGCGCCAGCGCGGACGGGCGATCGTGTTGCCGCCCAAGGCCGATCCGGATCCGGAGAACGCGAAGTTGCCGCCGGCGATCACCCTGCCCGCAAACTGGCTGATCCGCTTCGACCATCCGCTGAAGGTGCAGGCCACGGGTTTGTGCGAAGGCGCCACCATCACGCTGGAGCATTACGACCGCACCTACCAGCGCCGGATCCTGCCGCCGTTCTGCCAATGGCAGGCCATCGACGAAGCGCAATGACGATGCAGACCGCAGCGGGCGTGTCGGGCCTTCCGGTCCTCCTACAAGGCGACTGTAGGAGCGGCGGAAGCCGCGACGGTTCCGCGCGCAAACAAACCGTCACGCAAAACCGGTCGGGCCTTCCGGCCCTCCTACATGTTAAGGGGTCGGGCCTTCCGGCCCTCCTACAAGACGACTGTAGGAGCGGCGGAAGCCGCGACCGGATCCACCACCAACGCGGCTTCATGTTGCTGGAAGCCATCGTGGCCTTGGTGATCTTCAGCCTGGTGGCGGTGTCGCTGTATGCGTGGCAAAGCACCAACGTCCAGGCCATCCAGCGGGCCGAAGCACATGCCCGCGGCAATGCGGCCACGCGTTCGGCGCTGGCCGTGATCGCCGACGTCAACCCCATGCTCACGCCGAAGGGCGAACGCCCGATGGGTGCGGATACCGTGCGCTGGAGCGCCACGGAACTGCGCCCGGTGCGCGAGGGCGTCACCGCGGTCGGACTGCCCAGCCTGTTCGACCTCGGGCTGTACGAGATGCACGTGCAGGTTCTGGACGGCAACGACGTGATTGCCGCATTCGTGGTGCGCCAGGCGGGTTACAAGCAGACGCGCCAAATGGATCAGCCATGAAGCGCGCACAGGGCTTCACCCTGATGGAAGTATTGGTCACGCTGATCATCACGGCGCTGGCGGTCGCGTTGCTGTTCCAGGCGCTGGGCAGCTTCAACCACGCGCGCGTGCGCACCGCGGCGCTCGAAGGCGTGCGTGACAACAAGACCGTGATGGCTGGCTGGATCGGCGACACGATTCGCGGCATCGTCGCGGTGGACCCGCGCTCGCTGGCGGTCAGCAAGAAGGGCGATCCGGAGCTCGGATTGACCGGCGATGCGGACGGTTTCTCGGCCATGACGGTGTCGCCCCTCGAGTCGGGCACGGGCATCCCGACGGTGATCCGCTGGCAGGTCGAGCGCGGGCCCACGGATGACGGGCTCGCCTATCGCGAAACGGGCCGCGAGGCGCTGTACCTGCCCATGGGCCAATCGCTGCAGTTCGCCTACATGGACCACCAGGGCAAGTGGCATGCGCAGTGGCCGCCCGAGCAAGGCCTGCAGCAGGCTTTGCCCGACGCCATCCAGCTGACCTATACCGACGATGGCCAGCCCAAGGTGCTGGTCACCGCCATCGCCGCGCCGCGACCCACGCTGCTGGCGCCCTACGACCTCGAGGTCGCCGAGTGAAGCGCCGCCTGCCACGCAGCCGCCAACGCCAACAGGGTGGTTTCATCCTGCTGACTGTACTGGCGATGCTGGTGGTTCTGGTGCTGCTGGCCAGCGCCGCGGCCACGACCGCCGACCGCGTGCGCGCCGATCAGCAACTGGACGACGCACGGCTTGCCGGCCAACTGGACGCCCGCTCCACCGAAGCGACCCTGTTGTACCTGCTGGCCACACAGCGGCGCACCTTCGCAGGACTGACGGTGGATGCCCGCATCGTCTATACGCCATCGGAACTCGCCGAGAAGGCGCACGGCGAGTTCGTGACCACGCTGATGCCGGTTGGCAACGAATTGCGCATGAATGACGAGGTTTACAGCGGCCTCGGCAGCAGTCGCTTCGCGCTGATGACCGATGCGGGCCGCGCCAACATCAGCATGAACCCGGTACTGCGCCAGAACTGGCTGATCCAGCTGAAGACGTCTCCCCAGGAACAATCCCGCTTGAGCGATACCTTGCTGGACTACCAGAGTCCCGGCAACTTTCCGCGCCTCAACGGCGCCAAGGCCGACCAATACCGGGAGAAGGGGTTGCAGCCGCCCCCCGAACGTACCCTGTTCACGCCGCTGGAGCTGCGCCGCGTGATGGACTGGGGCAAACTGCTGGCGCCGATGGACGATGCAACCTTGCTCAACACCCTCACCACAGTCCGCCCCAACCCGATCGACGTCAACGCGGCGCCGTTGTCGGTGCTGATGATGTTGCCCGGAGTGACCAGGACGATGGCCGAACGGGTGGTGGCGCTGCGCAACGTGCAGGCGTTCGTCGACAATGCCAGCGTCTACACTCTGCTGCCAACGCTGGACGAAGAGAGCGACTCGATCGGTTTGTATCCCTCCGACTCCGGTACCATGGCACTTTGGCCTGATGCGACGGGTGCCGGCACCCTCGTTCACTGGACCCTGACCCCGTTCGACAATGGCGGAAGCCCTTGGCACATCGATTATGAACTCCGGCTTCCGGCGCGCGCAGGCGGCAACGACGCGCCTCCTCACCAACCTCAGACGCCGCTTCTTGGCGACACGCAGGCTGCGCACCCGGGACAATCTGACGCCACTCCGGGAAGCGGGGCGTCAGATTGAATGGGTGGTGTCGCGCGGGTGGTGCCTGTTCCTGCTGGTGGACTGCGGCACGGTGCCGCGCAAGCGGCGCGCGGATTTCGTGGCGACGGCGGTGCGGCGTGCATCGCCTTTCCCGGCACCGGGATGGCGGATCGCGTGGCACGGGGACCGGGCCATGGTATGGATATGGCCGCAAGACCAGTTGACCGATCCGGGCTCGCAACCTGCCGTGGCCCAATCCGCCGCACCACAACGATTCGTTCCCGAAACCCTGTTGCGCGGCGCGCCGCTGGCGGATGGCGTGCAACTGGTGCGTTGCTCGGATGGCGTGGAGGCGCGCGCCTGGGTGGATGGGTGCCTGCATGCCAACAACTGGTGGCCTGACGTGCCCGACGCTTCGGCATGGGCGACGTTTTGCCGGGGAGCAGGTTTCGCGCCGCAGGCGCTGCCCGCAGTGGTCGAATTGCCGTGGCGCGAAGAACCATGGACGGTCACGCGCGACCTCTCGCTCAACCAGGCCCTCCTGCAGTCGCAGCGTCTGGCCATCCCCGCAGCGTGCGCGCTGGTGGTGCTGGCCGCGGCCTATCAGGCCGGAGCGTTGGTCCGTCTGGAGCTGGCCCGCCATGCGGTGGCCAGCGAGATCGCCCGCGAAAGCGCACGGGTTTCCGACATCCTGACCCAACGCAATCACGCGGAGGACGATCTCGCGGCGATCCACGCTTTGCTGGCGTTGCGCCCACCGGTGCCGCAGGTGGAATTGATGGAACGGGTGGGTCAGTTGCTGGACAAGCAGCAGGCACACATCGTGCGCTGGTCCATGCCGGATCCCCAAACCCTGGACGTCACCATCAGCATGCCTTCTCCCAATCCGCGAGCCCTGGTACTGGCCTTCCAGCAGACCGGCCTGTTCACGGACATCGGGGCGGATGTCGGGCACGGCGGCGAAAATCAACTGATCATCCACGCCAAGGTGGCACCAGCCCAGGCCAACGGGGGAAGCGGCACGTGATGAATCTGAAGGCACTGGCGCCCCTGGGCGAGGAACTGAAACGGAATCCCCGCTTGCGCCTCGGGTTGGTCGTGATCGTCGCCCTGATCGCCATCTACCAGATCACCGGGATCAGCCAGTGGCGTGCCAGTATCGCCGCGGACTACAGCCTGCAACAGGAACGCCTGCTGCGCATTCGCGGCATTTCGAAACAGGATGGCTGGGCGCAGCGCGCGGCCGACGCCGCCAGCATGCGCAAGGCGCTGCAGGCCGAAATCTCCGACGCCAACAGCGTCGGTCTCGCCCAGGCCACGTTCCAGGGCTGGTTGAGTGGTCTGGTGCGCAGCACCGGCAAGCCGCTGCAGATCACCATGGGCGCACCGGTCAAGCTGCCGGGACAGTCCGGTTACTGGAAGATTCCGGCCCAGGTGGCTGGCAACCTGAGCATCCGCGAGGCGATGGAACTGATCCGTCAGGTGGAAAGTCGAAAGGAGCTCGTGACCGTCGACAGCATCGAGCTCACCAACGACCAGTATCCCAGGGCGTCGTTGGCGCTCGCCACCTATTACCACGTTGCGCAATAAGGTGCCCACGATGCAGCTTCCAGCATGGGCTGCCCGACACCCCTGGCTTGCAGGCATGGGCGCTTGCGCGGTGCTCGGGTTGCTGACCGGATGGTTGGCCAATGGGCTGCCGCCGCCTCCATCCCACCTGACGGAAAGCAATGCCTGGAACCTGCCGGACAAGGATGCATTGAACCGCTATCATGCCGCGGATTTCCAGACGCTCACCCAGTCCGGTGCGTGGAAGCCGCCTGCCGGGACGCACGTTGCCGGCGGCAGCGACGAAGGCACGCAACCGGGCGGTTGGAAGCTGGTCGGCATCGTCACCGCAGCCGGACCCTATGCCTTGGTGCTTCCGCAAGGCGGCGGCACCACGCAACGGCTGACCATCGGCGAAAAATTGCCCGATGGTGCGACGATCCGACAGATCAACCACGAGTCGATCGAATTCGTGACCGCGGGCTGTACTCAGACGCGGGAACTGTTCCCCGTTCCGGGCAGCTCCACGGCCAGGAACCAGGCATGCAAGCCAGCCGCAAGCGGCCAGCAACCGCCCGCGGCAGCCGGAGAATCTCATGAGTAAAATCCGCCCACTCCCTCTGGCGCTGATGATGGCCACGCTGGCCGGGTGCCAGACGACTCCCGCCAAGCTGCATTTGCCAGGCCCGCTGCCCGTGCCTGCGTCGGCCGGGACCACGGGCGCGACGCAACTCTCCGGCAACGAAGTCAGGCGCACGCAGATGAGCGTCGAGGCGACTCCCACGCCGCCCACGCCGCCGACCGGGGTTTCCGGGCTGGAAGTCAAGCAGCCCATGCCCAAGCTCACCGGTCCGGATGTCACGGCGAACCTCGACAACCTGCCGCTGCCGGCCTTCATCAATACCGTTTACGGACACCTGCTGCACGTCGATTATTTCCTCGACCCGCAACTGGCCAAGGCCACCGATCTGGTGACCCTGCGCGTCAACGAACCGCAACCTCCCGCCATCTTCTACAAGGTCGCCGCCGACGTGCTGCAGCGCTACGGCGTCGCTGTGCAGTGGGACGGCCACACCGTCAACCTGATTCCCGCCAAGGAAGCCAAGGGCAGCGAGCCTCCGATCCTCATCAGTGGCAGCGCGTTGCCGAACGTCCCGGAAAGCCATCGGCCAGTGTTCCAGTTGGTCCAGCTGCACGCGGTCGCCATCGGCGACGTCCAGCACTGGCTGGAGACGGCCTACACCAACAACCAGCTGAAGATCGATACCGACATCCGGCGCAATGCCGTGATTCTGTCGGGGCCGGAAGCCCTGGTCAGGCAGGCCGTCCAGGCGATCAAGGTGCTGGACCGGCCGTTCCTGCGCGGCAGCTTCAGCCGGCGCATCGAGCCCGCCTTCATCAGCGCCGCCGACCTTGCGCCACGCCTGGTCGATGCACTGAATGCCGAGGGCTATTCCGCCAGTACCGGCGTCGAGCCTGGCCGGTCGATCATCATCCTGCCGATCACCGCGGCCAACAGCCTGCTGGTGTTCGCGCCCGACCAGGCCACGATGGACCACGTCATCCAGTGGGCACACACCATCGACCAGCCCAATCCGACCTCGGGCAAGGACAGCCTGTTCTATTACCCGGTGCAAAACACCAAGGCGGCCGAGATCGCGGCGGTGCTGAACGGTACGGCGAACACGGGCAACGAGAACCTCACCATGGGTTCGAACCCCACGCCATCCCTCGACACCTCGGGCAAGCCCGCCAACCAACCCGCCACCAAGAGCACCGCTGCGGGTGCCATCGGCGAGGGGACCTTGCGCGTGGATGTGCCGCGCAACGCGCTGATCTTCCGCGGCGATCCGACCGAATGGCAACGCATGCTCCCGTTGATCAGGCAGATGGATCGCCCGGCCCGGCAGGTGATGATCCAGGTGACGATCGCCGAAGTGACGTTGACCAACGACACCAACTACGGCGTGTCATGGCTGGCCTTCGACAGGCATGGCCGGTTCCACGGCAACTGGGTGGTCGGCCAGCTTGGCGGAACCTCCGATACCGGCACCGGGACGGGCACCGGGACTGGCACGGGTGGTACGGGCAGTTCCAGCAGTATCGGCAACGGTGGCCTGAGCTATCTGGTCGACGTGGCCGGCGCCAACCGCGCCCAACTCACCGCGTTGGCGTCCGACAACCGCGTGACCATCCTGTCCACGCCGCGCCTGCTGGTGCAGAGCGGCCAGCAAGCCAGCATCAACGTCGGCACGCAGGTACCCACGCTGACCGCCACCACTGCGTCCACCCAGCAGACCGGGGGCACCTCCAACCTGTTGCAATCGATCCAGTACGTCAACACGGGCATCATCCTGGACGTCAAGCCCACGATCTTCTCGGACAACCGGATCGATCTCGAAATCAGCCAGGAAGTCAGTGCGGCACTGCCCGTGGCCACGACCGGGCCCCAGTCCCCGGCCATCTCGGACCGCAAGGTGAGCACAACCCTGACCCTGCAGGATGGAGGCTCGGTGGTGCTGGGCGGCCTCATTTCCACCCAGGAGACGAACGGCAGCTCCGGCGTGCCGCTGCTCAAGGACATCCCGCTCATCGGTAACCTGTTCAGCTCGCACACCAAGAACAAGCAGCGCGACGAACTGCTGATCATGATCGTGCCCTACATCATCGATTCGGACCAGCAAGCCAAGGCCGTCACGCAGGCCGTGATCGACAGCACGCCCGGCATCGACTCCGGCACGGTGCAAAAAACGCTGACACCGGCAGCGCCCACGCCACGACCACCGCCAGCCCCCACGCCGGCCCAAACGCATGGCCTTGGCAACGGCGACCACGATCCACCCAAACACGGATGATTCTGGTCGCAATGTTCGCGCCTGTCGGTTGATGCCGTCGGGCCTGCCGGCCTTCCTGCGATGATGCGTGGTCGGGCCTGCCAGCCCTCCTACGGGAATCGTTGTTGCGACCCGGGAGCGGCGTTGCAATGTGGGAGCGGCGGGGGCCGCGACAAGGTGCAACGAACGCGCGCATCGCACGAGCGGTCGAGCCCGCTGGCCTTCCGCGATGATGCGTGGTCGGGCCTTCCAGCCCTCCTACGATGGTGCACGGTCGGGCCTGCCGGCCCTCCTACAACAGCTTTTGTAGGAGCGGCGGAAGCCGCGACCACGGCGTTCTTGGCCGTGGTTGTCGCTTCGTCTCGCCGCGACGCCGCTTGGACCTTCGTTTCGATTGCCTACCGCAAATAGCCGATGGCGTCGCGCAAACTCGGCAAGGCCGCGCTGCCAAGCAGCAGGTTGCTGCCTACTCCGGCGGCGCGTCCGGCGGCAAGGTCGGATGGCTTGTCGCCGATCAGCAGCGAACCCGCGAGGTCCAACCACAGGTCACGTTGTGCAGCCAGCAGCATGCCGGGCTTCGGTTTCCGGCAATTGCAGTCGCGCCGATATTCGCCTTGGCCCTGCCCGGGATGGTGCGGGCAGTAATACAGGGCATCCAGTCGCGCACCATGCTCGCGAAATGCTCCATGCATCCAGTCCATGTACGCCCGGAAGTCCGCTTCGGTGTAATAACCGCGTGCGATGCCGGCCTGGTTGGTCGCGACCACCACGCAGAAGCCCTTCCGGTTGGCGGCCGCAACAAGCTCGAAGATGCCGTCCACGAACTCGGTGCGCGCGGGACTGCACACGTAACCGTGATCCACGTTGATCACGCCGTCGCGATCCAGGAACAGCGCCCGCTTCACGCCGGATTGCCCTCGCCGGTGCCCAGCACCTGCTGCGCACGCGCGTAATCCTCGGGGATGCCGATGTCGATGAAGTCACGGGTGCGTGTGTAGGCCGCCACTGCGCCCCGTTCCACCGTCGGCCGCAATATTTCGGTCTCGAACGAAAAAGCCTGGTCGGCAGGCCGCCCCGCCAGCAAGGCGCATTCGATCCGATACACGCCGGCATTGATGTAACCCTGGCCGCCGCGACCTTTTTCGATGAATCCGGTGACGCGTACGCCGTCGATGGTCACCGCTCCGTAGCGCGTCGTATCGGCGACGCCGGCCAAGGCCATGCCCAATGGCAAGCCCGTCTGTCGCGTGCACGCATCGAAATCGGCGTAGTCCAGCTGCAGATAGGTGTCGCCGTTCAACACGAAGCACGCCGCGCCCCGGATGTGTTGCATGGCCAGCACGATCGCTCCGCCCGTGCCCAGCGGTTGCGGTTCGCGCGAGTGGATGAGCTGCATGCCTTGCCAATGTCCACCGAAGGCCGCTGCCACCTGTTCGCCACGGTAGCCCGTGGCAAGCACCACGCGTGCAAATCCCTGCGCCGCCAGCGTGTCCAGCAGATACGCGAGAAAAGGACGTCCACGCACCGGCGCCAATGGCTTGGGGACCTCGCTGACCACGCTGCGCAAACGGGTGCCGAGCCCGCCCGCGAGCACGATGGCCTCGTCAGGCGCGGCCACGCGGAAACATCTCGCGCTCGATCATGCCGCAGATCAGGTGACCCAGCAGTTCGTGGCCCTCCTGGATTTTCGGCGTTTCGTCGGAAGGCATGTTCAGGCACACCGTGCAACGACCGGCCATCGCGCCGCCGGAACGCCCGGTGAAACCGATGACGTCGATGCCGGCTGTGCGTGCCGCATCGATCGCCAGCAGGATGTTCTTTGAATTGCCCGAGGTCGAAAGCGCGAACAACAGATCCCCCCTGCGACCGAGTGCCTCGATCTGACGTGCGAACACGCGCTCGTAGCCGTAGTCGTTGCCGATCGCGGTCAGCGCACTGGTGTCGGTGGTGAGCGCGATGCCTGGCAGGCCCGGACGGTCGTAGTTGAAGCGGCTGACCAGTTCCGCCGCCCAGTGCTGGGCGTCGGCCGCACTGCCGCCGTTGCCCGCGAACAGGATCTTGTTGCCGCGCTGCAACACCTTGACCGCGTGCGCCACCACGTCCAGCACCTGCTGCCGCAACGCTGCGTCCGCGGCCATCGCCTCGACCAACCGGCGCGATTTCTCGAACTCACGATCGATGTAATTGTTCACTCATCAGACCCTTCCGTCAGCAGTCATCCGACCTTGCGCAATTGCAGGAGGGCCGACAGGCCCGACCACGGAGCTCTTGACCATGGACGGCGGATTCGCCGCGGCGCGTTGGTCGCGACCTCCGTCGCTCCTACGCTCGGCACCATCGTTCAGGCGATCCGCCACGAGCCGGCTCCCTGCTGGGTGAAATGAAAATCCAGAATACTGCCGCCTTCGGCCAACAGTGCACGACTCAGGTCGATGCGTTCTTCCGGATCGCACAGGAACATCATGAAGCCGCCGCCGCCGGCGCCGGAAACCTTGGCTGCGCGCGCGCCGTGCGCGAAGGCGATCTTCTCCATCTTGTCGATCAGCGGATTGGTGATGCCGGTCGCCATGCGCTTCTTGGCCTCCCAGCCTGCCTGCATGGTCGCCTCGAGTCCGCGCAGGTCGCCCTTCAACACGCATTCCTTCATGCGGATGGCTTCTTCTTTCAGGCGATGGGTTGCTTCGGTGGCGTCGCGGTTCTCGGCATCGATGTTCTTCACCTGGCGGTCGATGATCTCGGCCGAGGCCCGCGACACGCCCGTGAAATACAGCACCAGCGATGCTTCCAGTTCCGCGCGCACCCAATCCTTGATCCGCAGCGGATTCACGATCACGCGGTCGCCGCCGTAGAACTCCATGAAGTTGAATCCGCCGAACGCCGCTGCGTACTGGTCCTGCTTGCCACCCGCCAGTCGCAGATCCTTGCGCTCGATGTCGTAGGCGAGCTGCGCGACTTCGTACTCGCCCAGCGGCAGCGAAAAATATTCGGCGAACGCCTGCACCAGCGCCACCACCATGGTCGATGACGAACCCAAACCCGAACCCGGTGGCGCATCGGAGAAGGTCTTCACCGAAAGCGGCGGCCGCTCGCCGTTGAGGAAATCCCGCGACACCCGCGCATAGACGCCTTTCAACAACTGCAGCGATCCGCTGCCGTCGATCACGCCGTCGCAGGCATGGGTTTCCTCACGGCCCACGTCGAGCGCATGGAAGCACGCCTCGCGCCCCTCGCGCGGCGCGATGATGGCGTACGCATAGCGGTCGATGGTGGCGTTCATCACCCGCCCGCCATAGCGATCGCAGTACGGCGATACATCGGTGCCGCCGCCAGCCAGTCCGAGCCGCAACGGCGCACGCGCGCGCACGATCATGGCTTGCCCTCCACCTTGAGGTTGAACACGTCGGCCAATGCGCGGCGCATGGAGGCTTTCGAGAAACGCTGCTCGGCATAACGGGATGACGCATCCGAACATGCCTGCCAGGCAGCCTGATCGGTCAGCAACTGCAGCAATGCCTGCGCGAGCGCAGCCTCGTCGTCGGCCACGCGCGCCACCTGCTGCACGCCATCCAGCCCCTGCGCCCCGACCGTGGTGGTTACCAGCGGCAACCCTTGCTGCAAGGCTTCGACCACCTTCGACTTGACCCCGGCACCGAAGCGCAACGGAACCACCGCGACGCGGCGACGTGCGTAGTGTTCCTGCAGCATCTCATCCGTGACGTGGCCGGTAATGATCACATGTTCGTTCGCGAGCGCCCGAACCTGGTCGGTCGGATTGGAACCGACCAGATACAGGCGCACCCCCGGCAGTTCCTCGCGTACCCGGGGAAAGATATCCTCGACCAGCCACCGTGCTGCATCCACGTTGGGCGGATGCGCGAAGCCGGCCACGAACAGGAGATCGGTACGCGAGCCGAAGGAGGTTCCCGGCGGCACGCCGAAATGCTCGAAGCAATACGCCTGGATCGGCCGCGCGTCCACTCTCGGCGCCAGCTGGCGTACTTGTGCGACTTCCTCGCCGGAGGGATACAGCACCACGTCCGAGCGCCGCCACAGCATTTTCTCCATGGCTTCGAGATGGTCGGCTTGCTTGCGGCAATCGGCATCCCCGGTTTGCTCGAACTCTTGACGCAGGCGTGCGAAATGCAGGTCGTGCCCGTAGTACACGACGCGCGCCCTGGGCAGTTTGCGCTTCACCGCGTCGATGAATTGCGCGGAGACGTGCGGCCGGTTGAGCAGAACGTGGTCGATCCCGCCACCGGATTCGCCAAGGTAGCGTTCGAATCCGTTCTGCCATTCAGCCCCGTAAATGACTTCCACGCCCATCCGTTGCAACGGCGGCGCATACACCGGATCGCGGAACAGGTTTTCCGGCCAGAATTTCACCACGCAGCCAAGTTCGAGCAGGGCCTGGATGAACTGCATCACCGTGCGCGAACCGGCATCGCGGTCCGGCTGCGGCACGTAATGGTCCACGACCAGCACCACCGGCCGACCGCGGCTGCGTTCGCGCGCGCGGAAGACATTCTCCGCATTGGGATAGTGGCTGACCAACTCGCGCTGCCAGCGCTCGCGCAACTTCTTCTGGTTGATCGGCTGGCTGGCCTTGATCCCGCCGTGTTCGTCGGTACCGTGCGAGACACCCTCGTAGTGGACAACCTTCGAGAACGGCGTGTAGTACACCTTCATTCCAGCCGCACGCACCTTGAACGCCAGATCGGAATCCTCGCAGTACGCCGGCACGTAGGCCTCGTCGAACCCGCCCATCTGCTCGAAAAGCGCCTTCGGGATCAGCAGCGAAGCACCCGAACAATAGTCGGTTTCACGCACGTAGTTGAAACACGGCTCTTCCGGGTCCGCGAGGCGGCCGAAGTTCCACGCGCTGGCATCGTTCCAGATGATGCCGCCCGCTTCCTGCAACCGGCCATCGGGATAGACGAGCTTGGAGCCGACCATGCCGCAATCGGGGAAACGCCGGAACACGTCGAGCATCGCATCCAGCCAACCGTCGGTGACCTCGGTGTCGTTGTTGAGGAAGTACAGGTATTTGCCGCGCGCCATGCCGGCGGCGCGATTGCACGAACGCAGGAAGCCGAAGTTTTGCGGATTGACTGCATAGCGCAAGCCGGGTACCTGACCGAGCACTTCCATGTCGGCGTCCCCCGAGGCGTCTTCCACCACCAGCACTTCGCAGGACACGATCGGTGGATGGGCAGCAATGGAACGCAGGCAAGTGGCGGTGACGGCGAGCTTGCCGTAGGTCGGAATGATGATCGTGACTTCCGGAGTGTCGTGGACGGGGAAGACCAATCCGGCCACCGCCGCCTGCCTTGTAACCTCCGCCATCCGACCCGGCTCGCCCCGCCCATCCGGAAGCGTCGCCGCATCGGGTAGCGCAGCCACGGGCAATGGGCGGGACCGCCATCGCGGTTGTCGCAAACGCGTACGGAAACCGCTGAAGTTGCCTCGCAGCAGCATGGCGAGACCCCGCAGCGGACGCGTCAGGCGCCACGACCGCGAGTGCATGATCAGCTGCAGCAAATGCTCCCGGGCCGCAAGTTCGCTGGCCAAGTTGTCGAGGCGGGCGCGCGTACGCGTTTGTTGATCCTGCATCACCACCAGCTGCCGACGGCTTTCCTGCAATTCGCGATCCAGCGATTGCGCCCACGCCACCGCCTGCTCGTGATCGGCCACCGTGCGTGCGTGCTGTTCGCGCAGTTCAGATAGCTCAATGGCCTGCTGCTGCGCCCACGCCACCGTCTTTTCATGATCAGCCACTGTCCGCGCGTGTCGTATTTGCAACTCGGCAAGCTCCGTGTCCAGTTGCCTGGCCCAATCTCCGCGGGCGTCCAATTCCTTTTGCAGTCGCGCCTGGGCAAACTCGCCCTCAAGCGTGGCTCGCGTGCGCTCACCGGCGAGTTCATTGATCAATCCGGCATCACGGTGCAACGCCCGGTCAAGCCTGTCCGACAAGCCCGCGAGAATGGTCCAGACTTTGTCGCTGTCGGCAACCCGCATCTGGGCGTACGTTTCAGCGGCAAGCATGGCCAGAAAACCCTCCGGGGCCGAATCCCCGCGAGCATGGTGCCGTCCATCGCGATCCAGGAATGCGTCGATTTCGTTCTGCGCCCGATCCGGCTTTTGCGGCCAGCGGACTTGCAGGGCATCCGTCATGCGCGCGACGCTGCCCCGCCAATCGGCGAGCAGGTCCTCGTACGCAACCACGCAACGCGCATGACCGCGACTGGCGCGTTCGGCATCGATCAGATGGCGCAACCAAAGCAGGCGGGCGATTTCCGGCGTGCGCGCACCACTGCGCATCACCAGCGACGCCGCCACCTCCTCGGGGTGACGCACCACGACCACGAACGCCGAGCGTATGCCGCGTGCGTGCAACACCTCGCGCCACAAAGGCGCGGTCCGGCTCAGGCGCGGATCCTTGACCGCCCACAGTGACGACGCAGCAAACTCACGCTCCACGAGTTCTCTGATCGATACCCGTGCCCGCTGCGCGGGTACTGATCCCATCCAGTCCGGCGGCAAGGGGCGTATGTCGTCCCAGTGCCGGTCGAGGCCCGCAAGCAGGGACTCGTTGATCTCGACCGCGTCGAGGTTTTCCCAGAACCCCTTCGGGTTGTCGGGAGCGGACGCCATCAATCGGCTACCCAAGTCCAGACCCAGGATCTTGAGCACGCCCGCCGTGGCCGAGGTGCCGCTGCGGTGCATGCCCAACACCAGCACCGCCGTACTGGCCGGCTCCATCGTCGCGTCGGGTTCAACCAAGGGCTTGTTCAAGCTCGCCACGCAAGTCACGCAGATCCTCGACGCCCACCGACAACCGGATCAGGCCATCGCTGATGCCAAGCCGCTTGCGGTTGGCGGGCGGTACCGAGGCGTGGGTCATGATGGCGGGGTGCTCGATCAGGCTTTCGACGCCGCCGAGCGATTCGGCCAGCGAGAACAGATGGCAGCGTTCCAGCATGCGACGGGCTTTCTTCAGGCCGCCCTTCACCTCGATCGTGACGATACCGCCGCCGCCGTGCATCTGGCGGCGCGCCAGCGCGTGCTGCGGGTGCGATTTGAGGCCCGGGTAGATCACGCGTTCGACGGCGGGATGTTTTTCCAGCCACTTCGCGAGTTCCAGCGCGTTGGCGCAATGCGCCTGCATGCGCAGCGCGAGCGTCTTGAGCCCGCGCAGCGCGAGGAAGCTGTCGAACGGACCCGCGATGGCGCCCACCGAGTTCTGCAGGAAGGCCATGCGCTCGGCCAGCTCCTTCGTCGAAACGACGGCGACGCCGCCGACCATGTCGGAATGACCGTTGAGATATTTGGTCGCTGAATGCACCACGATGTCGGCACCGGATTCCAGCGGCCGCTGCACCATCGGCGAGCAGAAGGTGTTGTCCACCACCAGCAGCAAGCCGTGCTTTTTCGCGAACGCCGCGACCTTCTTCAGGTCCACCAGCTTCAGCATCGGATTGGTCGGCGTCTCGGCCCAGATCATCCGCGTGTCCGGCTTCAGCGCAGCCTTCAACGCCGCCGTGTCGTTCAAGTCGATGAAGCTGAAATCCAGCCCCGCGCTGCGCCGGCGCACGCGTTCGAACAGGCGATAGCTGCCGCCGTACAAATCATCCATCGCGATCACGTGGCTGCCGGAGTCGTTGAGTTCCAGCACCGTCGCGATCGCCGCCATGCCGGACGCGAAGGCAAAACCGGACACGCCGCCTTCGAGGTCGGCGACGCAACGCTCGTACGCGAAGCGCGTGGGATTGTGGGTGCGCGAATACTCGAAGCCCTTGTGCACGCCCGGACTCTGCTGCACGTAGGTCGAAGTCTGGTAGATCGGCGTCATCACCGCACCGGTCGAGGGATCGGGCGATTGGCCGGCGTGGATCACGCGGGTGGCGAGGGAAAGCGGCAACTTGTTCTTGTCGTTTGGCATGTTCAACGTAATCCCAGATATTTGATGATGTGACGTGCAAGCACGTCATCGATCTCTCGATGTCTTGGTATGGGTTGCTTTTGTCCCGTCTTGGGATTGCGCCAGATATCGTGGCGCCCGCCATGACGCATCAATTCGCAACCGCCTTCGGTTAATCTGCGCAGCAATTCATCGCGCTTCACAGCGCGATATCCAGCACCCGATAATCCGGAGGGACATCGTCCAGCAGTATTTCCCGGTACGCGTCCTTCAAATTTTCTTCAAGCTCCTCGAGCGTTTCGCCCTGGCTCATGATCTCCGGGTGATTGACCAGCTTTCCGAGCCAAAACTTCTCGCCCTTCCAGCACACGATGTTGAGGGTTACGTTCATGGCTCACCTCGCGGATTGTCTATTCTAATACCTGTAGCGATACGCCGAACCCTTCACTCGACAAACAGCAAGGTTGCAGCTGCAATCACGCCACGCGCCGCCGCAGGTAGTTCAACAGGTCGATGCGGGTGATGAGGCCAAGGAACTTCTCGCCGTCCATCACGATCGCGACGCGGCCATGTTCGAAGATCGGCAGCAGGTCCTCGATCGGCGCCTTGACGTCGAGCAACTGCAGGCTGGTGATCATCGCGGTCGAGACCGGATCGAGGAACTTCTTCTCGTCGCCGTACACGTGCAGCAGCAGGTCGGACTCGTCGATGATGCCGGCGATCCTTTCGCCGTCCATCACCGGCAGTTGCGAGACGTCGTACAGCTTCATGCGGTTGTAGGCCGTCACCAGCAGATCGGCGGGCGCCGCAACCACGGTGTCGCGCTGCGCATACGGGCGCATGATCAGGTCGCGCAGGTCATTGGTGGGCTGGCGGTCGAGGAAGCCGTTGTCCAGCATCCAGTAGTCGTTGTAGAGCTTGGACAGGTACTTGTTGCCGGTGTCGCACACCAGTGTCACCACGCGTTTGGGCTGCGTCTGTTCGCGGCAATAGCGCAACGCCGTGGCCAGCAGGGTGCCGGTGGACGAACCGCCCAGCACGCCTTCCTGTTTCAAGAGTTCGCGCGCGGTGAGAAAGCTTTCCTTGTCGCTGATCGAGTACGCCTTCCTGACGCGCCTGAAGTCGCTGATGGTCGGAAGGAAATCTTCGCCGATGCCTTCCACCATCCACGACGCGGTCTTCTTCGACAGCGTGCCTTCGTTGATGTATTGCGCCAGCACCGAACCAACCGGGTCGGCGAGAATGAATTCGGTCGCCGGCGACGCCTTGGCGAAATAGTGCGACAGGCCGGCCAGGGTGCCGGACGAGCCGCAGCCCACCACGATGGCATCGACGTTGCCATCCATTTGTTCGAGAATTTCAGGGCCGGTGGTGACTTCGTGCGCGGCGGGATTGTCGGGATTGCCGAACTGGTTGATGAAGTACGCGCCCGGCGTTTTCTCCGCGATGCTGGCGGCGAGATCCTGGTAATACTCGGGATGGCCCTTGGCGACGTCCGAGCGCGTCAGCACCACTTCCGCGCCCATTGCTTTCAGGTTGAAGATCTTCTCGCGGCTCATCTTGTCGGGCACGACCAGGATGAGCTTGTAGCCTTTCGCTTGCGCGACCAGCGCCAAGCCGAGGCCGGTGTTGCCGGCGGTGCCTTCGACCAGCGTCGCGCCGGGCTTGATCTTGCCCGTGCGCTCGGCGCCTTCGATCATCGACAGCCCGATGCGGTCCTTGACTGAACCGCCGGGATTGGCCGACTCCAGCTTCAGGAACAGCTCGCACAAGCCGGTGTCGAGGCGACGCACGCGCAACATCGGCGTGTGGCCGATCAATTCGAGGACGCTGTCGACGATCATGCAGGCAGGGTATTCAACCAGATCAAGGTGATGACAAATCGGTTTGCGTGTCACCCGCCATCATAGCCGATGCCTCGATGTCTTCCCGAATCACGTCGTGGCGGGAACGCAAGACCGGCATCGAGACTCTGCAACGACAAGTTCGGGTTGTACGCCGGGTCGTCCCGCAGGACAGCGGCCCAGCGTTCGAGCATCAACGCAGCCTCGTTGAACCGGGCTTGCCTTGCAGGGGCGCCATCGATGACGCGTGTCGCCGATTCGTGGTGATACAGTTCGGCGAACGGCGTCCAGACATTGCGGTATCCACGTTCGAGCAGCCGCAGGCAAAAATCGACGTCGTTGAATTCGACCGGGAACCGCTCGTCCAGGCCGCCGACCGCTTCGAACACCTCGCGCCGCACCAGCAGGCAGGCACCGGTGACCACCGACAGGTTTTGCGCCACCAGCGCACGCGCCATGTACCCTCGATAACCGCGAGGTTTTCCTGCGTACGCATGACCCGCGACACCATGGATGCCAAGCAGCATGCCCGCATGCTGGATGGTATCGTCGGGGTAGTAGAGCATCGCGCCAACGGCGCCGGTATCCGGCCGCAGCGCAAAGCCCGCCATCTCCTCCAGCCAATCCGGCGAGATGACTTCGATGTCGTTGTTGACCAACCCGAGCAGCATACCGTTGCACTGCCGCACGGCCCAGTTGTTGATCGCAGCGTAGTTGAAAGGGGCGTCGTAACGCAGCACCCGCACGTGCTCGCGCGCGGCCAGTTCACGCAGATAATCCAGCGCTGCGCGATCGGAAGACCGGTTGTCCACCACCACCAGTTCGAAATCGGGGTACGTGGTTTTCGTGAGAATGCTCTCGACGCATGCTCGCAGCAGACCCACGCGATCGCGCGTGGGGATGATCAGGCCAACCCTGGGTGCGGGCGTCGGCAGCTTCCAGCGAACGCGGCGCAGACCAGGTGCATGGCCAAAGGCTTCGACGGTGGCCGCGTCGCCCATTCGCTCGAGATGCCTGGCCACCGCACTCAATTCGGCGGATGCACGCAATGTAGCGCCCGTCCCGGCAGCGGGATCCTCGCGGGAGGCACGCACGTGATACAGGATCTTCGGAATGTGGCGGATGTTCTTCGATGCCGCACGCTCACTGCAACGCAAGACCAGGTCGTAACCTTCACTGCCTTCGAACCCGGCTCGGAAACCACCGACTTCGCGCAGCCACGTGGTGCGGATCGCGACGACCCGGCCCATGAAATCCTCGCTGCGCAACAGATCAGGGTTCCAGTCCGGCTTGAATCCGGGATCGAAGCGCTTGTCGTCGTCGCCGATCCTGTCCTCGTCCGAATACACGACCGCAAGTTCCTGATCGGCCGCCACGGCCTCCGCCATCCGTAGCAGCGCATGCGGGCGCAGCTCGCAATCATCTTGCAGCAACAAGACGAACTCGCCATTGGCTGCGGCAAGTGCGGCGTTGCAGCCTTCCACGCCGCTGCCGCCGTGCCCGACGCGAATACGCGGGTCGCGGGCTGCGTATTCATCAAGCACCGGTGCGAGGCGAGGCGTGCAGCCGGCCACGCGCAAGTCCCACTTCTCCCACACCTGCCCGAGCACACCGTCGAGACAACGGCGCAGCCGGAGCTCCGACGCACCGCGCACGATCAGCAGCACGGAGATCAATGGCCCGCGATCATCCAGAGCCTGCGCGCGCCGATTCAATGCTTCCAGCGCGGCTTGATCGATGGTGTCGTACTTGCGCACCCACGCTTCATACTCGCTGATCCCCAGGGGCCAGTTGCGCTTGCGGTAATCGGCGTAAAGGTCGTCGGTGGCGCGTTTCAGCCCGCGCTGCCTGACGGCGCGGATCCACGTCAGCAAACGCCGGACGCGCCACGGCTGCCCTTCACCGAATGCTCCCCCCAGCAGCATGCGCAGGGCCGCAAGGCGCGACACCCGGCACAGGCTGACATCACGCACGCGGAACACGGCTGGACTCGTGCCTGGAACGAATTCGAGCGATTCGACGTCCTCGAGGAACAGCAACAGCGTTCCAAAGCGCCCGGCCTCATCGGGCTCGGGCAGCATTACTTCGACGTCGCTCAACGCCGAGTGGACCGCGTAATGCAAGCGCACGCTGGGCAGTACGATGCGGCCCTCCTCGGCTTCGAGCCGGCCGCGCCATTCGTACCAGCCTGCCGCCAGCGTCCGTCCCAGCACACGCTGGTCCAGGACGAAGCCGGGCCGCGCACCCGCAATCTTCCAAAGGGCTTCGCCGTTCGATGCGGACAGCCTGCGCAACTGCTCGTTTGCGATCGGCTCCGCCCATACCGCACGTGCGCGCGGCGCACCCACGACCCGCCAACGCTTGCCCGCCTTGTCACCAGACCCGTTGTTGACCACCCGAAATTCCTTGCTGTCGGCAACGCGCGCAGAAACGGAGCACCCACGTAGCCCGCATCGCATCCCCGCGACGCGATACGTCGCACGCAGGCATCCTAACGACCGCACTCTCCGGACGCGACCACCCCATGCAAGACGCCGCTCCCGCGACGCGCCAAGTGCACATGCCGGTTTCGTCATCGCAGCCCGAACCCGATCATGAGACCATGCGGTGTGCGTTTGTACACTTGCCGGCATGGATAGCGAGACACCGGAAACGGTATCCGCGCGCAGGCTTCGACCCCGCCCGGGCAACGTGCTGCTGTGCGCATTGAGATGGGGCCGGTCCCGTGCCGACGGTCTGGCATGGCTGGCAGCGTGCATTCCTTACGCCTGGCGGCTGGCCTTGCGCCGACGGCTGCATGCCGCGACGAGAACACCGATGGCGCCGTTGCCGCTGCCGGCTTCGCGACGAAGCCGGTTCTCGGCGTCGCCGCGAACCAGTCACGGCGCCAACCTGCTGGGCTATGCGCGCGGCGAATTCGGCATCGCGGAGAGCATGCGCTCGTACGCACGCGCATTGGAGCAATCGGGCTACCCGTTCGACATCTTCAACCTCGATGTCGGCACTGCGAGCCGGCAGCAGGACGCATCGATGGAGCGGCATTTTTCGGACGCACTGCGTTACGCCAACAACATCTTCTTCATCAATGCAGACCAGATGCCCATCGCGTACAGCGTGCTGGGCAAACCGGCGTTCACGGGGCATCGCAACATCGGATTCTGGTTGTGGGAGCTGGAAAAATTTCCGCCTGATTGGTACGGTTCCTTCAAGCTCGTGGACGAAGTGTGGGCGCCCACCGCCTTCGTGCGCGATGTCATCGGCGCTGCCACCGACAAACCCGTGCTGCGAATGCCGATGGCGGTCGAGTTCGATGCGCCTGTTGGCATGGATCGCGCGACGTTCGGGTTGCCGCCCGATGAGTTCGTTTTCCTGTTCAGCTATGACTTCAACGGATTCGCGTCGCGCAAGAACCCCGAGGCGGCGATCGCAGCGTTTCGCCGGGCCTTTGGCGACAGCGCCCAAGGCGTTCGGCTGCTGGTGAAATCCAGCAACGGCGGCCGCTTTCCGGATCGCCTGGAGGCTTTGCAGCGAAGTGTCGGCGATGACCGGCGCATCGAAGTGCGCGATGGCTTCCTCACGCGCGAGGAAATGTTCGGCCTGCAGAACGCATGCGACTGTTTCGTTTCCCTGCACCGTTCGGAAGGCTTCGGGTTGGGTCTCGCCGAGTGCATGTATCTCGGCAAGCCGGTGATTGCGACCGGATATTCCGGCAACATGGATTTCATGGACGCCAGCAACAGCCTGCCGGTGGATTACCGCATGGTCCCGTTGCGCCGGAACGACTATCCGTATTGGCGGGGGCAGCAATGGGCCGAGCCCGACATCCAGCACGCAGCCCGACTGATGCGGCAAGTCTTCGATGACCGGGAATTCGCGCGCAGCCTGGGCGCCAAGGCCGCCGCCAGCATCTGCCGTACCCATTCCCGCGCGGTGTGCTCCGCTAAGGTCACCGCACGCCTGTCGGAAATGGATCGGCAGCGATCCTTGGCGTGACGCCGCAAACCACC
Source organism: Rhodanobacteraceae bacterium (assembly GCA_030123585.1). NCBI lineage: Bacteria > Pseudomonadati > Pseudomonadota > Gammaproteobacteria > Lysobacterales > Rhodanobacteraceae > Rhodanobacteraceae bacterium. The sequence continues at coordinate 2,052,633 of CP126120.1, forward strand.
GGATGAACGCAGCGGACGAAGCTTGAAACAAACCGGCCCGCATCGAGCGGGCCGGCGGGGATTCTTGGGTTGTCGCAACGCGTCACGCGTTGCCGATTTCGCTCCACATTCGGGTGAGGCGGTCCTTGAGCAGGAGTTTTTCCTTCTTCATGCCGTGCAACTGGGCATCGTGCATGGGCAATACGCCGAGTTCCGCATCGCGAACCTTGCTGTCGAGCTCCTGATGGTGATGATAAAGGCGGCGGAATTCCGGGTTCGCCTTCATCACGGCGTCTATGTGATCCTTCTGCTGGTGTTCGAACATGGAGCAGCCTCCTCTTGCGTTGACGACGCTTGACGGATTGCGGCGCGCACGAAACCACATCCACGCGCCGCAGCTGCGGAGCGTGGAATCGGGAACGATGCGGGATTCATGCGATGGCGCCTCGGGGCCGGCAAGGGGCCGACCTCGATGTCGACCCTACTCCGTCCGTCCGGGCTTGGCAACAGCTTTGCATGGATCGCGGACGGCGGACGACACTCCTGTTCATGTTATTGAACGGAAAAGGTTTTCCGGCACGCCGCCTACTTCTCCGCGCGGACTTCAACCTCCGCGCCGCTGCTGGCGCGGCCCACCGGCCGGATCGATACATTGGCGGCGCCCGCGGCTTCCAGCGCAGCTTCCACCGCCACCGCACGGCGACCCGCGAGCACGCGCGAGTCGGCGGCGCCGCGCGGTTCGATCACGATGCGCTGGCTGGCGTGCGCGCGCGCGAAATCCGCGAGCCTGCGACGGCCGGACTCGGTGAGGTTGTCCGAGCCGCTGCCGAACGACGCCGACGACAGGTGCATGCTGGCGGCATGCCCGCCGCCGCCCGCGGACGACGCGTTGTCGCTGCCGCCGCCCTGCAGGGCCTGCGTGGCGGCCATGGCAAGCTTGGCTTCCTTGCGTGCCAGCGCCGCCGCACGCGCCTGCGCCGCGGCGAGTTTCCTGGCCTGGGCCGCTTCGGCCTGCGCCTGCTGGGCTTGCTGGGACGCCTGCGCGCCCTGTTCCTGCAGCATCTGCGCCTGCTGCACCGCCGCCTCGTACTGCAAGCGCTGACGCGCGAGTTCGGCGCGCGCGGCCGCCGCGTCGGCCTGGCTGGCTTCCAGCATGATCTGGTCGTGCTCGCGCTGGAGCTGGTCGAGCTTGGCGCGATCGGCATCCACCTGCGCCGACGCCCTGGCCAGCTCGACTCGCTGCTCGGCCATGAACAACGCGTGTTCGCGTTCGCTGCGGCCGGCGTTCTGCAGGTCGCCGATCGCGTTGCGCGCGAGCGTCTGCTGGGCGATCGCGTACTGGCCGAGCACGGGATCGGCGCTCAACTGTTCGAGCTGCGCGGACAGCCGCGCGACGTCGGCATCCTTGGAGGCGGCGTGGGCCGGAGGCGCCGCGAAACCGATGACCAGCGCGCCGGCCAGAGCGGCGGCGAGGATCGTGCGCTTCATGGGTTCACCCCCGGCTGGCCGCTGGTACTCGGCGGGGCGGGATTGCCGGCGGAAGAACTTGGGGCCGGCTGGCCCAACTGGATCGCCGGCAGGTCCACCGGCGCGCTGCCCGGCGCCGAGGAACCCGCAGCCGGTTGCCCGCCCGAGGAAGCTGGCGCGGGCATCGCCGAAACCGCCTGCTGCGCAGCGGCGGCCGCGGCCTGGCGGCGTTCGAGGTCGGCCTGCAGGTCGGCGTTGACCGCGGTCTGCTGCCGGATTTCGCGATCGAGACGCGTGGCCTCGGCGCGGGCCCGCGCGGTGGCAGCCGCGGCTTCGGCTTCGGCGGCCTTGTCGGTGGCCTTGTCGTTGTCGTTGCTGGCGCTGAACTGCTGCGCGGCGGCCAGCCGGCGTTCGGCCTCGGCCAGCACTTCGGGCGCGGTGGTCGCGGCGCCGGCGTTGCGCGCGGCGCGAATTTCGGACTGCGCGCGGTCCATCAACTGGATCGGCGGCGGTGCGGTGGCGCATCCGGCCAGCGCGGCGGCCAGTGCCGCCGTCGACACTATCGACGCGAAGCCATGGATTTTTCGACGCATGCGTGTCATAAACTTGGGAAACGGGAATGCCTCGCCGCATTGTCGGCGTACCATTCAGGCTTTGCAACGCCGCCCGCGGCGTTTCCTGACCGGGGATCAATGATGGATATCGGATATTTCCTCAAGCTGATGATGGACCGCGGTGCGTCGGACATGTTCCTGTCCACCGGCACGCCGGTACACATCAAGATCGAGGGCAGGCTGGCGGCGTTGGGCACTTCGCCGCTGCCGTCCGGGATGGTGAAGAAGATCGCCTACTCGCTGATGGACGAGGGTTCGGTGCCGAAGTTCGAGCGCGAACTGGAATACAACATGGCGCTGGCGGTGAAGGACGTCGGCCGCTTCCGCGTCAACGTGTTCAAGCAGCGTGGCGAAGTCGCGCTGGTGATTCGCGCGATCAAGAGCGACATCCCCACGATCGAGGAACTGCTGCTGCCGCCGATCTACAAGAAGCTCATCATGGAGCCGCGCGGCCTGATCCTGGTCGTGGGCGCGACCGGGTCGGGCAAGTCCACCACGCTGGCGTCGATGATCGACTACCGCAACAGCAACGCGGCCGGACACATCCTCACGGTCGAAGATCCGATCGAATTCCTGCACAAGCACAAGAAGTCCATCGTCAATCAGCGCGAAGTCGGCCTCGATACCCACAGCTACCACGAAGCGCTGAAGAACGCGATGCGCGAGGCGCCGGACGTGATCCTGATCGGCGAAATCCGCGACACCGACACCATGGACGCCGCGATCGGCTTCTCCGAAACCGGCCACATCTGCCTCGCGACGCTGCACTCCAACAACGCCGACCAGACCATCGAGCGCATCCTCAACTTCTTCCCCGAGGCCGCGCACAAGAACATCCTGATGAACCTGGCGCTGAACCTGAAGGCGATCATTTCGCAGCGCCTGGTGGTCGGCAAGGACGGCCGCCGCCGCCCCGCGGTCGAGGTGCTGATCAACACGCCGCACATCCGCGATCTCTTGCGCCGCGGCGAGGTGCACGAGATCAAGCTGGCGATGGAACGCAGCCTGGAAGAAGGCATGCAGACCTTCGACCAGTCGCTGTTCAAGCTGTACAAGGAAGGCACTATCGATCTGGAAGAGGCGCTGTCGAAAGCCGACTCGCGCGACGGCCTCGCGCTCAAGATCCGCCTGGCCGAAGGCGCCACCGGCACCGACCTGCCGCAGGATGATCCCTACGGGCTGGGCGTCGGCTGACGCGCGCCGCTGCCTGCTTTTACTCGTTATCTCGCGCAAGCCGGGATGACGGACAAGAGCGGCCAGCGGCGGCGCGCGCAACGCATCAAGGCTGCAACCGGCAGAAGCAATACGCGTATGTGATGGGCTTGCCCGGTTGCACGTGCTCCAGCAACTGCAACTCCGGCGCGAGGCGCGGCACGGCTTCCAGCCACGACTGCGGCACGCGCAGGCCGAGCCGGGTCAGCATTCGCGCCGTCGCGCTGTTGCCGAAGTCCATGAAAAACCGCTGGAACGCGCTGGTCGGCGGTTCGAAATAACGCACCGCATAGTTGCCGCCGAGTTTTGCGTCCCTGGCGGCGAAGTCGATCGCGTCCTGCAAGCCGCCCATCTGGTCGACCAGCCCGCGCTGCAACGCCTGTTCGCCCGACCACACGCGGCCCTGCGCGATCGCGTCGATGTCGGCAAAACTCTTGCCGCGCGCCTTGGCGACGTTGCCGACGAAGTCGCGGTAACCCTTGTCGACGCTGCTCTGGATCATCGCGCCCAGCGCGGGATCGAGCGGACGGCGGAAGTCGAACGCGCCCGCGAGCGGGGTGGTGCCTTCGCCCGCGGTGTTGATGCCGAGTTTGGCAAGTCCGTCGGACGCGGTGAAATACAATCCGAAGATGCCGATGGAACCGGTGATGGTGTCGGGCTCGGCGAAGATGCGATCGGCGTCCATCGCGATCCAGTAGCCGCCGCTCGCGGCCATGTCACCCATCGACACGATCACCGGCTTGCCGGCCTGGCGCGCCAGCACCACTTCGCGGCGGATCTGTTCGGCCGCGAAGGCTTCGCCGCCGGGCGAGTCCACGCGCAGCACGATCGCGCGCACGTTGTGATTGGCGCGCGCGGCGCGGATCAGCGCGGCGGTGGATTCGCCGCCGATCCTGCCAGCGGGCTGTCGACCGGAAACAATGTCGCCCTCGGCCACGATCACTGCGACCTCGGGCTTGCCGATGCCGAGGTCGATCGTCTGCGGCAGGTACTGCGACAGATCGACCGCGCGGAAACCGGTGCCGTTGTCGGTGACGACACCGTGCCTCTGCATCATCTTCACGACGTCCTCGCGGGTGGCGAGTCCGTCCACCCAATGGAGCTTCAGCGCGAGTTGCGCGACGTCGCCCTGCGCCGACGGGATTTCCGTGGGCAGGCTGTCGACCTGCTGGCCGAGCGCGGCGGGATCGATGTGGCGGAGCTTGCCGACTTCGTCGAGCCAGGTGTTCCACAAGCCGCCCATCCAGTATTTGTCGGCGTCCAGCGAGGCCTGCGATGGCGCATCGAGGATGAAGGGCTCGGCCGCCGACTTGAACGTGCCGACCCGGAACAGGTGCGCGCTGACGCCGAGCTTGTCCAGCAGGGTCTTGAAGTAGCTGCGGTAATCGGACAGGCCGCTGATCGAAATCGAACCCGCGGGATCGAGCAGCACTTCGTTGGCGTGCGCGGCGAGCAGGTATTGCATCTGGCCGAGATTCGTCCCCCACGCGGTCACCGGCTTGCCGGCTGCGCGGAAACGATCCAGCGCCGCGCCGACGTCTTCCAGCGCGCCCATGCCGCCGAACTGCATGTCGGAAGGATCGATGAGGATGCGCGTGATGCGCGGATCGCGCGCGGCATGGTCGATCGCAGCCACCAGGTCGCGCACCTGCACCTGCCCCACCGGCTGGCCGGACATCCGCGCCAGCGCGCGCTGCGCCGGATCGATGCTGTATTGCTCGACCAGCATACCGGTCGGCTTCAGCAGCAGCACGGTGTTCGACGCAACCTGGGGCGCACCGCGCATCGCCAACCCGAGGATCAGGAACAGGATGCCGAAGAACACCACGTTGATGATGACCAGCCGCGCGATGTTGATGCCGCGGCCCAGCGCGCGCACGAAACCCGCGAAACCGCTGCCCGAAGGATGGGTCATGTCTGCCGTCCCTGCTCCCGAAAATGCGAGGTTTTCAGCCTAGCCCAACGGCCTGCCCGAGTCACGCCGGCGGAGGTAATTCTTCCGCCGGTGCAACGGCCAGATGCCGCCAGCCGTCGCCTTGTGTCTGCCGCACCCAGCGCGCGAACAACAGCGCCGCCGCCGCGGTCAATCCGGCAATCAGGCCCACCCACATCCCGCGCACGCCGTGGCCTGCGCCGAACGCCAGCCACGCGCCGACCGGCATGCCGACGCCCCAGTAGGCGAAGGCGGTGATCAGCATCGGCATGCGGGTGTCCTTCAGGCCGCGCAGCGCGCCGTTCGATACCACCTGGATGCCATCCGAGAACTGGAAGATGCCGGCCAGGATCAGCAACTGCGCCGCCAGCGCGATCACGCGCGGATCGCCCGAATAGATGTGCGCGATGGCATGCGGGATCGCCAGCATCAGGATCGCCGAGAACGCCTGCGTCGCCAGCGTCAACGCCAAGCCGGTGTAACCCGCGTAGCGCACCGCGCTCGCATCGCCTCGCCCGGCCGCGTGGCCGACCCGCACGGTCACCGCCAGCGCCAAGCCCAGCGGCAGCATGAACGTCACCGACGCCACGTTGATCGCGATCTGGTGGCCGTCGATCGCGACGGTGCCGAGCCGGCTGATCAGCAACGCCGAAATCACGAACAGGCCGGCTTCCATCAGCAACGTCACCGCCATTGGCACACCGATCCAGAGCAGATGCCGGATGGCATCCCGATCCGGGCGTTCCATCCGCGCGAACAGTTCGAGATCGCGAAAACGCTTGCCGAATTTCAGGTACGCGGCGAACGCCAGCAATTGCAGCCACAACGCCAGCGCGTTGGCGATGCCCGCGCCCTGCGCGCCCAGCGCGGGCACGCCGAACTTGCCGTAGATGAAGATCCAGTCCAGCGGCGCCAGCACCGCGAGACCGAACAGGCCGAACAACATGGTCGGGCGCGTCCAGCTCGAACCCTCGCACAGCCCGCGCATCGCGAAGTAACCGCACAGGCCCGGCGCACCCCAACTGAGCGCGTGCAGGAACGCCTGCACGTCCGCGGTCAGGGCGGGATCGACGCCGATCAGGCGCAGCAGCGGCGAGGAATGCCGCGCGCCGAACCACAGCAGCACCGACAGCGCCGCCGCCAGCCACAGCGCCTGCCGGAACAGCGGCCCGATCTCGTGGCGCCGCCGCGCCCCGTCGAGCTGCGCCACCGACGGCGATAAGGCCATCATGGTCCCGACCGCGCTGACCAGCCCCAGCACCCACACGTTGGCGCCGACCGCGACCGCGGCCAGGGTATGCGCGTTGTAATGCCCGGCCAGCGCGACGTCCACCGCGCTCATGCCGACCGCGGACAACTGCCCGGCGATCAGCGGCAGCGCCAGCTTCACCGTCGCGCGAATCTCGCGCGCGAAACGTGCGCGATCCAAGGCTAAAATCGAGGTCATTGCGGGACAACCATGATGCACGAGACGTCAACACGAACCGCCGAATCCGCGCCTGCGCCGCCCCCGTCGCCGGGCAACTGCGAGAACTGCGGCGCGCCGCTGTACGGCAAGTTCTGCTACGCCTGCGGACAACCCACTCACGGACTGGTGCGGCACTTCGGCAGCGTGATGAGCGACATCGCCGACAGCGTGCTCAACATCGACGAGCGGGTGTTCAAGACGCTGGCGCCATTGTACCTGCAGCCGGGCAAACTCACGCTCGATTACTTCGCGGGCAAGCGCGCGCGCTACGTGACGCCGTTCCGGCTGGTGTTCTTTCTTGCGATCGTCGCGTTCTTCGCGATCCAGTTGACGGTGCGCGCCGGATTCACCCAGATGGACAAGGCGGTGATCAGCATCTCGCCGAGCGCCGCACCCAAGGTTTCGACTGGCCCGACCGCGAAACAGTCGAATCAGGACAACGGCGTCTTCGCGAACGGCAACATCAGCATCGACGACAAGGTGATCTGGAACCGCGACAGCAAGCCGCTCAAGGTACGCTGGCTGCCCGACGCCGCCGTGGACTGGCTCAACGACCTGATCGGCAACGCGCAACAACAGTTGCATGCGATGAACGCCGGTTCCTGGAACGAACAACAGGACGCCCGGCACAAGTTCATGCTGGGGATGTTCGCGGCCGCGCCCACCGTGTTGTTCGTGTTGCTGCCGTTCTTCGCGCTGCTGCTGAAGATTTTCTACATCTTCAAGAAACGGCTGTACATGGAACACCTGATCGTGGCGATGCACAGCCACGCCTTCCTGATGCTGTCGATGCTGGTGCTGGTGCTGCTGGGCACGCTGCGCGCATGGGTCACGCCCCACGCGCATTGGCTCGGGGTACCGTTCAGGCTGCTGCAAACGGCGGCATGGATCTGGGTGTTCGTGTACCTGTGGCTGATGCAGAAGCGCGTCTATCGGCAGGGCTGGTGGATGACCAACCTGAAATACTGGAGCCTCGGCTTCTGCTACACGATCCTGGCCGGGTTCGGGTTCGTGTTCGCGGCCCTGCTCAGCCTCACCGGCGCATGACCGTCCACATCGTCGAACCGAACAGGGAAGCCACGCCCCGCGCGGCGGAACCGGCCCGTTTAGGCCGGCGGGCGCAGGCTTCGCGGCGCGTGCAGGAATCATCGTGAGCGCGATCGCGCCGGGCCGTTGTGCACAGCCGCAAAAGCCGGCCCAGGTCCGTGCGCAAGCCGCCCGCGGCCCCCGCTCCCAACCCGGGCTCGACATTTATCTCCTTGAGTTTCATGGCGATTTCCCGGATGGCGAAATTATCGCCAAGTCGAGCCGCGGGCCGATCCGGCGAGCCCCCACGATGCTTGCTCGCCGGTCTTCCACAATGTTATCCACAGCGATTGTGGATAAGAGAAAAACCGCCAAGCCGTCACGGACTTATCGCGCACTCTTGCCGGCCGTGACAACAAGTTGCCGCAAGTCATGACCCGATTGCCCCAGTCCGATTCCGGGACCATCGTGCGGGTCGCGCTGCCGCTGCCGTTGCCGCAGGCTTTCGACTATCTTTCCGGGCCGCTCGCCGCGCAACCGGGTTGCCGGGTGCGTGTGCCGTTCGGACGTTCGCACAAGACCGGCGTGGTGCTGGAAACCACCCTGCACGCGGACATTGCCGTCGAGCGCCTGAAGCCGATCGACGCGTTGCTGGATGCCGAACCCCTCATCGATGCCGTGCTGCTCGCCGACCTGCGCCGCGCGGCCGATTACTGGTGCGGCGCGATCGGCGACGTCGTGTTCGGCGCGCTGCCGCTGGCCTTGCGCGAAGGACGCGCGCCCGCCGATTTCGCCACGGAGGCGTGGCGGATCACGCTGGCGGGCACCGCGGCCCGCGACGCGCGCACGCGACGCGGCGCCTCGGCGGCACTGCTGGACGTGCTCGGCGACGCAATCTGGACCGCGAACGAACTCGACAGCTTGTTGCCGGGTTGGCGTGCGGCGTCACGCCGTCTGGCGACGGCGGGTTTGATCGAACGTGCGCAACCCGCCCGTGATCCGCCGCACGCGCGCGACGGCGCCGCCCCGATCCTCACCGACGAACAGGCCGACGCGCTGGCGACGCTGCTCTCCGCCGGCGAAGGTTTTCATCCCTACCTGCTGCAGGGCGTCACCGGCAGCGGCAAGACCGAGATCTATTTGCGCCTCACCGAACGCGCGTTGCAACAGGGACACCAGGCGTTGTGGTTGGTGCCCGAGATCGGCCTGGTGCCGCAGGCGCTGCGGCGTCTGCGCGCGCGCTTCGATGCACGCATCGCGGTGCTGCACTCCAACCTTGCCGAAGGCGATCGCGCACGCGCATGGCTGGACGCGCGTTCCGGCGACGCCGCGATCGTGCTGGGCACGCGCTCGGCGGTGTTCGCGCCGCTGCCGCGCGCCGGCCTGATCATCGTGGACGAGGAACACGACGCTTCGTACAAGCAGCAGGAAGGCTTTCGCTACCACGCGCGCGACTTCGCGCTGATGCGCGCGCAATCGCTGGGTGTGCCGGTCGTGCTGGGCAGCGCCACGCCTTCGCTGGAAACGCTGGCCAACGTCGACGCGGGACGCTACGTGCGCGTGCGCCTGCACCACCGCGTGCATGCGCGTCCGCCTTCGCCGGTGCACGTGCTGGACTTGCGCGGCCTGCAACTCGCGCACGGCTTGTCACCCGCGCTGCTGGATGCGCTGGATGCCTGCATCGCGCGCGGCGAACAGGCATTGGTGTTCAAGAACCGCCGCGGCTACGCGCCGGTGCTGCTGTGCCACGCCTGCGGCTGGCACGCGGCGTGCCCGCGCTGCGAAAAACCGTTGACGCTATATCGTGGGCGCCGCCAGTTGCTGTGCCACCACTGCGGACATGGCGAACGCGCACCCGAGACGTGCCCGCATTGCAGTGCGGACGCGCTGATCCCGCAGGGACAAGGCACAGAACGGCTGGAAGAAGCGCTCACGGCGCGCTACCCGGACGTGCCCGTCCTGCGCGTCGACCGCGACAGCACCCGCCGGCGCGACGCCTTCGCGAAGGTGCTGGACCGGCTCGCCGACGGCAAGCCCGCGATCCTCGTCGGCACGCAAATCCTGGCCAAGGGCCACGACCTGCCCAACCTCACCACCGTCGCGATCGTGGGCGTGGACGAAGGCCTGCACAGCGCCGACTTCCACGCCGACGAGCGTTTGGCGCAATTGATCGTGCAGGTCGCGGGCCGCGCCGGCCGCGCCGACAAACCTGGCGAAGTGTGGCTGCAGACCCACGAACCCGACCATCCATTGCTGGCGACGCTGCTCAAGGGCGGTCACGATGCCGCGACCGCCATGCTGCTGGGCGAACGGCTCGCGTCGGAACTGCCGCCGTTCGCGCACTTGGCGTTGCTGCGCGCGGAATGCCGGCAGCGCGACGTGCTGGACGGCTTCATGGCCGCCGCACGCAGCGCACTCGCGTCGATCGAACGCATGCAGCCGCAGCCGGCGCGCATCCGCGTCCATGGTCCCGTCGCCGCACCGATGCCGCTGCGCGCCGGCCGCCATCGCGCACAACTGCTGCTGGAATCCGCGCAACGGCCGCCGCTGCGGCAGGCCCTCGCCCACTGGTTGCCGGAGCTGCACGCGCTGCCGCAACCGCGCGGCCTGCGCTGGTCACTCGATGTCGATCCGGTGGATTTGTATTGAGAGCCGGGAATCGGGAATAGGAAATCGAAGTGCGTAGGTTGGGCTGACGCCGGACTTGATCCGGAGGAAGCCCAACGCCGCCGCACAACACGTTGGGCTTCGCGTTGCTCAGCCCAACCTACAACGCTCACCCAATCCGAAAACGCAAGAGCCGCCCGAAGGCGGCTCTTGCGATTCCCGAATCCCGCTTCACGGCCTTCACGCCGCGAACGCGCCCCGCATCTTCTTCATCGCATTCGCTTCGAGTTGGCGGATGCGTTCGGCCGACACGCCGTAGTCGTCGGCAAGATCCTGCAAGGTGGCCTTGTCCTCGGCCAGCCAGCGGCGGCGGATGATGTCGCGGGTGCGCTCGTCCAGTTTCGCGAGCGCGTTCTGCAAGGTGTCGAGCTGGTGTTCTTCCTGGTCGGCGTCGGCCAGTTGCAGGTACGGATCGGCGCCCTGGTCTTCGAGGTACGCGACCGGCGCGGGCGGCGCGTCGTCGTCCGCCTCGGCAGGCGCGTCGAAACCGATGTCACGGCCGGACAGGCGTGACTCCATTTCCAGCACGGTGGCTTCGGGCACGCCCAGATCCTTCGCGACCTCGCGGACCTCTTCCATGTTCATCCAGCCGAGGCGCTTCTTGGACTTGCGCAGGTTGAAGAACAGCTTGCGCTGGGCCTTGGTGGTCGCGACCTTCACGATGCGCCAGTTGCGCAGGATGAATTCGTGCATCTCGGCGCGGATCCAGTGCACCGCGAAGCTGACCAGGCGCACGCCGTGGTCGGGATCGAAACGCTTGACGGCCTTCATCAGGCCGATGTTGCCTTCCTGGATCAGGTCGCCCATCTGCAGGCCGTAGCCCGAGTAACCGCGCGCGACGTGCACCACGAAACGCAGGTGCGACATCACCAGCTTGCGCGCCGCATCGAGGTCTTCGTCTTCGCGATAGCGCTGCGCGAGTTCGTGTTCCTCGTCGGCATCCAGCACCGGAATCCGGTGCACCGCGCCGATGTAGGCGTCGAGGCTGCCGACCACACTGGGAATAGGCAGGTTGTTGGCGACCAAGGCTTCACTCATTTCCTCGTACCCCGCTCGTTTGTTTTGGCACTCTAGGCGTTCGAGTGCCAAGCCCTCGTGAAGGTTCCCGTGCGGTCCCGGACCCGGAACCGACTTCGCCGTGAGGTCAATGTGAGAAATTATACTCGGCAGTACAGGATATGCAAGCCGCCGGAAGTCACGCTTCCAGCACGCTGCGGGGCGGCAGGCTCCAATCGATCGGCGCCTGTCCCTTCGCTTCAAGATATTGATTGGTCTTGGAAAAATGCCGACACCCCAGGAACCCCTTGTGCGCCGAGAGGGGAGAGGGGTGCGGAGCCTTGAGGACACAATGGCGGCGAGTGTCGATCAGCCGACCCTTGGCCTGCGCGTAGGAGCCCCAGAGCAGGAACACCAGGCCTTCGCGGCCGCGGTTCAGCTCGTCGATCACCCGGTCGGTGAACCCTTCCCAACCCTTGCCCTGGTGCGAGCCCGGCATACCGGCTTGCACTGTCAGCACCGCGTTGAGCAGCAGCACCCCGCGTCGGGCCCAAGGCGTGAGGCAGCCATGGTCGGGGCGCGGGATGCCGAGGTCGTTTTCGATTTCCGTGAAGATGTTCTGGAGCGAAGGCGGCACCGGCACACCGGGCCGCACCGAGAAGCAAAGCCCGTGCGCCTGGCCCGGGCCGTGATACGGATCCTGACCGAGGATCACGACCTTGACCGCATCGAACGGGGTCGCATCCAGCGCCGCGAAGATCTCGGGACCGGGCGGATAGATGCGCTTGCCTGCGCGTTTTTCCGCGCGCAGGAATTCACGCAACGCGATCATCTCCGGGCGATCGAAGTGATCGCCCACACGCGCCTTCCAAGAGGCTTCGAGTTTCAGGCGTTCGTCAGTCATGGCGTCATCACGCGACCTGAGCGCGGCGACGTTTCGAAACACGCAACTGGAACAAAAGCTTGGTCATCAGCAAGCGCTCTTCGACAGGCTTCTCGACCAGATCGTTGGCGCCAGCCTTCAGCAGCGCCGCCTGGTTGGCGGGATTCTCGTCGCCGGTCATCACCAGCACCGGCAACCGGCCCTTGCCGAGCCGCAGATCCTCGCGGATCCATTCCAGCAGGTCGCCGCCGGACATCTCGCCTTTCAGGCTGACGTCGGTGAGCACGATGTCGGCGCCGATTTCGCCGCGGTCCTGCGCGCCGCCGAGGAACTCCACGGCTTCCTCGGCGCTGCCGACCATGTGCACCGCAAGTCCGTAGCGCTCCAGCATGCGGCTGGTCGAAAGCGCCACCACGCGGCTGTCCTCGACGTACAGCACCTTGCCTTCGGCGCGATCGACCGGCGCGACGTAGCCGCGGATGAAATCCGCCAGCGCGGCATAACCCGCGGCCTTGTCGAAGTAATCGGTGATGGCGTCGCCGATCTCGCGGTTCTGCAGGCGTTCCTGCACGTCGCCCGAAACCGCGACGATCGGCATGTAGGCCTGCGGCGCGTGTTCGCGCACGTATTTCGCCAGCACGCTGCCGTCCATGTCGGGCAGGCGCAGCGCGGTGGTCATCAGGTCCACCACGCCGTCATGCAGCGCCTGCTGCGCCTCGCCGCCGCTCGCGCAGGCGATCACGGTGGCGCCGGGCAGATCCTTCTCCAGCACCCGCGCGATCAGCGTGCGCGCGACCTTCGAGCCGTCCACCACCATCACGCGCGGGTTGTCGCTGGCGATGTGGCGAAGGACGTCGTTCATGGCGCGAGGTTGTCGTTTACGGCTGCAGGCGTGCCAGATGCCGGCTGCTGGCCACCCACGCCCCCAGCCAGCCGAGCGCGACCGCAACGGCCAGCGCCATCGCGAGGGTAACCCATGACAAGCCGCCGAAGCGCAGCCGGCCCGCGTAACTGGCGACCAGGTCACGCACCGGCGCCGCCAGCACCGCTTCCAGCAACACCACCAGCAGCACCGCGACGATGCCGGCGGCGAGGCCGTACCACGCGCCTTCGTAAAGATACGGCCGGCGCACGAACGCCGCGCTGGCGCCGATCAACTGCTGCACCGCGATTTCGTCGGCACGGCTGCGGATGTCCAGGCGCACGGTGTTGCCGATCACCAGCAGCGCCGCCGCAGACAGCAGCACCGCGAGCAGCAGGGTCACGCGCCGGCCCAGTGCGATCAGCGCGTCCAGGCGCGCACGCCATTGTCCGTTGTCCTGAACCAGATCAACGTCGGGCAACGCGCGCAGCGCCTGCACCATCGCCTCGACCTGCGCGCGCCCGGCGCCCGCGCGCGGTTCGATCAGCAGCGCGAACGGCAGCGGATTGTCCGGCAGCGACTTGATCGCATCGCCGAAACCCTGCATCGCGGCCAGCTCCGCCAGGCCTTGCCGCGGCGTGCGGATCGCGACCGCGCCGACATCGGGGCGTGCGCGCAGGCTCGCCGCCAGCTTGTCCGCGCCCTCCGCCGTGACGGCGGGTTTCAGGAACACGCTCACCGACTGCGAATCGCCCAGCGCCGCCGCCAGGTGCTGCACGTTCACCAGCAGCAGGTAGAACGCCAGCGGCAAGGCCAGCGCCAGGCCCATCACCGCGATGGTCAGCGCACTGCCGAGCGGGCGCCGCGCCAACTGGCGCAGGCTGTCGCGCAGGCACCACGCATGCTGGTGCCGCCACATCGCCATGCGCGAATGCCGGACCGGCTTGGCCATCGCGTCCTGTGCGTTCATGCGACCTGGCTCGCGGGCACGTCGTCGATCAAGTGCCCGTGGTCGAGCACCAGCACGCGCTGCTTCATGCGTTTCAGCAGCGGCAGGTCGTGGCTGGCGATCAGGATGGTGCAACCGGTTTCGCGCAGCTTCACGAACAGTTGCATGATTTCTTCCGAGAGCTGCGGATCGAGGTTGCCGGTGGGTTCGTCGGCGATGATCAACGCGGGCCGCGCGACGATCGCGCGCGCGATCCCGACGCGCTGCTGCTCGCCGGTGGAAAGTCCCGACGGCGCATCCTTGCCGCGTCCGGCCAGCCCGACCATTTCCAGCGCGCCGCGCACGCGCATGCCGCGTTCCTCGCGCGGCACGCCCGCGATCACCAGCGGCAGCGCGACGTTGTCGGCGACGCTGCGGTCCATCAGCAGGCGATGGTCCTGGAACACCATCCCGAGGTCGCGGCGCAGCCGCGGAATCTCGCGGCGCTTCATCCCCACGAGGCTGCGGCCGTGCACTTCGAGCGTGCCGTGGCTGGGCCGCTCGATCAGCGCGATCAGCTTCAGCAATGTGGTCTTGCCTGCGCCCGAGTGGCCGGTGACGAACAGCATTTCACCCGCGGCGACCGCGAAGGAAATATCGATCAGCGCCTCGCGGCCTTCGGGGTAGCGTTTGCTGACGGAGTCGAAGCGGATCACGGCGGTATGGATGGCTCGCTAACGATCAGGGACGCTCGGAAATCGGTACCGGAACTGCAAAAGCCCAACCACGATGTCGTCGTTCCGGGGCCGCGCGCAGCGCGGAACCCGGAACCGGTTTCAATGCAAGGGGACCGATTCCGGGTTCCGCCGCCGATGCAGCCGGCGGCGGCCCCGGAATGACAATATCAAAGCAAACCCCCTGCCCGCAGTCGACGAGCCAAAACGGTGCCAATCAGGCGTTGAGAGTAGGTGACGACGCGTGGTTTCCGGGCTTGCGCCGACGCCGGCGGCGCTTGGCCGCGGCGGGCCTGCTGTCCGCGTCTGCGTGCGTCGCGGATGCCGGCTGCGCCACGTCGCCGGTCTCTTTGGCATCGGCAAGATGGGAGGCATGGGCGATCGCGCGCGCCGGCGGCATGTGCAACCACGCCGGCTCGATCGCCTGCACCGGAATCTTCATGCCGATGTAACGCTCGATGTCGGGCAGGTTCATCGCGTACAGGTCGCACGCGAAGCTGATCGCGTCACCCTCAGCACCGAGCCGCGCGGTGCGGCCGATGCGGTGCACGTAGTCCTCGCCGTCCTGCGGCAGGTCGTAGTTGAATACGTGGGTGACGTCGGGAATGTGCAGACCGCGCGCGGCCACGTCGGTCGCGACCAGCACGTCGGTTTCGCCGCGCTGGAAACGTTCGAGCAGCTTCTGACGCTTGGCCTGCGGCACGTCGCCGGACAAGGCGCCGACCTTGAAGCCTTGCCGCTTCAACCTTTCGGTCACGCGCTCGGCGGCGGCGCGGGTGTTGACGAATACGATGCTGCGCTGCGGATGGCAGTGCTCCAGCAGGTTCAGCAACAGCGGGATCTTTTCTTCCTTGGCCGGGAAATACACCTGCTGGCGCACGCGGTCGGCGGTGACGTTTTCCGTCTCGACCGCCAGCTTCTCGGGCTGGTTCATGTGCTCGTAGGCCAGTTCCAGCACGCGGTAGGAAAGCGTCGCCGAGAACAGCATGCCCTGGCGTTCCTCGCGCGCAGGCATCTTGCGCAAGAGGTAACGCACGTCCTTGATGAAGCCGAGGTCGAACATGCGGTCGGCCTCGTCGATCACGGTGGCCTCGACCGCGCGGAATGAAAACACGTGCTGCTTGAAGTAGTCGATCAGGCGGCCGGGCGTGGCGATGATCACGTCGCAGCCGTCGCGCAACTGCTGGCGCTGCTTGTCGTAATCGACGCCGCCGTAGATCAGCGCGAAGCGCAGGCCGGTGTGGCGGCCGATCGCGCGCGCATCCTTGTCGATCTGGATCGCGAGCTCGCGGGTCGGCGCCAGGATCACTGCGCGCGGATCGTTGTCGCCGCGCTCGGGAATCGCGGGCTTCGTCAGCAGGCGGTTCATCACCGCCACCAGGAACGCGCAGGTCTTGCCGGTGCCGGTCTGGGCCTGGCCCGCCACGTCGCGGCCCGCCAGCGCCACCGGCAGGGTCAGCGCCTGGATCGGCGTGCAGCGGGTGAAGCCGCAATCGGCAAGGCCGGCGGCCAGATGCGGATGCAGGTCGAATTGTTCGAAGAAGGTTTCGGTGAGGACTTGGTCGGCCACGAGGGTTTCCGCTTGGGGTGGCTCCGAAGGCGCCGCCCGCGTTGAGATGCGCCTGGACGGCGCGCTGGATGGATGGCGATGGTGCCCTGCGACCACGCGGGCTCGGGAGGCCGCACGCAGTCAGACCGGCGCGATGCGCACAAGTGATGGCCGCCATTGTAACAGCACGTCCGGCATCGCCGCGCTTGCAATGACGGCCCCCCTCCCCCATCTTGTCGTCTCCGACCCCCGCTGCCGAACTGCCATGAGCGAACACATCACCCACGTCAAAGACGCCGATTTCGAAACCGAAGTGCTGAAATCCGAAACCCCCGTGCTGGTGGATTTCTGGGCCGAGTGGTGCGGTCCGTGCAAGTCGATCGCGCCGATGGTGGACGACATCGCCAAGGAATACGCGGGCCGGCTCAAGGTCGCCAAGGTCAACATCGACGAGAACCAGAAGACGCCGATGACCTACGGCATCCGCGGCATCCCCACCCTGATGGTGTTCAAGGGCGGCAAGGTGGAAGCCACCCAGATCGGCGCCGTGGGCAAGGGGCAACTGACCCAGATGATCGATCGGGCGATTTAGTGCGATCATCCCTGATCGCTGCTCCGATGAACGCGCCGGCGCAGCAAGTTTCTTTTGCGTAAGCAACACCAGAACGGACTTCCATCTCCTGACTTTTCACCAAAAGCCGCTTCGATCGAACCGGTCGAACCCGGCAACAACACAAGCGCCAAACTGAACCCGCGCGAGGCACCGCTTGCCCACGGGCCTCGCGCAATGCTAGATTGAACTTCGGCCGGTGGTGCTTTTGCCCGGCCCTCTTCCCTTTCGTTCCCTCCCGCGCTCCGAGCGCCGACGAGGCTTACCCGTGTCCGATACCGAAAACTCCGTACAGGGCGAAGACGCCCGCGCGTCCGCCCCTGCTCCCGAATCCAGCGCCTCCGCCGGCAATGAAGGCGGCGAAGGCCAGGCCCAGCAACGCGGCAACCGGCCCGATCGCGGCCGCCGGCGGCGCGGCCGCCATTCGCGCGGCGGCAATGGCAACGGCGCCAATCCCAACGGCCTGCCCGCCGACGTGTCCGGCGACGAGGGCGACGCCGGCGATCCCAACCGCCTGATCAACCTCACCGAACTCAAGCGCAAGAACTCGGTCAAGCTGCTGCAGATGGCCGAGGAACTCGGCATCCAGGAAGGCGTCGCACGCGCCCGCAAGCAGGACGTGATCTTCCACATCCTGCGCGCCCACGCCAAATCCGGCGGCAGCATCTGGGCCGAAGGCGTGCTGGAAATCCTGCCGGACGGCTTCGGCTTCCTGCGCTCGGCCGACGAGTCCTACCTCGCGGGTCCCGACGACATCTACGTGTCGCCTTCGCAGATCCGCCGCTTCAACCTGCGCACCGGCGACTACCTCACCGGACGCGTGCGTCATCCCAAGGAAGGCGAGCGCTACTTCGCGCTGCTGAAGGTGGACGACATCAACGGCGATCCGCCGGAGGCGTCCAAGAACAAGCTGCTGTTCGAAAACCTCACCCCGCTGTTCCCGCGCAAGGCGTTCCATCTGGAACGCGGCAACGGTTCGTCCGAAGACATCACCGGCCGCATCCTCGACCTGATCGCGCCGGTCGGGCGCGGCCAGCGCGGCCTGATCGTGTCGCAGCCGAAAGCCGGCAAGACCATGATGCTGCAGAACGTCGCGCAGGCGCTGGTGCACAACCATCCCGACGTGCACCTGATCATCCTGCTGATCGACGAGCGTCCGGAAGAAGTGACGGAAATGCAGCGCAGCGTGCGCGCGGAAGTGGTGTCGTCCACGTTCGACGAGCCCGCGGTGCGCCACGTGCAGGTCGCCGAAATGGTGATCGAGCGCGCCAAGCGCCTGGTCGAACACAAGAAGGACGTGGTGATCCTGCTGGATTCCATCACGCGTCTGGCGCGCGCCTACAACACCGTGGTGCCCTCGAGCGGCAAGGTGCTGACCGGCGGTGTCGACGCCAACGCGCTGCAACGCCCGAAGCGCTTCTTCGGCGCCGCGCGCAACGTCGAGGAAGGCGGTTCGCTCACCATCCTCGCGACCGCGCTGATCGACACCGGCTCCAAGATGGACGAGGTGATCTACGAGGAATTCAAGGGCACCGGCAACATGGAAGTGCACCTCGACCGCCGCATTTCCGAGAAACGCGTGTATCCCGCCATCAACATCAACCGCTCCGGCACCCGCCGCGAGGAATTGCTGATTCCGCCGGACCTGCTGCAGAAGATCTGGATCCTGCGCAAGCTGCTGCATCCGATGGACGAGCTGGCCGCGATGGAGTTCATGCTCGACAAGATGAAGAACACCAAGACGAATGATGAGTTCTTCAATGCGATGAAGCGGTGAGGAAAGCCGGGAATCGGGAATCGGGAATCGGGAATCGGGAATCGGGAAAAGCGTAAACAACCCTATCGTCATTCCGGGGCCGTTCGCGGCTTCATCGCGAACGGAACCCGGAATCCATTTTGATCTTGGCACCGCTGCAGAACACAATGGGTTCCGGCTTGCACCGGAATGACGAAGGTTTGTTATCGTCCTGTCGTCTCTCGCCCCTAGCCCCCAACCCATGCGCATCTGCGTCTACTGCGCTTCCAGCAACCAGGCCGATCCGCGCTACCGCGATGCGGCGTTCCGACTCGGCGAACTGCTGGCGAGCGACGGCCACTGCATCGTCTATGGCGGCGGTTCGGCGGGTTCGATGGGTGCGGTCGCCGACGGCGCGCTGTCGAAAGGCGGCGAGGTCATCGGCATCCTGCCACGCTTCATGGCCGACCTCGAATGGGGCCATCCGGGCCTGACGCACCTCGAAATGGTCGACGACATGCGCGAGCGCAAGCATCGACTGCTGACGGGTTCCGACGCGGTGGTCGCGCTGCCGGGCGGTTGCGGCACGCTCGAGGAACTGTTCGAGGCGATCACGCTGAAGCGGCTCGGCCTCTACTTCAATCCCATCATCCTGCTCGACACGCTGGCTTACTGGCAGCCGCTGGACGCGTTCCTGCACCAGGTGATCGAACAGCGCTTCATGAACCCCGAGCACGCCGCGATGTGGTCGCGCGTGGCCGAACCCGAAGACGTGCTGCCCGCGATCCGCCATGCGCCCAAATGGGACACCGATGCGCGCGATCGTGCGGTGGTGCGTTGACAAAGGATTGGCGCGCTCGGCGGGATTCGAACCCACGACCCCTGCCTTCGGAGGGCAGTACTCTATCCAGCTGAGCTACGAGCGCGCATTGATGCTCGACGCCCGCGCATTGCGCACGGGCCGTGCAGTATAAACGACCTGCGCCGACGTTCTCACGCGCGGTCGCCGCCGGGCCGTTTTGCACGCCTGCGCCGCATCCGCCACCAGCGCAACAACCCGTACGACAAGCGCACCTTTTCCTGCCCGACCGGCAGATCGGCGCGCGCGAAGATCCACGAGGATTTGGAATAGGCGATCTGCTGTTCCGGGTACACGCTGCGATGGCCGATCACGAGGTAGGCCGCGACGCAGGCGCCGGCCACGTACAGCGTGGAATCCGCGCCGAACAGTTCGATGCCCATCAGGATCGCCGCGATCGGTGCGTTGGACGCCGACGCCACCACCGCGACCAGTCCCACCGCCGCGCCCAGCGCCGCGTGCAATCCCAGCAGGTGCGCGAACGCGCCGCCGGCGACCGCGCCCATCACGAACTGCGGCGTCACGATGCCGCCGTAGAAACCCGAACCCAGCGTGATCGCGACCAGCAGCGCCTTCCAGAAAAACCCGAGGTACGGCATCGCCTCGCCGTGCAATGCGCGATCCATCAGCGGCAGGCTGAGGCCGAGATACTGGTTCGGGATCGCGAGGATCAGCAGCGACAGCACCACCCCGCCCAGCGCCGGCACCAGCGGCGGCCACAACGCATAGCGTTGCTTCAGCCATCCGAACGCCCGCTTCGCCTGGTGCAACAACTCCACGAACAGCCACGCCACCGCGCCGCACAGGATGCCGATCACCACGGTCTTCAGGAACAGCAGTTCGGTGAAATCCCCGGTGAAGGCGATGTCGTAGTGCGGGTACGGCACGCCCAGATGGCGCGACACCTCGAACGCGGTGACGCCCGCGACGATGCCGGGAAACAGGAAATCGTGGCGGATGCGGCCGATCGCCAGCATCTCGACGCCGTAGATCGCGCCCGCGATGGGCGTGCCGAACACGCTGGAAAAGCCCGCGCTGACACCGCACGCCAGCAGGCGCTTGCGCGTTTCCGGATTCAGGTGCAGCGCGCGTCCGACCGCCGCCGCGATGCTGGCGCCGATGTGCGAACACGGCCCTTCCTTGCCCGCCGAGCCGCCGCAACCGAGCGTGATCAGCGCCGCGACCGGCTTGATCCACAGCGTGCGGAACGGCATGCGTCCGTGCTGCTCGTTCACCGCGACGATCGCGTTGTCCTTGTAACCGCTGCGGCTCAGCCTGTAGCCGTAATGCAGCAACAGGCCGTTGGCGAGACCGCCGATCGGCAACAGCGCCATCTGCAGCCACAACGGTGCCGCATACGTGCGTCCGGCAGTCGCGAACAGCGCGCGCAGGAAAATCGTGCAGCCGACGCCCACCAGCGCGCCGGTCGCGATCGACAACACCAGCCACTGCACCACGGTCGCGAGCATCACCAGCGGTTCGGCCAGATGAAAGCGTCGCATGGGCCGGCTCGCGCACCGCGCAGTGGGGATGCACGAAAGTATATCGATGCGACCGGCACGGCCCGCCCGGCTTCGATGCGGCACCACGCAACGCGTGTAGGATGTATTGGCCCAATACACTTCGCCCTGGCGTTCCGGACCCGGTCCAGCGCCCACGCCGCACTGACCCTGCGCTGCGCCCAGATCGTGTTCCCGGTGCCCTTGCAACGCGTGCTCTCGGACAACGGCGGCGAGTTCGCCAAGCACTTCCACAACGCCATCCTCCGCCAAGGCCTCGTGCATTGGCACACCTCACCGCGTACTCCCAAGATGAATGCCCATTGCGAGCGCTTCAACCGCACCATCCAGGACGAGTTCGTCGACTACCACGAAGCCCTGCTGTTCGGCGACCTCGATGCCTTCAACGATCGCCTGTTCGAGTGGCTGCACTGGTACAACGCCGAACGTCCCCACCACGGCATCGCTTTGCGCACCCCGCTCGATATACTCGCCGACCGGCTTGGCAATCAGTGCAGGATGTACTGGCCCAATACACGCGCTTGACAGTCGCCGGCCGCTCGCTAGACTGTCCGGCTCTTTGTACGGCGGCGTGGCCATGCGGCCAGCGAGCCAAGGCGCGATCCGCGCGACGCCCGCGCCATCGCCTGTACAATTTCCCCCTTTCGGCTAGGTAGCTCAGACGGTTAGAGCGCGGCACTCATAATGCTGAGGTCGGCGGTTCGATTCCGCCCCTAGCCACCATTTGATCGAAGCCTAGCTCACGCGGGGCTTTTTGCTTTCACGGACTTCCGTGGACAGCACTAGCCGGTGCGGATGATCCTCATCCGAACACCGATGCGCACCGTTTCCCAAGCTCTGGTTTGCAAGCCACTTACTCGTCTGCCTGACTGTCGAGCGCCAGCTTGTGCGCCGGCAATCCGGTGCGCGCGCCCCAGCCGTAAGTCACCAGCGCGATGGCGGTCACCAGCAGCGAATCCCACGGGTGGCCGACCACGCCCCTTCCACCGAAGGTGCCGAGCCAGGAAGCGAGCATCAGCAGCGCATACAGCGCGATCAGCCACAACGAGGAATGCACGTCCTGCGCGAGATCCGCGCGGCGCACGGGCATGATCGCGACGTACGCGACGTAGATCGCATACAACGCGATCTGCAAGCCCAGCAGCCACGATACCGTCTTCCATCCCGACCAATAAACGATCAGCGCGGCGATCACGAACGACAGCGGGCCGATCACGCCGAAGCCGCCGACGCGGAACGGACGCGGCATCGCCGGCGCGTTGCGGCGCAATGCCGCTGTCGTCACCGGCGCGACGGCGTAGCTCAGCACCAGCGCCGCCGACACCACCTGGATCATCGCCGACCACGACGGGAACGGCAGCGTCCAGAACACCGCCAGCGCGAAGGTCAGCCATAACGCGTGACGCGGGATGCCGGACTTGCCGTCGATCCGTGTGAACACCTTGAAGAAGGTGCCGCCGCGCGCCCAGCCATACACCACGCGCGGCGTCGCATTCATGTAGATGTTGGCGGTGCCGCTGGGCGAGATCACCGCGTCGGTCACGACCAGGAACGCGAGCCAGCCGATGCCCAGTGTCATCGCGATGTCGTGGAACGGCAGCGAAAACGCCTTGCTGATGCCGCTCCAGCCCTGCGCGAGCATGCCGGCCGGCACGCTGCCGAGGAAGGCGATCTGCAGCAGCAGGTAGATGATGGTGGACAGCACCACCGACAGGATCAGCGCGATCGGGATGGTGCGCTGCGGATTCTGCACCTCGCTCGCGACCGAGATGATCGGCGTGAGGCCGAGGTAGGCGAAGATGATGCCGCCCGCGGATACCGCGGCCTCGACCCCGGAGAAACCGAACGGCGCGAAGCCGTGCGCGGTCATGTTGCCCGGACGGAAGAACACCAGCAGCACCACGATCACCAGCAGCGGCACCACGAACTTGAAGATGCTGATGAGGTTGTTGGCGCGCGCGAAGGTCTTGACGCTCCAGTAGTTGAGCGCGAAGAAGATCCCGAGCAGCGCGAGCTGCGCGATCCAGCCGAGCAGGCTCGGGTGATCGGAGCCGGGCTCGCTCAACGCCGGAAACCACGCCGCGGCGTATTGCCGGCAGGCCACGACTTCGATTGCGATCAAACTCGAAAACGCGATCAGCGTCATCAGGCCCATGAGATACCCGAGCAGCGATCCGTGCGAATACGCCGGATAGCGCACCGGCCCGCCCGCATGCGGCAGCGCCGCGCCGAGTTCGCAATAGACCAGCCCCAGCAGCAGCACCGCGGCGCCGCCGATGATCCACGACATCACGCCGGCCGGCCCCGCCAGCGACGACACGTAGCTCGCGGAAAACAGCCAGCCCGAGCCGAAGATCGAACCCAACCCGATGAAGGTGAGGTCGGTGAGGTTGAGGCTCTTGTGGAACTTGCCTTGTGCCGGCATGCGTCGCTCCGCATCGGATGGATTCGTCGCGGCTCAGCCCGCGCGGTTCACGTACCAGATCGTCTTGGTTTCGAGGTACTGGTCCAGCGCTTCGAGGCCGTTGTCGCGGCCGCCGAAACCCGACAGCTTGTAGCCGCCGAATGGCGTGGTGATGTCGCCTTCGGAAAAACCATTGACCGACACGGTGCCGGCGCGGATCGCGCGGGCGACGCGCTGCGCACGGTGCACGTTCTGCGTGTAGACCGAAGCCGCGAGGCCGTAGCGGGTGTCGTTGGCGAGGCGGATCGCTTCTTCTTCGCTGTCGAAACCGGTGACCGCGAGCAGCGGCCCGAACACTTCTTCCTGGAACAACCGTGTCTTCGAGCCGACATCGACATACACCGTCGGCTCGACGTACCAGCCGCTCAGCAGGTCGTGGCGAATCTTGCCGCCGGTGACGCAACGCAGGCCATCGGCCCTGGCTTGGTCGAGGAAGCCCTTGACCTTTTCGAGGTGCGGGCCTTCCACCATCGGCCCCAGGCGCACGCCGGGCTCGCGCGGATCGCCGAGTTTCCAGTCCTTGAGGCCCGCGACCAGTTTTTCGAGCAGCTCGTCCTTCACCGCGTTGGCGACCAGCAGGCGCGAGCCGCAACTGCAGTTCTCGCTCATGTTCCAGAACGCAGCGTTCAAGATGTCGCCGACCGCGGCATCGATGTCGGCATCGGCGAACACCACCTGCGGATTCTTGCCGCCGCACTCCAGCACGATCTGCTTCAGGTTGCTTTCGGCCGAGTACTTCAGGAAATACCGCCCGACTTCGGTCGAACCGGTGAACGACACCACATCGACATCCATGTGCCGGCCCAGCGCTTCGCCCGCGTGTTCGCCGAGTCCGTTGACGACGATCAGCGCGCCTTCCGGAATGCCGGCCTCGCGCGCGAGTTCGGTCATCCGCACGGCCGACAGCGGCGTCAGTTCGGCCGGCTTCACGATCACGCTGTTGCCGGTGATGAGCGCCGGCCCGACCTTCCACGCGTACATCTGCGCCGGAAAGTTCCACGGCAGCACCGCGCCGACCACGCCGGCCGGTTCCTTGACGATCAGGCCGGTAGCGTTGGCGCCGGTCGGCGCGACCTTGCCGTAGCACTTGTCGGCGGCTTCGGCATACCAGCGCAGCGTGTCGATGGTCGCGGGAATATCGGTGTGCTCGCACTCGTCGATCGGCTTGCCCGCGTCAATGCAATCGAGCGCGGCGAGCTCTTCCGCGTGTTCGGCCAGCAGGTCGCACCAGTGCAGCATCACGGCCTTGCGCTCGGCCGGAGCCTTGTTGCGCCACTCGCCCGCGTCGAAACAGGTGCGCGCTGCCGTCACTGCGGCATCCACTTCGGCCTTGCTGCCGTTGCCCAGCGTGCCGATCACGCTGTTGTCGATGGGCGTGCGGTTGACCAGGCCATCGTCATTGCCGCGGAAACCCGGAATCAGTTGCGGCGCGCGCAACTCGCCGCGCGCCGCGCGCGCGAACACTTCCTGCTTG
This sequence comes from Rhodanobacteraceae bacterium, assembly GCA_030123585.1. Lineage (NCBI taxonomy): Bacteria > Pseudomonadati > Pseudomonadota > Gammaproteobacteria > Lysobacterales > Rhodanobacteraceae > Rhodanobacteraceae bacterium. The sequence continues at coordinate 2,077,613 of CP126120.1, forward strand.
CTCAGTGCCATGGTTTCAAACCCCTCGTACCAGTTCACGGAATGCCTGTTTCGCCGCCGCATCCAGCGGCGCCAGCGGCAGGCGCACGTCACCCGCGTCCAGCGTGCCATTCAAACAGCCGGCCTTGGCCTTCTGGTTGTAGTCGCCAGATTCCATCGAGTGCAGCGCGGGATACATCGCTCGCATCAGCGCGCGCGCGCGATCCCAGTCGCCGGCACGCGCAGCCTTGTGCAGCGCGACCTGTTCGCCGGGAAACACGTTGCCCGCGCCCGCGATCCAGCCCTTCGCGCCCCAGAAGAAGAAATCCACCGGCTGGTCGTCGCAACCGCAGATCACTTCGAAATCCTCGAAGCCGGCCTGCAGCATCCGCAGCGCCTGGCTGAAGTTGCCGCTGGATTCCTTGATGCCGACGATCTTCGGATGGCGCGCCAGCGCAGCCACGGTGTCGAACTCGACGTTGACGCCGGTGCGCGCGGGAAAGTTGTAGATGATGATCGGCAGTTCGCAGTGCTGCGCCGCGTATTCGAAGTGTGCGCGGATGCCGTCCTGGCCGGGCAGGCTGTACGGCGGTGGCGACAGCAGCAGGCAGTCGTAACCGAGCGCCTTCGCTTCCGCGGCGCGCTCGATCGAACGCCGCGTGGACAAGTCGCCGATGCCGGCGATCAACGGGATGCGCCCCGCCGCAACGCGCTGCACGGTCTTCAATACCTGCGTGCGCTCGGCGTCGCCCAGCGCGTAGTACTCGCCGGTGGTGCCGCACGCGGCGATGCCGGCCACGCCCTTGGCGATCACCGCCTCGACCAGGGTTTCAAGCTTGGGCTGGTCGATCTCGCCGCGGTCGTCGAACGGTGTCACGAGGGGAACATAAATACCATCGAATTGCATGGGACTCCTCCGCTTCTTCAACAGTGCACGGCGCCTTGCGCTGCTTCGATGATCGGCGACGCCAGCGTATCCAGCCGCGCCGGAAACAGCGGCGGCCGCGGGTTTCCGGCCGGGAATCGTCCCAGTTCGGCCAATGCGGCGCCACAAATGCGCCCCTGGCACGCGCCCATGCCGCAACGCGTGGCGAGCTTGGCAGCGCGCGCATCGCCGAAACCGTCCAGCGCCCGCAGCGGCACGTCTTCGCAGCGGCATACCCAGGTATCGGGTTGCGCCAGTGCACGGACACGCGCGCCGAGCGCGAAATGTTCGCGCAGATGCGCGGCGAATGCGCGCGCATGCACGCGTTGGCGCTGCAGCGACGCGATGCCCGCCGTCGCACCGGATGCGGCCAACCCCGCGATCGCGCCTTCGATCAGCGCGGCATCGCGTCCGCCGATGCCGCAGGCTTCGCCGGTGGCGAAGACGTTCGCGATGCTGCTGCGCTGCTCGGAGTCAACCGCAACGCGTGCGTGCGCGCCTTCGGGTTCCAGCCGGCATCCCAGCATCCGCGCCAGTTCCACGTTCGGCACCAAACCGTACCCGACCGCCAACTGGTCGCAGGCGATCCGCGCGCGACCGCGCGGTCCCTCCACTTCGATTTCGCGCAACACGCCATCGCCATGCGCCGCGGTGACCACGCTGCCCCGGCGATACGGCACGCCGGCCAACCGCGCACGCAGCGCCACCGCCTGCGCCACGCGCGCGGGCCAGCGCCACAGGCCACGCGCGAAGCGACGCATCGCTGCGGCATCCGCCTGCTCGAAAATGCCCAGCACGTTTGCGCCATGCCGACGTGCGGTCGCCGCGGCGGCCAGCAGCAACGGGCCGCTGCCCGCCACCACCACGCGTTTCCCGCGCAACGGCCAGCCCTGCTTGGCCAGCGCCTGCAAACCGCCCGCGCCGGTGACGCCCGGCAAGGTCCAGCCGGGAAACGGCAGCAGCAACTCGCGTGCGCCGGTCGCCAGCACCAGCGCGCCGTATTCCAGCCAGCGCGCGCGTTGCGGATCTTCCACCAGCAGCCCGCCGGATTCGGCCGCGACCACGCGCGTCTGCGGCAGCCATTCCACTTTGTCGCGTTTCAATGCAGCCGCCGCATGCCGTCGTGCGAGCGCGGGAACACCGAAACGCACATCGTGTCGCCACACCTGTCCGCCCGCGCGCGCCTGCGCATCGACGAGTCCGACACGTGCGCCGCGTGACGCCGCGGCGCCGGCCGCGGCGAGCCCGGCCGGCCCGGCCCCAATCACCAGCACGTCACAGCGCTCAGCCATCGGTCACCACCTGCATGCCCACACGCACCGGCAGCGTGCACGCTTGTTGATGCGCGACGCCATCGATCGTGACGCGACATTCGAAGCACACGCCCATGCCGCACAACGCGGCGCGCGGCTCGCCGGTCAACGAACGGCGGAACACCGCACCGGCCTGCGCGACCGCTGCAGCCACGCTGGCGCCTTCGATGACTTCGACGGGCTTGCCGTTGACCGTCAGCGACACCGATGCGGTCATGCCGCCACCCGTGCGGGATCGTAGGGCCGCGCATCGATCGATGTCGGCCGGCCCAGCAACTGATCGACCAGCAGGCGCGCGGTGCCGGGCGCGGTGGTGACGCCCAGACCTTCATGGCCGGCCGCAACCCAGATGCCGCGGCGACCCGCGACACGGCCGATGTACGGCGCGCCATCGATGCTGGCGGGCCTCAAGCCGGCCCACGCGCGCAGCGCCTGCAGTTGGCGCAGCGCCGGCAGGAATGCGAACGCACGCTGCAACATGCGGCGCAACATCGGCAGCGACACCTCGGTACCGGCGCTGCCGTATTCGCGCGAGGAGCCGATCAGCAACTGCCCGGTCGGGCGCGGCTGCACGTTGAACGCGACGCTGTCGGTTTCGCCGTGTGCGCTGTCGGTGTAGCCCATGTGCACCAGTTGGTGACGCACCGTGCCGGGATAACGCTGGGTGATCACGAGATGGCCCTTGTGCAGGCGCAGCGGCAACTCCGGCAGCAACTCGGGTAACGCTGCACCTGTCGCAATCAGCACCGCGCCGTGGAGTACGCTGCCATCGTCCAGCGTCACCGCGTGATCGCCCAGCGCGACGGCGCGCGCATGCAGCAGCGTCGCGCCGCGTTGGCACGCGCGTTCCAGCAGGCGCCGCGCCACCGCCGGCGCATAGACCACGGCTTCGTCCGGCACCAGCACGCCGCCCGCGAGGCCCGGCGCCAGCGCCGGTTCGAGTTCGCGCAACTGCGTCGCATCGACCGCTTCGGCCTTGGCGCCGCTCGCGCGCAAGCGTGCGAGCTTGTCGGGAATGCCGGCGCGCTCGTGTTCGTCGCCCGCGATCCACAACGTGCCGCAACGGCTGAACTCGGCGCCTGGCAGATCCTTCAATGCTTCCCACAATCCCAGCGAGAAGCGCGCCAACGCCAGTTCCGCGGACAGGCCGTCGACCGCAACGAGGTGTCCCATTCCGGCTGCGGTGACGCCGCCACCGGCCGCGCCGGCTTCGATTACCGCCACCTTCAGACCTTCCGCGCTGGCGCAATCGGCGCACGCCGCGCCGACGATGCCCGCACCCACCACGATGAGGTCGTAGCCTGCCATTACGTCGCGATGCCCCAGGTCAGCGGATCATCCTCGTCGATCAGCAGTTGTCCCTGCGCAGTCACGTGTGCGCTGCCGACGATCCGCGGCAATACACCTCGTTCGCCGGGCCGGTAGCTCGCCTCGAACACGCTGCCGAGGATGCCGGCCTGCCGCCACGTCGCACCCGGCGCCAGCTTGCCGTCGGCGGCGAGGCACGCGACCTTGGCGCTGGTGCCGGTGCCGCAGGGCGAGCGGTCGTAGGCGCCGCCGGGGCACATCACGAAGTTGCGCGCGTCGATGCCGTCGCGGTCGGCATGCGCGTTGATTTCGACGTGATCGATCTCGGCGCCGTCGGCGCCGGTGATGCCCGCGCGCGCCAGCGCGGCACGGATCGCCAGCGTGTACTCGTCGAGCGCTGGCCGGTTCGAGAGTTCCAGCGGAACCGGGCAATCACGCGTGATGAAGAACCAGTTGCCGCCCCAGGCCACGTCGCCGCGCACCGTGCCGTGACCGGGCACCTCCACGGCAACGTCCGCGGCAAGGCGCCAGCTCTCGACGTTGTCGACCGCCACCCTGCCATCGTCCAGCAATTCCACGCCAACCCTGCCCACCGGCGTTTCCAGTTGGTGGCGTCCGGGCGCGATGCGGCCGAGATGCTGCAGCGTGCGCACCAGCCCGATGGTGCCGTGGCCGCACATGCCGAGATAGCCGACATTGTTGAAGTAGATGACGCCGGCGCAGGCGCGCGGGTCCACGGGTTCGAGCAGCAACGCGCCCACCACGGTGTCCGAGCCGCGCGGTTCCAGCACGATCGCGCGGCGCCAGCGGTCATGCTGCGCGCGGAAACGCTGCAGGCGCTCGGCCATGCTGCCGTTGCCGAGGTCGGGAAAACCCGCGGTGATCACACGGGTCGGTTCGCCGCCGGTGTGGGAATCGATGAAATCGAGGCTGTGCATGACGATGATCCTCGCCGGATGCGCCGCGCGAATCTAGACGCGCTTGCCGGCCGCCGATGCGGAATTCTGCATAATGCCGGTTGGAAGACGATGCGTCGGCCGCCGGCCGTGCGCCCGAGGTACCGGCCATGCACGCAGAAGTTGCCATCGACGATCTGGTTCCGCTGTTCGACGCCCTGTCCGACGTGGTGTTCTTCGCCAAGGACGGCGCCGGACGCTACACCCACGTCAACCTCACGCTGGTGCGGCGGCTCGGGCTCGATTCTCGCGCCGACCTGATCGGCAAGTCCGCGACCGAACTGTTCCCCGCGTCGCTGGGCAGGAGCTACGCCGCGCAGGACCAGCGCGTGCTGCGCGGCGAGATCATCGAGCACCAGCTCGAAGTGCACATCTTCAACAATCGCGCCGCCGGCTGGTGCATCACGTTCAAGCGTCCGTTGCGGTCGCCGCGCGGCATCGACGGCGTGATCGGCATTTCCCGCGACCTCGGCCAACCCGATGGCCGGCACCCGGCGTGGGAGCGCGTGCGGCAGGTGCTGGACCACATCCAGGCGCATTACGGCGAGCCGCTGCGCGTGGCCGGCCTCGCCGCGATGGCCGGCCTGTCGGTGGCGCAACTGGAACGCCATTTCCGGCGCGTGTTCCAGCTCACCCCGCAACAGATGCTCACCAAGGTGCGCATCGATGCGGCCATCGGCCTGCTGCAAGGCGGTGACAGCGTGGCCGCGATCGGGCAGGCCTGCGGCTTCGCGGACCAGAGTGCGTTCGCGCGCCAGTTCAAGGCCACCACCGGGATGACCCCGCGCGATTACCGCAGGCTGGCGGGGACCACGGGCGACTGACGCCGGCAGCGGCCAGCTCACGGAGCCGTCTACGCTGCGGCACAACATCTTTGCCGTCAGTTCACGTATTTATAAGTCATTGATTTATAATCATGTATATAAATTTTCCATGAACGCATGAAATTTTTTGTTGCACTGCACAACGAACCGCGCTAGGATAGCCCTCAGTTGCAAACCACCCCTGCTACGAGGACGCACACCATGTACAGCCAAATCCAGAAACAGTCGCTCGACCTCGGCAAGCAGTTCGCCGAGCAGGCCTACAAGGCGCAGATCACCGCGCTGAAGGGCATCGCCGAGATCCAGAACCTGCAGGTCAAGGCGCTGGAAGCGCAGGCCAAGTCGAACCTGGCATTCGTTGCCGATTCGATGGAAGTCCGCGAAGCCCAGGACGTCACCGCGCTGTGGCCGAAGGGCCTGGATTTCGCGCGCAACAGCGTCGAAGCCGCCTACGCCGCGAACCAGGAAATCCTGGGCATCGCGCAGAAGACCGCCGAGCAGTTCGGCGACCTGACCCGCAACAGCCTGAAGGCGGCCAATGAAGCCGCCGCGCCCGCCAAGAAGGCGCGCTGATACCGGAAGGTATCAAGGAAAGTACGCGCGGCGGAGATCCCCCTCCCTCCTGCGGCGCTACTCGACCGGACGGCTCACGCCGTCCGGTTTTTTATGCGCGCTTGAAAAGTAATTCCGGCACGGGACAGCGCCTCCTGCGAGCGGCGGAAGCCGCGGCGTCCGGAATCGTGACCGCGCTTGCGCCCTATATCGGGAAGCCCGAAACTCCACCACCGGAGACCGGCCTGTCGCCGGTGGGGAGTTGGGGCACGCGATGGCCGACGCCACCGAACCGACGGGCAAGCACGGTTTCCTCGCCGAGCTTTCGCGGCGCCATGTGTGGCGCGCGGCGGTGCTGTACGCCGGCGCGGCGTGGGCGCTCGCGCAGGGCATCGCGCAACTCGGGCCGCTGTTCAATGCGCCGAACTGGGCGATGCGCGGATTCGTGATCGCCTGCATCATCGGCTTTCCGTTCTGGGTCGCGTTCGCGTGGTTCTACGCGTGGACGCCCGAAGGCTTCAAGCGCGAAGAGGAAGTCGAACGCACGCCGTCGCTCAGCCGTGCCACCAGCCGCAAGCTGGACCTTGGCATCATCGGCGTGCTGATCGTCGCGGTGGTGCTGCTGGCTTCCGGTTACTTCGTGCACCGCAGCGCACCGGCCGGGACCGAGGCGGCGACATTCAACCCGCCCGCCGACACCCTGGTGGTGCTGCCGTTCGCCAACGAAAGCGGCGATCCCAAACAGCAATACTTCAGCGACGGCATCACCGAGGAACTCACCAACGCGCTGGGCCAGAACACCGCGCTGCGCGTGATCGCGTGGGACACCGCCTCGCACTACCGCGACCGCACGCAATCGGCCACCGCCGTCGGCAAGGCGCTCGATGTCGCCAACGTGCTGACCGGCAAGGTTCAGCGCCAGGGCAACGACGTGCGCGTGATCGTGGAACTGGTGAACGCCCGCACCGGCTATCAGGTCTGGGCCAACCACTACGACGATTCGCTGGCCAACGTGTTCCAGGTGCAGGACAAGATTTCGGCAGCGATCGCGCAGGCCTTGCAGGTGAAGTTCGCGAGCCTCGGCGGAGCGCCCACGGTGAACCCGCAGGCGCACGACCTGGTGCTGCAGGCGCGCGCGTTGATGGACAAGACCCGCACCGCCGCGCCCCTTGAGCAGGCCCGCGACTTGTTGGAGCGGGCCATCGCGCTCGATCCCGGTTACGCCGACGCCCATGCCGGGCTGGCACGCGCGTTGTATCGCCTGACCCAATACGCCACGCTGCCGATCGAGGACGCCCTGCCCAGGGTGCGCGCGGAAGCGCACAAGGCGTTGGCGCTGGACCCGCGCAACGTGAGTGCGCTGCTGTCGCTGGCCAATGTCGATCGCGCGGAAGGCAAGCTCGCCGAAGCCAGGGCCGGCTTCGAGCGCGCGCTGGCGATCGATCCCAGCGATTCCGGGGCGCACGTGGATTACGGCACCATGCTGCCGCTGCAGCAGGCGCTGGCGCAGCAACAGGAAGCCGTGCAGCTCGATCCCGACAACGCCGCCGCGCAGAACAACCTCGCCCTCTATGCATTCGACCTCGGCGAGTACGCGCAGGCGCTGGCACCCTCGCTGGCGGTCATGCGGCTGGATCCGACGAGCGCCGACAACGCGCTCGCGCTGGCGCAGACCTATGCACTGATGCACCGCGACGCGGATGCGGTGAAAGTCTTCGACCTCGTGCAGCCCAGGACGGAACTCGCCAAGGCACTGGTCGCCGCGGGCCGGCTCACCTACCAATCGCTGCTCGATCCCGAACTGCACGGAGAGGCACTGGCCGCAGTGGATGCGCTGCGCCGGCGCTCCGACCTCGACGCGTATTCCATGGCCGACGTGATCCAGCTCGAACTGGCGCTGGGCCAGAATCCGACAGCACTGGAACAGTTGCCGAAGCTCTGCGCCACGCTGCCGATCGGCTGCAGCGACCTCAGCGTCAATCCCACGTGGCTGCCGCTGCGCGGCGACCCGCGCTTCCAGCAACTCGTGCGCCAGTACGACACCGTCTCCAAGCCGCCGGCTTCCGCCGCACCCGCCTCATCTTCGCCGTAGGAGCGCGGCAGCCGCGATGATGCGCATCGAACGCGCGCATCGCTCGAATGGTCGGGCCTTCCGGCCCTCCTACCACAGCTTCCTCAGGTGTGGTGGTGTTTCTTACAACGCCCCTTTCGCACAGCGAAGGGGCGCGCGATTTGCGTCAGAAGCGGCCGGCCTGGTAGTCCTGCATCGCCTGCACGATCTGCTCGGGCGTGTTCATCACGAACGGGCCGTAGCGCGCGACCGGTTCGTTGAGCGGACGGCCCGCCACCAGCAGCACGCGTGCGGTTTTGGTATCCGCCGGCGTCGCGAGGTCAACGGCATCGCCTTTCGACAGCACGCCCAGTTCACGCAGGCCCAGCGTGTCGCTGTCGACGCGCACGGCGTTGCCTTCGAACACGTAGGCGAACGCGCTGTGGCCTTCCGGCAGCGGCACCGACAGTTTCGCGCCGGGTTCCAGCGCGATGTCGAGATACACCGGCGCGATCGCGATCCCGTCCACCGGCCCGCGCACGCCGAACGCGTCGCCCGCGACCACGCGCACCTTCACACCCGGCGCAGGCTCGACGGTCGGAATCTTCGACGGCGCGATGTCCTGGTAGCGCGGCTGCGTCATCTTGTCCTTGGCCGCCAGGTTCACCCACAACTGGAAACCGCGCATCAGGCCGTGTTCCTGTTCGGGCATTTCCGAATGCACGATGCCGCGGCCCGCGGTCATCCACTGCACGCTGCCCGATTCCAGCAGGCCGGAATTGCCGTGGTTGTCGCGGTGGCGCATGCGCCCGTCCAGCATGTAGGTGACGGTCTCGAACCCGCGATGCGGATGGTCGGGAAAACCGGCGATGTAATCGTTGGCCGAATCCGAACCGAATTCATCCAGCAACAGGAACGGATCGAGCGAATCGAGCATCGGCTGGCCGATCACGCGGGTCAGCTTGACGCCGGCGCCGTCCGAGGTCGGGATGCCGCGCACGCGGCGGGTGATGGTGCGGGAAGACATGGGTTGCCTCCGGATTCGTTGGATGCGACCAAGATGCACCCGCGCGACGACGGAAACAATGCCCGTGGCGGGAACGCAGTGTTCACCAAACGCCACGTTCAAGAAAAATCGCTTTCGGCAGCCAGATCGGAGCGGGTGTTGGTGAAAAGTCAGGAACAGAGCTCCTGGCCATGGACGGCGGCATTGATGTCCGTTCTGGTGTCGACCGTATGCGAGCCTGCGGGCCAGCGACGCCACTCAACGAAGCCGCGATCATGGACGATCGCAAAAACTAGTGCACCCAGCGCCCGCCGCGCCTTGCCGGCACGCTGGCAAACACGCTCGACGACGCTCCGCCTCCCGCGGTGCGCTCGCGCTCGGTGGGTGGACGCACGCGCCAGTAATGCGCGACGGCTTCCACCGCGTCGGGAATCTGCGCGAGGCAGGCTTCGTATTCGTTATCGTCGAGCTTGGCGATCGGCACGTCGGCGGCGAGCACGCCTTCGTCGACGGCCAGCGCCATGATCGGGCTCAGCATTTCCAGCAACTCGCCATCCTCGGCGAGGCGCGATTCCCAGATCGACGCGCGCAGGTCGATGCCGCGGCTGAAGCCTTCGCACCAGCCGGCCGCGCTGAGGTCGCTGTGGGTGGGTTGTTCGGCCTCGATTTCGCCCAGCACCGGTTCGTAGGTCTCGCCTTCGAGTTCGGCGGGGATCGAATCGTTGAGCTTGGCGAGCAACGCCAGCACCTCGGCGCCCTGTTCGGGATCCTCGAACGGCGCGTGCAACACCTCGGGCAGCCATTCCTCGGGCAGCGCCGGATCGGGTCCGATCGCGAGCGCGGTCAGGAGGCCGTGCACGCCGTCCAGCAGCATGGTGCCGTCGGCATCACGCGCGTGGCCGCGCAGCCAGCGATCGAGCACTTCCAGTTCGGCGTCGTCGATGATTTCGGGATTGACGGGGACGGCATCCATGCCTGCATCATCGGGGCGCATCGCTCACTTCGCAAGTTCGAGGACCACGGGCGCGTGGTCGGATGGACGTTCCCACGTGCGCGGCGTGCGGTCGATCGAGGCCGACGCCATGCGTTCGCGCAAGGCTTCGCTGGCGAGCACGAGGTCGATGCGCAGGCCGAGGTTGCGGCGGAACGCCGCCTGGCGGTAGTCCCACCAGCTGAAATGGCCGGTATCGTCGACGAAGGCGCGGTACGAGTCGACGAATCCGAGGTCGAGAATGCCGCGCAGCGCCGCGCGCTCGGGTTCCGAACACAGGATCTGCCCGCGCCACGCCTCCGGATCGTGCACGTCACGGTCGTCCGGCGCGATGTTGAAATCGCCCAGCACGACCACCTTGCCGTGGCGCTGCAACTCGCCGCGCAGGTAATCGGTGACGGCGGTGAGCCACTTGAGTTTCCATTCGTACTTTTCGCTGCCGACGCTCTGGCCGTTGACGACATACAGATCGACGATGCGCACGCCATCCACCGTCGCCGCCAGCACGCGCCGTTGCGGATCGTCGAATCCGGGCACGCCGGCCACCACGTCCTGCAGCGGTCCGCGCGCAAGGATCGCGACGCCGTTGTAGGTCTTCTGGCCGGAATACGCGACGCGGTAGCCAAGCGCCTCGATGGCCTCGCGCGGAAACTTGTCGTCTTCGGTCTTGGTTTCCTGCAGGGCCAGCACGTCCGGCTGCGCCTCGCGGCACCACTGTTCGAGGTGCGGCAGCCGCACCTTCAGCGAGTTGACGTTCCACGAGGCGATACGCATCGGCGCATTGTAATGACTTCGTTGCCACTCACGTTTTTACACGGGCAAAAACAATCCGTCCGCAAACGAACGCGAAGAACGCAAACAGAAGCCAAGAGCCCATATTCGCATTGAAGGGCGTTCATTTGCGGACTGACCGCATTGGATCGGCCGGCAACTCAGGTCGCCAGTCCGTAGGAGCGCAGCAACGCATCCGGCTGCGGCGCGCGGCCGCGGAACGCGATGAAGCTTTCCAGCGCGGGACGGCTGGCACCGATGGCGAGGAATTCGTCGCGGAAACGGGCGCCGGTCGCGGCGTCGATGACGCCATGCTCTTCGAACGCACCGAATACGTCGGCCGACAACACCTCAGCCCACAGATAGCTGTAGTACCCGGCCGCGTAGCCGCCCGCGAAGACGTGCGTGAACCCGTGCGGAAAGCGCTGCCACGCCGGCGGGTACAACACCGCGGCCTCGCGCCGCGCGGCTTCCAGCGTCTCCATCACTCGTGCGCCGCGCGCCGGATCGTAATCCGCATGCAGCAGGAAATCGAACAGACTGAATTCCAGTTGCCGGCACAGGAACATCCCGGCCTGGAAATGCCGCGCCGCCAGCATCTTGTCGAATAGCTCGTCCGGCAGTTTTTCACCGCTCGACCAGTGCTTCGCGAACAGGTCCAGCGCCTGGCGATTCCAGCAGAAGTTCTCCATGAACTGGCTGGGCAATTCCACCGCGTCCCACTCCACGCCGTCGATGCCGCCGATCGAGGGCAGGTCGATGCGGGTCAGCATGTGGTGCAGGCCGTGGCCGAACTCGTGGAAGATGGTCTGCACGTCGTCGTGCGTGAGCAACGACGGATGTCCGCCCGCGGGCGGCGCGAAATTGCAGGTAAGGAACGCGATCGGCAATTGCACGCGGTCGCCGTCGCGGAAACGTGCGCGGCATACGTCCATCCATGCGCCGCCGCGTTTGCCGCCGCGCGCGTAAAGATCCAGATACACGCCGGCGACCGGCTTGCCGTCGGCGTCGGCAACCTCGCAATAGCGCACGTCGGGATACCACACATCCACGCGTTCCCGCGCGGGTTCCACCGTTATGCCATACAGCTTGCCGGCCAATTGGAACATGCCGTTCAACACCGACGGCAGCGGGAAGTACGCCTTCAGTTGCTCTTCGTCGATGTCGTAACGTGCCTTGCGCAATTTTTCCGAGGCGTAGGCGACGTCCCAGGATTCCAGCATTTCCAGCTTGAGCTGGTCGCGTGCGAACGCGCGCAGCTCTTCCAGCTCGCGCTGCGCGACCGGCCTGGCGCGCGCAATCAGGTCGCGCAGGAACGCCAGCACTTCGTCGGGCGTCTTCGCCATCTTGGTCGCCAGCGATTCCTCCGCCGCGTTGGCAAAGCCCAGCAACTGCGCGGCCTCGTGGCGCAGCGCCAGGATTTTTTCCATGCGCGCGGAGTTGTCGAACTTGCCGGCGTTCGGGCCCTGGTCCGACGCGCGGGTCTGGTACGCCCAGTACACGCGCTCGCGCAGGGAGCGGTCGTCGGCGTAGGTGAGCACCGCCTGCACCGCGGGCTGCTTCAGGGTCACCAGCCAGCCGCCCAACTCGTGTTCGCGCGCGTACTCGCGCAGCACCGCGCGGCCGGATTCCGGAATGCCGGCGAGGTCGCGTTCGTCCTCGATGTGCTCGTGCCAGGCGTCGGTGGCGTCCAGCACCGCGTTGGAAAACGCGGTGGTGAGTTTGGCGAGTTCGTTCGCGATGTCGCGGAAACGCGAGCGCGCGGGTTCCTCCAGCGCGACACCGGACAGTTTGAAATCGCGCAACGCATGTTCGACCAGCGCGCGTTCCGGTTGCGGGCGCTGCGCAAACGTCGCGTCGTCGGCCACCGCCTGCACCGCGGCATAGAGATCGCGGTTCTGCCCCAGCGCACTCGCAAAGTCGGTGATCTTTTCCTCGGCGGCCTCATAGGCCGCGCGCAACTCCTTGGTATCGGCCACCGCGTGCAGGTGCGACACCGGCGCCCATGCGTGCGACAGCCGTTGGTCCAGACGCTCCTGCTCCAGCATCACGTGCGCGAAATCGTGCGGCGCGCCGGGCGCAACCAATGCGTCGATGCCACGCTGGTAATCAGACAGGATCGTGTCGATTGCGGGCACCACGTCGGCCGCGCGGATTTTCGAAAACGCGGGCAGCGCCGCATCGTTGAGCAAGGGGTTGTCGGCGGCCATGTCGCGCTCCGGAGGATTCCACAGCGTGGCGTTCGCCCGCGCCAAAATCAAGTTAGCATCCGGCCATGGATACGACGCGGGCCCCGGAGTTGCGTGCGCTGCTGGCGCACACTGCGGTGTTCGGCCACCTCGAACCGCAGCAGCTGGATGCGCTGCTTCAGGAGATGGCGTGGCTGTGGCTGCCCGGCGGCGCGCCGCTGTACCTGCGCGGCGAAGCCTCCGACGCGCTGTACCTCTTGAAGTCCGGCAGCCTGGGCGCATTCGTGCCGCGCCGCAATGGGCAACCGCGGCTGCTGGGCGTGTTCCCGGCCGGCTCGACCCTGGGCGAAATCGCGCTGATCACGGGCGAAGCGCACACCCACAGCGTGCGCGCGTTGCGCGATTCCGAAGTGCTGGCGCTGTCGCGCACCGCGTTCGAGGAATTGGTGGCCCGCCACCCGCGCGCGATGCTGGGCGCGGCGCGGGTCGCTGTCGAACACCTCCTGGGCGGCGCGCGCCGCAAGCCGGCGGCGCCGCCGCGGACCTTCGCGATCCTGCCGTTCGCGCCCGGCCTGCACGTCCACGCCTTCGCCGAGGAACTGCAACGCCAGTTGCAGGCCTGGGGCGGGTGCACCTTGCTCGACTCGCGCACCGGCCACGGCCGCGACACCGACTGGCTGGCCGCGCGCGAGGCCGAATCGCGCTTCGTGCTGTACGTGGATGACGGCGATCTCGCCTGGCGGCGATTGTGCCGGCGCCAGGCCGACGCGCTGTTGCTGCTGGCCGATGCCAGCCAGCCGGCCGCGCCCTGGCCCTACCCCATCGGCGAAGCCGCGTACACCGGCGCGACCGTGCGCGGCAGCGCGAGCGAATACATGCACCACCGCCCGCGCCACCTCGTGCTGTGGCACCCGCCCGGCAAGTTCATCTATGGCGCCGCCCACGCCTGGCGCGCCGCGCTTGCGCACGCCGAGTGGCCGCACCACCACTGGCGCCGTGATGACGACATCGCGCGGCTCGCGCGCCTGCTGTCCGGCCACAGCACGGCGCTGGTGCTGTCGGGCGGCGGCGCGCGCGGCTTCGCGCAGATCGGCGTGATCCAGGCGCTGCGCGAATCGGGCATCCGCATCGACAGCGTGGTCGGCACCAGCATCGGCGCGATCATCGGCGCCGGCCTCGCCTACGAGTGGGACGACGCGAAGATGCGCGAGGCGTACCGGCGCGCGCTGGTGGACGGCAAGCCGCTGGGCGACTGGACGCTGCCGCTGGTGGCGCTGACCCGCGGCGCGCGCACCACGATGCTGCTGCGCGAAGCGTTCGGCGAAATCGACATCGAGGACTTGCCCATCCGCTTCGCCTGCATCTCGGCCGACCTGACGCTGGGCACCACCGCGGTGCACCGCGAAGGGCTGTTGTGGCGCTGGCTGCGCGCATCCGGCGCGGTGCCGGGCATCCTGCCGCCGCTGCTGCACGGCCAGCACGTGTACGTCGATGGCGGCGTCATCAACAACCTGCCCACCGACATGCTGACGGACGAACTGCACGGCCGCGTGATCGCGGTGGACATCAGCGCCGACGATTCGCTGGCTGCCGGCGTGGACGAAGCGGAATCGCCGGCGCTGCTGACCCAATGGCGGCAGCGCCATCAGCAGTTGCGGCCCAGCGCCTTTGCGACCCTGGTGCGCGCGGGCATGGTCAATTCGGAAACCGGCAGCGCGCGGCGCCGCGAACTGGCCGACCTGCTGCTGCGCCCGGACATGCAGCGGATCGGCCTGTTCGACTGGCACGAGTTCGATCGCGCGATCGAGATCGGCTACCGCTGCACGCGCGAGGCGTTGCGCAGCGAGACGTCGTCAACGCAACAAAAAGCGTAGCAACCGTTCCGTGCGAGGGCCGTATGGCGGCCGCAGCCACGCCGTCGCCGACCAGCGCGCCTGGCGGAACACCGGCATCTGCTTGGAGAACGCGAGGAACCCGGCGTGCCCGTGGTACGCGCCCATGCCGGACGGCCCGATGCCGCCGAACGGCAACCGCGACTGCACGAACTGGAACACGCAGTCGTTGACCGCGGCGCTGCCCGCGGTGCAGGCCGCGAGCACGCGGTCGATGCGCGCGCGGTCGTCGTCGAACACATACAGCGCCAACGGGCGCGGGCGCGCCTCGACGTAGCCGATCGCTTCGTCGAATTCGCGGTACGTGACGATCGGCAACACCGGCCCGAAGATTTCCTCGCGCATCAGCGTCACCGAATCCGGAGCGTCCAGCACCACGGCCGGCGCAACGATGCGACGCGCGGGATCGTCCGCTGCGCCATCGGACAACGGGACAACCCGCGCGCCCGCCGCGCGCGCCTCGTCCAGCCACGCCTGCAGGCGCTCGTAGTGCAGGTTGTTGACGATGCTGGCGTAGTCACCGTCATCGTGCAGCGCCGGATAATGCCGCGCGACGTAATGGCGCAGATGCTGCACGAACGCATCGCGTTCGGCCGCATGCACCAGCACGTAATCGGGCGCGATGCAGGTCTGGCCCGCATTGAGGAACTTGCCCGCCGCGATGCGATCGGCGTTGCGCGCGGTCGCGCAGCCCGGCGCGACGATCGCCGGCGACTTGCCGCCCAGCTCCAGCGTCACCGGCACGAGGTGGGGCGCAGCCGCGGCCAGCACCTGCGGGGCCAGCGCGGTCGAGCCCGTGAACAACAGGTGGTCGAACGGCAACGCGGCGAACGCGGCGGCGACCTCGGCGCCGCCCTGCACCACCGCCACGCGTTCGGGCGGGAAAACATCCACGATCAACTCGGCCAGCAATGCGGACGTGCGCGGCGTGCGCTCGGAAGGTTTCAGCAGCACATGGTTGCCCGCGGCGAGCGCATCGACCAGCGGCACCAGTGCGAGGTTGACCGGGTAGTTCCACGGGCTGACGATGCCGACCACGCCCAGCGGTTTCGGAATGATCGCGCAGCGCGCCGGCAGGAAATTGGCATCGGCGGCGACCCGCCGCGGGCGCACCCAGCGCCGCAGGTGCCTGCGCGCATGATCGATCTCGTGCAGCACCGGCATGCCGTCGGCCAGCAGGGTTTCGGCGCGCGGACGCCGGCCGAAGTCGTCGCTGACGGCGCGCGCGAAATCCTCCAGCCGTGCCTTGAACGCCACGCGCAGGCGCGCGAGATCGTTCAGGCGCTCCGCAAGATCGGGCGCATGCGCACGCCACGCCGTGCGCTGGCGCTGCAGCAAATCATTCAGGCTGGCGAGGGGCGTGTCCATCGATGCATGCGGGCATTACGATGCGTGAATCGTGATCCACACCAGGACGAAGCGCAATGACCAGACTGCGCGCCTATCGCGACGTGATGCCCAAACTCGGCGCACGCGTGTACGTCGATCCGGCCGCCTGCGTGATCGGCGACGTGGAACTCGACGACGACGTGTCGATCTGGCCTGGCGCGGTGGTGCGCGGCGACGTCGAACGCATCCGCATCGGTGCGCGGACGAACGTGCAGGACGGCGCCGTGCTGCACGTGACCCACGACGGTCCGTACACGCCGGGCGGTTCGCCGTGCATCGTCGGCGCGGACGTCACCATCGGCCACGGCGCGGTGATCCACGCCTGCACCATCGGGGACTGCTGCCTGATCGGCATGCACGCGACGGTGCTGGACGGCGCGCTGGTGCACCGCCACGCCTTCGTCGGCGCCGGTGCGCTGGTCGCGCCCGGCAAGATCGTGGGCGAAGGCGAACTCTGGATCGGCAACCCCGCGCGCTGCGTGCGCAAGCTGAGCGACAAGGAAATCGAGCAGCTCGCCTATTCGGCGCGGCATTACGTGAAGTTGAAGGACGAATACCTCGCGGCCTCGTAGGCTGCCTGCGCGCAGCCGGCCGCGCACGCGCGCTCCTACGGCAGCGTGTCACGCAACGCGCGCAATGCCGCGTCGGTGTCCGGCCGCACGCCGTGCCAGCGTTCGAACGACGCGGCGGCGGTTTCGACCAGCATGCCGAGGCCATCGAACGCCGCCGCGCATCCGGCCTGCTTCGCCCACGCCACGAACGGCTGCGCGCCCGGGCCGTAGCTCAAATCGTAGGCGATCGTTCTGGCGCCTGCCGGCGGCGACGGCAACGCCAGCGGCGCGTGCCGCACCCCCGCCGAGGTCGCGTTGACGATCAGGTCGAACGGCCGGGAACGGTCAAGCGCGTTCCACTCCCTGACGCGCACGCCCGGATACTGCACCAGCGCACCGGCCAGGGTCTGCGCGCGTTGCAGGGTGCGATTGGCGATCACCAGGCTTTTCACGCCCGCGCCCAGCAACGCGAACGCCGCCGCACACGCGGCACCGCCTGCGCCCAGCAGCAGCACGTTGCGATGGACGGGATCGATGTCGCAGCGCGCCCGCATGTCCGCCATCATCCCGGCGCCGTCGTTGTTGTCGGCTTCAAGCTGCCCGTCGTCCAGCGCCGTCAGCACGTTCGCCACGCCCAGCCTTTCGGCGGTGGCCGTGCGCACCTGCGCCAAGCCGAACGCGGCCGCCTTGTGCGGCAACGTGACGTTGGCGCCGCGGCCGCCGGCCGCGAAGAAGCCGCGCACCGAATCGGCGAAGGTTTCGGGCGTCGCATCCACCGCGGCGTATTCCAGGGCGATGCCGGTCTGCTGGCCGAACAGCGCGTGCAGGCGCGGCGACAGCGAATGTGCGATGGGGTGGCCGAACACGGCGTAGCGGGGAAGGGGCATGGGGGATGGGGGATGGGGGATGGGGGAAGCGTAGCAACGAACCGGAGTCACCGGACGGAGATCGCGGTCCGCTGTCGCGACCGGTGAGACGGCCCGGAGGCAGGCTGGGCTATCCCCACCGCGGAGCCAGGCCATGAGCCGCCAATCCACTGAAACCGATGTCCTCACCCTCGCCGCCGCCACCTGGCTGGCCTGTGGCATCGTGTTGCTTGGGCTCACGCCCCTGCCCTTGCACGACGCAAGCCTGGGCTGGTCGTTGCCGTTCTGGTTGCTGGTCGCGCCCGGCCTGCTGCTCGTGGCGAGGCGCGTATTCACGCCGGGCCGGGATGCATCGGCACGACGCAAGGCGCGATCGATCCAGCACGTGAACGCACCGACGATCCGGCGACGCAAGACGACCACCAGCCCAGGCGTTCGCACGCGGCCGACGCGGCGAACGGCAGCATGACGCCTCGTCAGGCCGCGACGCCGTTCCGCTTGGCCTCCATCCGCCGCAGCAACTCGCGCATGATGCGCTGATACAACTCCTCGCCGAGTTCGGCGTCTTCCACCCCGGCGTCGATCGAGGGGTTGTCGTTCACCTCGATCAGCACGGTGCGGTCGCGGGTCTGCTTGATATCCACGCCGTACAGTCCGTTGCCGATCGCGGACGAACCGCGCACCGCCAGCTTCACCACTTCCGACGGCGCGTCCTCGACCTTCAGGCACTCGAAGCCGCCCGAACGCGCGCTGCCGCGGGCGCTGTGGTTGTAGATCTGCCAGTGCCCGCGCGACATGAAGTATTTGCAGGCGTACAGCGGCTTGCGGTTGAGCACGCCGATGCGCCAGTCGAAGTCGGTGTACAGGAACTCCTGCGCAATCAGCAGCGCGGTGCTCTGGAACAGATGCGCCGCGGCCTTCTCCAGTTGCTCCAGGTCGTCCACCTTGATCACGCCGCGCGAAAAGGATCCATCGGGGATTTTCAGCACCAGCGGGAAACCCAGCTTGTCGGGCAGGTCGCGCAATTGTTTCGAGTCCTCGCGATACAGCACTTCCGAGCGCGGCACCGCGATCTTGTGCGCACGCAGCAGGTCGTTGAGGTAGATCTTGTTGGTGCAGCGCAGGATCGAGGTGGGGTCGTCGATCACCATCATGCCTTCGCGCTCGGCCTTGTGCGCGAAACGGTAGGTGTGGTCGTCGGGCGCGGTAGTTTCGCGGATGAACAGGCCGTCGTACTCGGCCAGGCGCGGATAATCGTGCTTGTGGATCGTGTCGACCTCGATGCCGAGGTCCTTGCCCGCCGCGACGAACTGCTTCAACGCGCGCGCGTTCGAGGGCGGCATCGCCTCCTTCGGATTCACCAGCATCGCGAGGTCGTAGCGGAACTGCCTGCGCGCACGCGGCTTGCGCCACAAGCGTTTCGAGAACGCGTCCAGCGCCTGCGCGAAGGCATCCTCCTGGCCGTCGTCCAGCGTGTGCAGGCCGACCGGCTTGATCGCGCTGATCTGCCACACCCGATCGCGTTCGAACTCGATCCGCAGCAACGGACACGGGAACGTCTCGAACACCTGCCGCGCCAGGTCCTGCAGCGCGGGATAACGGGTTTCGCCGAAATACACCAGGATGCCGAGATCGGTGGTGTCCTGGCCGCCGGCCGGCAGGAAGTGACCGAGTTTCTGGTTGAGGTCCTCGACGTCCAGGTTGTACAGCGCGCGCTTGCGCAGGTCGCTGATGGTGCGCACCGAGGGAATCACGCGGTGTCCGCGTGCCTCGCCCAGCAGCGAAACGTAGTGGCCGATGCCGAGGTACTTGTAGCTGCGGCACAGGTTGATGACGTGCGTGCGTTCGTCGCCGCCGAGCGGTTCGCGCAGGTACTGCATCGCGGTGACGACATTGTCGGACGGGTAGTACGAACCCCAGTCCGATGCTTTTTCGACGACGATGGCCAGCCGGCTCATTGCGACCTTCCTGATTCGACGCGCGCGCCGCGGCGGGATGTCGCACGGTGCCCCGAAGGCGTGCAGTGTCGGCACCGCGCGCGCCGAACGCAAGGGGTGACTGTGGCAGGGCAAGCCGGGATTCAGGCTTGCGCGCCGCCAACCGGCACGCCACGCTTGCAGCCATGCCGCACACCCGCACCGCTCCCCCCATCCGCCGCGCCACCCGGGCCGACATCGACGCATTGCTTGCGCTGGAAGAAGCCACCTTCGACAGCGACCGCATCAGCCACGCGCAATGGCGGCGGCACATCGCGAGCGACAGCGCCCGGGTATGGGTGGCCGGCCCACCCGGCGAGGTCCACGGCGCAGCGGTGGTGTTCTACCGGCGCAACGCACGCAACGCGCGGCTGTATTCGATCGCGGTCGGGGCACACGCGCGCGGAACGGGGCTCGGAGGCGCCCTGCTGGCTGCCGCGGAGGCCGATGCGCGCGCGCACGGCCGCGCGGCGATGACCCTCGAAGTGCGCGTCGACAACCCGTCCGCCAAGGCCATGTACGAACGCCGCGGCTACCTGCAGGTCAAACGCCTGCCGCATTTCTACGAAGACGGTGCGGATGCGTGGCGGTATGCGAAATCCCTGACGACTGTCGCGCCGTGAACCGGTGACGTTCGGGACAGGCGCGCCCCAGACCCGCACCTGTGACGGGCACGCCGCATCGGCAACCGCACGCTTATACTGGCAACCGGTTTTCCTGCGGGTTGCACGCATGCGCCGTCGCGTCGTTTTCGCGTCACTGATCCTGCTGGGCATTGGGCTACTGGCCGCCTGCGGGCAGAAAGGACCGCTTTACCTTCCGGCCAGGCCCGCGGCGCCGTCGCCTGCAGCTTCGGTTTCGGCACCTGCGGCGGCGGCATCCGCCGCCACGCCCGTTCCCGCCACCACGGGTGCCGTACCGGCACCCGCTTCGTCCAGCCACGATTGAGGCCGCAAGGTCGATCGTGAGCCTTCGCTTCACCAAGATGCACGGCCTCGGCAACGACTTCGTCGTGCTGGACGTGCGCCATTCGCCGTCGACGCCGGACGCCGCGCGCATCCGCGCGATGGCGGACCGCCACACCGGCATCGGCTTCGACCAGTTGCTGAGCATCGAGCCGGCGCGCGATCCCGCGCACCTCGCCGCCTACGCGATCCGCAACGCCGACGGCTCGCTGGCCGAGCAATGTGGCAACGGCGCGCGTTGCATCGGTGCGTGGCTGCACCGCGCCGGCGTGCTCGCGACGGGCGCGGATGCGAAACTGGAAAGTCCCGCAGGCGTGATCGACGTGCGCGTGATCGACGCCACCACGGTCACGGTGGAAATGGGCGAGCCCGAATTCGATCCGGCGCGGGTTCCGTTCGAAGCGCCCGCCGCTGCGGATACGTACTCACTGGACGTCGATGGCGAGCGCATCGAGGTCGCCGCGGTCTCCATGGGCAACCCGCATGCAGTCATGCAAGTCGCCGATGTGCACGCAGCGGACGTGGATCGACTGGGTCCACTGATCACATGCCATCCGCGTTTTCCGAACGGCGCCAACGCCGGATTCGCGCAAGTCGTCGACGCGCACGCCATCCGCCTGCGCGTGCACGAACGCGGCGCCGGCTGGACGCAGGCCTGCGGCAGCGGCGCCTGTGCGGCGGTCGCTGCGCTGCGCCGACGCGGCCGCGTCGCCGACACCGTGCGCGTGGAACTGCCAGGCGGGCCCCTTGAAATCGAATGGCGCGGTCCGGGGCATGTGCTGTGGATGACCGGTCCGGCCGCGTTCTCGTTCGACGGCGAATGGCCTGACAGTCCTTGAACAACCTGCTGCGCTTGGGAGGTTGCACACATCAACCGCTCTCACCAAACTTCCCGCATGCCACCGGAGCCCAGCATGGCCGACCTGACCCTGAAACAAAGCCTCGCGGCGATGGACATCGCCGAGTACCTGCGCCAGAACCCGCGCTTCCTGGAAAATTTCCCTGACGTCGCGGCGGAACTGGTGATGCCGCGCGAGCACGGCCCCGCGGCCTCGCTGGCGGCATACCAGCTCGAAACCCTGCGCGCGCGCAACCGCGAGCTCAACGAACGGCTGGCGGAACTGGTCGCGATCGCCGGCGACAACGAACAACTGATGGTGCGCGTGCACACCCTCACCGTCGGCCTGCTGCGCGACGACAACCTGGCCGATGTGCTGAAGAGTTTTGTCGGCGCCCTCAACGAGGACTTCCACACCGGACTGGTGCGCGTGCTGCTGTTCCGCGACGATGCCGAACTGCCTCAGGCCGACTGGCTGGTCTGCGTGCCGGACGGCGCGCAATCGCTGCCGGCGTTCGCGGATTTCCTCGCACGCGGCGAACCCGCCTGCGGACGGCTTGCGCCGGAAAAGCTCGACCGCCTGTTCGGCAACGACGCCGCCAAGGTGCAATCGGCGGCGCTGTTGAAGATCGGCGATGCGGGCATGCTCGCGATCGGCAGCGACGATCCCAACCGCTTCCATCCCGGCATCGGCACGCTGTTCCTGAAGCTGATCGCGCAGGCACTGGACGCCGCGATCGCGCGGTTCCCGCCCGAGGCGAAATGAGCGCGACGCTCGCCGGCGACGCCGCCCGTTTCCTGGAATACCTGAAGGTCGAGCGTCGCTATTCACCGGGCACGTTGCGCAACTACGCGCACGCGCTGGAAACCCTCACGCGCTTTGCCGATGCGTTGTCGCTGGCAAGCTGGGACGAACTGCGCGGCGAGCAATTGCAAACGCTGGTCGCCGACGAACATCGGCGCGGCCTCGAACCACCGTCGCTGCGCGCGATGCTGTCGACGTACCGGAGTTTCTTCCGCTTCCTTGCGCGCGACGGCAGGCTCCGGAACAACCCGGCCGCGGGCGTGCGCTCACCCAAGGTGCGCCGCAAGTTGCCGGAAGTGCTGGACGTGGACGAAGCCACGACGCTGGTCGAGGTGGACGGGAACGACCCGCTGGCGCTGCGCGACCGCGCGCTGCTGGAACTCCTGTATTCCAGCGGCCTGCGCGTGTCGGAACTGTGCGGCGTACGCTGGCGCGACCTCGATACCGAGCAAGGCCTGCTGCGCGTGACCGGCAAGGGCAACAAGACGCGCATCGTGCCGGTGGGGCGCATGGCGCTTGCAGCGCTGGCGGCGCTGCGCGAATCGCAGCCCGCGTCTACGGACGATCCGGTGCTGCGCGGCCGCGGCGATCATGCGTTGACGCCCGGCGCGGTGCGCGCCGCGATCAAGCGCCGCGCGCGCTCACAGGGTGTGTGGAAACGCGTGTATCCGCATTTGATGCGGCATTCCTGCGCCTCGCACCTGCTGGAATCGTCGGGCAACCTGCGTGCGGTGCAGGAATTGCTGGGCCATGCGGACATCGGCACCACGCAGATTTACACGCACCTGGATTTCCAGCATCTCGCCAGGGTGTACGACGCCGCGCATCCGCGGGCAAAAAGGAAGTAGCGCCGATCGCCAGCGAGCGGACACCCTCAGTCGCGCAGCAGGTCGTCCGCGCGTGCGGTGTGGAAGTGCCGCTTGAACGTGACGTCGCCGGTGGCGGGTTCTTCCAGCTCGCGGGCGTAACGGTGGCCGGCGTACACCGCGTGCGCGATCAGGCCGGGGGCTTCGGCGTCGCCGATGCAGCGCACCCAGCGGATACCGGCATCCGCCCACTCGTATTCGCGCCGCAACAGTTCCTGGTACAGCGCGTCATCCGGCAGGCGTGCGGTGACCGTGACGACTGCATCGCAGGGCAGGGTGCGGTGCGCGTGGTTCCACACGTCTTCGATCGTGAGATTCACATCGGTGTAACCCACGATGTTCTGCGAAACCATCACGCCGATCCCGAGTTCGGCCATCCGTTTGCGGATGTGCCGGTAGCCGAGCGTGTGCTGGCTCCACGGCGCGATCAGGTCGTCCGGGGTGAGCAGGGTGACTTCGCAATCGTGTGCGCGCAGCAGTTCGGCGGCGACGCTGCCGTAATAGAAACCATCGTCGTCGAACACCACCACGCGGCCCGTCGGCAGGCGGCCATCCATCAGGTCGTCGGGTGTGCACACGCGTGGGTTGTAGATGAATCCCGGGATCGCGGAACCATTGCTGCGGCCGTAGCCGTCGCGGCGCCAGTGGCAGCCGGTCGCGAGCACCACGTGCGCCGATCCGAAGTCGAACACATCCCGCGTCGTGAGCGCCGAATCGCGGTACACCTCGACGTTCGGGAGTTTGCCGATCTGGCCAACGCGCCAGTCGCGCACCCGCGCCCATTCGGCGAGTCCGGGCAGACGCGCCTCGCGGGTGACGCGTCCGCCCAGTTCCCTGCGCGCTTCGGCGAGCGTCACGCGGTAGCCGCGCTGGCCCAGCGCGCGGGCAGCTTCGAGTCCGGCCGGGCCGGCGCCGACCACCAGTACGCGTGCGGCGGAACGTGCGGGCGCGATGCGTTCCGGGTGCCAGTCGCGGCGCCACTCCTCGCCCATCGTCGGGTTCTGGGTGCAGCGGATCGGCGAGATCGTGTTGTCGCCCGACACGCAGATGTTGCAGCCGATGCACTCGCGGATGTCGCCGTTGCGGCCTTCCTCGATCTTGTTCGGCAGGAACGGATCCGCGATCGACGGCCGCGCGCAGCCGATCAAATCCAGCACGCCGCGCTTGATTTGCGACACCATGGTGTCGGGCGAGGTGAAACGGCCGACGCCCACCACCGGCTTGCTGGTGAGCTTTTTCACGAACGCGACGAACGGTTCCTGCGCGCCTTCCTGCGCGAACCGCGAGGGCACCGAATCGTTGTACCAGGCGGCGACGTTGACGTCCCACAGGTCGGGCAGCTCGGCCAGCATGCCCACGATGTCCTCGGCTTCCGCCAGTTCGACGCCCTCGGGCCCGAGGAATTCCTCGGTCGCGAAGCGCACCGCGACGGCGCAGCGATCGCCGACCGCATCCTTCGTGTCTTCCAGCAATTCGCGCAGCAGGCGCACGCGGTTTTCCAGCGAGCCGCCGTACTGGTCGCTGCGCTGGTTGCGGCGGCGCTCAAGGAAATGCATCGCCAGCGAAATGTCGTGCGCGGCATAGACGTAGATGATGTCCATGCCCGCGCGCTTGCCGCGCAGCGCGGCGTCGCGATGCCAGCGCCGGTATGCGCGGATGTCGGCGAGGGTCATCGCGCGCGCCTGCGACGGATAGCCGTACTTGCTCGGCTGGTGCGAGGGCGCCAGCAACACCTCGCGCGAATACAGGTTGGACGCGACCGGGCCGTTATGGGTCAGCTCGACCGCGGCCAGCGCGCCGTGCGCGTGCACCTTGTCGCACATCAGCGCCAGCGCGGGAATGTCGCGGTCGTCCCACAACCGCGCTTCCACGTAGGGAGCGAGGTCGCTGCTGGGGTGGATTTCGCACTCTTCGGTCGTCACCACCGCCCAGCCGCCTTCGGCCTTGACCTCGCGCATCGCGGCGTGCGCCAGCGGCATCGCGTGGCCCATGCCGTTGCAATGCGCGACCTGGAAAAAGCGGTTCTTCGCGGTGACCGGCCCGATCCGCACCGGCGTGAACAGGATGTCGTAACGCGGATCCCTCATTCCGCGCTTCCCGCGAGCGATGCCGCCGTGCCGTTGCGCCAGCGTGTGTAGAAGTACACGGGCAGACCCGCGGCGATCAGCGCCAGCGTCAGCAGGAACGCGCGTTCGCCGGTGCCGACGAACGCCAGCACCATGCACAGCGTACACACCAGGGACATCAGCAGCACGTTGCGCGAGCGGCAACCGGGCGTGCGCCGGAACCACAACACGCCGAGCGCGAGGCCGCAGCCGAGGTAGAACGGCAGCACCGAGGCGGTCACCATCTGCACCAGGAAGGTGAACGCCGAGACCAGCGACTTGCTGTAGCTCATCACCACCGTCACCGAAGAGAACACGCCAGTCGCGAGCAGTGCATTCACCGGTGCGCCGAAACGGTTGTTGCGCGCCAATATCGCGGGTAGCACGCCGCCTGCCGCCATCGTGCGCGTCAACTCGCCGCCCAGCAGCATCCAGCCGTTGAGCGCGCCAAGTCCGCTGATCATCACGAACAGCGCGATCCAGCGTCCGCTGCCGTTCGCGAGCAGGCGATCCATCAGCAGCGAGAACGGCGCGCTGGCGCCGGCGAGTTCGTGCTGCGGGATCAGCAGCATCGGGATCGTGCACACCAGCACGTACACCACCACCGCCAGCACCGCGCCGGCCATGGTCGCGCGCGGAATCGTCCGGCCCGGATTCTCGACGTGCGCCGCCGGCATCGTCGCCGACTCGATTCCCATCATCGCGAAGAGTGTGAGCGTCACGGTCGCCGCCACGCTGCTCAGCGAGATCGGCGTGGTGGGCAGATGCGCGACGTAGCTGTGCGGCGTCGAGAACAGCAGCCACGCCCCCAGCGCGATGACGGCCGCCATCGGCACCAGCTTCAGCACGGTCGTGACGATCTGCACGCCACCGCCGGCGCGCACGCCGAACAGGTTGACCACGACCATCGCCCACAGCAGTGCCAGCGCCAGCCCCATCGGCGGCAATGCGTGCGTGGGCCCGACGGCGGCTTCCATGTAGCCGACCACGCCGGTCGCGAGTGCGGTGTTGGTCAGCCATACCGACACCCAGTACGCCCACATCGCCAGATACGCCGGCAGTTCGCCGAGCGTGCTGCGGATGTAGTCGAACGGCCCGGCGGCATCGGGCAGGACGCGCGCCAGTTTCGCGAACACCACGGCCAGCACCAGGCTGCCGGCCATCACCACGGCCCAGCCGATCAAGCCGTTGAAGCCGTACGGCGCGAGCGAAGAGGGCAGCAGGAAGATGCCCATCCCGATGACGTTGCCAACCACCAGCGCGGTGCAGGTCCAGAAACCGATCCTCGGACCGCAGTGCGCGCCGGCGGCCGGAAGCGGCGGCTCGGCGGCGGGCGTGCCGCGCGGCGCGGCCTCGTTCATGGGGACGCGGCGGCCGCGCGCGCGTAGGCCGCGCGCATCAGGTTCTGGAAATGCCAGACGCCACTTTCGCGCTTGGGGTTCAGCCGGCCGGGCGAGTAGAAACCCGACGCCAGGCCCTTCTGCACGGCCTCGCAAATCGCGGCGTCCTCGCCTTGCACCTCGTCACTGAACGACTGGTCGCCACTGATCCGCGCCTGGGTGTGTTCGTCCTGCGCGTAGTAGTAATCGAACACCACCCGGCAGCGATTCGGACCCAGCGGCAGGATCACGTTGGTCTGCAACCGTCCCGGCGTGATGTTCAACATCACGTTCGGATAAATGAAGTAATAGAACGCCTCGCCGGTGCCGTAGCCGACGCCGCTGTCGCGCAGCGGCGAGGTCTGCAGCGAATACCACTCGAACAGTTCGGTGCGGTAGCTGCGGTAGTCGAGTGCCTTGGACAAGCCCGGATGCACGTGGGGCAGGTGGTAACCCTCGACGTAGTTCTCGATGTAGATCTTCCAGTTGCACGCCATCTCGTAGTCGATCCGGCGGAAGTAGCGCATCGCCGAGAGGTCGATGGGCGCGATCCGCTCGGCGATGCCGCCGTACACCTCCTCGAACCGCGGCACGTCGGGATCGAGCGCGACGAACACCAGGCCTTGCCACTCCTGCACGGCGAGCGGCGGCAGGTGGATGTCCGCAACCTTGAAATCCTGCGCGTCTTGCATCTCCGTCGCCGCGCGCAGCTGCCCATCGAGGTTGTAGGTCCAGCCGTGGTACTTGCAGCACAGGGTCTTGAGACCCTTGCCGTTGCACAGCGCGAGCGGCCCGCCGCGATGGCGGCAGATGTTCGGGAAGCCGCGCAGCACGCCGTCCTGACCGCGCACCAGCAGGACCGGTACGCCTGCGACCTCGCCCACCACGTGGTCGCCTGGTTCCGCAAGCTGGTCGCAGTGCGCCACGAGTTGCCAACTGCGCGCGAACACCGCGTGCCGTTCGGTTTCGAGCGTCGCCGCGCCCGAGTAATAGTGCGGCGACATCGCGCGGGCGTGGGCGAGATCCTGGATCGCGTTATCGGGAGGCATGGAAGGATCGACCGTGGGAATGAGTTGTGCGCCCGGAGTCTAGGCTGAGTCCTGCAAGGTGTCACGCGGTGAGTGGGCGGTTGCTGGAGGAACCAGGAACGCAGCTTCGGGCTTGCGGGAACGCAGGCACATGGGGTTGCTGGCCGGGTTTCCATTGCTGCTAGACTCCGCCTGCCGCCGTGATGCGCCTGCCATTCTCACGATGCCGAGTGTTCACGCCGAAACGATGAGTCCGCCTGCATCGGCAGGGCCGCGCACCGCGGCTGACATCGTGCCGGAAGAGTCGGCCACCGGTTCGCTGCAACAGGCACTGACGCGGGCCCGGCAGTTTCTTCCCGCGGCTCCCGCGCTGGCGATCGAGCAACTGCATGAAGTGCTGCGGGCGGTTCCCGGACATCCGCCGGCGTTGCAACTGCTGGCGATGGCGTACGCGCTGCGGGAGGAATTTCCCGCCGCGCTCGACATCCTGGAAAGACTCGCAAGAGCTTTCCCAGAACACGCCGCGATCCAGTTCGACCTCGGATCGACGCTGCATGGTGCCGGACGCGATCACGAAGCCATCGCCGCGTTGCGCCGTGCGGTGAAACTCGACCCGGATTTCCCGCAGGCGTGGCGGTTGCTGGGCGACGCACTGTGGGCGCTGGGTGAACGTGAGCAAGCACAGACGGCGTATCTCGACCACGTGCGCCATTCCACGCGCGACCGCGACTTGCTGGCCGCGGCCGATGCGATGACCGCGAACCGCATCCCGGAAGCCGAAGCGCTGTTGCGTGAACGCTTGAAACAGGCGCCGACCGACGTCGCCGCGCTGCGGATGCTGGCCGAAGTGGCGGCGCGCCTGGAACGCAACGAAGATGCGGCGCACCTGCTGGAGCGCTGCCTGGAACTCGCGCCGGATTTCCTGGAAGCGCGGTGGAACCATGCGTTGGTCCTGCACCGGAGCAACCGGCCCGAGGAGGCGCTGGCCGCGATCGCGCAGGTATTGCAACGCGATCCGGCGCACGCCGCTTGCCTGAACCTCAAGGCCGCGGTGCTGTGCCGGGTCGGCGATTACGAAGAGGCGCTGGCGCTTTACCGCGTGCTCGTCCGCGAGCATCCGGACACGGTGAAACTGTGGTTGAGCTACGGGCACGCGCTGAAGACCGCGAACCACGTCGAAGATGCCGTGGCCGCGTATCGGCGTTGCGTGGAACTGGAGCCCGCGTTCGGCGAAGCGTGGTGGAGCCTCGCCAATCTCAAGATGTTTCGCTTCGAAGCCGCGGATCTTGACACGATGCGCCGGCAACTCGCGCGCAAGGATCTGGGCGACGAGGATCGGCTGCACTTGGAATTCGCGCTGGGCAAGGCGCTGGAAGACAGCGACGACTGCGCGGCATCCTTCCAGCACTACGCGCGCGGCAACGCGATCCGGCGCGCGCAACTGGCCTACGACGCCAGCGAAACCACGTCACGGGTCGCGTACATCCGCACGCACTACACGCGCGAGTTCTTCGCGGCGCGTGCGGACGCAGGCTGCGCGGCGCCGGATCCGATCTTCGTGGTCGGCCTGCCGCGCGCGGGTTCGACCCTGATCGAGCAGATCCTAGCCAGCCACAGCCAGGTCGAGGGCACGATGGAGTTGCCGGAGATCGCCTCGCTCACCGGCGAACTGCGCAAGCAAGCTGGAGCGAACGATGCGATGCCCTACCACCGCGCGCTCGCGGCGCTCGATGCCGGCGCGCTGCGCGCGCTGGGCGAACGCTACCTTGCCGCGACCCGCATCCAGCGCAAGACGGCGCGGCCGTTCTTCATCGACAAGATGCCGAACAATTTCATGCACGTCGGCCTGATCCACCTGATGCTGCCGAACGCGAAGGTCATCGACGCGCGGCGGCATCCGATGGCGTGCGGTTTCTCGATCTTCAAGCAGCACTTCGCGCGCGGGCAGGGCTTCAGCTACAGCCTCGACGACATCGGACGCTACTACCGCGATTACGTCGAACTGATGGCGCACTTCGACGCAGTGCTGCCGGGCCGCGTCTGCCGCGTCTTCTACGAACGGCTGGTCGAGGACACCGAGGCCGAGGTGCGGCGTGTCCTCGATTACTGTGGTCTTGCGTTCGAACAGGACTGCCTACGGTTTTTCGACAACCGGCGGCCGGTGCGGACGGCCAGTTCGGAGCAGGTGCGCCGGCCGATCTACCGCGACGGGCTGGATCACTGGCGAAACTTTGCGGCGTGGTTGCAGCCGTTGCAGGCGGCTTTGGGTCCGGCGCTGCAGGCCTATCCTGCGGCGTCCGGCCGGGAGTAAACAAGCAGGGCAGCGTTGCTTTCATCCACTTCGGGGATCATGCACATGAGCACATATGGGCGGGGTGCGGGGACTCATTCGACGCGTTGGGTGCGATTGCCGTTGGCGGCGGCGATCTGCATGGCGCTGGCGGCGCCGGCGTTGGCGCTGGGCGCGGAACCGGGCGACGCGGCGGCCGCGGGACAGCCGCAGACTTCGACCGATACGCCGGCGCAGAAACCCAAGGCGGACAAGGTCAAGACGCTCGGCACCGTGATGGTGACGGCGCAGAAGCGCACCGAGAACCTGCAGAAGGTGCCGATCAGCATGAACGTGCTGGCCGAGGACCAGTTGCAGGCGCTGCACGTCCAGGACTTCAAGGACTACGTGCAATACCTGCCCGGCGTCACCTTCCAGTCGGGCGGCGGCGGCGTGCAGGCGGGGCCCGGCTACGCGGCGATCTACATGCGCGGCGTGACCGACGGCAGCAACCGCAACCACTCGGGCTCGCAGCCGACCGTGGGCGTGTACCTCAACGACCAGCCGGTCA
Organism: Rhodanobacteraceae bacterium; assembly: GCA_030123585.1. NCBI lineage: Bacteria > Pseudomonadati > Pseudomonadota > Gammaproteobacteria > Lysobacterales > Rhodanobacteraceae > Rhodanobacteraceae bacterium. The sequence goes on from CP126120.1 coordinate 2,107,976, forward strand.
CGACGATCCAGGGTCCGGTCGACATCCACATGTACGACATCGCGCGCGTCGAGGTGCTGAAGGGGCCGCAGGGCACGCTGTACGGCGCCAGCGCCGAGGCCGGTGCGCTGCGCATCATCACCAACAAGCCCGACCCCGGCCGGTTTGCCGCCAACTACACGCTGAGCACGAACAAGGTCTCGCACGGCGGCATCGGCGACACCATCGAGGGCATGCTCAACATCCCAATCAACGAACGCGCGGCGATCCGCCTGGTCGGCTGGCGCGAGCACGACCCCGGCTACATCGACAACAAGCCCGGTTCCGTGACGTTTCCTTCCTCGGGCATCACGCTCAGCAATGCCGACAACTGCACGCCGGCGGCCAAGCTGGTGTGCTCGCCGGTCCGCGCGCACGATCACTACAACGACGTCACCACCAAGGGCGGCCGTGCCGAGCTGAAGATCGACCTCAACGACAACTGGTCGATCAGCCCGTCGCTGATGGGCCAGCAGACGATTTCCCATGGCAACTTCGCGAGCGACCCCGTGGTCGGCGACCTTTCCATCAGCCATTTCTACCCGGAGCGCGCAGATGACCGCTGGTGGCAGGCGGCGCTGACCGTGCAGGGCAAGATCGGCAATTTCGACGTGACCTATGCGTACGGACACCTGCGGCGCAACCAGGAGGACCAGTCCGACTACACCGATTACGGCTACTGGTACGACACCCTCGCCGCGTACGGCCTGTACTTCACGGACAACAGCGGCGCGCTGATCAACCCGGCCCAGCACATCAGCGAGCGGGACGGCTACTACTTCAACAGCAACGAGTTGCGGATCGCGTCGCCCGCGCAGGATCGCCTGCGCTTCGTCGCCGGCGCATTCACGCAGAACCAGAAGCACGACATCCTGCAGGACTACCAGATCGACGGCCTCGCCGATGCGCTGTCGGTTCCCGGCTGGGCCAACACCATCTGGCTGACCCGCGAGATGCGCTACGACAGCAACAAGGCGCTGTTCGGCGAGGTGTCGTACGACATCCTGCCCGACAAGCTCACCCTGACGCTGGGCGAGCGCTACTACCGCAGCCGCGACCACCTGCTCGGGTTCTACGGATACAGCAAGGGCTTCTCGTCCGGATCGAGCTACGGCGAGGCGGGCTGCATCTCGCCGACGCCCTTCTACGGCGCGCCGTGCCTCGACTTCGACAAGAACACGCGCGACAGCGGCTCGCTGCACAAGATCAACCTGACCTGGAACATTTCGCCGACCGCGATGGTGTACGTCACGCGTTCGGAAGGCTTCCGGCCCGGCGGCGTCAATCGTGCGGCCGGCACGGTTCCGTACCAGCCCGATTTCCTGACCAATGTCGAGCTGGGCTGGAAGACCACCTGGCTCGACAACCGGATTTCATTCAACGGCGCGTTGTTCCGCGAGAACTGGAACAACTTCCAGTACAACATCCTGGTGCCGCCGGGCCTCACGATCATCCGCAACGTGAACTCGGCGCGGATCGACGGCCTGGAATCGCAACTGGACTGGCAGGCCACCTACAACCTCAACCTCAGCGCCGGCGTGGGCTTCTACAAGGCACGCCTGACGTCCAATTACTGCGGGTTCTCGGATGCCAGCGGCAACCCGGTGACCAACTGCCCGCCCGGCACCATCAATCCGCAGACCGGCGAAGCGGTGGACGGGCCGCAGGCGCCCGCCGGCACGCGCCTGCCGATCACGCCGCACTTCAAGGGCAACCTGATCGCGCGCTACGCGTTCGATCTCGGCGGCAACGACGCGTTCGTGCAGGCGGCCTGGGTGCACGTCGGCCAGCGCACCACCGACCTGCGCCTGGTCCCGCGCAGCCTGCTGGGCGATCTGCCTTCCTACAACTCGCTCGATCTTTCCGCGGGCGTGCACAAGAACAACTGGTCGGTCGATGTGTTCATCAACAACGCCTTCGACGAGCGCGGGGAACTGTACAAGTACACAGAGTGCAAGCCCGAGACCTGCGCCGCGCACGGCGTTTCCGCGACGTATCCGAACGGGCAGGTGTACACCGGCTATATCAACCCGCGCACGATCGGCATCCGTTTCAGTCAGGATTTCTGACCGGCTGCGGACACTCCGGCACACCGGGCGGCTTATGGCGCGTGAGGGCTGCGACTCTCACGCGTCATAGCCGAAGCGCTCGATCCACGGCTGCAGGATCGGCAACACCGGTTCGAACTCTTCGCGATAATTTTTCCAGCGTCCCACCGCCGCGGCATTCACGGCTTGCGTGACCGCCGCGTAGCTGGGCGTGGCGATGAACTGCTTGCGCCGCGCATGCTCGGCAAAACCCGCGAACGGTGACGCGTCCGCGACTTCCAGGAAACTGCCGAGCCGCGCCACGGCCGCATCCGGATCGGCGACGATCGATTCGTAGCGCCATTCCAGGATGTTGGGCTTCAACACCTCGATGTGCCGGCAGCACTGTTCGAACGCCTCCGTGTAGCCCCGCGCGAGTCGCGGCAACGACGCACACATCGCCCTGAACACGGGCGACCGGAACGCCTGCATGCTGCAACTCAGCAACACGTCGCAGGGATGCCGAACGCACAGAATGATGCGCGCGTCCGGAAACAGCCGCAGCATCATCGGCAGGCACAGCATGTTGAGCGGGTTCTTGTCGATCAGCCGGCGCTGGCCCAGGTCCGGCAGCGTGTGCTTGACCAATCGCCAATACACGGCGCGCAACTGGTCCGCATCGTTCTGGGTCAGGTTCGCGAGGTCGGCCGGATAACGCTGCCCCGCACGCCCCATGCGTTCGATCAACTGGTAGACATAGCCGCGCTCGTCCATCGATCGGAAATCCGGATGCGCGTCGAGCATCTGTTCCAGCAGCGTGGTGCCCGAACGCGGAAAACCGACCACGAACACCGGACTCCGCTCCGCAGGCGGCGCGCTCAAAAGCTTCCACGCGGCGCGCGCGCCCGCATCGACGGTGCGCGCCACCATCGGCAATGGCTGGGTATCCGGCTTCGACAACTCCGGCGCCGCTTGCCGGGCGATTTCCATTTGCCTGGCGTGGGCGATCGCAAGCGCATCCCATGCTTCGCGATAACGCGCCTGCCGGTCGCACGCCGAAGCGAGGCCGAATGCGGCACTCGAGACGACCTCCGGATCCCGTGCCACGTCGAGCACGCGCTGGTAAAGCACGGCAGCTTCTTCGTGGCGACGTTCGCGCATTGCCATCACCGCATGCGCGCGCCAGGCGTCGACGCGTGCGTCCAGGGCGCCTGCGTCCAAGGCATCGAGGGCGTTCAGAGGCAACTGCTGCAACTCGCGGCGCGCCTGATCGAGTTGATTGTTGCGTTCGTGCAAGGCGACGCGTTGCGCGGTGATGCGAAACCGCATGGCCTCGGCCGCCGGCCCTTCGGGCAAGCGTGCCTGCGACAGGACCTTCAGCGCGATTTCCAGGCGTCCCAGCACCGACAATATCGAGGCCAGCACCAGCGCCTGCTCCGCCGGCTGCGGCGGCCAGCGCTCGGCGCCCTCCAGCATGGCCTCCTCACCCTCGATGTTGCCGCAGACGTGGCAGGCGTGCGCCGCCTCCAACCGTGCCTCCACGAACTGCGGCGCTAGGTGTACCGCGTCCAGGAGCGCGTCGCGCGCCAACGCCCAGCGCTGCTGCTGGATGTAAAGCAGGCCGAGGTTGTAATGCACCTCGGCATCGCGGGGCGCCAGCGACTTCGCTTTCAGCAGCGCGCGTTCCGCCGCCGGCAGTTCACCGGCCTGCCGGCAGGCCTCGCCGAGATTGTTCCACCACGCGGAAACGCCGGGCTGCATGCGCGCCAGGCGCTCGAATGTCCTCGCGGCCCGAGAGTATTCGCCGGTCTGCTGCTGCGCCACGCCCAGCAATGCAAGAAACTCCGCGCTCTTCGCCGCGGCGCCGGAAGCCTGCGCGGCCAGCGCGAGCACGCGTTTCGCATCGCCCGCATTCCATGCACTGGCCATGGATTCGACGATCGAGGTGATCGAAGCCGTCATGCGAAATCAATCCTGCAAGGATGGCTCCACTCTAGCGGACGCAAAAAGGGCACCGCTTGCGCGGTGCCCTTGTCCGGTTGGAGCGCCGGCGACACCAACACTCAGAACTTGAGCGTTGCCCTGGCCCAGTAGTAGCGGCCCATCATGTCGTAGGTGGCGGAATCCGTGTTGCCCTGGCCGTTCTGGTAGATCAACGGCGGCCGCTTGTCGAAGAGATTGTCCACGCCCACGTCGAAGCGGGTATGGATGACGGGCACCGCGTAGCCGAGCTGGACGTCGCTGTACACCACCGAGGCTACCGGCAAGTTGGCGTGGGTAAGCGCATCCGCGCTCAGCGCGGTCACCGGGCTGATGTAGCGTGTCCGCCATTGGGCATCCCAGTTGTCACGGTTCCAACCCAGCGTGGCGGTCGCGCGCCAGCGCGCGATGTTGCCGAACTGCGCGTTCCAGGTGCCGGCGAACTTGTCGACCGTGGACCCGGGCGTCCCCGGCGTCGCATTGTTGTTGAAGGTCGAGACGTAGGATGTCGCCAGCCCAAGTTTGAAGTCACCCGGGTTGAAGCTGCCGAAATTGAAATGCGGAAGCTTGTAGTTGACCGTGAAGTCGATGCCGCTGGTGCTCAAGGTGCCCAGGTTGTACACCGGCCCGTCGAAGTAGTTGACCTGCCCCGGAACCTGGGTGGTGTTGTCGTAGCGATGGATGAACGGGCACAGCGGGCTCGCGTTGTTGTAGAAGCACGCGTAGGCAATCGTGGTGGGCGAGAGTGGCACCAGCGTGTCGTACAGATAGATGTGCCAGAAGTCGAGGCTGGTATTCAATCCCGGCGCCCAGCTCGGGTTGTAGACCAGACCGAAGTCGACCGATTTGCCGTGCTCGGGCTTGAGGCCTCCTCCCACCACGCTGCTGCCCGAGTAGTACGAGTTGACTTGCTGACCGTTCGCCACGTAACCGGGGGGCGCGTACTGGCACGCATTGGCGTGTTGCGCCAATTCCGCCGCATCCAGACCGTTGCAGGGATCGTTGAAGTTCGGCTGGTTGATCGAGCGTCCATCGTAAAGCTGGTCGAGATTCGGCGCCCGGAAGACCTGCGAGATGGTGCCGCGCACCAGCAGATCCTGGATCGGACGCCATTCGATCGCGACCTTGCCGTTGGTGGTGGATCCGGCGCTGTTGTAATCCGAGTAACGCACGCCCAGATCGAGGTTCAACGAGTACGCACCTGGCACGTCCTTCAGCAATGGAACCAGGGTTTCGGCAAATGCTTCCTTGACCTCATCGCTGCCGCTGCCTGGAGAACCGCAGGCCTCTCCCGAGATTTGGCACGTACCCGTGGCCGGATCGAGCAAGGCCAGCGGATTGATCGTGTAGTTCATCGAATTCTTGCGGTACAAGGCGCCCACCGCCAACTGCACGTCCCCGGCCGGCAGCGAGAACAGGTTGCCATTGGCGCCAGCCGAAATCTGCCGCAGGATTTCGCGCTTCTGGTAAATCGCGTCCACCGCGCCCGCTGCCAGCGCCGGACCGTTGTTGGCCTGGTCGAAGATGTTGGCGCCGGCGTCGATGGCTGCCTGCAACGCGGGGATGTACAGCTCGTTCTTGTCGTCCTGCATGCGCGAGGTATGGCCGTAATCGACGGTGACATTCCAGTTCCAGCTGCTCTGGCCGACCGCACCCTTCAACCCGGCGATCAATTGCCCAGTGCTGGTGGTGTAGGGATGGATGCGGGTACCGACACCGGTGAGGCGGGTCTGGAAGCCGAAACCGTTGTTCGGAGCGCTGGGCAGTACGCCCGGCAGGTTGAACGTCACGCCGAATGGATTGAACGGTGCGCTGGCGGGAATGATCAAACCATCGCCGGTGCCGACCGGGATCGACGCGTCCTGGCCTGCCGATTCGGTATGGTTGTAGAAGGCATCGACGAAAGCCGTGACGTTGTCGGTCAGGTTGTAGCTGCCGAGCACGAAGCCATCGGTGCGCTGCTGCGAAACCTGGATGTAATTGTAGGCCGCGTAGTTGAACCGGTCGCTGCCGGTGAAACAGCGGTAGTCACTCAGACTGGAACCGTTGCCGCTGGCCAGCGTGACCTTGCCGGTCGCGCAATTGAACTGACCGGTCAACGCCGGGGGCAACTGGATGCGACCTGTCGGGATCGACTGCGAACCCGACACGCTGACCGACCCGCCGTACAAGTACAACTGGTGCGCCGCGAAATCGCGCCGCGAGTTGGGTACCGCGTCGTACTTGTTGTAGTCGATGCCACCGACGATGTTGTAACGATCGCCGGTGTGGCCCAGGGTCAGGCTGAAACCGCGACGCTGGCCGTCGCCGTGGCTGGAGATGCCGTCGTTCACGCTGATCTCGGCGCCGTCGAAATCATGGCGCAGCAGGATGTTGACCACGCCGCCCACGGCATCGGAACCGTAGGTCGTCGAAGCACCCTCGGCCAGCACGTCGATCCGCTGGACCATGTTCTGCGGCACCAGGTTCAGGTCGGCGTTCAGCATGCGCTGGCCGTCGATCAGCACCAGCGTGCGGCCGGTGCCCAGGCCGCGCAGCGACACGCGCGAGGCGCCGTCGCCGCCTTCGGTCAACGGCGTGGCCACGCCGCCGCCGTTGGAGTTGTTCTGGGGGTTGGTGGCATCGCCGGCGATGCTGGGCATTTGCTGCAGCACGTCGCCCAGGGTCGGCTTGCCGGAATTGGTGATGTTCTGACGGTCGATGATGGTGACGGGGCTTGCGGTTTCGGTATCCACGCGCCGGATCAACGAACCGGTGACCACCACCGTCTGCAGCGTCTTGGGCTGCTCTTTCTTGTTGGCCTGGTTGTCCGGCGCCTGTTGCGCCTGGGCCAGACCCGTCGCTGCGACGAGGCCGGCGGTCAAACCGATGCGCACGGCCAGCGACAAGCGTTTCAATTTGTGATTCATGGGCTCTCCCCGTAAATGTGGAAAAACGTCAGCGTGCTTATTGAATACACGCTTGAGGATTCACACGGTCCCGGCCCCTGCACGCCGTGCCATCCGCACCGTGTACGTTAACTGCGCTTTAACAATACTCGTCACATTCCTGTCACGCAATCCTTCCAGACAAGGCTTCCCATCCTCGCAGCCCCTGATTCAGCAACCAGCCAGTATCGGGTACAGGAACCAGAAAAGGCCATGAACCTCCGCAATGACGCTCCTTGACCGCAATTTCGCCGAAACGCTTGCCATCTGCGTCGGCCGTCCCCACCTATCCGGCCACCCCACAGCGAGATCGCCATGGAATCCTTCCACGCCACCACCATCCTGTCCGTGCGCAAGAACGGCAAGGTCGTCCTCGGCGGCGACGGCCAGGTCACGCTGGGCAACACCGTGGTCAAGGCCAACGCGAAGAAGATCCGCCGGCTCGGCAAGAACGCCGACGTGCTGGCGGGCTTCGCCGGCGCGACCGCCGACGCCTTCACGCTGTTCGAACTGTTCGAGGACAAGCTGGTCAAGCACAACGGCCAGTTGACCCGCGCCGCGGTCGAATTGGCCAAGGAATGGCGCACCGACCGCCGGCTGGGCCGGCTCGAAGCGATGCTGGCGGTGGCCGACAAGGACGCGTCCCTTCTGATTTCCGGCAACGGTGACGTGCTGGAGCCCGAACACGGCCTGATCGCGATCGGTTCCGGCGGCCCCTACGCGCAGGCCGCGGCCAAGGCGCTGCTGGACAATTCCGATCTGGATGCACGCGCGATCGTCGAGAAGGCGTTGGGCATCGCCGGCGACATCTGCATCTACACCAACCACAACGTGACGATCGAGGAGCTGGGAATCGAGAATCGGGACTGAAAAGACGGGAATTGAGAATCGGGAATAGAGAATCGTAGAGCCGATCTCCGCCCGATCCGCTTTTCCCATTCCCGATTCCCGATTCCCCATTCACGGCTCCTCACGATTCCCCATTCACCATTCCCGATTCCCGCCTATGTCCGAATTGACCCCCCGCGAAATCGTCAACGAACTCGACCGCTTCATCATTGGCCAGCACCAGGCGAAGCGCGCGGTGGCGATCGCCCTGCGCGACCGCTGGCGCCGGATGCAGTTGGATCCCGCGTTCCGCAACGAAGTCACGCCCAAGAACATCCTGATGATCGGACCGACTGGCGTCGGCAAGACCGAGATCGCACGCCGTCTCGCGACGCTCGCGAAAGCGCCGTTCGTGAAGGTGGAAGCAACCAAGTTCACCGAGGTCGGCTACGTCGGCAAGGATGTCGATTCCATCGTGCGCGACCTTGCCGACGTCGCCTACAAGCTCACCCGCGACCTGGCCAAGGAACGCGTGCGCTCGCAGGCCGAGGAACACGCCGACGAGCGCATCCTCGACGCGCTGCTGCCGCGCCGCGAAGCCAGCGGCGGCTGGGACCAGCAGGACGATGCGAATCCGCTCGAACACGACTCGCCCACGCGCCAGAAGCTGCGCAAGCAGTTGCACGAAGGCGCGCTGGACGAACGCGAGATCGAACTCGAGTTTTCCATGAACGTGGGCGTCGAGATCATGGCGCCGCCGGGCATGGAGGAGATGTCGCAACAACTGCGTTCGATGTTCCAGAGCGTGGGCGGCGGCAAGACGCAAAAGAGAAAGTTGAAAATCAAGGCCGCGCGTCCGCTGCTGATCGACGAGGAAGCCGGCAAGCTGCTCAACGACGACGAACTGCGCGCGGCGGCGATCGAGAACTGCGAGCAGAACGGCATCGTGTTCATCGACGAGATCGACAAGGTCGCGCAACGCAGCGACTGGGGCGGCGCGGGCGTGTCGCGTGAGGGCGTGCAGCGCGACCTGCTTCCGCTGGTCGAAGGCTCCACCGTGTCGACCAAGTACGGCCCGGTCAGGACCGACCATGTGCTGTTCATCGCCTCGGGCGCGTTTTCGATGGCCAAACCGTCCGACCTGATCCCGGAATTGCAGGGCCGCCTGCCGATCCGGGTCGAGCTGTCGGCGCTGTCGGTGGACGATTTCAAGCGCATCCTCAAGGAACCCCACAACGCGCTGACCAAGCAGTACGCGGCGATGCTGGGCACCGAAGGCGTGAAGCTGGAATTCAGCGACGAGGGCATCGCCCGGCTGGCCGAAGTCGCCTTCAAGGTGAATGAGACCACCGAAAACATCGGCGCCCGCCGCCTGCAGACCGTGATGGAGCGGCTGCTGGAATCGATCTCGTTCGAGGCGGCAGACAAAAGCGGCGAAAAGTATGCCATCGACGCCGAATATGTGGACAAAAACCTCAAGGATCTGGCTTCGAACGAAGACCTGTCACGCTACATCCTGTGAGATTCGGACTCGGGCAGTCGCTGCCCGGTCCGGCTAGAATGACGCCATGGGCAAGGTTCTGAAATTCCAGTCCGCGAGCCCGCGCCCCAAGTTGCGCGAGGCCATGCAACGCGGCGAGTTGGTGCGGGTCTGGCGCGGCGGCCTCGAGGACGGCAGCTTCTGCGGTTACCTCGCCGGCATCGGCAAGGAGTGGCTGCTGATGTGGGTGGTCGGCGACCAGATCAGCTTCGACGGCCTGTACGCGATGCGGCTGGCCGACATCAGCGAAGTCGAAGCGCCGGACAGCCATGCCGCCTTCATCCAGAAGGCGCTGGCCGTGCGCAACATCCACCCGCGCCTGCCGCGCAACTTTCCGCTTGACGACATCACGCAGGTGGTGCGCGCCACGGCCGAGTACGCGGCGGTGATGTGCGTGCATGTGGACACCGAGGACGAACACGAGGTGTGCTACATCGGCCGCCCGCTCGGCATCGAGGATGATGGTTTCACCCTGCAGGAAATCACCCCCGACGCGGAATGGTTGCGCGAGCCCTCGTTCTTCGGCTGGGACGAGATTTCCACCGTGAGCTTCGACGAACCCTACGCGCAGGTGCTGCTGGACGTCGCGGGCCAACCGCCGCGGATCGATTTCGCGGGATCGGGTTTCGGCAGCGTAAGCTGACGGGCATCATGCGGCGGCTCTTCACGTGCCGATAAAATCGGCGGCATGACAGCGCCCCGACCCACCGACATCACCCTGCACAAGAAATCACGCACGCTGGAAGTCGCGTTCGATTCCGGCGAACATTTCGTCCTGCCCGCCGAATACCTGCGCGTGTATTCGCCCTCCGCCGAAGTCCAGGGCCACGGTCCGGGCCAGCAGGTGCTGGTCGCCGGCAAGCGCGAGGTCGGGATCATGGAGCTGGAACCGGTCGGCAACTACGCGGTGTCGCTGCGTTTCACCGACGGCCATGCCACCGGCATCTATTCCTGGGAAACGCTGCACGACCTCGGCGTCAACCACGAGAAGAACTGGCAGTCGTATCTCGACGCGCTGGAGAAGAACGGTCTTTCGCGTGACCCGGCATCACTGTACGGCCATCCGGTACCGATGCGGGGGCCGCGGCCACGTTGATTCATACAATTCGGCCTGGGCCCCGATCAATCAGACTTCGCCATGAAACGCCCTTCGGTCCACACCGTTATCGTCGCCAGCGTTTCCTTCATCGCCGGGTTTATTGTCGCCGTCGCATTGGCGGGTGGGCTCGTGTTGTGGTTCGGGCGGATTTCGCTGCACGCCACCCAAGGCCGCGTCGTCGACAAACTGGTTACAACCAATCAACTGCTTGCGGCAGCAGACAAACCGCGTGGCGAACTACGAGGCATGATTGTAGGCGATGCCGATGAGCAATCGCTCACTGCTGCCGCAATGTTCGATGCCATGGGAAGCTCGTACCAACCCATGGTGCTTCGGCAATTTGCTCGTATGAATACAAGCACCACGTTGAAGGAAGACCAGAGCACATTGGGCAACGCCGCAAAACTTGCGCGCGCAATGGTGCTCTGCACACACCATTCCGCTTATCCGAACTGGGTCACGGTCAATGAAGACACCGGCGCCACGATGGGCGTTCCCTCATGGGTGTTCGAATTGAACGCAGCGCCCACGATTCCCGCGACGGTGACATACGGTCAAACGAAATTCGGTGCGCCGTTCGTGCAAGCAGCAGCAAAGCATTGGCGCACCTTGCACCAATGGGTCATGAGCCACCAGGACTGCGCGGCTGCGCGGGCGCTGAACTGAATCCGGCAAACACTGTTGCGCGCCGGGCCAAGCTTTCCCTAGACCAATACTGCGCGATGGCCATCACGCCCCCGATGCGCTCGTCATTCCCGCGAAGGCGGGAATCCATTACCGCTTGTCCGCAACGACCGAAATCAAAATGGATTCCGGGTTCCGGCCTTCGGCCGGTCCCGGAATGACGGCGTGTGTGCGCAAGCGCGTCTAATCCGTGGCAAACAACGCGTTCAGATCGTCCTCGTCGAACGCCAGCTTGTCGCGGGTGCCGCCGCCTTCCAGCACGGCCTGCGCGAGTTCGGCCTTGCGCGCCTTCAAATCCTCGATGCGTTCCTCGACGGTGTCGGCGCAAATCAGCCGATAGACGAATACGGGTTTGTCCTGCCCGATCCGGTGCGCGCGGTCGGCGGCTTGGGTTTCCGCGGCCGGGTTCCACCACGGGTCGTAGTGGATCACGGTGTCGGCAGCGGTGAGATTCAGCCCCACGCCGCCGGCCTTCAATGACAGCAAGAACAACGGCACCTCGCCATCCTGGAACTTGCGCACGGGTTCGGCGCGGTCGCGGGTATCGCCGGTGAGCGTGACGTATTTCAGGTGCCGGCGATTCAGTTCGCGCGAGATCAGCGCCAGCATTTCGGTGAACTGCGAGAACAGCAGCACGCGCCGGCCTTCGCTCAAAAGGTCGGGCAGCATGTCCATCAGGAGTTCCAGCTTGGCCGATTCGCGCACGCCGCGCGCGGATTCGAGCTTGACGAGTCGCGGATCGCAGCAGGTCTGGCGCAGTTTGAGCAACGCATCCAGCACGATGATGCCGCTGTGCTCGATGCCGCGTTGGCGCACCACTTCACGCACTTCCTCGCCGAGGGAAATCCGCAGCGTGTCGTACAGCTCGCGCTGTTTTCCTGAGAGCACCACGCGGCGCGCGATCTCGGTTTTCGCGGGCAACTCCTTCACGACCTGTGTCTTGGTGCGGCGCAGGATGAACGGCGCGATCCGGTGGTTGAGCCGCGCCTGGCAATCGGCGTCGGCCTGCCGCTCGATCGGAATGCGGTAGTGCCGGCGGAACGAACCTTCGTCGCCGAGCAGGCCCGGCACCGCCAGATCGACCTGCGACCACAATTCGCCCAGATGATTTTCCAGCGGCGTGCCGGTCATGCACACGCGGCGTTTCGAGGAAATCGACAGCAGCGCGCGGCGCGCCTGCGTGCGCGGGTTCTTCACCTGCTGCGCCTCGTCCAGCACCACCAGCGCAAACGGCTGCTCGCGCAGCACCGCGAGGTCGCGCGGCAACAGTGCGTAGCTGGTCAGGATGATGTCGTGGCCGGCAAGACGATCAAAACTCTTGACGCGCTCAGGCCCGTGCAACGTCAATACCTTGAGCGAAGGCGCGAAGCGCGTGGTTTCGGCCTGCCAGTTCGGGATCAGGCTGGTGGGCGCGACGATCAGCGCGGGTTGTGTCAGCGCCGAATTTTGCTTGAGCGCGAGGACGTGCGCGAGCAATTGCACGGTCTTGCCGAGACCCATGTCGTCCGCCAGTACGCCGCCGAGGCCGGCCTCGGCCAATGCATTCAACCAGCGCAAGCCTTCGCGCTGGTACGGGCGCAACTCGCCGACCAACGCATCGGGCACTGCGTCGGAGGCATGCTCGGCGGCTTCGCGCAGGCGTGTGGTGAAGCCGGTCAAATCCTTCGGCGCGTCCAGCTTGCCGTTCTTCGGCAGCGCGTCGGAGAATTCCTCCAGCCTGCCCGCCTGCACCCGCGGCAAGCGCAATTTCTCGCGCGGATGCGCGAGGTATTCGGCCAGCGGCGCCAGCAGTTTGCGCAATGTCGCCAGCGGCACCGCGACGCGGCGGCGGTCGTCCACCGGCGCGTACCACACCGCGTCTTTCGTTTCGTTTTCCGGCGCGGTCAGCGACAGCGTGTGTTCGGACAACGCGCGCGCGACGGTCGGCAGCAAATTGACGCGCCTGCCTTCGACCTCGATGCCCATCTCGAACTCGAACGCTTCGCCGCCGTCGTCGGCATGCGCGACGCCGTACCAGCGCGGCGGGCCTTCCAGCACTTCGAACGGAAACGTCGATGCGTATTCGACGAGGAAACCTTCGTGTTCGAGTTTCTCGCGCAGGCCCAGCCAGCGCGCCGGCGTGTTCACTTCCAGCGCGCCCGCGTAACCCTTGCCGGGAAACACCCAGGCGTCTTCCGGCAGCGCGTCGGCCATGTCCCATGGCAATCCTTCGCAATCGACCGCGGGCGCGAGCCCGAAGGATTCCAGGCGCTCCATCGTCGCCAGCTCCTCGGCGCGCTTGCGCACGATCTCCACCAGCTTGCCGTTGCGCACGCGCCGCACGATGGCCTCGCCGCCGCGGCCCGGCAGGCGCTCGCCGCCGTAATCGAACGCGAGCCGTGCATACGCGAGCGGCGGCGTGCCGGCGCCGATCCGGGCGTGCCGGGTCAGCGCCTGGAAAACCATCATGGGCTTGGGCGCGAGGTCCGAACGCTGCACCGGCGCGAACGTCTGCGGCACGGGAATGCGCGCGGCCCACGGCGATGCGGCCACCCGCTCCGCCAGCGCCACCGCGTGCTCGGGCGCGAGCGGCGGTGCATCGAGCAGCGCGACCTCGGCGGCTGCGCCGTCCAACGGCCCGAGCTCCGCACGTTCCGGATCGAGGTACCAGAGCCCTCCGACCCTTAGCAAGCGCTGGTGCGCGGGCAACTTCGGCAACAGGCGCTGGCGGCCGTCGCGTTCGAGCTGCCAGTCCCATTCCAGCGGACGCGGCTTGCCGAGGCCCAGCCGCAGCCCCGCCACGCCGCCCAGCAACGCGGGGGCATGCTCGAGCACATCGCGCAGCAAGGCATCGCCGAATGTTCCCGCCAGATGCGCGTAGCTGCGGCCCTTGCGCGGGGTCTGGGGCAAGCCGAGCACGCTGGCCGCGAGCCGCGTCTCCGCTTCGGGCAGCGCCGCATGCGGCAACTGTTTCGAGTCCAGCGGCAGCGCCCGCCCAAGCCGGCCTTCGGCGACGGTTTCCAGCAACACGGGCGCGACTTCGATGCGCGCCAGCGGCAATTCGTCCTGCACCAGCTCCAGCAGGAAGCCGAGCGTCGCGGCATGCACGGGGTTTGCATCGTCGCCCGCCGCGGCGAGCAGGCGCGTCCACTCGGCCGGCAGCGGCGCGGTGGCCGTTTTCGCGGGGGTGCGTGCGACCGGCGTTTCGTCCTGGCTGCTGCGATGCTGCATCCGCGAAACCTTCGGGACTCAAAAGGCCAAAGCATAGCGCAAGTTGCGCACTTCACCCTTCAGGCGAACAGGTTTTCCGGATACTCCGGCTTGCGCTCGCGCGCCAGCAGCGAGTGCAGCGCATCGGTCGGGGTCATGTCGCCGCGCAGCACCGCTTGCACGTGCTGCGAGATCGGCAAGTCGAGTCCATGCCGCGCGGCGAGCCGCATCACCTCGTCGGCGGTCACCGCGCCTTCCACCACCTGCCCGATGTCGGCCAGTGCCTGCTGCAACGGCACGCCCTGCCCCAGCGCAAAACCGAAGCGGTAGTTGCGCGACAACTGGCCGGTGCAGGTGAGCACCAGGTCGCCGAGGCCGGCGAGGCCCATCAGGGTCTGTGGCTGCGCACCCAGCGCAGCGCCGAGGCGCAGCATTTCGTTCATGCCGCGCGTGATCAACCCGGCGCGCGCGTTCAAGCCGAGTTGCATGCCGTCGGCGACGCCGGTCGCGACCGCCAACACGTTCTTCATCGCGCCGCCGAGCTCGGCGCCCAGCATGTCGTTGCCGGTGTAGGCGCGGAAGGTGTGACTGTGCAGAAGTTCCGCCACGCGATGGGCGAACGCGTCGTCCGCGGAATGCACGGTGACCGCGGTGGGCATGCCGGCCGCGACTTCGCGCGCGAACGACGGCCCTGTCACCACCGCGGCGGGCGTCGCCGGCAGGCGTTCGGCCACCAGTTCATGCAGGAAGCGGCCGGTGCCGGGTTCGAAGCCCTTGGTGGCCCATGCGTAGCCTGCCCGCTTCGGCAACCGCGGCGCGGCTTCCTCCAGCATTGCGTGGAAGGCGTGGCTGGGCACCGCCACCAGCGCCACGTCGACGTCGCGCAGTGCTTCGCCCAGATCCGGCACGCAAACCAACTCCGCCGGCAGCTCGACGTCCGGCAGGTAACGCTGGTTCCGGCGATCCGCCGCGATCCGCGCCAGCGCGCCGGGATCGCGGCCCCACAATCGGGTCGCGATGCCGTTGCCGCACAGCAGTGCGGCCAGCGCGGTGCCCCACGAGCCGGCGCCGAGGACGGCGACCGTCGCGCGAGTCATGACGTCAGGCGTTCAATGCCGGCTTGGCGTCGCCCGTGCCGATCTGCCCCTGCTGCTGGCGCTGTTGTTCGGCGTACAGGGCGTCGAAGTTGATCGGCTGCAGCAGCAGCGGCGGGAAGCCGCCGTTCAGCACCAGGTCGGAGATGACCTGGCGAGCGTACGGGAACAGCACGTTCGGGCAATACGTGGCCAGCACCACCGCAAGATTCTGCTGGTCGAACCCGACGAACGAGAACACGCCGGCCTGGTGCACTTCGGCCAGGTACGCGGTGCGCTCGTTCAGGGTGCAGGTGACGGTGAGCGTCAGCACCACTTCATAGTTGTCGCCTTCGATCGGGCTGGCCTTGTGGCTGAGGTTCAGCTGGACCTGCGGCTGGCCTTCCTCCTGGAACACCTTCGGTGCATTCGGAACCTCGAACGAGACGTCGCGCGCGTAGATTTTCTGCAGCGCCATCTGCATCTGGGGTGCGGTTTGGCCGTTGCTCGGGGCCGGGGTCACTTCTGCCATGTTCGTAAAGCTCCGCTCGGGGAAGGTCAAAGGTGGCAATTGTCCCACACCGCGGCCGTCCTTGCACGCATCCGGATTGCCCGCAAACCCCTTGCCTGCTATATTGCGCGGCTGTCTTCCAGCCGGCCCGGCCCACCGGGCATCCCGCGGTGCGACGCGGGATCGATGCGGCGCCTCCGGCATTCGCAAGCACCACACGCCGGGCCGAACTTCCGCGGGCCACGCGGATCACCATGAGGAGAATGCCATGGCACGCGTATGCCAGGTCACCGGTAAAGGTGTGAGCACCGGCAACAACGTCTCGCACGCCAACAACAAGACCCGCCGCCGCTGGCTGCCCAACCTGCACGAACGCCGGTTCTGGGTCGCGAGCGAAAACCGCTGGGTGAAACTGCGCGTGTCCGGCAAGGCCCTGCGCACCATCGACAAGAACGGCATCGACGCCGTGCTCGCCGACCTGCGCAAGAACGGGCAAAAGGTGTAAGGAGAATCCCCATGGCAAGCAAACGCGACAAGATCCGCCTGGTGTCCTCGGCCGGCACCGGACACTTCTACACCACCGACAAGAACAAGAAGAACACCCCAGACAAGATGGAGGTCAAGAAATACGACCCCGTCGTCCGCAAGCACGTGATCTACAAGGAAGGCAAGATCAAGTGACGTAACGGCCCACGCGCGCAGCGCGTGGAATGCCGTTACGTCATCCCCGCGAAGGCGGGGATCCAGTTTCAAATTCCGAACCCGCCGAATGGCGGGTTCGCTTTTTTCGGCGCGCGCACACAGTGCGCGCCTTTGCCGATGCGTCATCCCGGGGCCGCGCGTAGCGCGGAACCCGGGATCGGATCGGTTTGACCTACTCCGAATCCGCCGCAAGGCGGGTTCTCCTTTTGTAGGGCGGGTGCCAACCCGCCACCACTCCGCGACTAGGCGGGATGCGCTTTGCTACTCCCGCCCTACCTCCTTCGCGCGGGGTTCTTCGTCGCCTCAATGCGCCGCGTGCATGCGCCTGATGCGAACGACGCTGCCGCCGGCGTAGGTCACTACGAAGGTCGCGCCCTCGTGCATGGATGACTTCACCGGAATCGGATGACTGATTTTTTCGTCCTGCAATTCGAACCGATGCAAGGCCGCCTCCCTGCCGGCGGGGATCAGGGTGAGCGGTGGGCTGATGAGCGAGAACTGGGTGAACCCCACGGGAGACGGAATGTCCGGCAAGCGCATCAACCAGATGAAGTACTTGTTTTCATGCGTGATCCAGATCCGGTAATCGTTGTTGCCGATCGGGGTGAGCGCACCCGTGTGGCCCCACACCCGAACCAGGTGCGCCAGGCTGCAATCAGCCACCGCACACTCCTGCAGCACCAGATATTCGTCGTCGTTCAAGCGAAGGGGCCGCACGCTGAGGATGTCGTCCTTGACCAGGGCCTGTGCGGGGAACACCACGTAGGGCATGCGTGGATCGACCTTGAAATCGCCCGAAATCACATAGCCGCCGTAGTGCTTGGTGCAGGGAGCGGTCACCGTGATGCCCGGCAAGGTGGTGGTGCTCTGCGCCGATGCATGCAGGGCGCCCGCGCACAGGCACAGCGCGAACAAGGCGATGCCGGCACGTCGTCTCGTCATCCGGTGCATGCAACGCAAGTCATTTCGACGGATCGTACTCCAACGAGTATCCACGACGCCCTTCCGCATGCGAGCGACGAGAGGCGGAGTCATACCCCGCACTCCTCCGCCATTGCCCTTTCGAGCGAACGCTCGGGATGCTCGCGCAATGCAACGAGTTCGCTTGCGTCCCACGCGTGGCGAAGGCGTCCCTCCAACAACAGGAGCGCCCTTGTTGCGTAACGCTCGACGACATCCAGCGAGTGCGTCGCAAGCAGCACGCTGACGCCTGCATCCGCAACCAACGAGGCAAGATGTTGTTTGAACGCCAGTGCACTGCGCGGATCGAGCCCGTTGAACGGTTCATCAAGCAACAGCAAAGGCGGCTTGCCGATGAGCCCCAGCAGAATCCCAAGTTTTTGCCGCATCCCCAGCGAATAGCTTGCGATCCGTCGATCCAGCACCGGGGTCAGCGCCAGCGCATCGCCCAGAGACAATGTGGCCTGCGGCACACCCGGCATGTCGCGCGTCGCGGCAAACAGCGCCAGGCACTCGCGCCCGGTCAGAAGCTCCGGCAACTGGCCGGGATCGACGGCAAAGCCCACGTTCAACCTGGCATCGCGTTCCGCTGCAGCAAGATCATGTCCACCGATCCGCACGGTTCCCTGCGACAGCGGCGCCATGCCGACGATCGCGCGCAGCAGTGTCGTCTTGCCCGAACCATTGGGCCCGATCAGGGCAACGAACTCGCTGTTCGGAATGTCGAGATCGATGCCTCTGAGCACGCGCTCGTCACCATACGCCACGTGCAAGCCCGAAACTTCTAGCAATAATGCGGTCATGTCGATCGCCCGGATGGCGTCGTCTTGATGATGCGAAACAACGGCCACAGCGACACCGCCGCCGCGCAGGCGATCCAGACCACCATTGGCGGGAAGCCGTCATGCAGCAACAACGCGCCGACCAGCGCCAAGACTGTCGCAGCCATCACGGCGACCAGCGGGTAACGCAGCGACGCCCGATGCACGCGCCCGGCCACCACCGGCGTCGCCTCGATCAAACGACACGCATCGACAGTGGCTACCACGCAAGCACGCATCACGACCGCAAGCCACGCCAACGACAACGCCAGCAGAACCAATCCCGCAACATCGAGGATGGCCGCGCCCATCGGCACGCCCACAAGCACGACCCCGACCAGGGCGAAGCTGCCGCCACTGCGCCAGCGCACCAACGCGCAGCGTCGCTGCCAATCGAGCAGATGCGGCAGACGCGAATCGTTCAACCACGACAGCGCAAACAGCGGTTCGCGGATGCCATCCGCATGCCGCGACCGCGCCACCGCACCGGTACGCAACGCCTGCACAACGGCCACCGAGGTGCCGACAATCAACCCGCCATCCAAGGCAAGCAAGCCGGGAATCAGCGCATCCCGACGCGGCGCAACCATCGCGGCGCACGCCAAGAGCAAGCTTCCCAGCAAGACCGCTGCGATCAACGACGCCACAGTCAGCGCGACCATGACGCCCTGCGTGACACCCGCACGGACCGGCAACGCTCCGCACCATCCAAAGCGCGCACGCACCATTGCCGCCGTCAAACGTCCGCGCGTCAATGCATGGCTGCCGGCCAACGCAAGCACGGCGCTGACCAAGGTGAGCCACCCGACATCCTGATACAAGGGGATCGCAGCGAGAACACCACAGGCCAGCACCAGCAACACGGGAGCGACGAACGTTCGCGCAACCACAGTCCAACCCGCGCGCCGCAGCGCCAGGAAATCGGCGTGAACCGACGGGACCGATGAAATGACCATCGCACGGATTGTGTCATTGCAACTCACGTGCAGCAAAAAACCGCCTTGCGGCGGGTTTTTGCTGAAATGCAAAGACACTGGATTCCGGGTTCCGCCGCAAAGAGCAGCGGCGGCCCCGGAATGACGAGCAAAATCAGAACGTCCCTATGCTCTTGCCACCGCATACCGCTTCAGGCGCGCGGCGAATTCGGCCAGCTTGCGGTTGCCGCTGGCTTCGGCTTCGCGGCACCACTGCTGCAACGCGGCCAGCGCGGATTCGGGCCGGCGCTGTTCCATCAGCGCGGCGAGGCGCGCGCGGTATTCGCTGATCTGCTGCAGGCGCGGACGGTTTTCGATGGCGGCGGCGAGGCGCGCCTTGCCGTTCTTGTCCAGCCAGCGGCCGCCGTTGGCGAGCGCGCGGCGCAGGCGGCGGCGCGGCATCGCGCCGAAGCGACGCGTGCCTTCCGCGACCGACAACTCGCGCACGGTGGGCTTGATGACCATCTTGTAGTACTCGGTCATCGCTTCGAAACGGTGCGTCAGCAGCGCCTTCAGGGTTTCGGCGTCGGGCAGCGACACGTTCGGGCGCTCGTCCAGCGACGGGGCCACGCGCAGCACCTTCGCCAGCCCGACCTTTTCCAGCCCACGGATCACGACCCAGCCGATGTCCACTTCGAACTTGCGCAGCGCGAACTTGGCCGAACTCGGGAACGCATGGTGGTTGTTGTGCAGTTCTTCACCGCCGATCCACACGCCCCACGGGGTGAGGTTGGTGGCCATGTCGGCCGTTTCGAAATTGCGATAGCCCCACCAGTGGCCGAGCCCGTTGACGACGCCCGCGGCCCAGAACGGAATCCACACCATCTGCAGCGCCCAGATCGCGCCGCCAAGCACGCCGAACAGCGCGAGGTCGATCACCGCCAGCAGCGCAACGCCGAGGATCGGATGCGGCGTGTAGAGGTGCCGCTCGATCCAGTCGTCGGGCGTGCCGCGGCCGTATTTCTGCAGGTCGTCTTCGTTGGCGGCGGCCACGCGATAGAGTTCGGCGCCTTCGAAAAATACCTTGCGGATGCCGGCCACCTGCGGGCTGTGCGGATCCTGTTCGGTCTCGCAATGGGCGTGATGCTTGCGGTGCACCGCGACCCATTCCTTGGTGACCATGCCTGTGGCTAGCCAGTTCCAGAAGCGCAGAACATGCGAAACGACGGGATGGAAATCCACGCCGCGGTGCGCCTGGCTGCGGTGCAGGTACAACGTCACCGCGAAAATGGTGAGCTGGGTCGTCACCAGCACGTACAAAAGGATCGCGAGCCAGCCGGCGTTCGCCAGGCCGTGCGCGGCAAAATCGAGCAGGTTATCGAGCATCACTGTCACGTCGGGGGAAAGGCGGGCCAAGGCAAACCCGTGCCAACGAGTGTAGGGCATAAACCCGCCCCTCGCCATTGGCTTGCCACCACTATGTGATGGCGGTGACAATTCTTTCAATGGCTTTTACACCGATTTGACGAAATGACCCCGACGCCGGCCTTGCTGGAACTCGATCGCGCCAGTCGCCGGCTGGGCGGCCGCGCGGTCCTGCGCGAGCTGTCGTTCACGCTGCAGCGCGGTGAAGTGGTGGGCCTGCTGGGCGTGAACGGCGCCGGCAAATCGACGACGTTGGCGCTCATTGCGGGGATCATGCAGCCCTCTTCCGGCGAAGTGCGCGTCGAAGGACGCGCCGCCGCGGACGCCTGCCAGCGCATCGGCTGGGTGCCGGAAAACGTGCCGCTGTGGCCCGAGTTGACGGTGGCCGAAGCCCTGGACGGCTGCGCGCGCTTGCGCGGCCTTGCGCGCGACGCCCGCAAGACGGCGATCGAACGCGAACTCGCGCGGCTGGAACTGGGCGACATCGCGCAGCGCCTGTGCGGCCAGTTGTCGCTGGGCCAGAAACGCCGCGTCGGACTGGCGCAGGCATTGCTGCACGAACCCGACCTGCTGGTGCTCGACGAACCCGGCAACGGGCTCGATCCGGTGCAGGCCATGCAGTTGCGCGACACCATCGGCAAGCTTTCGCCGAGACGCGGCATCATCCTGTCCAGCCACGACCTTGCCGAGGTGGAAGCGATGTGCGGGCGCGTGGTGATCCTGCACGACGGCCGGGTGCGGCTCGACGCGCCGCTGGAAAACCGGCGCGGCCAACTCGATGCGCAGTTCCGCGCGATCGCGGGCGCCCCGGCGAGCGCCGCCGCATGAGCGCATTCACGGTTGCGCGGATCGACCTGAAACGATTGTCCGTGCGCCCGTTCGCATGGACGCTGGCCGGCATCGCGCTGGCGATGATGGCGTGGCAATTCCTGCTGGGCGTGTCCGCGTTCATGCACGCACAACCTGCGGTGCCCGGCGCCGCCGCCGGACCCGGCTTCACCGACGCGGTGGTCGCGCCCTATCTCCTGAACTACATCCAGTTGTGCCTGGTGATCGCGCCGCTGGTCACGATGCAGGCGTTGGCCGGCGAGCGCGGCGCGCAACGCCTCGCGCTGCTGGCGGCCTCGGGCGCTTCGGGCGCACAGATCGTGCTGGGCAAGTTCATCGCGCGGCTGGCGTTCCTGTGGCTGCTGCTGATCCTCGTCGCGACGTTGCCGCTGGTGCTGGCGCATGCGACGTCGCTTGATTGGGGACAATTCGCTGCCGCCATGATCGCGAGTGCCTTGTGCGTGGCCGCACTCACCGCGATCGGCGTCGCGTGCTCGGCGTTCACGCCGGAACCCGCGCTGGCGGCGGCGGCCGCCCTGCTGATCGGCGAAGGGCTGTCGCTGATCGACGCCGGCGTGCGCCTGACCGGCGGCGACACCGGCTGGCTGGGCTGGCTTGCGCTGCATACCCACCTCGCGCCCGCGATGCGCGGCCTGGTGCGCAGCGAGGACATCGTGTATTTCCTCGTTGTCATCGTATTGTCACTGGCGCTCGCGATCCGCCGCGTCGACGGCGAACGGGAGCGCGACTGATGCAGCGCGCCTGGCAATCGTGGCTGTTCGCGCTGCTCGCCGTGGTGATCGCGGTGTGCGCGGCGGCATTGTCGACGCGATTTTCCTACACCACCGACTGGAGCGCCGGCGCGCGCGCCACGATCACGCCGGAAAGCCGGACGCTGCTCGCGCAACTGCAAGGCCCGCTCGAAGCCGTCAGCTACGCCCGGCCGGGCGAACTGCGCGCGAAAACCGGCCTGCTGGTCGGTCGCTACCAGCGTTTCAAGCCCGATCTTACGTTGCGCTTCGTCGATCCCGATCTCGATCCTGTCGCGACGCAGGACGCCGGCGTCACCGCCGACGGCGAAATCGCACTGCAGTGGCACGGCCGCATGCAACTGGTCACGCAGCTCGACGAGCAGACATTTTCCGACGCGCTGGTGCGGCTCGCGCGCGGCAAGACGCAGTTGGTCGCCTTCGTGAGCGGTGACGGCGAACGCGATCCCGCAGGCAAGAACGCGGCCGATCTCGGCGACTTCGTCGCGCAGCTCTCTGCACGCGGCGTGCGTGCGTTGCCGCTGAACCTCGCCGAGGCCGCGGAAGTGCCGCGCAACGCCCAATTGGTGGTGCTGGCAAGTCCACAGGCGGCGTTGCCGCCGGCGTCGGTGCAGAAACTCGAAGACTATGTCGCCAACGGCGGCAACCTGTTGTGGCTGAGCGAGCCCGGCGCGGACGATCTCGGGCTTGCGCCGCTGGCACAGGCGCTGGGCATCAAGCGCCTGCCGGGGATGCTGTTGGACGGCACGGGCGCGGCGAACGGCGTGCGCGATCCGCGCATGATCGTTGTGACGCGTTATCCCGCGCAGGCGATCACCGAGGGTTTCGCCGTCAACACGCTGTTTCCGCGCGCCGCCGCGCTGGCGGCGTTGAACGGCGCGCCGTGGAACGTGCAACCCATCCTGCAAACCGGCGTGCAAAGCTGGAACCGGGCCGCGCCGTTCGACCCCGCGCACGTCGCCTTCGACGCCAATACCGGCGACCTGAAGGGCCCGCTCGCGTTCGGCTACGCGTTGAGCCGGCTGTCGCCGAGTCCGGACAAGAACCAACAGCGCGCGGTGGTGATCGGCGACGGCGATTTTCTTTCGAACGCGTATCTCGCCGACGGCGGCAACCTCGCGCTCGGCGAACGTATCTTCGACTGGCTGCTGGGCGACGATGCGCTGACGAGCGTGCCGCGCGGCGCACCGGACACCATGCTGAAGCCGACGCGCGCCGATCTCGCGATCCTCACCTTCGGCTACCTGATCATGTTGCCGATCGTGTTGATCCTGATCGGCCTCGCGATCACCTGGCGCCGTCGCCGGCGGTGAGCCGCGCAACGCGCCAGCTCGGCATCCTCGCGATCATCGCCGTCGCGCTGGTCGCGCTGTTACTGTGGATCGGGCGGCGCGACTACGCGCGCGACCCGCCGGAACTGACCGGGCTCGATCCGTCCGGCGTGAACCGCATCGAACTCGACATCCCGCCGGTCGCGCCGCAGGTGTTCGAAAAGCGCGTGGACGGATGGTGGCGCGTGCAACCATCCGCCGCGCACGCCGACGACGCACGCGTGCAGCGTCTCGCCAATCTTGCGGCGACCTCGGTCGCACGCTGGATTCCGTCAGCGGACGTCACGCTGTCCAAAGTCGGATTGGATCATCCGTCGGCCACGCTGGTCTTGAACGGCGTGCGCCTCGAATACGGCGGCCTCACCGCGATCGACGAGCTGCGCTACGTGCGCGTCGGTGAAAAAATCGCGCTGGTGCCGAGGCAGTATTCGCCGGAAGTGATGCTGACGAAGAGCAGTAAAGAGTGAAGTCGCGGGCCTGCGGCCCGCTGTAAAGGGTAAAGGGCAAAGGCTCACCTCCACGAAGCGTCCCTTTACTCTTTACCCTTTGCAGGCGGCGCAGCCGCCGACTTCACCCTTTACTCCAATATGCCCGAACTCCCCGAAGTCGAAACCACCCGCCGCGGCATCGCGCCCTTCGTGACGAACCGCGTGGTGGAGCGCGTGGTGTTGCGCAGGAAAGATCTGCGTTGGCCGATCCCGCGCGCACTTACTGCGAAATTGCCGGGCCAGCGCATCCACGCGGTCGAGCGCCGTGCGAAATACCTGTTGCTGCACACCGAAGCCGGCAGCGCCTTGCTGCACCTCGGCATGTCGGGTTCGCTGCGCATCACCGATCCTTCCGTGCCGCCGCGCGCGCACGATCACTACGATTTGATCTTCGACTCGGGACAGGCGCTGCGCTTCAACGATCCGCGCCGCTTCGGGTGCCTGTTGTGGCAGAAGCCGGGCGAAGTGCACCCGCTGCTGCAGAACCTCGGTCCCGAACCGCTGGGCGATGCGTTCGACGGCGACTGGCTGTGGAATGCATCGCGCGGCCGCAGCGCGGCGGTGAAATCCTTCCTGATGGACCAGTCCATCGTGGTCGGCGTCGGCAACATCTACGCCAGCGAAGCGCTGTTCGCGGCGTGCGCGCATCCCAAACGCGCAGCGGGCATGGTGTCGCGCACGCGTTACGCGCGCATCGCCAGCGAAATCCGCCGCGTCCTGAATTTCGCAATCACACGCGGCGGCACCTCGATACGGGATTTCATCGCGCCAGATGGCATACCCGGCTACTTTGAGCAGGAACTCATGGTGTACGGTCGCGCCGGTGAACCGTGCAAGGTGTGCGGCACGCCGATCCGTGCCGCGGTGATCGGGCAGCGGATGACGTACTGGTGTCCCCACTGCCAGCGCTGAGGAAGTGTCACGCGAAGCGCATGACAAACGGCATGTCCACGGCGCGCCGGTTTCCTGCACAATGCAGCGCATCGCGAGACGAGGCACCCCGCGCATGACACCCAACGTCATCATTCCGATCGTGATTGCGCCGCTGATCGTGTGGCGGCTGTATGCGCGCATGCGCCGCAACTTCGGCCGCCAGCCGATCCAGCCCAGGCGCATGTGGGCGCGCGTGATCATCCTGTCGGTCGTGATCGCGCTGTTCGCACTGGAAGGCCTGCGCGGCCCGTCGCTGGCCGAGGGGGTGGCTGCCGGACTGCTCGGCGGCGTGGTGCTGGGCATCGTCGCGTTGCGGTTCACGCGTTTCGAGATCGACGGCATCAACGACTGCTACGTGCCGAATCCGTGGATCGGACTCGCACTGACCGCACTGCTGCTGGGCCGGCTGCTGTACCGCTTCATGGTGCTGTACCCGGCGATGACGCACGCCGCCGCGGACGGTTACGCCGCCTACCAGCGCAGCCCGCTGACCATGGCCATCTTCGGCTTGCTGATCGGTTATTACATCGCCTATTACGCGGGATTGTTGCTGCACCATCGGAGGGTGACGGCGGCCCGGCTGCGCGCGTGACGCTTGCGCTCGGGTAGCGTGCGCTGTGCGCACGTCGCGGGTCGTAATCCGGGCGGAACCATTGTGCGCGGAGCGCACGCTACATCACGCTCACAGCGCGTCGGCATCCAGCTCACCCGTGCGGATACGGATCACCTGATCCAGCGTCGAGATGAAGATCTTGCCGTCGCCGATCTTGCCGGTACGCGCGGCATGGCTGATGGCTTCGACCGCGCGCTCGACCAGGTTGTCGGGCAACGCGATCTCGAGTTTCACCTTGGGCAGGAAATCGACCACGTACTCGGCGCCGCGGTAAAGCTCGGTGTGGCCTTTCTGGCGGCCGAAACCCTTGACCTCGGTCACGGTGATGCCGTTGACCCCGACTTCCGACAGCGCCTCGCGCACGTCGTCCAGCTTGAACGGCTTGATGATGGCGGTAATCAGTTTCATGGGCATTAGCTTACCTTAGAGATGGGTTCCAGAATCACCCAACCAAAGCGGCTGTCGTGAATAGTCAGTGCACGGAACCCTCTTGGCATGGATGGCGGCTCTGAAGGCCGTTATGGACGGACGCACTGCTTTCGCGAAAAGTCAGGCCAGGGAGATCTTCGGCACGGATGGCAACCTTGATGGCCGTTCTGGTGGTCGTCACGCTCGTCCCTGTCCACCGCGACCAGGCTCATGGAAGCAGCGTTCATGGACGAACGCATAGGCGTGTAGGAAAATCCCTACATCACAACGCGGCGTCCGCCGATGGTCGCGCCGATTCCGGCGTCGTAACCTCAGGACGCATCGAGGCAACGGCATGATTGACGTGCACTCCATAGACCAACTCGCGCACCGGCTGGCTACCCTGGTTCCTCCGGGACTGGCGCAGGCGCGGGACGACATGGAAGCCAATTTTAGGGATGTGCTGGCGCACGGATTGCGCCGCCTCGACCTTGTCACCCGCGAGGAATTCGACGCCCAGCGCGCCGTTCTCGATCGGGCCCGCGAACAGGTCGCGCACCTGGAAAAGCGCGTGACCGAGCTGGAAGCGACGCGGAAGGCATAACCGTTGCGGTTTCGATGTGGGCGATGACGCCGGCGATCCTGCCGGCGTTTTCGTCTCCGGGGAGGGACCGAGGGTGCATCAACCATGTCTCTGGCCGTAGCCCTGACCCGCGCCTCCGAAGGCGTCGCCGCGCCGTTGGTCACGGTGGAAGTGCACCTGTCCGGCGGGCTGCCTGGCACGTCCATCGTCGGCTTGCCGGAAGCCGCGGTGCGCGAAGCGCGCGACCGCGTGCGAGTCGCGATCCAGAACACCGCCTTCGAGTATCCCAACCGACGCGTCACGGTGAACCTTGCGCCGGCGGAGCTTCCGAAAGACGGCGGCCGTTTCGACCTCGCGATCGCGCTGGGCATCCTCGCCGCGGGCGGACAGGTGCCGCGCGAAGCGTTGCAGGGTTGCGAATTCCTGGGCGAACTGGCGCTGTCGGGCGAATTGCGTCCGGTGCCGGGCGTGCTGCCGGCGCTGTTGCGCGCGCGCCACGGCAAGCGCTGCGTGATCGTGCCGGTCGAGAATGCCGCGGAAGCCTCGCTGCTCGGTGACGTCGAAGTTCGCGTCGCGCGCACGTTGGCGGACGTCTGTGCGCATCTGCGCGGCATCGAGCCCCTGCCGGCGCCGAACGTCGATGGGATCGGCGATGCCCGCAGCGCCATCCCTGATCTCGCCGACGTGCGCGGCCAGTTGCACGCGCGGCGCGCACTGGAAATCGCCGCAGCCGGCGGCCATCACCTGCTGATGACCGGTCCTCCCGGAACGGGCAAATCCATGCTGGCGGCGCGCCTGCCCGGCATCCTGCCGCCGCTCGGCGAAGCCGAAGCCATCGAAGCCTGCGCGGTGCGCTCGGTCGCGGGCGAGCCGTTCAACGCGGCCGGCTGGCGGCAGCGGCCCTATCGCGCGCCGCACCACACCGCGTCGGGCGTCGCGCTGGTCGGCGGCGGCTCGCATCCGCGCCCCGGCGAAATTTCGCTTGCCCACAACGGCGTGCTGTTCCTCGACGAATTGCCGGAATTCGATCGCCATGTGCTGGAAGTGCTGCGCGAGCCGATGGAATCCGGCCGCATCGTGATTTCGCGCGCCGCGCGCTCGGCCGAATTCCCCGCGCGATTCCAACTGGTCGCCGCGATGAACCCCTGCCCCTGCGGTTACGCCGGCGATGCCGGCGGGCGATGCCATTGCACGCCGGACGCGATCGCGCGCTACCGCGGCCGTATCTCCGGTCCGCTGCTGGATCGCATCGACATCATGGTCGACGTGCCGCGCATTCCGCTGGCCGAACTCGACGCCGCGCGCAAGCCCGACGACGAGAATTCCGCCACGGTGCGTGCACGCGTGGTCGCGGCACGCGCCATCGCGATGCAGCGCGCCGGCAAACCCAACGCCGCGCTCGGCACCCGCGAGATCGAACGCGACTGCGCTCTGGGCGATGCCGAGCGCGCCTTGCTGCAACGCGCGATGGACAGGCTGGGCCTGTCCGCGCGTGCCTACCACCGCGTGCTGCGCGTCGCGCGCAGCATCGCCGACCTTGCCGGCGCCGATCGCATCGCCGGCGAACACCTGGCCGAAGCCATCCAGTACCGGCGCACCCACGAACAACCGTAAAGGCACTGGGAGCTATCGCAAGCGGAAGCGGCCGTCGGTTACGATGCCTGCGCCGCGGCGCGCAACCAGGGATGCGAGAAGCGCACGACCTCGTCAGCAGCTTCTGCCGCGGTTTGACATTCGCCCTACGGGTTTCGTCGCACCGCGCTGACTTCCAGTACCTGCGCGATCTTCCCGCCGTCCCAGCGATACATCAGGTGCTTGCCTTGCACGCAGGGCGAAGCAAGATCGGGATAGAACAACGCCGCGCACTCGCCGCCGGTTCGACGCACGCTGTCGTAGGCGATGCCGTTCGAACCCTCCTTGCGCAACTTCGCGCCGAGTTTGCGCGACGCCATGTAGCTCGCCGGATCGTGCTCGGCCTTCCAGCCGCCGCGGATGTCGTGCAGCGTGCCGTGCACGCCCGATACATAGCAGCGCATGGTGATGTCGATCGGCGTTTCCTTCGTTGCTGCCAGGAATTGCTCGCGGTGATACACGGTTTCCTCGATCGCGGTATCGAACTCGTGCGCGAGATACAGCACGCCGTAGCTGCCGTCGGAAAAACGGCTGCCTTCGGGATTCACATGCGTGAACGCGGCCATCAGCGGCGTCGTGCCGGGACCGCTGACGCGATGTTCCTTTGGCACGTTCGCCAGTTCGCCCCACTCCTCGCGCAGGCGAGGATTGGTCAAGGCCTCGATGCGATAGAGCGCATCCAGATCCTTGGGATCAGCGATCGCATCGAACACCCCGACCGGCGGAAAACGGCTCGGCACGATGCGGTAGGCGCGTTGCCAGCGGATGCGATGGAGGGGCGGGTCGGTTGAAGGCATCGCGCAAGTATCCGCCCGTGGTTTCTCTCGATGCGAGATTCGGCTAACAATCATGTTTCGTCGTCATTCCGGATGCTGCGAAGCAGCGATCCGGAATCTGCTTTTCAATTCTCGTCAAGAGCAGATTCCGGGTTGCGCGCTATGCGCGCCCCCGGAATGACGAGCAAAAAAGACGATCAGTGTCACCCTCTTTGCGCATCCAGGTACTGCCGCACCACGTAGAGGTCGGCGACATTGCCGGACAGCATGCGCTCCAACGCGGACTTGCCGCCGAAGGTCGGTGCGCCGTTCGGCTTGCGCAGCCACGCGTCGGCGCGCTCGGCCTGCGGAAACAGGATCGCCAGTGCCTTGAAGATGCCGAGCAGGTAACTGATGCGCTCCAGCGTGTCGCGCGACAGCGCGCCGTCGCGTTCGCGCTTCCACTTGTAGAAGGTCGATTCCGGCGGGTCGCCCAGCAGCTTGCGCTGCTCGGCCGCGCGCAGCTTCCAGCGCTCGGCCAGGTTGAAGAACGTGCGCAGCGCCGGGCCGGACAACGCCGCTTCCGACTCCAGCTCATACGTCCCACGGGCGTCTTCGATGCGTTCTGCACGGTTCGTCATGGCGTGTTCCTCCGTGAAGTTGTAGACAATGTTACTTCATGGATGAAGTCATTGCAACCCGGCCTTCCCCGCGATTCCGTTCATTCGGTCATCTGGCGCGGTACGCCGGCGTGGGCGAGATAGGCCTCCAGCCCGCGTTCGGGTGTTTCAGTGAAGATCTCCCCCGTGGCGATGAACTGCATGCGATCAGGGCGAAAGTTGCGGAACCCCTGGCGCATTCGGCACCACGCGCCCAGCGTCCACACGCGGCCCCAGCAAGCCAAGCACAACGGTTCGATTTCGCGCACGCTGGTCGCGTCGCTGGCGTCGCGGTATTCCACTTTCAGCACGCGTCGCGCACCGATGGCCTCGTGCAGCGCGTCCACCACGCCGGACCGCGCTTCGTACCAGCGTTGCGGCACGAACACCCGCGAACGCGCAGCGCGCTCGCGCAGCTCCGCCGGCAACACGGCATCGATCTTCAGCATCGCCGCCTGCGCGCCCGCTGCGAGTTTCTCGCCCGCGAAGGCGCGCACGAAACGCGTGCCGACCACCAGGGCTTCCAGTTCCTCGGCGGTGAACATCAGCGGCGGGATGTCCGAGCCCTTGCGCAGCAAGTAGCCGACGCCGGCTTCACCCTCGATCGGTACACCCGAGGTTTGCAGGTCGGCGACATCGCGATACACGGTGCGCAGCGACACGCCCAGCGTGTCGGCGAGCCGCCGCGCCGGCAGCGCGGTGCGGCGTCCCTGCAAGGCATGGATGATCAGGAACAGGCGATCGGCACGGCGCATCCGTGCATGATCGCGGGATCAGGCATCGACCGCCAGCGCCTCGCGTTGTTGCGCCTGCTCCGCGGCCAGCGCTTCATCCAGCTCGAACGCGCGCCGGATCGCGGGACGCGCTTGCACGCGATCCACGTAGGCGCGGAACACCGGCAACTCCGGGACGATCTTGAACATCAACCCGAAGGTCAGCGCGCCGCCCCACAGCACGTCGGCGGCGCTGAAACGCTCGCCGAGCAGCCACGGGCCTTGCTCCAGTTGCGCGGCCAATACATTCATCACCTCGTCGTAGGTGCCGTACCCGCTTTGCGTCTGCGGCGCCGGCGCGCGCTTCTGCGAGAAATCCATCATCGCCGGCTCGAAGCAGGAACCGTAGAACACCATCCAGCGCAGGTACGGCCCGCGCAACGGATCGCCCAGCGGCGGCGCGAGGTTTTTCTCCGGATACAGATCGGCCAGATACATCAGGATCGCGGGCTGTTCGGTGACCAGCGCGCCTTCGTGACGGATCGCAGGCACCTTGCCCATCGGATTGATCGCGAGGTACTCGTCGCTGCGTTGTTCGCTGCGCTGCAGGTCGAGCGTGACCAGATCATACGGCACGCCAAGCTCCTCAAGCATCGCGCGGGTCACACTGGAACGGCTGTGCGGAGCGTGGAAGAAAGTGACGGGTGAATGCGCGTTCATGGGCGAACCTCCTGAAGGGACGGGCGGGACCAGAGAAACCTGAAGGGCGGACGTGCACGCCTGCCACGCGGGCGCTGTGGCGACGTCGTCAGAACCGGCGGCGGCCAGCCTTCGACCAGCGCCCGGCACCGTGCGGCCGGCCGATACGCCCAGAGCAACTTCGACAACCAGCGATGCATGACGGGCTCCTTCTGCGATGCCCGCACAGTGTGAGCAGGTGCTGCTGACAGCGTCGTGTCAGCAATGGGTGGCAACCCCGTCGCGAAGCCGGGACAATGCGCGTTCCTTTTCCGGATGCCCGCCATGAAACCCGATTCGCGAGGACCCGTTTCGCTGACCCAATACCTGACCGAAGAACGCCGCGCCGGCTACGGCGACACCGACCTGATCCAGTTGCTGGAAATCGTGGCGCGCGCCTGCAAGCGCATCGCGGTGGCCACCGGCAAGGGCGCGCTGGGCGGCGTGCTGGGCGAGGCGGGCACCGGCAACATCCAGGGCGAGGCGCAGAAGAAACTCGACGTGATCTCGAACGAGATCCTGCTCGACGCCAACGCCTGGGGCGGCCACCTCGCCGCCTGCGCGTCGGAGGAAATGGAACATCCGCAGCAGATTCCCGACGCCTACCCGCGCGGCGGCTACCTGCTGCTGTTCGATCCGCTGGACGGTTCCAGCAACATCGACGTCAACATTTCGGTGGGCACCATCTTCTCGGTACTGAAGCGCCCGGGCGGGCACCGCGGCCAGGTCGACACCTCCGAATTCCTGCAGCCGGGCACCAACCAGGTCGCCGCCGGCTACGTGGTGTACGGCTCGTGCACCCTGCTGGTGTTGACGCTGGGCCACGGCACGCATGTGTTCACGCTGGACCGCGAAGCCGGCAGCTTCATCCTGACCCGGCGCGACGTGAAGATTCCGGAAGACACCTCGGAATTCGCGATCAACATGTCCAACCAGCGTTTCTGGGAAGCGCCGATGCAGCGCTACATCGCCGATCTCCTGGCCGGCAAGGAAGGTCCGCGCGGACGCGACTTCAACATGCGCTGGGTGGCCTCGATGGTCGCCGACGTGCACCGCATCCTCACCCGCGGCGGCATCTTCAGCTATCCGCTGGATGCGAAGATCAAAGCCAAGGGCGGCAAGCTGCGCCTGATGTACGAAGCCAACCCCATGAGCTTCATCGTCGAGCAGGCCGGCGGTGCAGCCAGCACCGGGCGCGGGCGCATCATGGAAGTCCAGCCCGACGGCCTGCACCAGCGCGTACCGGTGATCCTGGGTTCGAGGAACGAGGTGGAGACGGCGACGAAGTATCACATCAGCGCGTAGCTATTGGCGCGGCGTATCCCTCCGATCTTCTTGTCTCGCTCGTCATTCCGGGGCTGCCCGCGCCTGCGGGCAGAGCCCGGAATCGGTCTTCAGTTGGTCCCAAACCGATTCCGGGTTCGCCCCTTCGGGGCGCCCCGGAATGACAACAAGCACGCGCTTCCGTCGCTCAGACCTTGCCCGTCACCGGAATCAACGCGCCGGTGATCGCCGACGCCTGTTCCGACAACAGGAACACGATCACGTCGGCGAGTTGCGCGGGTTTCACCCACTTGTCGAAATCCGCCTTGGGCATGTCCTTGCGGTTGGGCGGCGTGTCGATGATCGACGGCAGCAACGCGTTGACGGTGATGCCGCGCGGCTTCAATTCCTCGGCCAGCGACTCAGTGAAGCGCATCACCCCGGACTTCGACGCTGCATAGGCGCCCATCCCGGCGCCCGCCTTCAATGCCGCGGCCGCGCCGATGTTGACGATGCGCCCGCCATCCGGCAGGTGCGCCAGCGCGGCCTTGCTGGCCGTAACCGCGGTGCGCAGGTTGATGCGATAGAGAAAATCCCAGGTATCCGGACCGCCGTCCGCCAGCGTTTCGAAACGGAAGGTGCCGGCGATGTTGACCAGCGCATCGAGTCCGTCGAGCGCCCTGGCGGCGGCGTCGATCGCGGTCTGCGCCTGCGCGGTGTCGGAGAGATCGACGCCGCCGATCGCGTGCGCGCCGTGCAGGTCGGCGGGCGCATCGGCGCGGTCGATCGCGGCGACCTTCGCGCCCGCGGCCACCGCTGCCTGCACCACCGCCGAACCGAGCGAACCGAATGCGCCGGTGATCGCGATACGTTTGCCTGCGAGCGACATGGCGGCTCTCCTGTGGCGTCCCGGCGCCGGATGGTGGATGGACAACTGGGGAGCATATCGCCGGCCACCCGCGGAATGTAACCCCGGGGCACCCTCCAGCGAATTCAATTGCGAGTAAGCTCATCCGATCGGCCGGAGTGCATACAAGCATGGCCAGCATTCCCGAAGACGCGGTTCCGACACCGTCGATACCTGTTGAACCGCCGATCCGAACGGTTCGGCGCGTGATCTACCGGCACACCTTGCCGCTCAGGATCATGCACTGGATCAACGCGATCTGCCTGCTGATCCTGCTGGGCAGCGGCCTGCAGATCTTCAATGCGCACCCGGCGCTTTACTGGGGCCAGCGTTCGAGCTTCGAGCATCCGTGGCTGAGCCTCGGCGCCACACAATCATCGAGTGGCACGTTGCGAGGCGTGACCACGCTGGGTTCGCACCGCTTCGACACCACCGGCTGGTTCGGCGTGTCGAAAGTGGACGGCCAATCCACGGTGCGCGGCTTTCCCGCATGGGCGACGATTCCCGGCCCGCAATGGCTGGCGATGGGCCGCGCGTGGCATTTCTTCTTTGCCTGGATCTTCGTGATCAATGGCGCGTGCTTTTTCCTGTATGCGCTGTGGACGCGGCACCTGACGCGCGATTTGATTCCGGCACGCCGCGACTGGCGCGGCATCGGCCGTTCGATCCTCGACCATGCGCTGCTGCGCCATCCGCACGGCGAGGCAGCCGCACGCTACAACGTGTTGCAACGCATCGCCTACCTCGTGGTGATCTTCGTGTTCGGCGGCGGCGTGGTGCTGATGGGACTTGCGATGTCGCCGCGCATGGACAGCGTGCTGGGCTGGCTGGTGGATCTGGTAGGCGGCCGCCAATCCGCACGCAGCATCCATTTCCTGTTTGCGATGGGCTTCATTGCGTTTTTTCTCATCCACATCTTCGAGGTGATCGTGACCGGCGTCGGCAACAACCTGCGCTCGATTATCACGGGCCGCTACGCGATCGAAACGGAAACGCGCGATGAAACTCATCAATAGGCGAAGACGCTTCCTGCGCGATGCGCTGGCGCTCACCGGCGCGGTGGCGCTTGGCGGTTGCGACAAATTGTCGGAAACCGACTGGGCGCCGAAGATCCTCGGCGGCGCGACGGCGTTGAGTCACGCCGCGCAAGGCGCGCTGTCGCGCAACGCGATGGCGCGCGAATACACGGAAGCCGACATCTCGCCGGTGTTCCGCCCCAACGGCAGCACCGATCCGCAATCCGCCGAATATCGTGCGCTCGTGGCGAATGGATTTCGCGATTACCGTCTCGCAATCGGCGGGCTGGTCGCGCATCCGCTGTCGTTGTCGCTGGAACAATTGCGCGCGCTGCCGAACCGCACCCAGATCACCCGCCACGATTGCGTGGAAGGCTGGAGCGTGATCGGCAAGTGGACTGGGGTGCAGTTGTCGCGCGTGCTTGATCTCGCGCAACCCACCAAGGCCGCGCGCTATGTGGTGTTCCGTTGCTACGACGCGATGGACGACGGCAGCGAATATTACGAATCGCTGGGCTTCGACGACGCGTACCACCCGCAGACCCTGCTGGCCTGGGAACTCAACGGCAAGACCCTGCCGATCCCGAACGGCGCGCCGCTGCGACTGCGCGTGCCGCGCCAGCTAGGCTACAAGATGGCGAAGTACCTGCGCCGCATCGACCTGGTCGCCTCGTTCAAGGACATCGAAGGCGGCGCGGGCGGCTACTGGGAAGACCAGGGCTACCAGTGGTACGCGGGTATATGAAAAACGCAGTGGGTTGCGCTGAGCAACGCGAAGCCCAACGTGCATGCACGCTGGGCTTCATTGCATTCAGCCCAACCTACGATCTCTGGATTGCCTGTGCCAACGGCGTTCGTGCCGCCAATGCCGCGCGCGCTTGATGATCCAGCGTGACGTGAAGGGCAATACGGCCAGCAATGCGAGCGACACGATCATCGGAGTCGAGACGAGCTGCCCGGCCGTGTGGGCGTGGCCGATGCGCGTGCCCGCGTTCACGTACACGGCGACGCCCACCAGCATCCCGAGCTGCGTCACCCAGTAGTAGGTGCGCACGCGGATGTGGGTCAGCCCCATCAGCAGGTTCACCAGGAAAAACGGAAACACCGGCACCAGCCGGATGTTGAGCAGGTAGAACGCGCCGTCGCGCTCGATGCCGGCGTCGATCTTGTGCAGCCGGTGCGCGAAGCGGCGGCGGATCGCATCCTTGAACACGAAGCGCGAGGCGAGCATCACCAGCGTGGCGCCGATCGCGGAACCGAACGACATCAGTACGGTGCCTTCGATGAGCCCGAAGATCGCGCCCGCCGCCAGCGTCATCACGGTCAGCAGCGGCAGCGACAACAGCACCACGGCGATCAAGATGCCCAGAAAGGTGAACGCCAGCCGCCACGGGTGCGCCGCCTGCATGGCCGCGAACCATGCGCGGCTGCGCTGCAGCGTCGCGAGATCGAGGCGATACTGGGCGCCCGAAAGGAAGAACGCGATCACCACGCACAGCACCACCAGCACCAGCGCACCACGCAACAGCCATCGCCATCGTTCCCGTGTCAACATGCTTTCCAGCATGCGCGGCCCCGCGTGAACGGGGCGTGCGGCACGCCCCTTTGCCGCCCGCCCGCGTCCAATGCAGCATGTCGTGCAACTCAGGGAGCCCCGCTTGTCCGCCAATACCTTCCTGTTCCGGTTTCGACGCGACCACCTGTTGCAGGCGCTGTTGCTGCTGGCGCTCGTGCTGACGGCCCTCGACCCGCGCCCGCCGCGCGAATACCTTGGCTGGCTGGACCTGCCCACGCTTGCCGGCTTGTGCGGTTTGCTGATCCTGACCGAAGGCGTGCGCGCCAGCGGGCACGTGCAACGCTTCGCGCTGCACGTGGTCGCGCGGCTGCGCAACGTGCGCGCGCTGGCATTCGCGCTGGTGTTGCTGGCGGCGGCGCTGGCGACGGTGCTGACCAATGACGTCGCGCTGTTCCTGATCGTGCCGTTGACGCTCGCGATCGATCGTATCGCGCGCATCCCGCGCCAGCGGCTGGTGATCTTCGAGGCGCTGGCGGTGAACGCGGGCTCCACCTTCAGCCCGATCGGCAATCCGCAGAACCTGTTGCTGTGGCAACACTCGGGGTTGGGATTCTTCGGCTACGTCGCGGCGCTGGCGCCGGCTGGCGCGGTGCTGCTGATCGTGTTGCTGGTCGCATGCGGCTTCACGTTTTCCGCGGCGCCGCTGCACCTTCACCAGGAAACCGCCACCGCACCACGCCTCGACACCCCGCTGCTCGCGGGCTCGCTGGCGTCGTTGGCGGCGATGGTCGCGGCGATGCAATGGGGTTTCGCGGTACCTGCTGCGTTGATCGTGATGGCGATCGGTGTCGCATTCTTCCGGCGCGTGCTCGCGAGCGTGGACTGGCTGCTGCTGGCGACCTTCGCCGCGATGTTCGTGGGCCTGGGGCACCTAGCCGCGCTGCCCTTCGTGCATGCGCACGTCGGCGCGCTGGCCTGGCACGATCCGCGCGTCACCTACGCCGGCGGCATCGTGCTGTCGCAGTTCATCAGCAACGTGCCGGCCGCAGTGGCACTGCAACATTACGCGCCGAATCTCACGCTGCTCGCGGCGGCGGTGAACGTCGGCGGCTCGGGCCTCATGATCGGTTCGCTGGCCAACCTGATCGCGCTGCGCCTCGACGGCAGCCGCGGCATCGGCTGGCGTTTCCATGCGTGGTCGGTTCCGTATCTGATCGTCACCGCCGTGCTCGTCGCACTGGTGATTTTGCGGTGAGTTGTAGGTTGAGCTGAGGCGGGCTTCGTCCGCCGAACCCCAACGACACCGAACAGCCACGTTGGGCTTCATCCGCAACAAGCGCGGATTCAGCCCAACCTACAGGTAGGTTCGTGCAAAACGCGGCGATCGATTTCGGCAATCGAGCGCACCCCGCACAGCACCATCGTCAGGTCGAGTTCGCGCCGGATCAGTTCCAGCGCGGTGGTGACGCCCTGCCCGCCCAGCGCGCCCAGCCCGTACACGAACGCGCGCCCGATCATCACGCTGCGCGCGCCCAGCGCGATGGCCTTGAACACGTCCTGGCCCGAACGCACGCCGCCGTCCATCCACACCTCGCAAGCGTTGCCGATGCGTGATGCAATTTCCGGCAGCACGCTGATCGAGGACGGCGCACCGTCGAGCTGGCGTCCGCCGTGGTTGGACACGACGATCGCGTCGGCGCCGCAATCGACCGCGCGGCGCGCATCATCGGGATCGAGCACACCCTTCATGATCAGCTTGCCGCTCCAGCGCCGCTTGATCCATTCGACATCATTCCAATTCAATCCGCGATCGAACTGTTCAGCCGTCCATGCAGCCAGCGAGGACATGTCGCTGACGCCTTCGACGTGGCCCGCGATATTGCCGAACTGGTGGCGGCGCGTGCGCGCCATACCGAGGCACCAGCGCGGATGTCGCGCGAGGTTGGCGAGGTTCTTCAGCGTCGGCTTGGGCGGCGTCGAAAGCCCGTTCTTGATGTCGCGGTGGCGCTGGCCCATCACCTGCAGGTCGAGCGTCAGCACCAGCGCGGAACAACCCGCGGCTTTCGCGCGGTCGATCAGGCGTTCGATGAAGACGTGGTCGCGCATCACGTACAACTGGAACCAGAACGGGCGCTTCACGTACGCCGCCACGTCTTCGATCGAACAGATGCTCATGGTCGAAAGCGTGAACGGCACGCCGAAATCCAGCGCCGCCTTGGCTGCCAGCATTTCGCCATCGGCGTGCTGCATACCGCACATGCCGACCGGTGCCAGCGCCACCGGCAGCGCGACGTCCTGACCCAGCATTTGCGTCGTCGTGGTACCGCCCTCGACACCCATCGCGACGCGCTGGTGCAACGGGATGCGCGCGAAGTCTTCGAGATTCCGGCGCAGCGTCGTCTCGGTCCACGAACCGGATTCGCAGTAATCCACGAACATCCGCGGCACGCGTTTCAGGTAGAGCTGATGCAAATCCTCGATGCAGGTGACGGGTGCCATGCGCGGATTATCCCCTCGACGCCGCCGCGCGTGCCGACATCTCGCTCAACCCGTGGCGCGCCAGCCAATACGGGTCGTGATCCAACGGATCCGGCCGCTCGGACCAGCGCTTGTAAGTCCACTGGTACTGCGGGAAAGCGAGATTGACGCACGCTTCGACGCCGCGATTCAACGCCGTGCAGGCGACGCGCATGTCCGGATCGGCAATGCCGTCGGGCGCCGGACGCACACGGACGCGGAACCCCGCGCCGCGCGGCAGGCGT
The DNA here is from genome assembly GCA_030123585.1 of Rhodanobacteraceae bacterium. Classification (NCBI taxonomy): domain Bacteria; kingdom Pseudomonadati; phylum Pseudomonadota; class Gammaproteobacteria; order Lysobacterales; family Rhodanobacteraceae; species Rhodanobacteraceae bacterium. The sequence continues at coordinate 2,146,589 of CP126120.1, forward strand.
TCGGCGAACGCGAACAGCACGGCAGCGCCGGTGCGCTGCGCGATGCGCGGCAGCAGCACCATGGTGTTGGCATCGAGTCCGAAGAACGGCGCGAACTGGCCTTCGCCGCGCTTGGGTTGCTGGTCGGGAAGAATCCCCACCACGCCGCCCGCGGCAAGGCGCTTGTACAACGTGCGCACGCCGGCGCCATCGGCGCGCACCTGTTCGGGTTCGAGATCGCCGCGTGCGCGCACCAGCATGGCTTCCCACGCGCGGTTGCGCGGCGGGGCGTACAGGATCGCGATGGGCGTACGCGCGCACAGCCAGTAGTTCAGGAGTTCCCAGCAGCCGAGATGCGGCGCCGCGACGATCAGGCCGCGTCCGGATTGCAATGCGGCGTCGAAGTGTTCCTGGCCTTCCACTTCACGGACGAGTTCCAGTGCGCGCCGTGCGCCGCGGCCCCACACCGCCGCCATTTCTGTGACGGCATGGCCGGTTTCGATCAGGCATTCGCGCACCAGCACGGCACGTGCGCCGTCGTCGAGGTCGTGACGCGCGATCCGCATGTTCACTTCGGTGTGCACGCGTTCGCGCGCGTGCCTGCGCCACCACAACGGCCGCCCGAGCGCGCCGCCGATGGCGTACAGCACCGGCAGCGGCAACGTCCCCAGCGCGCGCAACGTCCACCAGGTCAGGGCGACATACCAGCGCATCAGGTCCGGACTCCCGCCGCGGTGTAGGCGTCGTCGCTCAAACCGCTGCCGGCGCGCGCCTTGAAGCGCTTGTAGTTCCACTGGTACTGCGTGAAGGCGTCGCGCGCGCAGGCTTCGACGGCCGCGTTCATCGCGATGCAGGCGGCAAGCGGATCGTCGTCACGTATCGCAGCGGGCGGCTCGCGGAAATGCACCCGGAATCCCTGCGGCAAGCGTTCCACGAACAGCATCAGCACCGCTGCGCCGGTGCGTTGTGCCAATCGTGGCAGCAAGGTCATCGTCAACGCCGGTACGCCGAAAAACGGCGCCACGACGCCGCCGGCGCGCGGCACGTGGTCGGGCATGATCGATACCACGCCGCCATCCTTGAGGTGCCGGAACACGCGGCGCACGCCGGAGTCGTCGATCGGAAACTGGATGCTGGCGCCGCCCGTGCGCAACCTTCGCAACAAGGCCTCGGCTTGCGGGTATCGTGGCGGCGTATAGAACGTCGCAAACGGCGTGCGCGCGCCGACCCAGTAATTGGCGACCTCCCAACTGCCGAGGTGCGGCGCGCACAGGATCAGGCCGCGCTGCGCGGCAATCGCGGCATCGAACAAATCCTGCCCACGCACCTCGCGCACCCGCGCCAGCGTGCGTCGCGGATTCGTCCAGATGCCGAACACCTCGACCAGCGCGATGCCGGTTTCACGCACGCATTCGCGAGCGAGCCGACGCCGCGCAGCCACGTCGAGATCAGGACGCACGAGGTTCAAGTTGGCCTCGACGATCCGCCGCTTGCGGCTGCCGGTGACCCAGAACAACCAACCCAACGCGGCCCCCGACGCGCGAAACACGCGCAACGGCAGGCGCGCGGCGAGCCGCATCAATCCATAGGCGAGTTGGGTGTACCAATGCATCGCCGAAGTTTAACCACGCACGTGAACCCACTCATCGTCATCCCGGCGGAAGCCGGGATCCATTTTCCGTTTGTAATACATAGCAAGATCAAAATGGATTGACTCGCGCCATCCATGGCGCTCGCCCTACGGGCCGCCTACGGCGTTCGCACTTGCAGTCCTGCAAATGCAGTCGGGTTTCGTTTCCTATGAAGCCGGAAACGGCCCCGGAATGACGACATTATTGATACGCTCCCCTCGTCCCTCGCCCCCCACCCCTTCGCTCCCATGATCGCCCTCCTCCAACGCGTCACCTCCGCCAGCATCGAAGTCGACGGCGAAACCGTGGGCGCGATCGATGCTGGCCTGCTGGTGCTGCTGGCGGTCGAACCTGGCGACGGTGAGGCGCAGGCGCAGCGGATGTGCGAGCGCCTGCTGGGCTACCGGGTGTTTTCCGACGCTGCCGGGCGGATGAACCTGTCCCTTGCCGACACCCGCGGCGGGCTGCTGCTGGTGCCACAGTTCACGCTGGCCGCCGACACCCGCAAGGGCATGCGGCCCAGCTTCACCACGGCCGCGTCGCCCGAGGAGGGCCGGCGCTGGTTCGACCGGTTGGTGGAACTCGCACGTGCCGCCCACCCCGAGGTTGCAACCGGCCGCTTCGGTGCCCATATGCAGGTGCGGCTGGTCAACGACGGCCCGGTAAGTTTCTGGCTCAGGGCGGCCTGACTCAAGCCCCCGGCCCATTGGGCCGATTCTTGCATGGCAACCCGGCCCTAGTTGCTTGACCCATCACGCATTTTTCCACTTGATCCGTAGCGGTCGGACCTCCATTTTGCTATACTGAACGGTCTTGTCGCGCCCGATACCCCCATGGAAAACCTCCCCTCGCAGCAATCCGAAATCAAGCAGCTGATCACCAAGGGCCGTGAGCAGGGTTACCTGACTTACGCCGAGGTCAACGATCACCTGCCGGACGACATCGTCGATCCCGAGCAGATCGAAGACATCATCGGCATGATCAACGGCATGGGCATCGAGGTGCACGAAATCGCACCCGATACCGACCTGATCAGCGCCGAAGGCCCGGTCGGCGGCGAGGACGATGAAACCGCGACCGAGGAAGCGGTCGCGCTGCTGTCGGCGGTGGACGCCGAAGTCGGCCGCACCACCGACCCGGTGCGCATGTACATGCGCGAGATGGGCACGGTGGAACTGCTGACCCGCGAGGGCGAAATCGCGATCGCCAAGCGCATCGAGGAAGGCCTCACGCAGGTGCAGACCGCGCTGGCCAGCTTCCCGTGGGCGATCGGCCTGCTGCTGGAAGAATACGACCTGCACCTCGACGGCAAGCGCCGCATGAGTGAAATCCTGGCCGGCTTCGCCGACCAGGAAATCCCGGCCGAGGAATTCGGCGTGGTGCCGCCGGCGGCGGATGCCTCGTCCGACGACGGCGACGTGGATGCCGACAGCGACGAAGACGAAGACGATGCCGCTGCCGGCGACGACGAGGCCGGCCCCAGCGGCCCCGATCCGGTCGAGGTCGCGCGCCGGATGGACGTGCTGCGCGAGCTGTACGGCAAGTTCCAGAAGACCGCCGACAAGTACGGCGTCGCCGACAAGAAGTCGCAGAAGCTGCGCGAGAAGATGGGCGAGGAGTTCCTGAAGCTGAAGCTTCCCTCCGCGCTGATCGACAGTTTCGTGCGCAAGCTGCGCGACGTGGTGGCGGCGATCCGCCAGCACGAGCGGGTGATCATGGATATCTGCACCCGCCAGTGCCACATGCCGCGCAAGGAATTCATCGAGCTGTTCCCGTCCAACGAAACCAACCTCGACTGGACGGCCGAACTCGCGCGCAAGCGCCAGAAGTGGGTGCCCGCGATCAGGAACCACCGCGACGACATCGTGCTGGAGCAGCAGAAGCTCACCGAGATCGAGCGCGCGCTGTACCTGCCGCTCACCGACATCAAGGAAATCAATCGCGCGATGTCGATCGGCGAGGCCAAGGCCCGCCGCGCCAAGAAGGAAATGGTCGAGGCCAACCTGCGCCTCGTGATCTCGATCGCCAAGAAATACACCAACCGCGGCCTGCAATTCCTGGACCTGATCCAGGAAGGCAACATCGGCCTGATGAAGGCGGTCGACAAGTTCGAGTACCGCCGCGGCTACAAGTTCTCGACCTACGCGACGTGGTGGATCCGCCAGGCCATCACGCGTTCGATCGCCGACCAGGCGCGCACCATCCGCATCCCGGTGCACATGATCGAGACCATCAACAAGTTGAACCGCATCAGCCGCCAGATGCTGCAGTTGTACGGCCGCGAACCGACGCCGGAAGAACTGGCCGTGGCGATGGAAATGCCCGAGGACAAGATCCGCAAGGTGCTGAAGATCGCCAAGGAACCGATCTCGATGGAGACCCCGATCGGCGACGACGAGGATTCCCACCTCGGCGACTTCATCGAGGACCAGAACGCGGGCTCCCCTGTGGAATCGGCCACCGACACCGGCCTCACCGAAACCGTGCGCGACGTGCTGGCCGGCCTGACGCCGCGCGAAGCCAAGGTGCTGCGCATGCGCTTCGGCATCGACATGAACACCGACCACACGCTGGAAGAAGTCGGCAAGCAGTTCGACGTCACCCGCGAGCGCATCCGCCAGATCGAAGCCAAGGCGCTGCGCAAGCTGCGGCATCCGTCGCGCAGCGAGCAGTTGCGGTCGTTCCTCGATTTCGAGTAGTGCTCTTCCCCTCTCCCTCCGGGAGAGGGTGGCGCGCAGCGCCGGGTGAGGGTACGCAATTGCAGCAGCGGACCGTGAACCGAAATCCAACTCCCGGCGTCATTCCGGGGCTGCGGCGCGCGCAGCGCACCGCAGAACCCGGAATCCATTGTGATCTTGCTTTCAAAACCAAATGGATTACAAAGTCCATCCATGGACTTTGCCCTTCGGGCCGACCTTCGGTCGTTCAAATTCGTTCCAGACGAATTTGTCCGGCTTTCGCCGGAATGACGAGCTTACCTTTATGAACCGCATCGCCGTTTTCGTTGACGCCGGTTACTTCTACGCATCCGCCAGCGAATTGCTGTTCGGCACGCCGCTGCGGCGCGGCGAACTGCGCCTCGCCAATGCCGAGTTCGCGCAATACCTCGGAAAAATCGCGGAAACCGTCGGCGGCTGTCCGCTGCTGCGTATCTACTGGTACGACGGCACCAACTCCGGCCCCACCGCCGCGCACCTCGCGATGGCATATCTCGATAACATCAAGCTCAGGCTCGGCTTCGTCAACCAGTCGGGCGAACAGAAAGGCGTGGATGGCCTGATCTTCTCCGACCTCACCAACCTCGCGCGTAACCACGCGATCTCCGACGCGCTGCTGCTGGCCGGCGACGAGGACCTGCGCGTAGGCGTGCAGCAGGCGCAGGAACACGGCATCCGCGTGCATCTCTTGGGCGTCGAACCGCGCGATCCATCCGGCAACCAATCCGCCGCGCTGCAGCGCGAAGCCGACACCCGCCGCCAGCTCGACGCCGCCACGCTCGGGCAGTTCCTGTTCCGCCGCGAATACGCTTCCGTTCCCGCGTCCGTCGAATCCGAACCGCACGGCGAAGACACCGCGCACAACCTCGCGCGGATGCAGGAACTCGCCAACGAATACGCGGCCACGCTGGATTCCACCCAGCGCGAACTGATTCTTGCATTGCCCGAACGCACCCCGCTGCCGCACGAACTCGACCGCGAACTGCTGCTGCGGGCGAGCGAACTCCTGGGCCGCAAGCTCGAGGAGACCGAGAAGCGCACCCTGCGCGGCGCGCTGCGGGGTGCGGTGACGCAGCAGGCGAACGCAGGCGCCGCAAGCTGATCAATCCCGCTGCGCTACACGGCCGCCTGTTTTCCGTGCAGGCACTTGTTGAAATGCGGGAAGTGAACCTCCGCATGGCAATTCGCACAAAGCAAGCGGCATTTCTTCGCCTCCGCCATCACCGCTTCCCGACTGCGGTTTGAAAGTGAGCGCGCATCCAGTTCGAAACTCTTTACCCGCGGATTGATGTGATGCCATGCAAGCGCTGCGAAATTGCGGTCATACCCGCACATTTCGCATTTGCCGCCAAACATCTCCAGCAATTCCACTTTGCGGCGAACTGCGCGCGCCTGCTGGGCCCTATAGCTCTGATGATGATGGTTGGTGTCGGCGTTTTTGCAGCGCCGCGAGCAATACTTCGCTTGGCGCCCCTTCAACTTTCCCTTGCAAATCACGCATCGCATCTATGAAATTTATCATAAGCCGTTGTGTATGGCACGAGTGATCCGCATCATTTACTATGCAAGCGCAATGTGGGCCTATAGCTCAATCGGTTAGAGCAGGGGACTCATCGAAAGGTGCCGCCACGGCGAAAGTCGCGGACGGGATCGGGATGAATTCAGGGAAACCTCAGCGGCTCGGCCGGTGGCAACCCTGAGCCAAGCCGGCGGTACACCGCCGGAAGGTGCAGAGACTACCTGAGGGCTAGAGCGCCCTTGATGACAGGCTAGAGCGTCCCGCGCCCTCCCAGCGCAAGCTGCGGGCGAAGAGATAGTCCGCGCCGGGCAGAAATCCCCGGATCACGCGAATCCCTTGGTTCCAGGTTCGAGTCCTGGTGGGCCCAGATCTTCCCGTCAGTGCGAACTGCCGCCGCTGGCGGGAACCGAGGCGCGCGCGGGCGGCTGCGCCGATGTCGAATCGGCCACGCTCACGGGCTTGGTGAAGGCCTGTTTCGGCAACACCTCGTGCGCGAGCTTGGGCTCCTTCTCCAGCAAGGCCACCTGGTCGGCCATGATGTGCGCGGCTTCGTCGAGTTCGATGTCCTTGGCCTGCTTGGCGGCCTTTTCGCGCGCCACCGACGCCCGGACGTTGCGCTCGCCCGGGGTCAGGCCGTCGTCGGGTTCCAGGTTGACGGCGGAAACATCGCCCAGCGCCTCGCGGCGTTTCTTGAACGCGGCGTCCTGCTCGTCCTGCTGCTTGCGCTCGGCCTCGCGCACCTTGTAGTTGAGCGACACGCTCTTCTGGTCGTGCAGCTTGCGCGCGGCGGCCAGTTCGTCCAGCAGCAACTGCCACGCCGGATCGGTCTTGGCGCGCGCGTCGTGCTCGGCCGTCAGCGGCGCGATCAGCGGCTTCTGGTCGGCCACCGGCGTGTATTCGGCCGGCGGAATGTGGGTCCACTTCAGCGCGTTCGGGTAGCTCGATTCGCCGTAATCCTTGTAGCCGATCGAATGCGGGAACAGGATGTCGGGCGTGACGCCGTGCAATTGCGTGGAGTCGCCGTCCACCCGGAAGAATTCGGCGACGGTCATCTTGAGTTCGCCGAAGGTCGGCTTGGTGTTCATCGCGAGCTGGTCGAGGCTGGTGAGGTTCTGCACCGTGCCCTTGCCGAAGGTCTGCTCGCCGATGATCAGGCCGCGGCCGTAATCCTGGATCGCGGCGGTGAAGATCTCGCTGGCCGACGCCGAGCCGCGGTTGACCAGCACCGCCATCGGGCCGGTCCACAGCATCTTCTCGTCGGAATCCTGCTCCTCGACCTGGCCGCGGCTGTCGCGCACCTGCACCACCGGACCCTTGCCGGTGAACAGTCCGCTTAAATTCACCGCTTCGCTGAGCGAGCCACCACCGTTGTCGCGGAGATCCACCACCACCGCCGACACCTTTTGCTGCTTGAGTTCAGCCAGCAGCTTGGCGACGTCGCGCGAGGCGCTCTTGTAATCGGGATCGCCGCGCCGGCGCGCATCGAAGTCTTCGTAGAAACTCGGCAGGTCGATCACGCCGATCTTGACGGTGCGGCCGCCCTCCTTGACGTCGATGACGTTCTTCTTGGCGGCCTGTTCGGCGATGGTGACCTTCTTGCGCACCAACGTCACGACCACCGGCTTGGCGTCCGGGCCGCCCTCGGCGGGCAGGATTTCGATCCGCACCACGGTGCCCTTGTGCCCGCGGATCTTCGCGACCACGTCGTCGATGCGCCAGCCGACGGTGTCGACGATGGGGCCGCACTCGCCCTGCCCCACGCCCACGATCTTGTCGCCCACTTCGAGCTTGCCGGATTTCGCGGCCGGGCCACCCGGCACGATCTCGCGGATCACGGTGTATTCATCGTGCTCTTGCAGCACCGCGCCGATGCCTTCCAGCGACAGCTTCATGGTGATGTCGAAGTTCTGGCTGGCGCGCGGCCCGAAATAATTGGTGTGCGGGTCGATCGCCATCGCGTACGCGTTCATGAAGGTCTGGAACACGTCCTCGCTGTCGAGCTGGTGCACGCGGTCGAGGTAGGTTTCGTAACGGCGCGACAGGGTCTTGCGGATCTCGGCATCGTCCTTGCCCGCCAGCTTCAGGCGGATCCAGTCGTTCTCGACGCGCTGCTTCCACAGCTCGTCGAGCGCAGCCGTGTTCGCGGCCCACGGCGCCTTGTCGCGGTCGAAGGTGTAGGTGCCGTTGGTGTCGAGGTTGAAGCCCTGCTTCAGCAGCGACAAGGCATACGCGGTGCGTTCGCCGGCGCGCTTCTCGTACAGGTTGAAGATCGCGAACGGGATCGACATGTCGCCGCCCCAGATCGCATCGTCGAGCTTGTCGCGGTCGGGCGCGAACTGGTCGATGTCCTGCTGGGTGAAGAACAGCTTGCTGCCGTCGAGCGCCTTGAAGTAGGCGTCGAAGATCTTCTCCGACATCGCGTCGTCGAGCGGCAGCGCTTCGTACTGGAAGCGCGTCAGCAGGCGCGCCGCGAGGATCGCGGCCTGGCCTTGCGCCGCGGTCGGCTCCAGCACCGGCGCGGGCGTCATCTTGTACTTGGCGACCGGCGCGGCCGGCACGCTGGCGGACGAAGCCGGGCAAACCGCGGCCGACGCGGGCGCGGCATTCTGCGCGCGCGCGCCGAGCGAAACGACGAGGGCGATCAGGACAACGAGGACACGCTGCAGCATGGACATTCCTTGGGCGGCCGCGTCGGGACGGCCGGTTGCGCTCTTCGCGCGTACAGATATGAAAAGTGCGCCGGCCGTTCGCCGACGCGTTCGGCTGCGTGGTGCGGGCGGGTGAGGCTCGTCCGGGCGCGGCCCGACACTACGGTATCGGAAAACACGGGCGCCGGATACGGCCGCAAGTCACGCGGCGGCACGGGGCAAGGCGGGTTCCGCATCCTGCGGCGACAATCCGAATTGTCGGCCCAACTCAACAATCAGCGCATCCTCGACATCAGCCAGCCGCGACGGGCCGCCCAAGTCTAGCATTTGCGTGACCTGAAGCCCTGCGTAACCACACGGATTGATGCGGTGGAAGGGTTCCAGGTCCATCGCGATGTTGAAGGCGAGCCCGTGGAAGGTGCAGCCGTGGCGCACCCGCAGGCCCAGCGCCGCGATCTTGGCCTTGCCCACGTACACGCCGGGCGCGCCCTCGTGGCGGACGGCGGCGATGTTCCACTCGCCCAGCGTATCGATAATGGCCTGCTCGATCCGCCGCACCAGCTCGCGCACGCCGATCTTCAACCGGCGCAGGTCCAGCAGCGGATAGGCCACGATCTGACCGGGACCGTGATACGTCACCTGGCCGCCGCGATCGACGCGGACCACCGGGATGCCGCCCGGCGCCAGCACGTGTTCGGGCTTGCCGGCCTGCCCCAGCGTGAACACCGGGTCGTGCTCCACCAACCACAACTCGTCCGGTGTGTCCGCCCCGCGCGCGTCGGTGAAGGACTGCATCGCGTGCCAGACCGATTCGTACGGCCGGCGGCCGAGGCGGCGGATCAGCAGCGGACGTTCGCTCACAACGTATACCGAATATCCGGATGCGCTCGCAGCGCGGCATGCGCCGCTTCGTATTTCTCGCGCGTGGGACACGTGAACATCACGCTCACCGACACGTAGTTGCCCTGACTCGAGGATCGCTCGCGCACGCTGGCTTCCAGCACCGTGAGGCCGAGCGCGTGCAGGATTTCCTGCACGCGCTCGCGCAGGTTGGCGTTGGCGACGCCCATCGCGGTGATCTCGAAGCTGCCCGGGAACTGGAAACCCTGGCCTTCCTGTTTTTCGATGTCGTCGAGGTCGCGCATGTCATTCGTTCATCGGGACGCCGCCGGCGCCGCGACGCTGGATGCCGATGACACCGACACGGTGGGTGCCGGCGTGGTGGTGGTGCCATTGCCATGGTGGAACAGCAGCAGGATCGCGTCCCACAGGCGCTTGAAGAAACCGCCCTGCGGCGCGTCCTTCAGCACCACCAGCGGTTCCGAGACCAGCGGCTTGCCGTCGAACGTCACGTTCAGCGTGCCCACCCGCTGGCCCTGCTTGAACGGCGCGATCAGGCGCTGCGGGACTTCCAGCGTGGCCTGCAGCTTGTCGTACTGGCCGCGCGGGATCGTCACCGAGGCGTCTTCCGCAATCCCGAGTTCCAGCGTGTTGGCCTCGCCCTTCCACAGCCGCGGCGTCGCCAGTACCTGGCCGGCGGCGTACAGCTTATGGGTGCGGTAGAAGTTGAAGCCCCAGTTCAGAAGGGCTTCGTCGCCGGTGGTCGCGGCGTTCATGTCGGGGCCGCCCATCGTCACCGCGATCAGGCGCATGCCGTTGCGCAGCGCCGACGCGGCGAGGCAGAAGCCGGCTTCCTTGGTCGAGCCGGTCTTGATGCCGTCCACCGAAGGATCGGTCCACAACAGCGTGTTGCGGTTGTGCTGGGTGATGCCGTTCCACTCGAACGACTTGATCGCCGAAATCTTGTACTGCTCGGGGAAGTTCCTGATCAGCGCGCGCGACAGGATCGCGACGTCGTGCGCGCTGCTGTAGTGGTCGGGCGCGGGATAGCCCGACGCATTCACGAAATGCGTGTTGTCCATTCCGAGCCGCTGGGCGTAGGCGTTCATCATGTCGGAAAACGCCTGCTCGGAACCCGCGACGTGCTCGGCCAGCGCGATCGCGGCGTCGTTGCCCGACTGGATGATCATGCCGTACAGCAGGTCCTTCAGCGGCACGTCGGAATTCAATTTCAGGAAACTGGTGGAACCGTCGGTGCCGGCGCCGCCCGCACGCCAGGCGTGCTCGCTGATGTGCACCTTGTCGTCGAGGTGGATCTTGCCGGCCGCGAGTTCGGCGTTGACCACGTACTCGGTCATGATCTTGGTCAGCGAGGCCGGCGCGCGGCGCGCGTCCATGTCGTGCTCGGCCAGGATCTGGCCGTTGGCGTAATCCATCAGCACCCACGCGGCGGCGTTCGGTTGCGGCGCAGGCGGGGTCGGCGTCTGCGGCGTGGCCGGCACCGGCTTGGGCGGCGCCGAGGGTTGCGGCGGCAGCGTCTGCGCGATCAAAACGCCGGTGAACGCGACGAGGGAAACCAGCAGCATCGAACGCAGGATTTTTTTCATGGTGTCTCGGGTGTTCCGGAAGGGTTTGCGACGGACTCCCGCCGCATGAAACTGGCTACTGTACATCGACGCTCGCATGCGGCAAACCCAGCGAATCCAGCCTAGCCGTGGTGCGGTCCACCGTATCCACGTCGGGCAGCGGCCCGATCTGCACCCGCTGCAACGTGCGTCCACCCACTTCGGCCGCGACCACCCGCACGGTTCCGAGGTTCAGCCCTCGCAGTCGGGCCGCCAGCCGCTCCGCATTGCCGGCATCGGCGAACGCGCCAACCTGCACGTAAAGCTGCGGTGGCTGGCCGGTCCGCGATGTGACCGCGGTGACCGGCGCGGGTTCCACGTTCGGATGCGCGGGATCGATGCCCTGCACTTCCACCAGGCCGCTGCCCCTGGGCCAGATGCCGATCCGCACCGCCGCCGCCAGCGACAGGTCGATGATCCGGTTGGGCACGAACGGGCCGCGGTCGTTGACGCGCACGATCACGCTCTTGCCATTCGCGAGGTTGGTGACGCGCGCGAAGCTCGGCAGCGGCAGCACCTTGCTGGCCGCCGAGAACTTGTACATGTCGTAGGTTTCGAAGTTCGACGTCTTGTAACCGTCGAACTTGCTGCCGTAATACGAAGCGATGCCGCGCTCGTCGTAGCCGGCCGCGCTGGGCAGCACGCGCCAGGTCTGGCCGTTGACCGTATAGGGCGACTTGTTGCCGTAGCGCGACGGTGTTTCCGCGACCGGCACCGGTTCCGGGATCTTGCTGAAATCGACGCCCTTGATGTCGGGCGTCGAATCGCTGCGCTGGCGGTAGCGTTCGGATTGCGCGAGACTGGTGTTGTCGCGCCACGGCGCATTCGACGCACCGCCGCCGCGCGATTCGCGGCGCGCGGGATTCGACGAACATGCCGTCAACGTCAGGACCGCCAGCGCCAGCAGCGCGAGCGGCGTCAGGATACGCAGCCGGGCTTTCATTGCGGGGCGGGCGTTGCGGCGACGCTGCGCGCGATCGCGTCGGCCAGTTGCATCACCGCCAGCGCATACATTGGGCTCTTGTTGTAGCGGGTGATCACGTAGAAGTTACGAAAGGTCAGCCAGTATTCGGGACCGTCGACACCGTCCAGCGTCAACAGGTTGGCGGGCAACGACGGATCCTCCTGCGCGGTCGGCGCATAGCCGTCGGCGGTGAATTGTTCGAGCGGCGTGGTCGGCATCGCATTCTGGTACGCGGGCGGCGGCGCAGCGGTGGCGCTGGGCGCGGCGCGCACCGCGACCGGCTGGCCCGTCTGCCAGCCGTGCGCGCGGAAATAGTTGGCGATGCTGGCGAACGCGTCGGGCAGCGAGGCCACGAGATTGATGTGGCCGTCGCCGTCGGCATCCACGGCGAAGTCGCGGATGCTGGACGGCATGAATTGCGCGAGCCCTTCGGCGCCAGCGTAGGAACCGTAGATCCCGGGGATCGGTCCGGGCAGCTTGTCGGCGGGCAGTTCCAGCAGGGTTTTCAGCTCGCCGCGGAAATACTTCGCGCGCGGCGGATAGTGGAAGCCCAGCGTCACCAGCGCGTCCAGCACCCGGTAGCTGCCGGTGTTGGCGCCGTAGTTGGTCTCGACGCCGATGATCGCGACGATGAACTCGGGCGGCACGCCGTACTGTTGCGCGATCTGTTCCAGCAACGCATGGTGCTGCCTGAAGAACGCGACGCCTTCGCCGATCCGTTCCGGGTTGACGAAGATCGGTCGATACGCGCTCCACGGCTTGCTCTCGGCCGGGCGGTTCATCGCGTCGATGATGCCCTGCTTCACCACCGCGCCGTCCAGCAGCGCGTTCAACTCGGCCGGACTCTTGCCGGTGGCAGCCGCGACCTCGCGCACCAGTTGGGCCTGGTCCGGGTTGGCGGACTGCGGTGGCGCAGACTGGGAAGCGGCGGTCGCCGGTACGGCCTGGGCAAACGATGCGAGGGACAGCAGGCCCGTCAACAGCAGGGACAGGCTACCGATTCGATGCGCTCGGGTCATGTACGGATGAAGCTCCGGGAACGGTCGCGTTGGATGGCGGCAGCCTAGCATGCGCGGGAAACCGCCCGCGACGGCAACCCGTGTGATGCGTGCCTGCACGAAGAGGGTTCCGGACGCTCCGCGCGACGACTGCGCCGTCCCTCGACTGCTACACTCGAAGCGTTTCCTGATTCGCGCCATGCGCGGTCGCCGGGGCGGCCGAAACCGCCTGCATGCACCGCGACCGGAGGCGCCATCGAGGTGGCAATGACGAGGCAGTTCCAGTCCGCGGGACGCAGCGAGGTCGGCAAGGTCCGCCGCCGCAACGAGGACGCGATACTGGTCCGCGACGAGGCCGGGCTGTGGGCGGTGGCGGACGGCCTGGGCGGACACGCGGCCGGCGATTACGCCAGCGCCCTGATCGTCGCACGCCTCGCGGCCGTACCGCGCCCGGACGGCGTGTTCGACTTCATCGAATCCATCGAAGACACCCTGGTCGACGTCAATGCCGACCTGCGCCGCGCTGCGCAGGCGCGCGCCGTGGACCTCATCGCATCGACCGTGGTGCTGCTGGTGCACGACCGCGATCTCATGTTGTGCGGCTGGGTCGGCGACAGCCGCGGCTACTGCCACGACGGCGCGCGGCTGATGCAGATGACGCGCGACCATTTGTACGGTGCCGAAAACGACGTCGATCGCTGGAGCGGCGGCCCGGCGCAGGCGCAACCGGCCGGCGGAGTGCTGACCCGCGCCGTCGGCGCCGATGCCTCCCTGTTCGTGGACTGGGTGGCGGCGGGCAGCCGGCCGGGCGTGCAGTTCGTGCTGTGTTCGGACGGCATCAACAAGGAAATGTCCGACGCGGAAATCGAGGCCGCCTGTGCGCGCCACGCATCCCCCGGCGGGGTGCTCGACGCGGTGTTCGAAACCTCGCTGGCGCGCGCGGCACGCGACAACCTGTCGGCCGTGATCGTGCGCCTGCAGGATGGCGCGGGGAGCCGGATGCCGGCGGCGGCCGAGCGCCTGCGCGAAGCCAACCGCTCGCTGCACGCACTGGACGACGCGCACCGCCTCGGCGAAATCAGCCGCGACGACTACCGCGCACGGCGGCGGCGGTTGCTCGAAACTCTGACCGGCGGCGATGACGACGGCCCGACGCGCCGACCGGGCAAGTCCAAGCCGGTCTGGAAACGCTGGCTGTCCCGGCGCCGCTGAATCAAGCCGCACCGCTGCCAGCGTCTCCAAACTTGCGACGGCGGTAAGCTACAAGGTCCGGACAGCAACGCCTCCGGACGCCATGACCCTGCGCAGCCTGTTCGTCGATTTCAACAGCTATTTCGCCTCGGTCGAACAGGAGGACAACCCGCGCCTGCGCGGCCGGCCGGTCGCGGTATCGCCGGTGATCGCCCCGACCGGCTGCTGCATCGCCGCCAGCGTCGAAGCCAAGACCTTCGGGGTGAAGACCGGCAGCCTGGTGCGCGATGCGCAGCGTCTCTGTCCCGACATCGCCATCGTGGAAGCGCGGCCGTCCCTGTACGTGGCCTGGCATCGCCGCCTGATGGCCGCGATCGAGCGCGCCATCCCGATCGCGCAGGTGCATTCGATCGACGAAGCCGCCTGCGAACTGATCGGCCGCCAGCGCCGCCGCGAGAACGCGATCGAGGTCGCGCGCGCGGTCAAGCGCGAGGTCGCGGCCGCGGCGCCCAATGGCGCGATCCGCTGTTCCGTCGGCATCGCGCCCAACCGCTGGCTGGCCAAGACCGCCACCGACATGCAGAAACCCGACGGGCTGGTGGTGATCGAGCAGAAGGATCTGCCGACGATCCTGCATTCGATGGAACTCACCGACCTGTGCGGCATCAGCGCGTCGATGCAGGCGCGCCTGCACGCGGTCGGCATCGACAGCGTCGCGCAATTGACCGCGGCATCCAGGAATACGCTGCGCATCGCCTGGGGTGGGATCGAAGGCGAACGCATGTGGGCGCAGTTGCGTGGCGAATGGCTGCCGGAACGCCACAGTGCACGCGGCTCGGTCGGCCATTCGCATGTGCTCGAACCGGCCTTGCGCACGCCACGCGGCGCGCGCGCGGTGCTGACGAAGCTGCTGGCGAAGGCGGCGATGCGCCTGCGCAGCTACGACCTGCTGGCCGGCGCGCTGTCGGTGCGAATCCGCTACCTCGGCGTCGAATCGCGCTGGGAACACGACGCCGTGTTCGATCCCACCGACGACAGCCGCGCGCTGCTGCAACGGATGAACGAGGCGCTGGACCGCGCCGCGCAGCGGCATGGCGGCCTGCCGTTTCCGCGCGCGAAACCGTTGTCGGTCAGCGTCACCCTGCACCGCGTGCTGCCGCGCACGGCGGCGTCGGGAAATCTTTTCGGCGACCGCCGCCGCGGCGAGACGCTGTCGGCGCTGCTGGACGGCGTCAACGCGCGCTTCGGCAACAACACGCTGTACTTCGGCGGCATGCACGGCGCGCTGCACGCCGCGCCCATGCGCATTCCGTTCAACCGCGTACCGGAACCGGAACGGGAAGAAGACCACGAATTGTGGCTGACCGCGATGAATCAGGCGAAGGTCCTGGCCGAGGCCGAACACCGCCGGATCGAGAACGAGCGTGCCGCGCGCCGCCGGCGGCAATCCGGAACCGCGCCGCCGGCACGCTGATGCCACCCGCGCATGGCATGCTAGTACGTCATGCCCGGCCTGATCCCCGAACGCTTCATCGATGAACTGCTGGCGCGCGTCGACATCGTCGACGTGGTGCAGCAGCGCGTGCCGCTGAAACGCGCAGGGCGTGAATGGACGGCGTGCTGTCCGTTCCACGACGAGCGCACGCCGTCGTTCTATGTCAGTCCGGCCAAGCAGTTCTACCACTGCTTCGGTTGCGGCGCGCACGGCAGCGCGGTGCGGTTCCTGATGGAGTACGACCGGCTGGAGTTTCCCGATGCGGTCGAGGAACTGGCGCAGTCGGTGGGCCTCACCGTCCCGCACGAAGGCGGGCCCGCGCGCCCGCGCGAGGACCACACCGACCTGTACGCATTGCTGGATGCGGCAGCGACGTTTTATCAACGCGCATTGCCGGACAGCACCGCGGCCAAGGCGTATTGCAAGAAGCGCGGACTGGACGCGGCGATCATCGAACGCTTCCGGATCGGCTGGGCGCCGGGCGGCTGGGATGCCTTGAAACGCCAGCTCGGTACGAACGACGCACGCAACCAACTGCTGGAACAAGCCGGCATGATCTCGACCGGCGACGGCGGCAAGCGCTACGACCGCTTCCGCGAACGCCTGATGTTTCCGATCATCGATCGGCGCGGACGGGTGATCGCGTTCGGCGGGCGCATCATCACCAGCGCGTCCAACGCGCACAGCGCCGACGCCGCGCGCGGCGAAGGCCCGAAATACCTCAACTCGCCCGAGACGCCGCTGTTCCACAAGGGCCGCGAACTGTTCGCACTGTGGCAGGTGCGCCAGGCCAACACCAAGCTGGAACGCTTGATCGTGGTCGAAGGCTACATGGACGTGGTGGCGCTGCACCAGGCCGGCATCACGCAGGCGGTGGCGACGCTGGGCACCGCCACGACGAACGAGCATGCGGAATTGTTGTTCCGCGCCGCGCCCGACGTGTTCTTCTGCTTCGACGGCGACCGCGCCGGCCGCAGCGCCGCGTGGCGCGCGCTGGAATCGGTGTTGCCGCGGATGCGCGACGGACGCCAGGCGTTCTTCTTGTTTTTGCCGGAAGGCGAAGACCCCGACACGCTGGTGCGCAAGGAAGGCCGCGAGGGTTTCGAGGCGCGGCTGAAAAATGCGACGCCGTTGTCGGAATACTTCTACGCGTACCTGTCGCACGACGTGAACGTCGCGACGCTGGATGGCCGCGCTCGCTTGGCGGAACACGCGAAGCCGCTGCTCGCGAAACTGCCGGACGGCGCGTTTCGCGACTTGATGTTCGCGGAACTGGAAAAACGCACCGGCGTGCAAACGGCCCACGCCGCGCCACCAGTTTTACGCCAGCCCACGGCACCCGCCACGAACGCACCGAAGCGCACACTGGTGCGCAGCGCGATCGCGATGTTGCTGGCCAATCCCGCGCTGGCGCAGGATGTCACGCTCCCCTACGCCTTCGCAGCCCTGGACAAACCGGGCATTCCGTTGCTGATCGAATTGCTGGATTTCCTGCAGGAGCGGCCGGGCGTCAACACCGCGCTGCTGCTCGAACATTTCAGCGGCCGCGAAGAATCGGCCGCCTTGCAGAAACTCGCGCTCACGGAATTTCCGGGCGAACCGGAAGCGTTGCGCGCGGAGTTCACCGACGCAATGCGCAAACTTGCGGAACAGACCACGCAGCAGCGGCTCGATGGTTTGATCCGCAAGCAATCCGAGGGCGCGCTCGGCGACGCCGAAAAAAACGAATTGCGTGAGCTACTCGCGGGCAAAGCAGGTAGGTTGGGCTGATCCCGGACTTGATCCGGGAGAAGCCCAACATGGCCGATCAACAATGCGATGTTGGGCTTCGCGTTGCTCAGCCCAACCTACTTTCGCTAGGCCGGGAAGCCCTCGAACCCGGGAACCGCCTCCAGCCGCTGGTCCCAGACTGCCCTGCTCGCCACGAAAAGATGCGCGTCCGGCCGCTTCGACAAGTCCGTGTCGAGGCTTCCGGCGGGCACGATCAGCCCGAACGGCGAAGCCAGCGGCAACGCCGAGCCGCAGATCGAACAGAAACTCCGCTGATGGCGGGTTCCCGGCAGCAAGAAGGTGGTGACGTTGTCCTCACCGGACAACCACTTCAACGCCGCAGTCGACGAGAACAGGTTGGCCGCGTGCGCCGAGCCCGAGTCCTTGCGGCAGTGGCTGCAGTGGCACAGGCAAAAACGATCGAACGCGCCTTCGACGGTGAACTTCACGGCACCGCACAGGCATGAACCGGAGTGGTGGGTGTCCATCGTCGTCCCCGTTGGATTGTGTGCCAATCGACTACAGCGCCGCCGCGACATCCATCCCGATCTTTTCCGGCGTGTCGGCCGACGCGTAGCGCCGCACCACGTTGCCATCGCGGTCGACCAGGAACTTGGTGAAATTCCACTTGATCGCCTCGCTGCCCAGCACGCCCGGCGCGGCGTGCTTCAGGAACTTGTAGAGCGGATGCGTGTTCGCGCCGTTGACGTCGATCTTCGCGAACAGCGGGAACGTCACCTCGTACTTCGTCGAACAGAAATTGTGGATTTCGGATGCGTCACCCGGCTCCTGGTGTCCGAACTGATTGCAGGGAAAGCCGAGTATCTCGAAGCCCTTGTCCTTGTTGGCGCGATACAACGCTTCCAGTCCTTCGTACTGCGGTGTGAACCCGCATTTCGACGCGACGTTGACGACCAGCAGCAGCTTGCCGCGGTATGCGTCGAGTGGTTGCGGCGTGCCGTCCAGCAGGTTCGCTTCGAAGTCGTAGAAGGTGGTCATGGCTGCCTCCGGAATGACCAGTCTAGAACAACGCCGGCCGTGGCTGGCCGCCATCGATCGATCCCACGATTCCCCGCGCAGTTGTGACGGAATTCATGCTTCGCCCGCGTGCCATCGTGCTAGCGTGCCAGTCGAAACCCGGCCATGCACAAGACATGACTGGGGGAATCAGGGGGCCGGATGCGTGCATGGTGCAGGCCATGGCTACCCTGCGAGCGGTTTGGATCGATTTCTGCCGCGTGCCGAATCAGCACGGCCTCTACGTGGATGCGCAGCGCGACTGCGATGTCCTGCGCGTCACGCTGCCCGAGGTGATTCCTTCCGCCATCCAGGGACACCGCGCGCAGTTCGTCTGCATCGAATACGACTATCCCGACCGCACGCGCCTCCGGGCCGTGCCGCTGGTGAAGCGCGAGTTTCCGGCGCTGCCGCTGCTGATGCTCACCGAGTTCCATTCCGAGGCGCTTGCGATCTGGGCGTTTCGCTCGCGCGTCTGGGACTACCGCGTCAAGCCGATCGACACCAACACGCTGGCCCGTCTCGTCAATGCAATGGCGCGTGCAAGCGAGGCGACGGACGGCGGATCGCCGACCGAGCCTCTCCCTCCCGATCTGATCGCGCCGGCCGGTCATCTGCGCAGACCGCTGATCGCGGCTCCCCACACGGCCTGTGCCATCGCCTACATCAGCGAGCACTACGCGGAATCGTGCCGGGCCGAAACCATCGCGAAGTTCTGCCACCTGTCCGAATCGGAATTCAGCCGCGTGTTCCATCGCGAACACGGCATCTCGTTCCGGCGCTTCCTGCTGCAGTACCGCATCGCCAAGGCGCGCGATTTCCTGGCCGAGCCCCACGCGTCCGTTTCGGAGGTCGCGTACGCGGTCGGCTTCAACGACCTTTCCCATTTTGGACGGATGTTCAGGCGCATCGTCGGCATGCCGGCCACCTGCTATCAGCGGAATCTGCAGCCGCCCGCGCAGACTCCGGTGGAAATGAAAATTCCGTTGTCCTCTGCAAAAACGTTTCAGTCGAACGCGGCTCGGTTCTAACGGCGCCGACCGCTTTCGAGCCATGCTCGCCTTCCCATCGGGAATGATCGCGCCACTTGCTGGCGACGGAGGCGGCCATGGCCAGGCTCACCGGCGAACTGGATCTGAGCCAGATATCGGATGCGCAGTACGACCCCGATCTGGATTTGCGCGTCGCGGTCGTGCGCGACGGCGACATCCTCGGTTCGGCGACCCTGAAGGCAGGCAAGGCAAACCGGAAGGGTGTGCCGTTCGAAGTCGAATTCGAGCCGCCGGTCCTGCCGGGCGGCCGCCTGCCGTGCCCGGTCACGCTGGTCGCCGGGCCCAACGTCGCGGACCGTGAATTGCTGGCGATCGACTCGGTGAAACAGGTCATCGAGTTCGATGTCGCCAAGGCGCGCACCGGCGCCAAAACCGCGGCAGCGAAAGTTTCCGAATTGAAGCTGGGACGCATCGTGGTCGAGCCGGCCATCTACTACTGCTGGCTGATCTGCTGCCGCACCTACCACATCAACGGACGGATCGTCTGCCGGCACTGGTACTACGATCCGATCCGGCGCCGCTGGACGTTCTGCGACGAGCCGGTGCCGGGCGCGGTGGTCGAAGCGTACGACGTGGACCGCTTTTGGTGGTGGTACTGGCGCGACCTGATCACCAGCGCGGTCACCGACATCAACGGCAACTTCCACATGACGTTCCGCTGGTGCTGCCTGCGCTGGCTGCCGTGGCTGCGGCCGAATCCGGCGATCGATCCCGACATCCTTTCGCGCATCCAGCAGTTGCTGGCCACGGCGCAGCCGCCGCTGCCGCCGATTCCGCCAGGTCCCGATCCGGATCCGACGATCTTCCAGCGGATGCTGGGCGGCGCCGCCAGCCTGCCGGGACCGGTGCTGGCCGCCGCGACGCAGGGCGCGCTGTCGCTGCCCGCGGTGCAGCAGCCGTCGCTCGGAATATCGACGGAGTCCCTGCGCGCGATGCTGCCGCCGTCGCCGGAACTGGCGGCGCTGCGCGTGTGGCCGTGGTGGGACTGGAGCGACTGCGCGCCGGACATCGTGTTCCGCGCCACCCAGCGCTGCGGCGACCGCCTCAGCGTGATCGTCTCGGAATCCAACGCGCAGACGCGCTGGGACATTCCGACCACGCTCAACGTCACGCTGATCGCGAACGAACTCGCGTGCTGCATCCCGACCTGCCGCGATCCGGAATGCCCCGAGTGCCTGAAACTTACTTGGGTCGGCTGCACGCCGGTCGACCAGATCAGCGCAGACGCCGGTCCGCCCGACTTGCGCGGCTTCGCGCGCACGGCCGCGTCCGCGAGCGATCCCTGGAAGGACAACCCGTTCTACGGATCGCTGCAAATCCAGGGCGGCGTCGGCTGGGACGTGGACTATTTCAAGGTGCAGTATTCCAGGGACGGCGCGCCGTGGACCGACCTGCCCAGCCCGGCGTTCGGCGGTTTCACGCGCAGCTACTGGGACGGCACGGCGTTCGTGCCCGTCGCGTTTACGCCGGCGCTCAAGAACGGGCAGATGGTGATCATCACCCGGCGTCATTACGAGGAACTCAACCCCGGCATACCGCGCTTCGGCGGACAGGTGATCTGGAACGACTACGCCACGTTGTTCTATTTCGACACCACGCAACCCGGACTCACGCCCGACGCGTTGTACCAGTTGCAGTTCGACGGTTTTGCCGCGGACGCGGCCGACAACCTGATCGCTTCGAGCGAACGCATCCTGCCGACCTGCGGCGAGGACACCGCCGAGCGCGTGTACCTGCGCATCGACAACCAGGCGCAGACGCATCCCGCTCCGACCCTTCCGGCGCCGTGCAAGATCGCGCATGCCTGCGGCGGCATCATCCACGCCTGCACGGTCGAACCCGACTGCTTCATCCGCGAGATCTGGAAGAACGAAGGCCAGCCGGACCAGGCATGCGTTTCCGCCTGCGACATCGCGCGGCTGGAACCCACCGACACCTTGACGATCCACTTCAGCGTCACCTGTCCCGCCACGGTGCAGGACGGACATCTCGGCGGTTACTGGATGCGCGCCGAGTTCGGCGCGAACCAGGCGTTCTACATCACCGCGCCGACCTACGTGGACGCCACCGGCGGCGTCGGCACGCTGCAGCCCGATCCGACGCCGGAAGTCGGCCCGAGCTACAGCCAGGCGCTGGGACAAGGCGCGTCGAGACCGTTGTGGTACGGCGGCGATTTCAAGGTCACGCTGCACGGTTCCGACTTCCCCGAATGCTGCGCCTATCTGTTCCGCTTGTGGGCGTGGAAGCGCACCACCAACGGCTGCTCGGATCCGAGCGTGACGCATTACAACCAGTTCGAACTTTCGTTCACCGTGCTGCGTCCGGATCTGTGTCCAGGCGTCTGCTCGGAGCGGAAAACGGAGATTGCATGAGACGGAAACGGCGCGGCGACGCGAACCGGCAAACGGATAGGGAAGCGGGCATGAAGCGGAACGAGTGCGAGGATCATGGATGCATGGAGTCCGATGTTGAGTCTCGCCCTGGCGATCCTGGCGACATGGCGCGTCACGCACTTGTTGGCGGAAGAGGATGGTCCGTTCGACTCGATCCTGAAGCTGCGGGCCAGGCTGGGCGCCAGCATGGCGGGCAAATGGATGGACTGCTTCCAGTGCCTCTCGTTGTGGATCGCCGTGCCGTTCACCTTCATGGTGGCCCGCCCGGCGTGGACGTGGATCCCGGCGTGGCTCGCGCTGTCGGGCGCAGCGTGCCTGCTCGAACGCCTGGGCAGGGAGCCCGCGGAACTGCAGTTGCGCTCGCCCCCTTTTCCGGAGAACCACGACCATGACGTGTTGCGGCCAGGGCAGGACGGCCCTGAGGGCTAGCCAGGCGGCTTCGCAGCCGAGGCCGCCCGTCGCGTTTCGCGTCGCCGCTGGCGCTGGACATGCGGCGGTTGCCCCGCCGGCAAGACCCGCGGTGCCGGTGCGCTACCTCGGCGCGTCGCCGATCGTGGTGCGCGGCGCGGTCAGCGGACGCGCATACCGCTTCGCGATCGGCAGTTCGGTCCAGCCCGTCGACCACCGCGATGTCGCGGGACTGCTCCGGAAAGGGATATTCCGCCGGCAGGCATGAACCACGGATGGAACCCTTCACCCATCGGAGATTCGCCATGCCAACGCAAACCGACACCACCAAACAGACCGTGCCATGCTGCCCGCCGCTCGCGCCCGACGGCGTCTGCGACGAACTCGACTTTTTCTATCGGCTGACCTATGCGGCGACGGTGGGCACGCAGACGCCGGCCGGCCGGCCGTCGCAGAGCATTCCGGTCGAGGTGAAGCTGCACTTCCAGCTCAAGCGCTGCCGCGGACCGCTCGCGCTCGGCGACCTGCTGTACACCACGACCTTGCTGCCCGGCGAAAAGGTGCGTCTGTTCACGTCGGACCGCCGCTCCAAGTTCACCTTCGACAGCGACAGCAAGTTCGGCTACCGCAATTCGCAATCGTCGGAAGAATCGTTCTTCATGCAGCAGATGAGCGATTCGCTGTTCGACGTGAATTCGCGCGACGAGGCGCATTCGAGCAACCAGTCGCACTCGCACGTGGACGGCAAGGCCGACGCCGGCGTGAACATCTTCGGCCTGGGCGGCTCGGCCAGCATGAGCGGCAATTACGACTCCAATTCCGTTTCCGATTTTCTCGGGGAGCACAGCCAGCACGCGCAATCGTCGGCGCGGGCCGCGGAGATGGGCGTGCGCAAGGCCGCCAGCGTGTCCATCGGCGAATCAGAAAGCCGCACGCACACCGAGAGCGAATCGCAGGATCACTACGAATCCGCTTCGCGCGAATTCCAGAACAACAACGATTGCCACGCGGTGACGTTCTTCTTCTACCAGATCAACAAGACCCAGACGATCAGCTACACGCTGGAGTCGATCGACCTGCGGGCGATGATGGATACCGATCCCGCCAACGACTTCACCCGCGTCGCGGCCAATCCGCTGTCGCCCAGCACCGGCGTGGGCGTGCTTTCGAACGGCGTGCTTTCGACCGACGCCAATCGCCGCGCGACCTACCTCGAAGCCGCGACCAGCGTGGCGGGCAACGACCGGCTCGGGGCGACCGTGGCGTTCCGCCTCCAGATTCCGGTGCTGGCTGCCGCCCTGCGCGCGCAGGCGCTCAAGCAGGTGCAGCAGGAACTGGTCCAGGAAGGCCTGCTCGACAAGAACGGCAACGTGTCCAGCGACGCGAAGAAGCGCTATTCGTTCGTGCGCCAGTCGTCGCTGCCGACGCCCGGCATCCTGGTCAAGGGCTGCCTCGACAACTGCAACGTGTGCGAGGACACGCGGCTGAAATCCATCGAGCTCGACGTGGAGCGGAAGAAACTGGAAAACGAACTGCTCCAGAAGCAGATCGCCCTGCTCGAAAAATCGCAGGAGTACCGCTGCTGCCCGCCGGCTCCGGTCGAGGAATCCTGAAACCGGCCAACCACTACACGAACGGATGAGCGCAGCGGATCGAAGCGAAACCGCATCCCGCGTTTTTTCCGACACGACGAGGAGAAACCACCATGGCGACCAAGGGCGGTGGCAAACGAGAGAACCCCGGATCGGCGGCCCGCCGCCGCAATCCGCAGGTCGCGCCGGTACCGGCGACGCTGACGTCGAAGGGCTTCCGGGTGAGAGGGTTCGGCGCGCTGCCCGAGGGCTTCGATCCGCTGACCGCATCGCCGCGGCAACTGGCCGCGCAACGCCTTCCGCGGCGCCCCGACGCCAAGACCCAGCCGCACCTGGCGCGTCTGTGGGACCGGGTGATCAGCCGCACGCGGCTGTGGATCGCGCCGGAATTCGAGCACCGGGAGAACATCAGCCATGGACCCGCGCGCCGAGTCCACACCGGCCGCGCGCGCGCCAAGGCGTCCCAGCCCGGCGTGTCGAACGCAACCTCCACGAACTGGTCGGGCGCCGCCGTCTTCGCGCCGGCGAACAAACCCTACCGTTTCGTGGGCGGACAGTGGACCGTCCCCAGTCCGAACACGCCCAGCGACGGCGCGTATTACGCCTCCGAGTGGGTGGGCATCGACGGCTGGAACTCCAACGACGTGCTGCAGGCCGGGACCGAAACCCAGATCACCAAGTTCTGGTTCGTCACCGCCACGCAGGTCTACACATGGTGGGAATGGTTCCCGGCCGGCGAGGTCAAGATCTCGAACCTGCCCGTCTCGCCCGGCGACGTGATGTACTGCCTGATCTGCGCCGATTCCACCACCCACGCGACGGTGAGCTTCAGCAACCAGTCGACGGGCGTGGGCACCCGCTTCGACATCACCGCGCCCAGCCGCACCGCGCTGACCGGCAACGTGGCCGAATGGATCGTCGAGCGTCCCACGGTGAACGGCTCGGTCGCCAGCCTGACCGACTACGCCGCCTGCTACTTCGACGAGTGCATCGCCGGTGGCAGCCTGAACTTCGACGACTTGGCCTCCGCATCGCTGATCACAATGACCGGTACCGGCAACGCGCACCTTTCCGAGCCCGTCAGGGAGAACGACAGCGTGGTGAAGGTCAACTGGCGCAAATCGAGCTGACGAGTCGGAATGACTACAGCCAGCGCCGGTAGCGACGCGTGTAGAGCACCTTCACGAATTGCGTCAGCGCGCAGTATGCGACGACGGTCGCGGCCAGCCAGCCGAAGTATTCCAGCGGCAGCTCGACCATGCCGAGCTTGTGCCCGAGCACGGTGTAGGGAATCGCGAGGCCGATCGCGATGATCGCGGTGGTGAGTCCCAGCACCGGCGCCGACGCCGCACTCTGCAGGAACGGAATCCTGCGGGTGCGGATCATGTGCACCACCAGCGTCTGCGTCAGCAGGCTTTCCACGAACCAGCCGGACTGGAAGAACGCCTGGTGCGCGGGTGCGACGGAGTTGGCGCCGAACCAGAACCACAGCAGCGCGAAGGTGGTGATGTCGAACACCGAACTGGTGGGGCCGATCCAGACCATGAAGCGCCCGATGTCGCCGGCGTCCCACTTGCGCGGGCGGCGGACGTATTCCTCGTCCATCCGGTCGAACGGGATCGACAGCTGCGAGATGTCGTAGAGCAGGTTCAGCACCAGGATTTGCAGCGGCAGCATCGGCAGGAACGGCAGGAAGAAACTCGCGATCAGCATGCTGAACACGTTGCCGAAGTTGGAGCTGGCCGTCATCTTGATGTACTTGATGATGTTGCCGAAGGTGATGCGGCCTTCCAGCACGCCCTCCTCCAGCACCATCAGGTTCTTTTCCAGCAGGATGATGTCGGCGGATTCCTTGGCGATGTCGGTCGCGGTGTCGACCGAAATGCCGACGTCGGCCTTCCGCAATGCCGCGGCGTCGTTGATGCCGTCGCCCAGGAAACCCACGGTGTGGCCGCGCCGCTGCAGCGATTCCACCACCCGCGATTTCTGCAGCGGCGACATCTTCGCGAACACCGTGGTGCGCGCGACCAGGTCGTCGAGCGCCCCGTCGTCCAGCTCCTCGATGTCGCGGCCCAGCACCGAATGCGTGACGTCCAGCCCGACCTCGCGGCAGATCTTGCGGGTGACCGCCTCGTTGTCTCCGGTGATCACCTTCACCGCGACGCCATGACCATGCAACGCCGCGATCGCGGTGTGCGCGGTGTCCTTGGGCGGGTCGAGGAACGCGAGGCAGCCGATCGCAGTGAGGCCGGCCTCGTCGGCGATGCCGTAGGCGCGGCCCGGCGCGGGCTGGCGCTTGACCGCGACGATCAGCACACGCAGGCCGTCCTCGTTGAGGTCATGCGTCATCGCACGGATGCTTTCGCGGCGATGGTCGGTCAGCGGAATCTCGCGGTCGCCTTCACGCGCGAAGGTGCAGATCGACAGCATTTCCTCGACCGCGCCCTTGCACACCAGCAGGTCTTCGCCGTGCCCTTCGGTCAGCACCACCGACATGCGCCGGCGCTGGAAGTCGAACGGAATCTCGTCCACGACTTTCCACTTGGCGATGGACTGCTCGAGGTCGCGATGCGCCAGCACCGCCTTGTCCATCAGGTTCTTGAGGCCCGTCTGGAAATGGCTGTTCAAGTAGCCGAACTCCAGCGCGTCGTCGGATTCCTCGCCGTCCAGGTCGAGATGCCGCTCCAGCACGATCCGGTCCAGCGTCAGCGTGCCGGTCTTGTCGGTGCACAAGACGTCCATCGCGCCGAAGTTCTGGATCGCGTTGAGCTGCTTCACCACCACCTTGCGCTTGCTCATCGCCAGCGCGCCCTTCGCGAGGTTGGCGGTGACGATCAGCGGCAGCATTTCGGGCGTCAGGCCCACCGCAACCGAAATCGCGAACAGGAACGCATCGAAGAAGCCGTGCTTGATCCACTGCACGCCCAGGACGATCGGCACCATCACCGCCATGAAGCGGATCAGCAGCCACGACACGCTCTTGACGCCGCGGTCGAAGCTGGTTTCCGAACGCTGGCCGGAAAGCGTGTGCGCGAGCGAGCCCAGATAACTGCGCGGACCGGTCGCGACCACCACCGCGGTCGCGCTGCCGCTGACCACGTTGGTGCCCATGTAGCACACGGTCGGCAGGTCCAGCGGCTCGATGCGCGCGTCGGTTTGCGTCGCGTGCTCGGGCGCGGTCTTCTCCACCGGCAGCGACTCGCCGGTCAGGATCGCCTGCGAGATGAACAGGTCCTTCGCGCTGAGCAGGCGCAGGTCGGCGGGCACCATGTCGCCGGCCGACAGATGCACGATGTCGCCCGCGACCAGTTCGATCACCGGCACTTCGATGCGCTCGGAATGCCCGTCGGACGCACGCCGCGTCACCGTCGCGGTGTTGCGCACCATCGCCTTCAGTTTTTCCGCCGCGCGCGAGGAACGGAATTCCTGGGTGAAGCTCAGCACCACGCTGATCAGCACCATCACCGCGATGATGATGGGCCCGGTCAGGTCGTCGGGCGAGGTGACCAGTTGCACGCCGGCCAGCACCAGCAGCACGATGATGAACGGGTTCTTGAAGGTACGCGCGAGCTGCAGCGCCCAGTGCGGCGGCTTCTCGTGCGAGGCTTCGTTGACGCCGTCGCGGTCGAGGCGTTCCTCGATCTGCGCTTCGTCCAGTCCGTCCGGCGTGGCATCCAGCGCTGCCAGCAGCGCGGCGTCATTGGTCCACGCGCTGTCCGCCGCCACCGGGCGCGCGTGCGCCGCGCGGGGCTTGGCGGCCGCGACACCGGCATTCGATTGGGCTGAGGGTCCGAACATCACTCGATTCCGTGGCGGTGAAACGCGCGACCACGGACGGGTGGCGGACCGTGGACTTACATCGTGGGGAAGTGGCGCGTTCGTTTTCGTGCGCGCAGCGCAACGCGTGCGCGACGAGATCGCGCACGTATTCGCGGTGGAGGCCTTGGCCCCCGCCGATTCCCCACTCGAAGCGGCTGTTGTGGAAAGTCAGGCCAAAGTCGCCGTCCATGGCCAAGAACTCCGTGACCGTTCTGATCTCCACGACCGCAAGGCGAGTCGGCGACGCGAACGTTTGACAACGCCGCGATCATGGACGATCGCACGACAATGCCCGCGGCGCGGGCACGGTCACGTTCCACTCGCGGCGGCGGCCGTCGCGGCGGTGCGAATGCGCATGACGGGCTGCCAGGCGCGCACGGATGAAATTGCGAAGGAGGTTCATGGCCCATCTCCTCTTCAAAGCAGTGCCGCAGCACCGCTCGGAGGACGGGCCGGACGCGCCTAGTCGGGGCGGGCGCCAGCCGTCCGGGCGCGGTCGCCGCGGATCGGTTCGATTTTTTCCGCCGCCACCCGATGCAAGCGGATGCCGGCGGTGCGACTAGGGTGTACGTCCATGGTCATGGTTGATGAAGGACAGTGCCGGCGAGACGATGCAGCGCGCCCGTCGGCGCGCGCATTGTCGTGCGGCACCGGCGCCGCGTCAACCCTTCGCGTGCATGCGGACCCGCGCCGGACCGTGCGCGGGCCGGCGCCGCGGCGAGCGCGCTATCATTCCGGGGTTATTGCCGTGGTCTTCGCGCCGATGTCCAAGCTCCGTTTCTCCTTGCGCTGGCTGTTGCCGATGGGCGCCGCCCTGCTGCTCGCCGCGTGCCAATCGCACGCCGATTGGCAGCTCGACAACGTGCAGGGGCACCTGCCCGACCTGAAATTCCAGATGACCAACGATCTGGGCCAGCCGGTGACGGCGGCGACCTATCGCGGCAAGGTGGTGCTGCTGTATTTCGGCTACACGCACTGTCCGGACGTGTGCCCGCTGACGCTGGTGCACCTGCACACGGTGCTGCAGAAGCTGGGCAAGCAGGCCGACGACGTGCGCATCCTGTTCGTGACGGTGGACCCGGCGCGCGACACGGTGCCGGTGCTGCACCAGTACGTCACCGCGTTCGATCCGCGCGTGGTGGGTCTGACCGGGACACAGGACGCCATCGCGCAACTGGCCAAGCGCTACCGCGCGTTCTACAAGCCGGAACCGGCCAAGGCCTCGTCGGCGGGCGACTACGAAGTCACCCACAGTTCGGCGATCTACATCTTCGACCGCGCCGGACGCGCGCAGGTGCTGGCGACGCCGGGCTCGTCGAACGACGAAATCCTGCACGACCTAAAAATTCTCGTGGAGCAACCGCAATGACCCGCCGCACCCTGCTGGCAGGCGCCATCCTCGCACTGGCCACGGCCACGGCGGGCGCCGCCGCGCCCGCGCCGCCGGGCGTGCGGGTCGAGCACGCCTGGATCCGCTGGCTGCCGGCCGGCCTGCCGTCGGCGGGTTACGCCGTGATCGTCAACGACGGCGACGCGACCGTGCGCATCACCGGCGCGCGCAGCGCGGATTACGGCATGGTGATGCTGCACCGCTCGATGCTGGCCCACAGCGACAGCCGGATGGAGATGGTCGAACAGCTCGACATCCCCGCGCACGGCAGCGTGAAGCTGGCGCCGGGCGGCTACCACCTGATGCTGATGCACGCAAAGCGCGCGATCAAACCCGGCGACAAGGTGCCGATGACGCTGGAGTTCGCTGACGGCGCGACGCTTCAGGCGGATTTTTCGGTGTTGCCCGCCAACGCTTCCGGTCCCGCGGACTGACGCATCGCCGCGGCATCGCGTGCGCGGATCGCCGCGCGCGCACGCCGGTTGCGCGGCAGGCGGCCCTTGCTGTCCAGCCGGACCCAGTACGTGAACGCGATCAGCGCGGCGATCACGCTCATCATCGAACTCGGGATCCACAGGATCAGGCCGCCGAGGTGCTGGTCGACGATCGACGGGATGCCGGCGAAGGCGCGCCCGCACAGGCTGTAGATCGGGTACAGGTCGGCGGTGGTGAAGCTGATGTAGGCGCCGATCAGGATCTGCGGCAGGATCACCGCCAGCGCCACGAACACCCGCACGCCCGGCGACAGCCGCGCCGGCGGGCGTGGACGATGATCCAGCACCAGCCACCAGAACAGCATGCCGTCGGCGGCCATGCTGAAGTTCATCACGCGGTACAGCCGCCAGTCGAGCATCGCGTCGAAGTGCACCGCGGGCCACAGCCACAGGTAGATCAGGCCCACGAACAGCAGCGCCGCGACGAACGGGTGCAGCAGCACGTCCAGCAACCAGCGCACCGGCGCCCATTGCAACGCGGGCTTCAGCCAGTGCGCGCGAAAACGCGCCGGCAGGCCGCGCCGCATCGTGATGCCGGGATACGCCAGCGCGATCAGGAACGGGCCCATGTGGTGCAGGCCCATGTGCTGGATGCGGTGGATGAAGAACTCGTGCTCGGCGTAGTAGTCGAGCCTTGTGTGCAGGCCGGTGTAGACGATCAGCAGGCCCAGCCAGAACAGCAGTTGCCGATACCACGGCGCGGTCACGGGCGATCGCCGTGCGCCGCGCCAGTACAGCCACACCGCGAGCGCGAACACCACGACCACGACCGCGGAAGGCTCCCACGGAACCCACCAGCGCAAGAAATCCAGGACCACGTTCAAGCCATCACCTGACGCATGCGGGGGCGCCGCACGAATTCGCGACACCGCAACCGGCTATGACACCACAACCGGGGCTCATCCGCCAGCCGGCGCGCCCTGCATCAGGGTTTCGACGAATCCCGGCACCTCGCCGGCGGACAGCGGGCGCGCATACAAATATCCCTGCAGCAGGTCGCAGCCGAATTCCCGCAGCAGCCGCTCCTGCTCGGCGCTTTCCACGCCCTCGGCCACCACCTGCAGGCCCAACCCGCGGCCCAGCGCGATGATGGATTTCACGATCGCGCGATCGCCCACTTCGGTCATCAGGTTGCGCACGAAGGTGCGGTCGATCTTGATCTGGTTCACGGCCAGGCTCTGCAGCGATTCGAGGTTGGAATAGCCGGTGCCGAAATCGTCCACCGCCACCCGCATGCCGTCGGCGGTGAGGTTCTCCAGCACCGGCAGCCCGCCTTTCATGTCCTGCACGAAATGCCGCTCGGTGATCTCCAGCACCAGGTCGCTGTTGCCCACCCCGTGTTCGCGCATCGCCCCGACGAGGTGTTGCTGGAACCGGCCGGCCGCGCGCAACTGCTGGCTCGATATGTTGATCGCGATGTAGAACGGCGGCAGGCCGTCCCGCCGCCACGCCGCCGCCTGCCGGCAGACTTCGCGCACCACCCACGCGCCGATGGGTTCGATCAGGCGCGATTCCTCGGCCAGGTTGATGAAGGTGGACGGCCCCACCACGCCCATGCCGGGGCGGTTCCAGTACAGCAGGGCCTCGACGCCGGCCACGCGCTGTTCGCGCGCGTCGACGATGGGCTGGTAGCGCAGCACGAACTGCGAGCGCACGATCGCGACGCGCAACGCGGCCTGCATGTCGTGCCGCCAGCTCACGGCCTCGCCCATCCACGGCCGGAACCGCTGCACGTTGTTGCCGCCTTCCTCCTTGGCGCGGAACAGCGCGGTGTCGGCCTGGCGCACCAGGTTCTCCGCGTCCAGCGCGTCCTCGGGAAACATGCTGAAGCCCGCGCTGCCCGCGATGTCCAGCATGCGGCCTTCGATTTCGACCGGCTTGCACAACTGCTCCACCAGGTTGCCGACCAGCGTCTCGGCCTGCGCGGCGCTGGTGTTCGGCATCAACAGCAGGAACTCGTCGCCACCGAACCGGCACAGGATGTCGTCCTCGCGCATGCCCTTGCCGAGCCGCTGCGCCGCCGCGCAGATCACGTCGTCGCCCACGCTGTGCCCGGCGGTGTCGTTGATCTCCTTGAAGTTGTCGAGATCGAAGAACGCCACCGCCAGTTCCTGCCCGGTGTGGCGCGCCGTCGCCAGCGCCTGTTCGAACTGGCCGCGCAGATGGGTGCGGTTGGGCAGGCCGGTCAACGCGTCGAAATAGGCGAGATGCCGGATGCGTGCCTGCGCGTAACGCAGCTCGGCGGTATCGACGCAGAGGTGGATGCGGAACATCACCCCGCCGCTGGCGTCGCGCACCGCCACCACCGAGCTGTCCAGCGACTTGGTCTCGCCGTTGTGCCGCCGCCACGGCAGTTCGCCGCTCCACGAGCCCGCGTCGCGCAGCGCGGCGTCCCGATCCTGCGCCGCGGCGTCGCCGCCCTGCACGTCCTGCAGCTGGCGCCCGACCAGTTCGTCGCGGCTGTAACCCAGCATGCCCAGGAACGCGCTGTTCACCGACACGATCCGGTCGTGCGCATCGGTGATCACAATGCCGTCGCTGCCGGCTTCGAACACGCTGGCCGCCAACTGCAACTGGCGCTCGCTGCCCAACCGCTCGGTGACGTCGGTGTACGAGCCCGCGACACGCACCGGCGTGCCGTCCGCGGCGTAGCGCGTGATGCTGCGCGCCAGCATCGTCAGCACCCGGCCGTCGCGCGCGCGCAGGCGCATCACCCGCTGCAGTTCGTCGCGGCGGCGCTGCTGCATGTGCCCGATCAGGGCCGTGTGCGCGGCCTCGTAGTCGTCCGGGTCCATGATGTGCCGGAGGCCGTCGGGCCGGTCCAGTTCGCCCTGGTCGTAGCCGAGCATCTGGTACACCCGCGGCGAGAAGAAGATCTTCCCGCTGGCGATGTCGAAATCGAAGATGCCGTCGTTGGCGGCTTCGGCAATGAGCAGGTAACGCTCGCGGCTGGCTTCGAGTTCGCGGGCAAGGCTTGCCTGCCGGCGCAGCGACCACGCCGCCAGCCCGATCCCGGCAAGCGCCGCCACGACCGCCACGACAAGCAGGATCAGCTCCACGCCTTGCCACGCCTTCCACAAGACCCAGACCACGCCGGGCTCGCGAACCCGCCGGCACGCCCCTCGCCCGCGTGCGCCGTCCAGCTTACCCGATCCGCTCCAGCACATAGCCCCCGACGTGCAACACCGGCGCGGCCAGCCAGTGGTCCAGCAGCAGGAAGGCAAACAGCGCGATCAGGTACACGATGGAATAGCCGAACGCGCTCATCGCGAAGCGCTCGTCGGGCGGCCGCATCAGGCGCACCGCGTAGTACAGGTAGGCGATGCCCAGCACCGCCGCGCCGCCCAGATAGAGCAGCCCGCTCATCCCGGTGAGGTAAGGCAACAGGCTCGCCAGCACCAGGATGATCGTGTAGGCCAGTACGTGCCAGCGGGTGTATTCCACGCCGTACACCACCGGCAACATCGGGATGCAGGCGCGCCGGTAGTCCTCGCGGCGGAAGATCGCCAGTGACCAGAAATGCGGCGGCGTCCACGCGAACACGATCAGCACCAGCAGCAGGCCGTAGGCCCAGTCGCGCAGGCTGCCCATCCCGGTCACCGCAGCCCAGCCGAGCAGCGGCGGGATCGCGCCGGCGAGGCCGCCGATCACGATGTTCTGCGGTGTCGCGCGCTTCAGGAATGCGGTGTAGATCACCGCGTAGCCGATCAGCCCGATGAAGGTGAGCAGCGCGGTCAGCCAGTTCACCAGCAGCGCGAGGACCAGCATCGAGATCACGCCCAGCACCAGCGCGAACCCCAGCACCTGGCGCGCGGTGAGCGTGCCGGTCACCAGCGGGCGATGCGCGGTGCGCGCCATCACCCGGTCGATGCGCTGGTCGATCAACTGGTTCAGCGCCGCGGCCGACGACGACGCCATCCAGATCCCCAGCGTGCCGAACACCAGCGCCCGCCACGGCGGCAGGCCGGGCGCGGCGAGAAACATCCCGATCAGCGCGGTGAACACCAGCAGCGCGACGATGCGCGGTTTGGTGGCGGCGAGGTATTGGCCGGCGAGCGTGGACATCTGTCTATTTTAAGCGGTTCGATCGAAGCGGCTGCTGTGGAAAGTCAGGGACGGAGATCTTGGCCATGGATGGCGGCTTCAAGCCCGTCCTGGTATCCATGACTTGACGACATCCACACTTGCCGCAACTTCTGGTGAAGCAGCGATCAGGGACGATCGCACAAGTAAACTCACCAGCACGAACAGCAGCAGCGCGGCGCCGCCGGTGTGCGCAACCGCGATCGCCAGCGGCAGGCCCAGCATCACGTTGCTGATGCCCAGCCCGACCTGTACGAGCAGCAGGATCGCCAGCGCGACACCATGCCAGCGCAGTCCCGCGCGGCCCGTCCGGTGTGAAAGCCACGCGAGGTACACGAACACCACCAGCGCGCCGAAGCGATGCACCATCTGGATCGCGGTGCGTGAAGCGGCGTCGAGGATGCCGCCCTGGAAATCCACGCCGATCCCGCGCCACAGGATGAAGCCCTGGTGGAAATCCATCGCCGGCCACCATTGGCCGAGGCAGGTCGGAAATGCCGAACCGCCGATGCCGCAGGCCAGCGCCGCGTAGTTGGACGAGGTCCAGCCGCCCAGGAAGATCTGGCAGGACAACAGCGCCACGCCGATCGCTACGGCCGCAAACAAACCCTTCTGCCTCCCCTGCGGGGGAACGGGAGACAGCGACAACCGCCACGCGATCCACGCCAGCAACGCGAAGGTCGCCATGCCGCCCAACAAATGACCCGACACCACGATGGGTTTCAGCAGCCAGGTCACCGTCCACATCCCAAGCAACGCCTGGAAGCAGACCACCGCCAGCGCCAGCACCGCAATCCTTCGCCAATCGCCGCCGCGCCAGAACACCGCGACGCCCAGCAACAGCGCTTCGCCGATCGCTGCCGCCACGCTGGAGGCCACGTAGTCCTGCGCCATGTACAGCGGTATGCCGACACCGATCAGGACCACCGCCGCGATCACGAGGCCGAACCGCCGCCGGGTCGCGAAGGTCGCGGCCAGTGCCTCGGCCAGCACCAGCATCCCGAGCGTGCCGGCCAGGAAGCGATGGCTCTGTTCGCGCCAGGCCTTGTGGGTTTCGACCGGACGGTTCGGGAACGCCTGGTCGGCCTTCGCCACCGCGGCCGGCTTCACCGGCCAGGTGATGCGCCCGTAGCACGTCGGCCAGTCCGGACACGACAGGCCGGCGTTGGACAGGCGCACGAACGCGCCGAACACGATCACGCAAAACGCGAACACGCAGGCGATCCACGCCAGCGCGCGCAACGGCCCGGACATCGCCTGCATCAGCGCACCACCTTCTTCAGGTCGCGGCGCAAGCCTTCCGCATCGAAGTTCGCGGGGTAGCGGGTCAGCGCCTCGCCCTTCGGCGACACCAGCACCGCGCTCACCGAATCACGCGCATGCGCGCGCAAATCGTCCAGCTCATGCGAAGCGGTGCCCGCGAGCGTCCACACCGCGGCGAAACCTTGCGACGCCGGGCCCGACGGCGGATCGCCCAGGTACAGCAGGAGCAGCTTGTCGGTCTGCTTGCCCAGCGTGATCTGCGCGCGATGCGCGAGGTCGAGCTGGCGCAGGCAACGTTCGGCGCAATCCGGCCCAGGCAGTGCGACCAGCGTCCACACGCCGTCGTGGTTGCTCCACGAAAACGTCCGGCCGTCCGCAAGCTTGACCGGCACGGATGCGAGATCGCGTTCGGGCCGGATCGGCTGGCCGTAGCTGCGGCCGCGCGGCGTCCAGCCGGCCAGCGTCAGCAGCATGGCCGCGATGACCGGGGCCGCGAAGATCGCCGCGATCAGCGCCGCCTGCAGGCGGCGGCGGTTGCGCAAGTCCATCGGTTGCTATTCCTCTTCGTTGTCGGTGGCGGCATCGTCGCGCTTCACGCGATGCAGCACGAAAAACATCACGATCGCCGCGAGCGCGAACGTGAACCACTGCAGCGCATAGGCGCGGTGGCGCGCTGGCGGCATCACGTTGGCCGTCCAGCTCCGGATGTACGCGCTGTGCGGATCGGGATCCAGCAACAGTACATGCGGATAGACGGGGCGATCCAGATCGGCCGCGATCTGCCGGGTGTCGATCCAGGTCACCAGCTTGGGCCAGGTCTTTTCGCGCGGCAGCGGATTGCCGCCCAGCTTGAGGCCCGGCAGCGGCGGCGGTGCGTAGATGCCGGTCAGCCTGACGGCGTGGTCGGGAATCGGCGGCAAATCGGGCAGGCTGGTCGAGTCCGGACCCATCCTGGCGAGGAAGCCCAGGTTCACCAGCAGGGTGCGCAGCGAGCCGTCCGGCAGGAACGGCACGAACACCATCACGCCCAGCCGGCCCGAACGCATCTGGTCGTCCAGCATGTACACCCGCCGGCCATCCAGCCGCCCCGTGACTTCGACGTGCGGATAGGCATCGGGCTGCTTGCCGGCCACCGCGTCGGCGAGGCTGACCAGCGGCGCCGTCGCGGCGCGATCGAAACGCGACAGCACGGTTTCCTTGTACGCCGCGCGTTGGAGTTGCCACACACCCAGCGCGCAGAACGCCGCGATGCCGAAGATCGTCAACGCCACCGCGAACACGCTGGGACGACGCAGCCGCATCATGCCGCGCGCACCGGCCGGCCGGCCGGCCGCAACGTTATACTCGGCGTTTCCGCGCGCGTGAAACCCATGTCGTTCGCCACCGTATACAAGGCTGTGCTGGTCATCGTGTTTCTGGTGGTGATTTTCGAACTGGGTCAGGCGCTGTATTTCATGATGACCGATCGCACCGGCAGCAACCGCACGGTGTGGGCGCTGACGCGGCGCGTCGCATTCTCGATCCTGCTGTTCGTCCTGATCGTGATCGGCATCGTCACCGGCATCCTGCACCCGCACGGGATTTACGTGCGTTGAGAGCCGGTCCGGGAACTCGGCAGGAACTGCTGATTGTAGCGGACCGTGGCAGCAAACCGATGATCCCGCGCCTGGAAAGCCGACCCGCGACCCGGAGAAAGCGCAGATCGGCGTGGCGCGCGCATTACCTGGCAGGCTGTGCGCCGGATGCTCCGCTGGCCGGAGACGCGGCCGGCGGAACCAGGCCGAGCCTGGCGGCACGCGTGTCGATTGCCTTGTCGAGCGAACGCGCCGTCGCCAATTCGGCCTTGCCGGCATCCGTCCGGCCGCTGTGCATTTCGGCCAGGCCCAGGCCGTAATGCGACCACGCCGCGTGCGGCGATTGCGCGAGCGCCTGCTGATACGCCTTGATCGCATCGGCGTAGTGTCCCATCCGCAGATACACCATGCCGAGACTGTCCAGATACGCCGCGAGGTCACCGTCGCGTTTGATGGCATCGCGGCAATCGTGCAACGCATCGTCCAGCGCCTGGTTGGCCAGGGCGCGCGCCCAGCAGCGCTCGTTGAGCGCGCTGCCGAGCAACGAGTCGTCCCTGTGTGCGCGAATCCACGCGTCCAGCAATGGCACGGCAGCGGCCGGCTCGTCGATGTCGATATAGAGCGATGCAATGGCTCGGGACTGCATCGAAGCGGCCGGCGCGAGCGGTTGCGCCGCCGCGAGATCCGCCGCGGCGCCGGCATCGTCCTTGTTCCGGTGCCGGAGCGATGCGCGCAGCAACAGTGCATCGAGATTTTTCGGATCGAGGGTCAGCGCCTTGTCCAGGTCGTCCAGCGCCGCTGCGGGCTGTTTCCGGTCGAGCAGGATGCGGGCGCGTGTCAGATGCTCATCCGCATTGCCCGGATCCAGCCGGATCGCCGCATCCAGATCGGAAAGCGCATTCGCGAGTTCGCCGCGCGCCAGGCGCGCCTGGCCGCGCAACGCATAATCGGCCGCCGTCTTCGGTTCGCCACCCGCCTCGTTCGCTGCGGCCGTCTCGTGCGCGCCGATCGAGGCGGTGTCCAGCGAAAACACGCGGCCGCCGTTGTACGTGAAATAGAGCTTGCGCTGGCTGTTGGCGATGTACATGTGATGGGCCAGCATGAAATCGACGCCCAGCACCATGTCGGTCTCGCCATCGCCGAAATTGCCGTCCATCACCAGCATCTCGCTGTGCTGGATCGTTTCGGTGCCGACCGAGAACGTGGCGATGGGCACGATCCACGATTGATACGTCCTGGCGCCGACGCCGCGGATGCGGCCGCCCGGCTTCACGCCCGGCCCTTTCAGGTCGATGCCCACGCGTTCGGCGGCCCGGCGGTCAAGCAAGGTGGCGGCGGCGCCGCTGTCCAGCAAGGCGCGAACCGTTTTACCATCGATCGTCACGTCGACGAAACTGCGCCGGTCGTTCCGGTTGTAGGAGGGCCGCAAGTCGGCAACGTTGTAGCTGCCGCCTTGCTTGATCCAATAGGCCAGCGCCGACTTGCGGCAGCCATCCGGTTTGAACAGCGTGACCTTGCCGTGCGCGAGGTCGATTTCGAGATCCGCGAAATCGAGCAGGTTGGCGCCCAGCGATCCTTCGCCCGCATCCGACCCACCCACCACGAAATCGACGTGGTGCAAATCCGTATCGAGGATGCCGAAGTCCTTGACCTTGGCGATCTCAGCAAAGGCAGAGCCGCCGATCCCGCCCATGCGGAATCCGAACGGCGCGGGGAAAGGCTTCAGTCCCAGCGCATCGGCATTGGCGCGCGACATGAAGCTGAACCATGCGCCGGTGTCGATCGCGAAGCGCGTCACCGCGCCATTGACCTTGACGAGCGTGGTGGGCCGCTCGCCGATCATCTCGACGGACAGCGTGCCGTATTTGGCCAGCGTGCATTCGCCGGCTCGCGCAGGACCTGCGCAGGCAAGCAGCGCGCAAGCGCCCAGTCCAAGCCATCGTGACGCTCCGCGTTCCATCGAGCCCCCGCGCCGTCGGCGGCCGTGCCTGATTCAACGAGAGACCATTTCCAAACGCATGAAACCCTTCTCCTTCCGGAGAGGGATTTCAAGATCGATGCCAGGCGACCCGCACGAAGATGAAACGGTCCCGCGGCACGAAACTACAGGATGTACACGAACAGGAACAGGCACAGCCAGATCACGTCCACGAAGTGCCAGTACCACGACACCGCCTCGAACGCGAAATGGTTCTGCGGGGTGAAGTGTCCGCGCACGCAACGCAGCCACATCACGCACAGCATGATGGTGCCCAGCGTGACATGCAGCCCGTGGAAGCCGGTGAGGATGTAGAACGTCGCGCCGTAGATGCCGGTGTGCAGCGTCATGTTGAGGTGGACGTAGGACTCCCAGTATTCGTGCGCCTGCAGGCCGAGGAAGGTCACGCCCAGCAGGATGGTGAGGCCGAGGAAGCCGATCAGGCGCTTGCGGTTGCCCGCGCGCAGCGCGTGGTGCGCGATCGTCACGGTGACGCTGGACGACAGCAGCAGCAGCGTGTTGACCAACGGGATGCCCCACGGCGAGGTCGAGGTGAACGCGCCGCCCACCGCTTCCGGGCCGTTGGTCGGCCACGCCGCCGAAAAGCCCTGCCAGATGAAGCCGTTGGTCAGCACACCCTTGTCGCCGAGGCCGCCCAGCCACGGCACCACGAAGGTGCGGATGTAGAACAGGCCGCCGAAGAACGCGGCGAAGAAGAACACCTCGGAGAAGATGAACCAGGTCATCCCCATCCGGAACGAAGTGTCGACCTGCGAGTTGAAGGTGCCCTTCATCGACTCGCGGATCACGTTGCCGAACCAGCCGAACATCATCCCGATGATGGTCAGCGCCCCCACGGTCAGGATGATCTTGCCCCACATGTCGTGGCCGTTGAGCCAGTTCGCTGCGCCCACCATGAACAGGAACATCCCGATCGTCGCGATGATCGGCCAGCGGCTGCCGTGCGGGACGTAATAGACGTTGGCGTCAGGTTGGCTCATGTCGTGGATTCCGGTGTAGGGCTGGCGTAACGATATCGCAAGATCAGCGTGGGGGGACCCAGTTGGGGATGCCGACGAAATGTCCCTGCACGAGGCTGGCGACGAAAAACGCGATCACGATCGCGGTGATGATCCAGGCCGTGCGCCGCGCGCCGGCCTTGCGGCGGGCGAGGTCATCCTGGGCTGTCTGTTTCGCATCAACTCGTTGCTGTGTTCGAAACATGCTTTCGTGAAAAGTCAGGACAGGGATGTCCGAGTTGGTGTTGCTATTGCGGATGACTGTTCGCGTACCGTCGTCTCATTGCGCAGCAATCAGGGACGATTGCACAAATATGTTCATGTACGACCGCACAATCAATGGTTCACGTCGCCATGCGCAAGCTGGCTGTCGTCGATCACCGGCGGCACCGTGAAGCTGTGGTGCGGCGCGGGCGACGGCAGCGTCCACTCCAGCCCGTGGGCGTGTTCCCACACCCGCGCGCCGGCCTTGGCCTTGGAGAAGAACACGTTGTGGATCACCACCCCGACGAAGATCAGCTGGGTCGCGCCGAACCAGAAGCCGCCGATCGAGGACACCATGTTCCAGTCCGCGAACGCGACGTTGTAGTCGGGGATGCGGCGCGGCATGCCGGCGAAGCCGAGGAACTGCTGCGGGAAGAACAGCACGTTCACCGAGATCACGCTGGACCAGAAGTGCAGCTTGGCCCAGAAGTTGGAGTACATGTGGCCCGTCCACTTGGGCAGCCAGTAGTACACCGCGCCGATGATCGAGAACAGCGCGCCGCCCACCAGCACGTAGTGGAAGTGCGCGACGATGAAGTAGGTGCCGTAGTACTGGAAGTCGGCCGGCACCAGCGCCATCATCACGCCGGAGAAGCCGCCGATCGAGAACAGCACGATGAAGCCGATCGCCCACAGCATCGGCACCTCGAAGCTGAGCGAACCCTTCCACATCGTGGTGACCCAGTTGAAGATCTTCACGCCGGTCGGCACCGCGATCAGCATGGTCGAGTACATGAAGAACACCTCGCCGCCCAGCGGGATGCCCACCGTGAACATGTGGTGCGACCATACGATGAACGACAGGAACGCGATGCAGGCGATCGCGTACACCATCGCCTTGTAGCCGAACAGCGGCTTGCGCGCGAAGGTCGGCACGATCTCCGAGATGATCCCGAACGCGGGCAGGATCATGATGTACACCTCGGGGTGCCCGAAGAACCAGAACACGTGCTGGTACATCACCGGGTCGCCGCCGGCCGCGGCGTTGAAGAAGTTGGTGCCGAAGAAGCGGTCGAACAGCATCATCGTCACCGCGCCGGCCAGCACCGGCATCACCGCGATCACCAGGAACGAGGTGATCAGCCACGACCAGCAGAACATCGGCATCTTCAGCAGGTCGAGCCCCGGCGCGCGCAGGTTGAGGATCGTCGCGATGATGTTGATCGAGCCGAGGATCGAGGAAATACCCATCAGGTGGATCGCGAAGATCATGAACGCGATCGACTCGCCGCCCTGCAGCACCACCGGCGGATACATCGTCCAGCCCGCGGCCGGCGCGCCGCCCGGCATGAAGAAGGTCGAAAGCAGCAGCACGAACGCGAACGGCAGGATCCAGAACGACAGGTTGTTGAGGCGCGGCAGGGCCATGTCCGGCGCGCCGATCTGCATCGGGATCATCCAGTTCGCAAGGCCCACGAAGGACGGCATGATCACGCCGAAGATCATCACGAGCCCATGCATCGAGGTGAGCTCATTGAAGAAGTAGGGCTGCATCAACTGCATGCCCGGCTTGAACAGCTCGGCACGGATCAGCATCGCCATGCCGCCGCCCACGAACAGCATCAGGAACGAGAACGACAGGTACAGCGTGCCGATGTCCTTGTGGTTGGTGGACATGAACCAGCGCTCGAAGAAGCTCTGGTGGTGTTCTTCGTGATGGATGGCTTGCGCTGTGCTGGACATGATGCGGATCCTCAGGGAATGCGGGTGCTACGCGACGATCAACCCTTGGCCGGCTCGGGCCTGGGCGGCGTCACCTGGGCGGTGCGCGCGGCCTTGTCGAGCGCCGCGGCGTTCTGCTGCTCCGCGAGCCAGGCTTTGAACTGGTCCTTCGGCAACACCTTGACCACGATCGGCATCGCGCTGTGGTCCTGGCCGCACAGCACGTAGCACTGGCCGCGGTAGATGCCGGGCTGGTCGACCTTGGCCCACGCGTCGTTCATGATGCCGGGGATCGCATCGCGCTTGGCCGCGAAATCGGGCACCCACCAGCCGTGGATCACGTCGTCGGCGGTGATCAGGAAGCGCACCTTGACGCCGGCCGGAATCACCAGCGGGTGGGTCACGTCGAGCAGGTAATCGTGGTAGCCGGTTTCCTTGTCCACCACGCTCCACGGGCTGATGCCGGAGTCGAGCTGGCGGGCCGTGTTGCTGTCCCAAGCCAGGCGCGACCAGATGGTCGGCACCTTGGCGATGGGCTTGCCTTCGTAGCTGATGTAGTCGTAGCGCCACAGCCACTGGTAGCCGGTGACCTTGACCGTCATCTCCGCGCCGGTGGCGTTGTACATCTCGCGGGTCAGGATGGTCGCCGGCGCCGCCAGGCCGATCAGGATCAGCACCGGCACGATGGTCCAACCCAGTTCCAGCACGGTGCTGTGGCTCCATGTGGCCGCGACCGCGCCCCTGGATTTGCGGAAGCGGACGATCGCGATGAACATCGCGCCGAACACCACGATGCCCAGCACCACGCACACCCACAGCGCGGCCATGTGCAGATCCCAGATCTGGCGCGAGATCGGGGTGACGCCCTTGGGCAGGTTCATCTGCCATGGCACCGGATTGGCGGCGGCGGTCATCGACGCCAGCAGAGCGCCCGTGGCGGCAACCGCCCCCATGACCCGCCGCTTGCAGTTGCTGGAGCTCATCGTCTTGGCACCCCGTAGGTCTTTCTAGTCATTACGCCAGCCGCTGCGGCCGGACAACAAGGTTTTCAGCCAGCGCGACAACTGCATCCTTTCGTCGTCGCCCAGGCACTGCCCCACTTCCTGCTCGTGTCCGTGCGCGGCCAGCACCACATGATGGTGGCCATCGCCGCGGTCCAGCACGCGCACCCGCGTCCACGCCACGGGGAACGTGCGCGCGGCGCGCCCCATCGCGGGCAACTGCTCGATCCGGACCAGGTCCGTATCCAGCGTGATCCGCTCCCTGCGATTCCCCTTGCGCCACACCAGCCAGAACGCGGTCGCGACCACCGGAATCTCGATCAGCGTGAACATCGGCGCGAACACGTCGCCGCCCCACGCCGCCAGGGCCGCCACCAGCAGGGCCGCGATGCACACTTCCCACGTCAACCGGCGAACCTGCCTGCGATTGAGCGCGCGATTGGGCGCCAACAGCAGTGTCACCTGACCGGTTTCGGCCGCCACCGGAAGACGTGTGATCATGGGCATGCACGTTACCGCAATCCGGGAATCATACGGCCACGCGGCCATCGCAGCAAGAATAGGCGCCCCGATGTCCATGACTCATGTCATGCATCATTGGCTGCCCGGGCGCCGCGACGTAGAATGGGCGGTCCTGTTGCGAGTCATCCTCGATGGCCGAGATCCTGACGCCCGAACTGCCCGACGCCCCGGGCGCCGCGCGTGCGCGCATCACCGCCGCGTGGAGCGGCGACGAATCCGAAGTCGTCGCCGCCCGCCTCGCCGAGGCCACGCTGCCCCCGAAGGAAAGCGAAGCCGTCATCGCGCAGGCCGCAGCCCTGGTCGGGCGCGTGCGCGAACGCAACGCCGACCAGAGCGCGGTCGAATCCTTCATGCGCCAGTACGACCTTTCCAGCGAGGAAGGCGTGCTGCTGATGTGCGTCGCGGAAGCGTTGCTCCGGATTCCCGACAAGACCACCGCCGACAAGCTGATCCGCGACAAGCTGGGCGAAGCCGACTGGAAGAAACACCTCGGCAGCAGCGATTCGTTGTTTGTGAACGCCTCGACCTGGGGCCTGATGCTGACGGGCCATCTGGTGAGCCTCAGCGCACCCACCCGCGCGGACGCGGCCAACGCCTTCCAGCGCCTGATCGCGCGCGCCGGCGAGCCCGTGATCCGCCTCGCGGTGCGCCAGGCCATGCGCATCATGGGTCACCAGTTCGTGATGGGCCGCACCATCCAGGAAGCATTGGATCGTTCCGCGAAGGGCGACAACGCGAAGTACCGCTATTCCTACGACATGCTGGGCGAGGCCGCACTGACCGCGCCCGACGCGCTGCGTTACAAGCAGGCGTATCACGACGCGATCCTCGCGCTGGGCGCACGCGGGCCGTTCGCCAATCTGCTGGACGCGCCGTCGATCTCGGTGAAACTGTCGGCGCTGCACCCGCGCTACGAAGTCGCCAAGCGCGCACGCGTGCACGCGGAACTGACGCCCGTGGTGCTGGAACTCGCGCAACTCGCGAAGGCGCAGGGCATCGCGTTGACCATCGATGCCGAGGAAGCCGATCGGCTGGAATTGTCGCTGGACGTGATGGAAGCGGTGTTCACGCATCCATCGCTGGAGGGCTGGAACGGGTTCGGCCTCGCGGTGCAGGCGTACCAGAAGCGCGCACCGTTCGTGATCGAATGGCTGATCGAAACCGCGAAGGCCGCCAAGCGCCGCTGGTGCGTGCGGCTGGTCAAAGGCGCGTACTGGGATTCGGAGATCAAGCGCGCGCAGGAACTCGGACTCTCCGGCTACCCGTTGTTCACGCGCAAGCCCAACACCGACGTGTCCTACCTCGCCAACGCGCGCCGCCTGCTGGACGCCGGCCCGGACGTGATCTACCCGCAGTTCGCGACCCACAACGCGCACACCATCGCGGCGATCCACCATATCGCGAACGGACGTCCCTTCGAGTTCCAGCGCCTG
Source organism: Rhodanobacteraceae bacterium (assembly GCA_030123585.1). Lineage (NCBI taxonomy): Bacteria > Pseudomonadati > Pseudomonadota > Gammaproteobacteria > Lysobacterales > Rhodanobacteraceae > Rhodanobacteraceae bacterium. The sequence goes on from CP126120.1 coordinate 2,190,930, forward strand.
CACGGCATGGGCACCGACCTGTATGCGGAAGTCATCGGCCCCGAGCACTGGAACGTGCCGTGCCGCGTGTACGCGCCGTGCGGCAGCCATGAAGACTTGCTGCCGTACCTGGTGCGCCGGCTGCTGGAGAACGGCGCCAACACCAGCTTCGTCAACCGCATCAGCGACGAGAAGCTGCCGATCCACGAACTGGTCGCCGATCCCTGCGCCGAAGTGCGCGCGTTCGGCGCGGCGCACGGCGGTCACTATCAGCATCCCCGCATTCCCTTGCCGATCGACCTGTACGGCACACTCCGGAAGAATTCCATGGGCGTCAACCTTGCCAACGATGACGAACTGAAATCCCTCGCCACCGCGGTCAACGCCAGGCGCGGCCCATGGCATGCCGAGCCGCTGGTACCGGGCGCGCAATCCGCGCAGCCGCAGCGCGATGTCACCAGCCCGGCCGACCATCGCGTCGTGGTCGGGCAGTCGCGCGATGCCGATGCCGCGACGCTGCTGCACGCGCTCGACAACGCCGTCGCCGCGCAAACCGCGTGGGACAACACGCCCGCCGGCGAGCGCGCCTCGATCCTCGAACGCGCGGCCGACCTGCTGGAACAGAACCGCGGCGAACTGATCGCGCTGTGCGTGCGCGAAGCCGGCAAGACCATTCCCGCCGCGATCGGCGAAGTGCGCGAAGCCGCGGACATGTGCCGCTACTACGCGTCGATGGCGCGCAAGCTGTTCGGCAAACCCGAAGACCTGCCCGGCCCGACCGGCGAATCCAACCAGTTGTTCCTGCGCGGACGCGGCGTGTTCGTGTGCATCTCGCCCTGGAATTTCCCGCTGGCAATCTTCACCGGGCAAGTCGCCGCCGGTCTCGCCGCGGGCAACAGCGTGATCGCCAAACCCGCCGAGCCCACCACGCTGATCGGCCACATGGCCGTGAAGCTGCTGCACCAGGCCGGCGTGCCGGAAAAGGTTTTGCAGTACGTGCCATGCCGCGGCTCGATGCTCGGCAAGACCCTGCTGACGCGCGACGAAGTCGCGGGCGTGTGCTTCACCGGTTCCACCGAAACCGCGTGGACCATCAACCGCACGCTGGCCGCGCGCAATGCGCCGATCGCGGCGCTGATCGCCGAAACCGGCGGCCAGAACGCGCTGATCGCGGATTCCTCCGCGTTGCCCGAACAACTGGTCAAGGACGTGATGACCTCGGCGTTCGACTCCGCCGGCCAGCGCTGCTCGGCCGCGCGCGTGCTGTTCGTGCAGGAAGACATCGCCGACCACGTCATCAACATGCTGAAAGGCGCGATGGATGAATTGAAGGTCGGCGATCCGGCGTTGCTCTCCACCGACGTCGGCCCGGTGATCGACCAGCCGTCCTGCGCCTCGCTGGAAGAACACGCCGAAGTGATGCGCGGTCAGGCCAAGCTCATCAACATGGCCAAGCTGCCCGAAGGCGCCGAACACGGCACCTACTTCGCGCCGCGCGCGTACGAGATCCCGTCGATCAAGCTGCTGACCCGCGAAGTGTTCGGTCCCGCGCTGCACGTGGTGCGCTGGAAGGCCGATGAACTCGACGCCGTGATCGATGCGATCAACGCCACCGGTTTCGGTTTGACGCTCGGCATCCACAGCCGCATCGATGAAACCGTCGAACACATCCGCCGCCGCGCGAAAGTTGGCAACACCTACGTCAACCGCAACCAGATCGGCGCGGTGGTCGGCGTGCAACCATTCGGCGGCGAGAACCTGTCCGGCACCGGCCCCAAGGCCGGCGGTCCGCATTATTTGTTGCGCTTCGCGACCGAACGCACCTTCACCGTCAACACCACCGCCGCGGGCGGCAACGCGAGCCTGCTGACATTGCATGACTGACGTTCGTTGCGGCAGAAACGTGAAGCAACGCTGCCGTTCATTCATGACTCGTTCGGATTTCGCGCAAAAACCGACTTGCGCCTGAATCAACGAGCCGCGCGGGGTTGCGCCTGCATTGCGTGCCTCGTTACGGTGAAATGACGGCGCCTGTCGACGCCGTGCATTTCGCCGATGAGGAGAACGCAATGATTGGACGACTCAACCGCACAGGCGTCGCGGCCGCCATGACGCTGGGGCTTGCCATGCTGGCGCCGGCAGCGCTCGCGCAAACCCAACCCACCACCCCGCAGCAGGCACAGCCCCAAGGCAATGCTGCTGCATCCCAAGCCGACACCGGGCCCGCCCCGAACGACACGGAACTGAAAAACTTTGCACAAGCCATCGTGGACGTGCAGAACATCAAGAACTCCATGCAACCCCAACTCGCGGCCGCGCAGACCGCGGACGCCCATACGAAACTGGAAGCGCAAGCCGAAAAGAAGATGGAAGCCGCGGTCGAAAGCCACCAGTTGACGCCGCAACGCTACGTGCAGATCGCGAACCTGATGCAGACGGACAGCAGCGTCCGGGCCAAGGTCCAGAAGCTGTTGCCGCCGCAGCCGCAACCATCGCAGTCGTGAAAAACGAGAGACGCCGGACGCAACGAGCCGTCCGGCATCTCGCCCTGTCTTTCGCACGACGCGCGCATCCTGCGTAGTCGCCTCCGACGCCGGCGCCGGCGTATGACGGCCAACCGCGAGACCTGCTCCGATGCGTGACTACACCGAACGCGTCGCCACCACCGGCGGCACGCGAGACGCGCGCAACGCCGGCGCCAGCACGGCGAGCTGACCCAGGATCCACAGCGCGATGGCGCCAACCGGCAAGTACCACAACGGCAGGCGCGGCAGTTCGTAGTGCTGCATCAGCAACAGGTTCAGGCCGACCGCCAGCAACACGCCCAGCACCACGCCCAGCGTGACGATCAGGAAGTTCTCGGTCTGGAAGTAATGCAGGATGTTGCCGCGCGTCGCGCCCAGCGCGCGGCGGATGCCGATGGTGCGGGTGCGCTGCTGCACCCAGAAATTCGCCAAGCCCGTGATCCCGAGTGCGGCGACGAACAACAGGCCCAGCGCCGAAGCGACCAGCAGGCTGATCATGGTGCGGTCACGCTGAAAGTATCTGTTCCGCAGTTGCTGGAAGGTCATGTCGTTGCGCAACACGCGATTGCCGTCGAGGCGGTACAACACACTCTTCGCTTGCTCCAGCACCCGCTCGCGCTCCTGCGGCCGGGTGCGCAGGACATAAGTCACGTCGCTGGTATCCGGCAGCATCGGCAACATCACGCTGAAGTCGTTGTCGGTTCCGGTCCCGACGTTTGGCCGCACAAGATTCGCGACCACCCCCACGACTCGTATCGGGTTCGGCGTGGTGTAGATCGTTTTACCAAGGGCGCTCTCACCATGGAACAGGCGTTCGGCGAGCGCACGGGTGATGATGGCGGTGGGGGCCTTGTCGAGGCCGTCGTAATCATGCGCACTGCCTTCGGGGATGTATTCGTCCGGCCGGAAATCGCGCCCAGCTACCAATTGCAGGCCCAGCGTTTTCAGTTCGCCCGGCGTGCCGTTGAACGCGCTCATGAGCGCATGCGCTGTGATGACCTTCGGAATATCGGGACCAACCACGATGCTATTGGTCCAGTCGTTCTGGTTGAAGGGCAGGGCATCGACCGCCGCAACCGATTCAACTCCCGGAATCATCTGCAATGCAGCGAGATCGGATTGGTGCCGCGCAACCTGGTCTGCGTTGCGATCGAGGTTGATGCTGTCGAGTATCACGAGTTGGTTTTCGGCCACGCCACTTGGAATGTTCATCAGCGCACTGTGCTGCTGGATCATGAAGGCGACGTTGCACACGATCGCGCAGGTCAAAGCGACCAGCAGCGCCAGCAGACCCGCGATGAGTTTGTGGCGGCGCAGGGTGGCGAGGATCGGCTGGAATTCCGTCATGGCATCACCTCACTGAGCCTTGAGCTGCAGCGCCGGCGGCACCAGGCACGCACGCCACGCCGGGAGCAGTCCGGCCAATACGCTGGCGACGACCGCCAGCACCACGGTGCCGACCAGCATCGGCACGTCCATCTGTGCGAGATGCGCGTAGCCGTCGGGGCGCTGGCGGATACTCCACAGCCCGAACTGTGCGATCAACAAACCAAGCACGCCGCCTGCCGCGCCGATCAACGCGGATTCGATGCCGAACTGCGCGAAGATGTCGCGCCGCCGCGCACCCAGCGCGCGGCGCACGCTCACCTCGCCGCTGCGGCGCAGGAACTTGGCAAGCAGCAAGGCCATCACGCTCAACATGCACACACACAGAAAACCGATCGCCAGCCACATCTGCATCGACAGGTTGGCGGGAATCACCTGTTCGTGTGCGAGCCATGCCATCAAGTCGTAGAGACGTGGCGGTGCATCCTTGCGCGGGAATCGCCCGTGGTCCTGCTGATCGTGCCAGTAATCGTCAAGAAAACGTCGGTAGGCCGCGACCTTGGCGGGACTGTCCAGTGCCACCCAGAACTGCAGCCATGTGCAGTGATCGCTTTTGCGATCGTCGCCGCCACTCCCCCAACATGCGAAGTGGCCATTGAACGAGAATTTCAGTTCGAGCGCGGTTTGCAATGGCAGGAAGAACTGATCGGCTTCCCCAAAAATGTGCTCGCCACGCTGCGCGTAAAACTTCGGCTGCGGGTGCCAGTCGTTCACCACGCCGATCACCCTGAAATCCGTGTTGTTGAGGCTGATCGTCCGACCAATGCCGGTGACATTGCCGAACAGCTTGCGATCCAGCGTACTGTTCAGTACCACCACCCTTGCATGGTTTTCATCCTGTGCCGCCGTCCAACCGCTGCCTGCACGGAATGGCACGCCAAACATCTTGAAGAAATCGGCCGTGACGTAATGGCCGCGCTCGAAGAACGGGTGCAGGTCCGCACGGGCAGGCTGTATCGCAACCGAGCCGGCACTCATCGCGGCTTGTCCGTCTGCGCGCGCAGCATGCAGCAGGTTCATCACATCGGTCCAGGTAAAGGCATCCGGCGTGCCGCGGATTCCCGTTGGGCCTGAATCCTGTCCCGGCGGGCGCGGATCCAGCATCGGTACGAACAATCTTGCACTGCGGCCGGGCAACGGATCGCCCGACATCACGTGCAGCACCGTGATCATGGTCATGCTGGCGCCGATGCCGAGTCCGATCGCGAGCACCATGAGGCCGGTGAGGATTGGCGTGCGCCTGAGGCTGCGCCAGGCCAAATCAAGGTAGTAACCGAACATTACACGCTCCTCGTCGCCACCACCGGCGGCACGTTGGAAGCACGCCGCGCAGGCGCGAACACCGCGACCTGCCCAAGCAGCAGGATCACGATCACGCCCACGATCACGTACCACACCGGCATGCGGTCCATCTGGAACATCCGCAGCAGCATCAGGTTGATCCCGATCGCCAGCACGATCCCGGCGACACAACCGCCGCCCGCGATCAGCAGGTTCTCGCACTGGAAGTAATGCAGGATGTTGGCTTTCGTCGCGCCCAGTGCGCGGCGGATGCCGATCTGCTTGTGCCGCTGGTTGACCCAGAAACTGGTGAGGCCGGTCATGCCGACGCAGGTGATCACCAGCAGGATCACGCAGATTGTGGTCAGCACCTGCACCATGAAGTCGTCCAGCGCATAACCCCACGCCCGCACTTGCGCGAAGGTGCGCAGGCCTTCCGGCTCGTAACGGCCGCCGGGCGGGATCACCCGCATCGGATCGGCCTTGAACAGCGCGGTGCGTACTTCCTGCATCGCCTGCTGCATTCGTCCCGGCTTGGCGCGCACGGCGTACATCGTCGAGGCGTCATCGGTGCGCAACGGAAGCAGCACGGCGTCGTAAGCGATGGCATCGTCGTTGTCGGCGTTGGCGGTAAGGATCCGCGCGACCACGCCCACGATGATGCTGGGCGCGGTATTGCCGTTGAGATAGATCGGCTGCCCCACGGCGTTGCCGTGCGGGAACAATTTGTCCGCCAAGGCGCGGCTCACGATGATCACGGGCGGTTCGGGTTTCTCGCCGACCGCGCGGGCGTGCACATCGGTGCGGTCGAAATTGCGCCCGGCGATCAACTTCAGGCCAAACGTCGGCAGCAAATCCTGATCGCCAGTGAACAAGTTGGCCCGGGTCTTCGTGTGGCCTTGACCCGGTTGCAGCGAAACGTGGGTCATATCGACGTCACGCAGCAGCGGCAGCGTGTTGATCGGCGTCGCATATTCCACGTCAGGCAAAGCGCGCAAAGCGGCAAGATCGGTCAGCTGCATCGAATCGAGTTTTTCGATTGCTGCCTGTGATTTGCCCGCAGGCGCGCCAACGTAGGTCTGGGTGACCATGAACAGGCCGTTCTCGACGAGACCGGTCGGCCGGTGGATGCGTTCGATTTTCTGGCCGACGATGAAGAACACGTTGCACACGATCGCCAGCGTCAACGCGATCTGCAGGCCGATCAGGAACACGCCGGCCTTGTGCTTGCGCAGCGCGGACACGACGGGTGGCAGGGTCATCGCGGCATCCTCAGTTCGACTTGATCTGCCACGCCGGCTGTACGTGCGCCGCGCGCCAGGTCGGGTACAGCGCGGCCAGCAGCGTGGCGACGATGGCCACCACCAACGTCAGCGCCAGCAACTTCACGTCCAGCGACGGCATCATCGACGACCAGCTCTGCGGAAAACGCGCACGCAACCAGAACAGCGCGAGCCAGGTGAAAACGATGCCGAGCACGCCACCGCCCACGCCGATCAGGGCGCCTTCGGTCAGGAATTGCGCATAGATCGAGCGGCGCGGCGCGCCGAGTGCGCGGCGCACACCGATCTCGCCGCTGCGGCGCAGGAATTTCGCCAGCATCAGGCCGATCGTGTCCACTAGGCACACGATCAAGAGACCCACGCCGACCATCCGCAAAATCTGGATGCCGGACCAGACCACTTGTTCGTACTTGAGCCAGTCCAGCAGGCCGAACAGACGCACGTTGGGCGGCCACGCAAAGCGCTGCTGCGCGAAGCCGGTCAGGTACTCGCGATAGCGCCGCACCGCCGCGGCGCCGTCCAGTTGCGCGATGTAGCTGATCCACGCGCAGCTTGAATGCATGAAGCCCTCGAATCCAGGCTGCTCGGGCCTCTTGAAGCAGCCGCCCTGCGCGGTGCCGTTGCTTGGAATTTGCGCCGCGATCGCGGTATTGAAGGGCACGAACACCTCGGTGGGCTTGATCATGAATCCGCCGAACGCCGGCACGTCGTAATAAGCCGGCTGCGGGTTCCAGTCCTTCAGCACCCCGACCACCTGGTAGTTGCGGCCATTGAGCTGCAACGTCTTGCCGACACTGTCGCCGCCGCCGAATACCTTGTCGTTGAGCAGCCGTCCGATCACCACGACTTGCGCGCGATCCTTGTCGTCGGCATCGCTCCAGCCGCTGCCGTACTGGAAAGGCACGTCCAGCATCGGGAAAAACTCGCCGGTCACAGCGAACCCGGATGCGTTGAACGGATGCAGGCCCACCTGATCCGGCACGACCGTCGGCACGATCCAGTAATTCGCGGACTGGTACGTTGCGCGGTGCTCGCGCAGCAAGGCTTCGGCGGTGGCGTAGTCAAGCAACACCGGCGGGTCGTTGTTCTTGTACTGCTTGCTCGCCGCCGGGCCCCACATGTCGATGGTCGGGAAATAAATCACGCCCGACTTCTGCGGGATCGGATCGCGCGCCAGCAGGTGCTGCAGCGTCCAGGTGCTCATCGCCAGCGCCACGCCCACGCCGATGCTGAGCACCATCAACGCGGTGAGGCCGGGGCTGCGCCTGAGGCTGCGCCAGGCAAGATCGAGGTAATAACCAAGCATCCTTGGCCTCCCGTGGCAGGATGAAGCACCCGTTGCGCGCAAACAGCGTGGCACGGCTGGATTTCAGCCGTTCCGCACCGACAGCGATTGCATTCGCCATGCCATGCCGGCGACGGGTGGCCGCTTTACATCAATCAGTCATTTACGGGCGCACGGGAATTGTTTTGGGTGTCCGCGGACAGTCTGCGGACACCGCGGACACATGGTCGACGCTCATGTCGGCGCAAAAGAAAACCCCGCCTCGCGGCGGGGTTTTCATGAAGTGCAGATGAAACGGCTGACGCGTCAGAACTTGTACTGCATCGAAATCCCGAACAGGTCGCCGGAGTTGTCGAAGCTGCCGACGAGATGGTCGCCGGTGGCGCTGACGTCGTTGACGTTGCCGTTGTTGACGAACAGGTGGGTGTAGCCGATGTCGAAGCGCAGGTTCTGGCTCGGCGTGTAGCCGGCGCCCACCGAGAGCCACTTGCGCGCGCCGTCGGGGATGCGCGGATCGCGCGAGAAATCGCGGGTCGGGGTCTGGTCATACGCGACGCCGCCGCGCAAGGTCCACTGGTCGCTCAACTTGTAGTCCATGCCGACCGAACCGAACAAGGTGTTGCGCCAGCCGTAGTACTGGTTGATGTCGGGCTGCGCCGGGTTCCCGAAATTGATCGCGAGGTGGCTGAAGGAACTCCAGCCGGTCCAGCCGAGTTCCGCGCCCCACGCCACCGGGCCGGGCGTCTTGTGCCAGTAGCTCAGCGACGCGGTGGCCGGGGTCGCGAACGCGCCGCTGGCGGTGGTGTTCTGGAACAGCGGCGGCACGCCGGGCTGCGACAGCACGAACTGCACGCTTTGCGGCACCGTGAAATACGCCTGGCCCGAGAAGTCGTGGCTGATCTTGGCGTGGTAGGCGAGCGCAAGGGTGTCCTGCGTGGTCGGCTTCCACTCGGCGCCGATCGCCCAGCCCCACTTCGTGTTGTCGCCGCGGATGCGCACCGCGCCGTCCGCCGATTGCGGCAGGAAGGTGGGCGCGAGGCCGAACGGCGGCGCCGCCAGCACCGCGCCGTAGTTGACGGCGTTGCCGAGGTCGATGGTGGTCTTCTGCGCGATCACCGAAAAGCCCAGCGAGAACTCGGGGTTGATCGCCCACGCCACCGAACCCGTGAAGTCCATCGACTTCACGCTGGTCTTCAACGCCTGGTAACGGCCCACCCAGCCGGCGTCGTATTCGGTGGCGAGGCCGAACGGTGCGCCGATGGCGAAGCCCAGCCGCCAGTTCGGCACGATCGGCGCGATGAAGCTGATCGCCGGCACCGGATGCACGCCGCCGCCGTTGCCGCCATCGCCGCCCGACAGGGGACGGCCGATCGCGTCGGTGCCGCTGCCGTGGAACTGGGTGCTGACGTTGATCGCGGTGGCGTCGATCTGCACCGCGTAGGTGTCGAAATCCACCATCGCGGCGGGATTGTTGATGACCACCGAGGCATCGTTGCCGGCGGCTTCGCGCCCAGCGTAGGCGCGGCCCAGCGCCTGCACGGTGTTTTCGCTGATCTGGAAGCCGGAGGCGATTGCTGCCGGGCTCACCAGCGCGCCAGCCACGGCGGCACTCAGGGCCGCGAGTGCGAGGCCGGCCAGCCTCGTGGCGGAAATCGGTTGCTTGCTCATCGGTGCATCTCCAGTCGTGTGGTGCGTCTTGGGGTGGGCAGGCCAGCGGCCATGCGTGGAAGTCTCGTCTTTCATACGTTTGTATGAATTTCGTTGGGGGCGACTATGGCATTCCGGCAGGGCCCGCGCAAGTACACAGATCAAGGAAACCGTACTTTTCCGGTTGCGGCTCGTACATCCTTGTTCCCTATACTTGCGTATCCGCCGCAAGAGCCCGTTCATGCCAGCCAAGCCCCGCCGCCGGCCGCCGCTCTCGAAGTCGCTGCCCCTGTTCCTGCCTTCGCTGGTCGCGGTGCTGATCGCGATCTGGATCCCGTCGCCCTGGGAACGCTACGCCCTGCTGCCGCTGCTGATCGGCGCGTCGCTGTCGATGGCGGCGGTCTGCCACGCGATCGGCTTCGGCTGCGAGCCGGGCTTCACGCGCACCGCGTTGCGGCGCGGTCCCGCGCACCTGATCGCGCTGGCGATCTACACCGCGGTCGTGTTCGCGCTCACCGCGTGGCCGCTGCTGGCGTTGTCGCGCGCGCCGTCGCTGGCGGCTTCGCTGGAACTCGCCGCGGCGCTGGTGATCGCGCTGGTGGCGCTGTGGCGCCTGTGGCCGGCGTTCGGGCTGGTGTTCGAATGGGACGACGCGTTTCCCGCCAGCGCCGAACACTCGTGGATCATCGCCGCGCTGGCGCGTAGCCTGCGCTTCGCGCGGCACCTGACCGGCGGCCACGACCAGTTCCTCGCGCACTTCCTGCCCGCGTCGCTGGCACAACTGGTGATCGCGTTCGGCGCGTTGACGCTGGCCGGCATCGGCGCCGACCTGCCCGACGAAATCCGCACCGCCGCGTTGTTCCTGTACGCGGTGCTGGTGTTGCCCGTGTGTTCGCTGATCGTCGCCAACCGCACCCTGCGGCTGCTGTTCGGCGGACGCAGCCGGCGCGTGCCGCCGGAAGGCGAGCCTTCGCCACCGCATCCAACCAGCGCCGAACCATCAGACGATGGCGACGCCGACGAACATCGTTTCGATGACGCGACGCCAGCCACCGAGTCCTCCGTCCCCGCCAAACCCGCGCTGCCGCAATCCGCACTCGACGAAGGCCTGCTTGCCGCGGTGCGCGCGGGCGACCTCGCCGCTGCCGGCGACTGGCTCGCGCGCGGCGCGAATCCCGACGCCGCGCCGCCCGCCGGCGCGCGCGACCAGCGCTCGGCGCTGACGCTGGCGGCCGAACTGCCCGACACCCGTCTGCTGCGCGCCTTGATCGGCAAGGGCGCGCGGGTGAACCACGCGCACGCGGGACTCACCCCGCTGCTGGCCGCGACCCGCTGCTGCACGCAGGGGCGGCCGGAAACGGTCACCACGCTGATCGCCAACGGCGCCGATCCCGCGCTCGCCGACGCCGACGGCAACACCCCGCTGCACCACGCGGCGCTGTGCGCGGAACCGGCGGTGGCGGCGATCCTGATCGACGCGCAGGCGCCGCTGGAAGCGCGCAACCGCAACCAGGCCACGCCGCTCGCCATCGCCGCCGGCACCGCGAACTGGCCGCTGCTGCGTTTTTTGGTCGAACACGGCGCGCGTCCGGACGCCGCGCTGCCCGCCGCGGCCGGCATCGCCGACGACGATCCGGAAGGCGTGCGGACCCTGTTGAAGCACAAGGCCGGCGTCAACGCGGTCGACGCGCTCGGCCGCAGCGCGCTGCTGCACGCGGCGCGCGAGGACCACGCCGACATCGCGCGCCTGCTGCTGGAAGCCGGCGCCGATGCAAGCCTCGCCGACCGCTACGGCGCCACGCCGTTGATGGAAGCCGCGCGTGCAGGCGCCACCGAGGTCGTGAACCTGCTCGCCGCGCACCGCCCCGATGTGCACGCCGTCGACCAGCACGGCCGCAGCGCGTTGATCCTCGCCTGCCAGTCGCCGCGCGTGAACGCCGAATGCCTGCGCGCGCTGCTGGCGCTGGGCGCCGATCCGCAGCGCAAGGGCGGCGACGGCCGCAGCGCGATCGACCACGCCATCGGCGCCGGACGCTGGGACCTGGTCGCGCTGCTCGATCCCGCCGCGCCGCTGCCCGCCAGCCACGCGCACGGCAGCCAACCCGAAGCGGGCGCGGACACGCCCGCGCACCTGCTCGACGCGCTGCGCTTCGGGCACTGGACCGTGGTCGCGCGTTTCGCCGAGCGCGCACGCACATGGCCCGCGACGGAACTCGCTGCGTTGTATCTCGACCTTGCTGATCACGCCGATGCCGCGCCGCGCGCGTGGCTGCTGGAACATGGTTTATTGGAGCAGGGCCTCGCCGCCGAAGCGTGCCTCGACGACGGCAGCCGACTGTTCGACGCGTTGCTCGAACGCTTGCCGGAAGCGCGCGGCGCAATCCTGCAGTTGCTCGACGCCGGCGCGACGCCCGCGGGCGCGGGACGTTTCGCCAGCACGCTGGCGCGGCTGGACGATGCGCCGGCCAGCGCATCGCTCGCGCTGACCCTGCTGGAACGCGGCGCCGATCCGTTCGGCGCCGATCGCGACGGCCGCGCGCCGCTGCATCACGCCAGCCGCCCCGCGTTGCGGCCGGTGCTGCAGGCCCTGCTCGCGCGCGGCGCGGACCCGAACGTGCGCGATCGCGCCGGCGCCACGCCGCTGCACGTGGCGCTGGACGCCAAGCCGGACGCCGCGTTGCCGACGGTCAAGGCGCTGATCGCGCACGGCGCCGATCCCGAAAGCCCCGCGGCCAGCGGCGAAACGCCGCTCGGCCTCGCGCTGGCGCGCGGCGCGACCCAGCTCGAATACTGGCTGCGCTGGAACGGCTGGACGCTGCCCAAACGTCCGTTGCGCGGCAGCGACCTGCCCGCCGCCGCGGCCGATCCCGACGCGGTCGCGCGCCTGCTCGAACTCGGCCTGCCGGTCGACAGCCGCGACGAGCGCGGCGCCACCGCGCTGCTGCGCGCCAGCGGCGCCGGCGCGTTGCAGAGCGTGCAGCGCCTGCTGGCCGCGCACGCCGATCCGGAAATCGTGGTGGACACCGGCGCCTCGCCGTTGTCGGCCGCGGTCAGCGCGCGCCATCCCGACATCGTGCGCGCGCTGGTGTCGGCCGGCGTGCCGGTCGATCGCCGGCATGCCGACGGCGTCACCGCGCTGATGATCGCCGCCGCGCTCGGCCACGCCGACATGCTGGCGATCCTGCGCGAACTCGGCGCGCGCACCGACCTCGTCGATGCGAGCGGACACACCGCGCTGCACGCGGCCGCGCGTTTCTGCTTCGACAGCCGCGACAGCCTGCGCTGCCATCGCCTGCTGGCCGCTCTGCTCGCGGACAACCCGGCGGTGAACACGGCCGACCAGCACGGCGTCACGCCGCTGCTGATGCTGCTGGGCGCGCACGTCAAGCCCGGCGCCGAATGCGACGGCACCCACCTCGGCGCGCTGCTGCCGGCGCTGCTCGACGCGGATGCGGCCATCGGGCACGCCGACGAACACGGCGTCACCGCGCTGCACGCCTGCGCGATGCACGCGCTGTTCGAACCCGCGCGCGTGCTGCTGGCGCGCGGCGCCGACCGCGGCGCCCTCGATTGCATGCAGCGCACGCCCGCCGAAGTCGCGCGGGTGCTGGGCTACGTCGATCTCGCGCTGGAGCTGTCGCCGCGGCGCGGCGCGCCGCTCAACGCGCAGGTGGTGACGCCGCTGATGACGCATCCGGAATAGCCGGTTCCCGCGCCGCGCTGTCGGCTTCCAGCAATCCCTGCAATTCCACATAAGCCTCGCGCGTGGTCTGGCGCAAGGCCACGTCGTCGTCGTAGACGAGGTGCTGGTCGCGCAGCAATTTCTCGTCGTGCTTGCGGAACAACTCCACCACCGCATCCGCCTGTTCCTTGTCCATGCCCAGCGCCGTCAAGGTGAGGCGCGCCATCTTCAGGCTGGAATGGAAGGTCTCGCGCACCACGTCGTCGGGCTCGGACGTCAGGTCCATCAGCCGGAACGCATGCTGGCGGTTGCGTGCGCGCGCGATGATCTTGAGCTGCGGAAACATCCGCCGCACCAGCCGCGCGGTGCGCACGTTGGCCGCCGGGTCGTCCGTCGCCAGCACGAACACCTCGGCTCGGCCGGCGCCGGCTGCGCGCAGGATTTCCGCGCGCGCAGGATCGCCGAAGAAGATGTCGGTGCCGGCGAAGCGCCGCGACAGGTCCACCTGCTCGATCGAGTTCTCCAGCGCCACGAACGGAATGCCGCGCGCGCGCAGCAGGCGGCCCACGATCTGGCCGACCCGCCCGAAGCCGGCGATGATCACGCGCGGCGAGCCCGCATCGATGCGGTCGAACTCGCGCTCGGGCTTGCGCGATTCCGGCAGCCGCGCCGCGGCCAGCACCAGCAGCGGCACCACGGCCATTCCCAGCGTGACCACCAGCACCAGCAACTGGTGTTGCGCGCGCGTCAGCAGGTCGTGCTCGGCCGCCAGCTTGAACACCACGAACGCGAACTCGCCGCCGCCGGCCAGCAGCGCCGCCAGCTTCAGCGCATCGGCGCCGTCCAGGCGCGGATTCAAGCGTCCGACCGCGGCCAGGATCGGCGCCTTGCACAGGAGCAGCAGCACGACCAGTCCCACCACGATCCACGGATGCAGCGCCAGCAGCTTCAGATTCACGCCCATCCCGACCGTGATGAAGAACAGGCCCAGCAGCAGACCTTCGAACGGCGCAATGTTGGATTCGAGATCGTGGCGGTATTCCGAATCGGCCAGCAGCACGCCGGCGAGGAAGGTGCCCAGCGCCATCGAGATGCCGGCCAGTTGCATCAGCCACGCGGTGCCGATCACCACCAGCAGCGCGGTCGCGGTCGAGACCTCGATCAATTGGGTTTTAGCGACCGCGCGGAACACCGGACGCAGCGCGTAGCGCCCGCCCACCACCACCACCGCGATCACGCCCGCGACGCGCAACGACGACAGCCACAACGGCTGCCCCGGCGCGTGCGCCGCGCCGTGCTCGGCCAGCAGCGGAATCGCCGCGATCAGCGGGATCGCGACCAGGTCCTGGAACAGCAGGATCGCGAACGCCTGCCGCCCGTGCGCGCTCTGCAGCTCGCGCCGCTCGGCGAGGATCTGCAGCCCGAACGCGGTCGAGGAAAACGCCAGGCCCAACCCCACCACCGCCGCGGCGACCGGTTCCAGATGGAAACCGAACGCCGCGATCAGGCCGATCACCAGCGCCGAGCCGAACACCTGCACCGCGCCCGCGCCGAACACCTGCCGCCGCATCACCCACAGGCGCTGCGGCGACAGTTCCAGCCCGATCACGAACAGCAGCAACGCGACGCCGAATTCCGAGATCCCGGAAATCGCGTCAGGGTTCTTCACCCACTGCAGGCCGTACGGCCCGATCACCACGCCGGCCGCGAGGTAGCCCAGCACCGAACCAAGCTTCAGCTTGCGCGCCAACGGCACCGCGATCACCACCGCGACCAGGAACACCAGCACCGACGGCAACCAGGAATGTCCTTGCACGAATCCGACCTTGACGCGACTTCACGCGATTATGGCAGGGCGCTCGCGGCTGGCGCATGCGCGTCATGCGATCGCGTGCCGGGCACGCCGGCGCACCGCAAAGATGCCGCCGCGCTATCGGGTCATGCGCCCGCGCATCGCCAGCGAATACAGCGCCGGCATCACCACCAGCACCAGCGGCACCGCCACCAGCATGCCCGCGATGATCGCGATCGCGAGCGGCTGCTGCATCTGCGCGCCTTGTCCGAGCGCCAGCGCCAGCGGCGACAAGGTGAGGATCGCCGCGATGGTGGACATCAGGATCGCGCGTGCGCGGTTGCGGCCGGCCGCGAGCAGGGCTTCGCGCAGGGTGGGCGGATTTTCCTCGCCGTTTTGCGACTGCACCTCGGCCAGTTCGGAAAAATAGAAGATCGAGAGTTCGGTGACGATGCCCACGATCATCGTCATGCCCATCATCGAGGAGATGTCGAGCTCGGTGCCGGTGACCCACAGTCCGATGAACACGCCGCAGATCGCGAGCAAGGGCTGGATCAGCACCACGATCGCGGCGCGGAAGCTCTCGTACAGGAACAGCAGCAAGGTGAACACCAGCGCGATCGCGGTCAGCAGGACGACGGTGAGTCCCTGGAATGCGATCTGCTGCTGCTGGTACAGCCCGCCCAGCTCGTAATACATCCCGAACGGCAATTCGCCGCGCGCGGCGAGCATCTGCTTGACGTCGCGCATCGTGGAACCGAGGTCGCGCCCGGTGATGCGCGCGGTCACCGCGACCATGCGTTTCAGGTTTTCGTGATCGATCTCCGGCTGGCCGTGCTGGATATGGATCGATGCGACGCGCGACAGCGGGAACACCTGGCCGTGGCCGTCGCCGATCGGCAGCGCCGCGAGTTGCTCGATTTCGGCGCGATCATCCGGCGGCACCCACACCCGCACGCCGACCATCTTCGGACCTTGCGGCAATTGCGCGGCGACCGTGCCGGCCACCGCAGCCGCCACCTGATCGGTGACGCTCTTCGGATCGAGTCCCAGCAACGCGGCTTTCACCGGATCGACCTTGACCTCGAGCGCATCGCCGGCCGGGTTGATGCCGTTCCGCACGCCGACCACGCCGGGAATCTTCGCGAGTTGCGCGGATACCTTGCCGGCGGCGGCGTCCAGTTCCTCCACGTTGTCCGAGAACAGCTTCACCTCGATGGGTTGCGGCACCTCGGTGAGATCGCCGATCAGGTCCTCCATCAGTTGCGAGACGTCGACATCCAGGCCCGGCACCTGCTCCGCGACCTGTTCGCGGATGCGCTCCATCACCACCGAGGTCGATGGGCGCGAGCCGTTCTTCAGGCGCACGAAGAAATCGCCGGTGTTGGCTTCGGTGAGGCCGCCACCCATCTGCGCGCCGGTACGCCGCGACCAGTTGCTGACATGGGGGTTGGCGGCGAGGATGGCCCCGACCTTCTCCAGCAGGCGGTTGGTCTCCTCGAGCGAGGTGCCGGGCGGCGCGATGTAGTCGAGGACGAAGCCGCCCTCGTCCATCCTGGGCATGAAGCCGGTGCCGACCGACTTGTAGGCGACCAGGCCTGCAACGACCAGCGGGATCAGGCCGATCAGCAGTAGCGCCGGCCACTCCAGCACGCGCAGCAGCACGCTCTCGTAGAAGCCCATGAAGCGCCGCCACAGGCGCGTGGGTGGATGTTCCCGCGCGTGCCGTTCGCCGATCAGGCGCTCGGCCAGCAGCGGCACCGCGATCAGGGTGAGCAGCCAGGAGATGACCAGTGCGCTGGCCATCGTCAACGAGAGCGCCTTGAAGAACGCACCGGTGACGCCGGTCAGGAACGCCAGCGGCAGGAAGATGATGATGGTGGCGAGCGACGAGCCGGTCTGCGGACGCGCGAATTCGCGCGCCGCTGACATGATGCGGTCGCGCACGTTGCCGCGCATGCCGGTCACGCGGCGCATGATGTGCTCGGTCATCACCACCACGTCGTCGATCAAGAGGCCGACCGCCGCGGCCATGCCGCCCAGCGTCATCATGTTGAAGCTCATGTGCAGCACGTAGAGCAGCAGGGTCGTGATCGCGAGCGTGGCCGGCACCACCAGCATCGCGATCAGGATCACCCGCGTGTTGCGCAGGAACACGAACAGCACCAGGCCCGCGAGGATGATTCCGATCAGGATCGCGTCGCGCACGCTGCCGGCCGCGCCCTTGACCAGTTGCGTCTGGTCGTACCAGGTCGCGATCTGCACGCCCCCGGGAATCTGCGGCGCATAGTCCGCGAGACGCGCCTTCACCGCATCGACCATCGCGATGCTGTTGGCCGCGGGCTGCTGGAACACCTGCACCAGCACCGCGGGTTTGCCGTCCGCCGTCACCCGAACCCACTTGGGTTCGGCGCCCTGCTGCACGGTCGCGATGTCGCCCACGCGGACCACGCCGCGCGGCCCCGCGCGCACCACCACGTCGCGCAGTTTCTGCACGCTGTCGGGCTGGTTGTTGGCCAGCACCAGGAACAGCTTGTAATGGTCGGCGAGGCGTCCCAGCGCGGAAATGTCGGCGGCGCTCGACACCGCGCGGGTGACGTCGGCCAGGGTCAGGTCCTGCGCGCGCAGCCGGGCCGGGTCGATGTCGATGTGGAATTCGCTGATCTCGCCGCCCTGCACATCGACGCGCGCGACGCCGGGCACGCCCGAGATCAGGGGGCGCAACTGGTATTGGGCAAGGTCGTAGACCTGGGCTGGCGTCAGGGTCTTCGAACGCAGGCTGTAGGCGAGGACCGGCTCGTTGCTGGAAGGGTCCATCCGCATGGCATCGATGCGCGTGCCGGGTGGCAGGTCCGGCAACACCTGGCTTGCCGCGGCATTGACGTCCAGGAACGCGCGGCCCATGTCCGCGCCCCAGTCGAAGGTCACGTTGATCTCGGCACTGCCGCGGCTGGTGGTGGAGCGCACGTCGCGCACACCACGCACGCGGCGTATCGCTTCCGCGACGGGCCGCGTGACCACGACCGCCATCTGGCTGGCGGGGCGGTCGCCCGCGTCAAGGGTCACCCGCACCCGCGGGAATGCGACGTCGGGGAACAGCGCCACCGGCAGGCGAAAGACCGAGGCGAGTCCGCCCAGCGCAAGGATCAGGAACAGGAACAGCAACGAGCGGCGGTGCGCCTGGAACCATTGCGCGGCACTCATCGCGTGGGGGTTCCGTGCGTGCGATCCGTGGCTGACGACGCGCTCCGCACCGGATCGCCGTCCGAAACTTCGTAGCTGCCCAGGGTGATCACCGGCGCGTGCGGATCGAGCGCGCCTTCGACGCCAACGGGACTGCCATCCGGCGCCAGCACCTTCACGTCCACGCGCCTGGCCTTGCCATTTTCGATCTGGTAGATGAAATCGCCCTGGGCATCGTTCTGCAGCGCGTCGCGTGGGACGGACCAGGCGGTGAAGTCGGAAGTGTCGATGGTCGCCGAAATCGCCACGCCCGCCGCGGCTTGCGTGGGCTTATCGAGCGTGGCGACCAGGTCGACCAGATGCGTTTGCGGATCCACCGCGTCGCCGACCATCGCGACCGTGCCGCGCAACGGCGCCGCGCCGCGCGCGGCGTACACCGGCTTGATCGTGACCGGCATGCCGGCATGGATGCCGTCGGCCGCGGCGGGCTCGACGCCGAGTTGGGCGGCCAGTGCGGACGCGGGCGTGAACTGGATCAGGGTCGTGCCCGCGGCGACGCGTTGCCCGCGTTGCACGGCCAGCGCGGTGACCACGCCATCGGCCGGAGCGGTCAGGGTGGCCACGGCCTGGGCGCCGCCGAGCCCGGCTTGCGCATCGAGCGCGGCGCGCGCGTCGGCGAGCGCCTTGCGCGCGGCGTCGAGTTGCGCGTTGGTGGCTAGCTTTTCGGCGTGCAGCCGTTCGGTCCGGACGAGGTCGTCCTGCGCGACGCGCAACGCGCTTTGCGCCTGCAGGTACGCGCTGCGGATCGCGGGATCGCTGGCGTATTTCAGCAATGCCGTGCCGCGTGCGACACGCCGTCCCGCCAGCACATCGGTGGCAAGGATCTCGACGGTCTGCGGCAGGCTGAGCGACAACGCGTTGCGGTTGTCGGCGGCGAGTTGACCGAACGCGGCGACCCGGGTGTGGAAAATCCGCCGCGTTGGCATCGCGGTGCCGACTTCGGTCGCCGGTTGCGTTTCGGTGTCGGGCTTGCCCGAGGAACACGCCGTCAAAAGCAGGATCAGTCCGCCAATGAACGCAAATGAACGCCAATAAAGGCAAGCTGGATGCCGTGGAAAGTGTTCGCTCGTCATTTGCGTGGATTCGCGTTCATTTGCGGACAAAGTGCTCTTGATTCACATCCGGCCAGTTACCGACCAGTGCGTCCAGCGCGATCGCCGCCTCGTGGGTGTTCGCATCCAGTGTCAACAACGCGGTGTCGGCGGCGAGTGAATTGGCGCGGATCGCGAGCCAGGTCGGCCAATCAAGACGTCCCGCGGCGTAGTTGGTTCGCGCGACCTCGCGTGCCTGCGCGAGTTGCGCGGCGTGCGCGGCCAGTTTCGCGCGTTGCGCGCGGTCGGTCGCGAGATCGGCGGCGAGGCGCTGGACGTCGTTGCGGTCGGTCAGGAGACGATCGCTGTATTCGTCGTGGAGCTGCTGCCGGGTCGCGCGTTCGATCGCGATGTTGCCGCGGTTGCCGTCGAACAGCGGCAGCGACAGCCCGATCGAGAACCCATTGCTGGAGATGTTGCCGTTGTCGCGCGCCTTCACGAAGCCGACCGTGATCGCGGGAAACTGGGCCAGGATCGCCGCGCGCAATTTCTCCTGTTGCGACTGGTAGCCGGCTTGCAGCGCCAGCAGGTCGGGGCGTCGCTTCGTCATGTCCGTCAGCGCGCGTTGCACTTCCGCCCCGCTTGGATCGACGGTGAACGGCGCGCCGGTCAGATGCAGCGGCACCGTGGCGTCGAGGCCCAGCAGGTCGTGCAGATCCTGTTCGGCCTGGTGCAATTGCCGTTGCGCATCGCCGAGCTGGTTGGCGACGTCGGACGCCGCATTCAAGCCCGCGCTGGCGGAATCGTAGGTGAGGTCGCCCGCTTCGAGGGCACGCTTGATCGCGGCCTGCACGGGCGCCAGCGCCACCTGTTCGCGTTGCAGGCGCGTCTCCAGCTTGCGCAGGTAGTACACGCGGTCGAACAGCGTGCGCGCCTGCGCGATGGTCTGCCATTCGCTCCACAGCAAATTGAGGTCCACTTCGCGCGCGCCTGCGCGTGCCGACTGCACGCGCGCGGAACGCGTGATCAGGTTGCCGAGGTCGAACGTGAGGCCGGCCGTGTACGAGTTGGTGGTGCCGGGCGGGTAGTTTCCGGTCGGACGGTCGTGCTCGTAGCTCAACTGGGGATCGGGCAGCAGGCCCGCGGCGTAGGCCTGCGCGTGCGCGACGCCGGCCTTGTCGCGCTCGGCCTTGAGTTGCGGACTGTTGGCGACCGCCAGCATTGCGACTTCGGTGACGTCGAGGCCGTTCGCCGGATCGAAGGTATAGGCGCGGAGTTGCGGCGTCGGCATCGACGACGCCGGCACCGTGATGTCCGTGACGCGCTGCGGGCCGCGTCCGTTCTGGAGCGGCAAGGCGCGGTAGGTCGCGCACCCGCCGAGGGCGGCTGCGAGCGCGGACACGGCCAGACACGCGGAAACCTTGACACGCATGGGATGCGAGGATGGCGGGCCACGCTTAAGCGGTGCTTAGCGCACCTGCCGGCCGGAACCGATGATGTCAAGCGTGCTTGACAAGCCCGGAATCGGCCGATACAGTCGCGTTGTCAAGTCAACTTGACATATGTGGCAAGGCGATGGCACGGGTTTCCAAAGGCAGATACAACCTCCAGGCGGCGTTGATCATGCTGGTCTACGTCGCGTTGATGCTGTTCGAGTGGCCGCTGGTCGCGAAAACCGAAGACCTGGCGTTGCGCACCGTGCTGGCCTTGCTGCCCACCGTACCAGTCGTGGCCGTGATCGTGCTGGCTGCGCGCCGGGTGATGCGCGGCGACGAGCTGGAGCAGCGGGTGCAGTTGATCGCGCTGAGCGTCGCGGTGGGGGTGGTCAGCGTGGCCAGCCTCGTCGGCGCCTTTCTCGCCATCGCGCGCATCTGGCAGGTCGGCGGCGACGTCTTGATCTGGGTGTTTCCGGCGCTGTGCCTGGTCTATGCCGTGATGCACGTGGCGCTGGTGCGCAGATTCACCGGCACGTGGGATTTCTGGGGTTGTTGATGAAAAACCGCGTGCGGGAATTGCGCGAAGCCCACGGCTGGTCGCAAGGCGCGCTGGCCGAGCAACTGGACGTGTCGCGGCAAACCATCAACGCGATCGAGACCGGCAAGTACGATCCCAGCCTGCCGCTGGCGTTCAAGCTGGCGCGGCTGTTCAGGCAACGCATCGAATCGATGTTCGAACCGGATGAGGGACGCTGAATGAAGATGAATTCGCGCATGCTGATGCGCATCGTTGCAATCGCGATCGCGCTGGGCATCTTCGGTTGGCAGTGGTGGAGCAGGCAGCACAAGCAGGCGCCCGTGCCGGCGGCCGAGACGAGTGCTGCGGCATCGACGGTGACGGAGAAACCGGTGAAGCCCGCGCCGCCGGCGACGATCAAGCTCGGCCGGCTCACCTTGACCGCGTGCGAGTTGAAGGCGCCGCACAGCAGTGCGGGCGTGCCGGCGTTCTGCGCGAAGTTCCCGGTGCCGGAAAACCGCGCCGATCCGAAGTCGCGCACGATCGACCTGAAAGTCGCGATCGTGAAAAGCGATTCGGCCGTGCCCGAGAAGGACATGGTGGCGTACCTGGCCGGCGGCCCCGGCCAGTCCGCGACCGAAACCTTCCCGCAGCTCGCGGCTGCGTTCGCGCCGCTGCAGAAACACCACGACATCCTGGTGCTCGACCAGCGCGGCACCGGCGGTTCGCATGCGCTGTCGTGCCCCGAGGTCGAGAAGGCGCAGATGGGACAGGAAAACCTGCCGTTCGACGCCGCGCGGGTGAAGGCCAACATCGCGAAGTGCCTCGCGGAAGTCGAAAAGCACGCCGACCCGCGCTACTACACCACCACCATCGCGGTGGCCGACCTCGAAGCGGTGCGGCAGGCCTTGGGCGCGCCGAAGTTCGACCTCGTCGGCATTTCCTACGGCACCCGCATGGCCCAGCAATACGCCACCGCGCATCCGGATGCGGTGCGCAGCATCGTGCTGGACAGCGTGGCGCCGAACACGCTGATCCTGGGCGAGACGTTCGCCTCCGACCTCGAACGCGCGTTGCAACTGCAATCCGAGGCGTGCCTCGCCACGCCCGCTTGCAAGCAGGCGTTCGGCGACTGGCGCAAGACGCTGCTGGACCTGCACGCGCGACTGCAGGCGAAGCCGGTCGAGAACGTGAGCTTCCGCGATCCGCGCACGAACGAACCGGTCACGCGCAACGTCACCGGCGACACGCTGGCGGGACTGGTGCACCTGTTTGCCTACAACGCCGAAGCCTCCGCGCTGCTGCCGCTGGACGTGGCGCAGGCGGCGAAGGGCAATTACGCGCCGCTGCTCGGGCAAACGCAGATTGGCGAGGGCGATCTTTCGGGCAACATGAACGGCGGCATGCAGTTGTCGGTGATGTGCAGCGAGGATGCGCCGTTCCTGACGCCGCGCCCCGAGGACGCCGGCACCCTGCTCGGCACCCAGGCGATCGAGCGCATCCAGGCCGCGTGCTCGGTGTGGCCGCGCGGCGAAGTGCCGAAGGATTTCCACCAGCCGTTCAAGTCCTCGATCCCGACCTTGATCCTCTCGGGCGAACGCGATCCGGTGACGCCGCCGCGTTTCGCCGAAGAAGTATTGAAAGGGCTCTCGAATGGCCGCGTGCTGGAGTTGAAGGGCATGGGCCACGGCGAATTGACAATCGGCTGCATGCCGAAGGTCGTGACCCAGTTCGTGGACAAGCTCGATCCGAAGCAACTCGACGCCGGATGCCTGAAACGCATCGGACCGATTCCCGCGTTCGTGAACTTCAATGGAGCCGCGCCATGATCGAAGTGAAGGATCTGCACAAGGCTTTCGGCGACGTGAGAGCCGTCGACGGCGTGACGTTCACCGCCCGCGATGGCGAGATCACCGGCCTGCTCGGCCCCAACGGCGCCGGCAAGACCACCACGCTGCGCATGCTGTACACCCTGATGCAACCCGATTCCGGGCAGGTGCTGGTGGACGGCATCGACGCGGCCGTCGATCCGATCGCGGTGCGCCGGCGTCTCGGCGTATTGCCGGATGCGCGCGGCCTGTACAAGCGCCTGACCGCGCGCGAAAACATCGACTACTTTGCGCGCCTGCACGGCATCGAGACCAGCCTGATGCACCAGCGCCGCGAAAAACTGGCGGATGCGCTGGAGATGCGCGACATCCTCGACCGCCGCACCGAAGGCTTCTCGCAAGGCCAGCGCGTCAAGACCGCGATCGCGCGCGCGCTGGTGCACGATCCCAGGAACGTGATCCTGGACGAGCCCACCAACGGCCTCGACGTGATGGCGACGCGCGGCCTGCGCGCCTTCATGCGCAACCTGAAAGCCGAAGGGCGCTGCGTGCTGTTCTCCAGCCACATCATGCAGGAGGTCGCGATGCTGTGCGACCGCATCGTGGTGATCGCCAACGGCCGCGTGGTCGCCGATGAAACCCCGGACGCGCTGCGCGCGCAGACCGGCGAAGCCAACCTCGAGGACGCCTTCGTGAAATTGATCGGCAGTGAAGAAGGACTCGCCGCATGAACTCCGCGCTCGTCGTTTTCCTGAAGGAAGTCCGCGAGAACCTCCGCGACAGGCGCACCGTGTTCAGCGCCCTGGTCTATGGGCCGCTGATGGGGCCGATCATCTTCGTCGCCCTGATGAACACGGTGATCAGCCGCGAGATGACCAAGGCCGAGGGGCCCCTCGAGGTGCCGGTGATCGGCGCGCAATACGCGCCCAACCTGATCGATGCGCTGAAACAGCAGGGCCTGGTGCCGAAGCCTGCGATCGCCGATCCCGACAAGGCCGTGCGCGAGCGCGACGCCGACGTGGTGCTGCGCATCCCGGCCGATTACGGCAAGGCCTGGACGAATGGCGAGCCGGCGCAGGTCGAGGTGATCTTCGATTCGTCCCAGATGGGCACCGGCACACCGCGCGAGCGCCTCGAAGGCATGCTGAAGCATTACGGCAGCCAGCAGGGCGCGTTGCGCCTGCTCGCGCGCGGGCTTTCGCCCGGCCTCGCCGCGCCGGTGGTGGTCAGCGAACGCGACCAGTCCACGCCGCAGTCGCGCGCCGGGCAACTGTTCAGCATCCTGCCGTACTTCTTCGTGCTGGCGGTCTACATCGGCAGCATGTACCTCGCGATCGACCTGACCGCGGGCGAACGCGAACGGCAATCGCTGGAACCGCTGTTCGCCAATCCGGTCGCGCGCTGGCGGATCCTGCTCGGCAAGCTCGGCGCGATCGGCGCGTACTCGCTGGCCAGCCTGGTGCTGACCGCCGTCGCCTTCTCCGTCGCGGGACAGTTCCTGCCCGCGGAAAAGCTGGGCATGTCGTTCGATCTCGGCCCGGCATTCATCGGCCGGGTGATCCTGCTGGAACTGCCGCTGATCGCCCTGTTCGCGGTGCTGGAAACGCTGGTCGCCGCATTCGCCAAGAGTTACCGCGAAGCGCAGACCTACCTCGGCCTGCTGATGATCGTGCCGGCGCTGCCCTCGATCATCATGGCCTTCATGCCGGTCAAGGCCGCGGCATGGATGTACGCGGTGCCGCTGCTCGGCCAGCAGGTCGGCGTGAGCGACATGCTGCGCGGCGTGCCGGTGTCCGCGGGCCACATCGGGCTCGCGCTGGCATGCGGATTCGCGGTGGCCTTCATCCTCGGCCTCGTCACCGCGGCGGTGTATCGCAGCGAGAAGCTCGCGATTTCGGCGTAGCCGATTGAAGAAACAGCGTCATTCCGGGCTGCGCGCAGCCCCGGAATGACGACGCATTTGCACGGCCCTCCGTGGAACCGTCGTATGATCGGCCCATCATCCGATGGAGTCCGTCCGATGATCATGCGCATCTGGCGCGGCATCACCTCGAAAGAACAGGCCGACGCCTACCTCCGGCACCTGCAGCAGACCGCGCTGCCGGCGCTGAAGGATTACAAGGGCCAGCGCGGCGGGTGGGTGCTGCGCCGCGTGCAGGGTGACCAATGCGAATTCCAGGTGCTGACGCTGTGGGATTCGATGAAAGCCCTGCACGCCTACGCCGGCAGCAAGCCCGAGCGCGCGGTGTACTACGACGAGGACGACAAATACCTGCTCGACATGGAACCGCTGGTGCGGTTGTATGAGGTGGCCGATACTGTTGAGCCGAATTGAAGGGGCCACCGAATAACCTGCTGCGCTCCGCAACGTCGTGCGAGGGGTATCGGACCAATGCCACGCTTCAGCGTAGCGCACCCCGAAGTCGAATCGTTCTTCCACAAGGACACCGGAACGTGGACGCACGTCGTCCATGACGGCGAAGCCGCCGCGATCATCGATCCGGTGCTGGATTACGACGCGGCGCCCGCACGCACTGCCAACGCCAGTGCCGACACGCTTCTCACGTTCACGCAACGACGTGCGTTGCGCATCGCGTGGATCCTGGAAACCCACGCACACGCCGATCACCTGAGCGCGGCCGGTTACTTGCACGATGCGACCGGCGCGCCGATCGCGATCGGGCGCGGCATCATCCAGGTGCAGGCGCACTTCAAGCAGGTGTTCGGGTTGGGCGACGAGTTCGTGGCCGACGGCCGCCAGTTCGATCGCTTGCTCGACGACGGCGACGAACTGCCGATCGGATCGTTCGCGATCCGCGCGCTCGCGACGCCCGGCCACACCCGCGACAGCCTCACCTACGTCGCAGGCGACGCCGCGTTCATCGGTGACACCTTGTTCGCGCCCGATATCGGCACCGCGCGCTGCGATTTTCCGGGCGGCGATGCGCTGCAGTTGTACGCATCGATCCGGCGCATCCTGGCACTGCCGGAAAGCACGCGGCTGTTCTTGTGCCACGACTATCCGCCCCCGACACGCACACCGTGGCGCGAAACCACGATCGCGTGCGAGTCGAAGGAGAACGTGCACGTCGGCGGCGGAGTAGCCGAAGAGGCTTTCGTCGCGAAACGCCGCGCGCGCGACGCCACGCTGCCGGTGCCGCGCCTGCTGCTGCCCGCGCTGCAGGTCAACATCCGGGGCGGGCGCCTGCCGCCCGCCGATGCCGAGGGGCAGCGTTACCTGCGCCTGCCGTTGAACCGGATCGGCTGACGCGGGCGCCCCCGGCACCATCACTGCAGGTGGGTGAAAAATACGCCGATATATGTCGTGAAGCCGGCCGCGGCCATGACCGCCTGGAGCTTGTGGTACCACTCGCGCCGGGTCCACGCCGCGATCCCGCAGGTCACGAAGAACAGCACCTGGTAGGTCGTGTCCGAGAATTTTGGAAGGTTGCCGTACAGCACCGCGTTCTTGAGCAGGCTGGTGACGATCAGGAGCATCGCCAGTACGAAAAACCAGCGATGGTTCTCGAAATAGTGCGTGCGCAGATCCACCTGGCCCTCGACGCTCACGTCCGGGAACACCAGCCCCGCCAACAGGTACAGCGGCACCGTTTCCGACAGCACCACCGCGAACCCGATGAAGCTCCACGTGTGGTGGATTTGGTAGAAGCGCAGGTCGTACATCGCCCACCACGCCTGCACGTCGAGCAGCAACAGCAACACGCCCCACACGATGCTCGGCCAATACGCGTGCAGGCGCGAGCGTGCGAGGATCAGGCTGCGGAATCCCTGCAGGGTCTGGGTGACCGCGAGTCCCAGGATGATCGAAATCAGGACCGACAGGTAGCTGAAGGCGTCCATCGTATGCGCGCGGATGACCGGCGCGCAGCATACGCGAAATGCGCGCGCCGTTGCGCCCACGTGCGATGGCACATCCGTTAAAGTCGAAGGGTGTGATCCGCAAGGAGTCGTCCATGCCCGCCTCGCACTCGTGGCTGCTCGCGGCGTGTTTCGCCGCGCTTGGGTTGATCGGCGGCCACGCCGCCCGCGCCGCCGACACGTTGCGCGTGATGACCTTCAACGTGCGACTGCCGCTGGCTTCCGACGGCCCGGAGCGTTGGGAAGCGCGGCGCGACCTGTTCGTGCAGACGATCCGCGAACAGCACCCGGACGTGTTCGGCACCCAGGAGCTGTACAAGGAGCAGGGCGACTACGTCGTCGCCAAACTGCCGGATTACGCCTGGTTCGGGATGGGCCGCAAGGGCGACGACGACGAACACATGGGCGTGTTCTATCGCCGCGATGTGCTGCGCGTGCTCGATTCCGGCAATTTCTGGCTGTCCGATACGCCGGACGTGCCGGGCAGCATGTCGTGGGGCACCCTGTTCCCGCGCATGGTCACCTGGGCGCGTTTCCAGCGCAGGGACGACGGCCGCATCTTCATCCTGTTCGACACCCACCTGCCCTATCGCGCGCAGGACGACGCGGCGCGCGAACGCGGCGCCGCCTTGATACTGAAGCGTATCGCCAAACTGACCGCCCACGAACCGTTCGTGCTGACCGGCGACTTCAACACCACGCCCGCGAGCCGCGTGCACGCGATGCTCACCGGACCTTTGCGCGACGCGTGGCAGATCGCGCCGCATCGCAGCGGGCCGGACAAGACCTTCCACGACTTCACCGGCAAGCCGACCGAACGGATCGACTGGATCCTGGTGCGCGGCTTTCGCGTGCAAGACGCGAGCACCGTGACCACGCACGAAGGCAAGCTTTATCCGTCGGACCATTTCCCGGTGGTGGCGGATTTGCAATGGCCGAGCGGCGAGGCAACGCGGCCGCATCAGGAAAAGCGGCATTCTCCGTAACCGCACTCGGCGGCAGGCGTCACCGCGGGATCGCGAATCCGATATTGCCCTTCTCGAGCGAGATCGATGCTATCCCGGAGTCGCGGTTTCTCGTGATCTGGATCACTACGCAGCGCCCGCTCGGGGACAGACTGGCCGGGTCCGCATCGCCCACAGGAGACCCGCGTCATGAAAATCCTCGCCACCCTTGCACTGGCCGGTTCGGCTGCGCTGTTTTCGCTGGGCGCATTCGCCGCGCCGGTGTGCACCAAGGCGCCGCAGAGCCAGTGGATGCCGCAGCAGCAACTGAAGGATCGGCTGGTCAAGGAGGGCTACACCATCAACCGGTTCCTGGTATCGGGTACCTGCTACGAGATCTACGGCAAGGACAAGGCCGGCAAGTCGGTTGAAATCTACTTCGATCCGACCGACGGCCACATCGTCAAGCAGCGCACCAAGTAAGACGAACCGCGGAAGGATCCACGATGGATGCCAACCCTGGTCCTGCGGCCGGCAGGGACACTGGCCCGGCCCGGCCGACCGTGAAGGTCTGGGATCCACTGGTGCGGTTGCTGCACTGGTCGCTGGCCGCATGCGTCTTCGGCGCATTCCTCGTGGAGGACGGTGACGCGCCGCATCGCATCCTCGGATACGTCGCGCTGGCGCTGGTCGCAGTCCGGGTCGTGTGGGGCCTCATCGGATCCGAGCACGCGCGGTTCCGCGACTGGGTGCGCGGGCCGCGCGCCGTGCGCGCCTATCTGCGGGAACGGCTGGCGGGAACCTCCCGCCGCCGGCTGGGCCACAATCCCGCTGCCGCGGTGATGATGCTGGTGCTGCTCGCGGGTGTCGTGCTGGTCGGCGTGACCGGCTGGATGCAAACGCTCGACGCCTTCTGGGGCGTGGCCTGGGTGGAAGACCTGCACTCGGTGCTGGCCTGGTGCCTGCTTGCCCTGATCGGCCTGCACGTGCTGGCCGCGCTGGTGGAAAGTTTCCACTACCGCGAGAACCTGATCGCCGCGATGATCCACGGCCGCAAGCGCGCATTGACCCGCGACGAACGCGTCGAGTGACGCAGCGATCATGCACCGCAGGTTGCGGTCTGCCGCCGGGGATTCACCGCGCCGGTTTTGAAAATCCCGGATCGTCGAACTCGCGTGCGTATTGATCGAGCAATCCGTGCAGGCTCGTGACGGCCGCCGAACTGTCCGGACTGGCCTTCAAGGCGCTGGCGTGTTGGAGCATCGGCCCGATGATCGTGTGCAAGGCCTCGTCGGCATCGGGCGGCAACTTGCAGTTGGCGATGATGGTGTTCACGTGCCCGGTGATCCGGCCCGCGGCGTCGATCGCCTGCGGCTGCGTGCTGCGGCCATGCTGGAAATTTTCGATCGCGGCCACTTCGGTGCGGATTTCCCGCATCTGCTGCCGCAGCGTGGCGTCGGTGGCGTAACCGTGCGCGGGAACCGCAGCCGAGGTGCGCGGAGGCGGCGCGTGCTGGTGTTCCTGAGCGTACACGCTGGATGCCGGCGCGGCGAGCAGCGCAACCAGGGCGATCGAAAAGGCGACGCGGCACATGGCACAACTCCCGGCGGATGGACGGCAGACACATAACGTACGGGTGGACGCGCGCCGGCCTGTTGACCAGGATCAACATGCGGCTTGCAAAGAGGTCGAGAGTGAAAACCACTGACCGCGCGATGCGAAGGCGCTCGATGTGTATCCGCGGCCGCCGTTTTCCCGATGCGGGAGGAGAACTCCATGAAGAAACTGTTGATGTTGATCGTCGCAGTCGCGGTTCTCGGTTTTTTGGGCGCCGCGCAGGCGCAACAGGGCATGCCGCGCAAAGGCGGCGGCTGGGGGCCGGGCACGGGATACGCGAGGATGTTCGACCCCAGGACGATCGAAACCGTCACCGGCGAGGTCGTTTCGGTGGACAAGATCGTGCCGGCACGCGGGATGTCGTACGGCGTCCACGCCACCGTCAAGACGGACAAGGAAACGCTGTCCGTGCATCTCGGTCCGGGCTGGTACCTGGAAAGCCAGGACGTGAAGCTGGCGCCACACGACACCGTCGAGATCACGGGATCGCGGATCATGTTTGACGGAAAGCCCGCCCTCATCGCCACGGAAGTGAGGAAGGGCGGCGCGGTGCTGAAACTCCGCGACGCGAACGGATATCCGGTCTGGAGCCGCCGCCGGCGCTAGCGTTTTCGTGCGGGCCGGTGCGGAGGCTGGTGCGGCGCGGCCATCGATCGACGGTCCGTTTCGGCACCCGTTGCACTGCGGTGGAATCCGAGTAAGATAGTAGCCAATTACTATCTTCAACGGATCGAACGATGAACAGGCTGCGCCAGCATCTTCCAGCCGAGGAGCGCCGCGAGGTCACCGTGGAAGCGGTGGTGAAACTCGCGGCCGAACGGAACCCCAGCGACATCACGACCGCCGCGATCGCCGAACACATGGGCGTGACGCAGGGAGCGCTGTTCCGCCATTTCCCGACCAAGGACGCGATCCTGCAAGCGACGCTGGACTGGATCGCAACGCACCTGCTGGGACGCGTGGACCAGGCCGCGCGCAAAGCCAGGTCGCCGCTTGCTGCACTCGAGGCGATGTTCATGGCACACGTCGAATTCGTGGGCGCACACCCCGGCGTGCCACGGATGATCTTCGGCGAACTGCAGCGCGCGGGCGACACCTTGCCCAAGCGCATGGTGCGCACGCTGATCGCGCAGTACGGCGAGCGGCTGCGCACGCAACTCGATGCCGGCAAGGCCCAGGGCGAACTCGATCCCAAACTGGACGTGGCTGCCGCGGCCGGGCTCTTCATCGGCACGGTGCAAGGCCTCGTGGTGCAGTCCCTCATGGCGGGAGATACATCCCGCATCCGGCGTGATGCGCGCAAGGTCTTCGCCATCTATGCGCGCGGCATCCGGAGCGCGCCATGAGCGCGCGCATCGAGTCCGGCAGGCACGGCTTCGCCGCATGCGGAGCCCATGTCGTCACCCAGTCAGCTTGCAGCCGCGAGGTCCGTCCATGAAGCTCACGGAAACAATCGGAAACCTTTCCCCGCGGATGCGGCGCGCGCTCGTCATCGCCGCGGTAGCGATCGTCGTGCTCGCAGCCGTGCTGGTGTGGACGCAACGCCGAGGCCAGGATCACTCACTCCTGCGGCTGTACGGCAACGTCGATATCCGCGAGGTGCAACTGGGCTTCCGGCAATCGGGACGCATCGCGCAGATGACGTTCGAAGAAGGCGATGCCGTCGCGAACGGCGCGGTGATGGCGACGCTCGATGCGCAGCCTTTCCGTGAAGCGCTCGCGGCCGCCGAGGCCAACGTGCAGGGCGCGCAGGCCGATCTCGCCAAACTCCGCCAGGTGCGACCCCAGGCGGTCGCGCAAGCCCGCGAAGCCCTCAATCAGGCACGCGCCGTCGCCACCGATGCCGCGCGCAATTACGACCGCCAGCGCGGCCTGCTCGCGACCGGGTCCAGCAGCCAGCGGATCGTCGATGCCGCGCGTGCCGCGCACGACCAGGCCGCCGCGGGCGTCAAGGCGGCGCAGGCCGCATTGACCCAAATCACCGAAGGCTCAAGCGAAGACATCGCCGCCGGCGAAGCGCGTCTGGCCGCCGCGCAGGCGGCACGCGGGCAGGCCGCCACCGCGCTTGCCGACACCGTGTTGCGGGCGCCCAGCGCCGGCACCGTCACCAGCCGCGTGCGCGAACCGGGCAGCATGGTCACCAGCCAGAGCACGGTGTACACCGTGAGTCTCGATACGCCGGTTTACGTGCGCGCATACGTGGACGAACCGGAGCTTGGCAGCATCGCGCCGGGGATGCGCGTGCGCGTGCACACCGATTCGTCGGGCAAGGTTTATCACGGCCAGATCGGTTTCATCTCGCCGCGCGCCGAGTTCACGCCCAAGACGGTCGAGACCACGAGTCTCCGGACCGAACTCGTGTACCGCCTGCGGATCGTGGTCGAGGACGCCGACGCCGCGCTGCGCCAGGGCATGCCCGTCACCGTCGAGGCCGATGCCCGGCCGGCCGTCGCAACGCGGACCGACGGAGCATGACGTGCCTGCCAGCCTTGCCACCGCCACGTCCGGCGCCGAGGTTGCGGTCGTCATCGACGGCATCGAGAAGCGCTTTGGCGCGGTGCAGGCACTGCGCGGATTGACCGCGCGTATCCGCTACGGCCGCCTGACCGGTCTGGTCGGTCCGGATGGCGCGGGCAAGACCACCTTGATGCGCGTCCTGACCGGGTTGCTGGTTCCGGATGCGGGCCAGGCCACGGTCGCGGGTTTCGACGTGGTGCGCGACAACGACGCGATCCACGTCGCCACCGGCTACATGCCGCAGCGTTTCGGTTTGTATGAAGACCTGTCGGTGATCGAGAACCTGCGCCTGTACGCGCAGTTGCGCGGGATGGACGCCGATCGCAATGCGAACCTGTTCGCCGAATTGCTCGACTTCACCCGCCTCGCGCCGTTCACCCGGCGTCTCGCGGGGAAACTGTCCGGCGGCATGAAGCAGAAGCTGGGCCTTGCGTGCGCGTTGATGGCGCGTCCCAGGGTGCTGCTGCTGGACGAACCGGGCGTGGGCGTCGATCCCGTCAGCCGTCAGGACTTGTGGCGCATGGTGCAGGCGCTCACGGACGACGGCATGGCGGTGGTGTGGTCCACCGCCTATCTCGATGAGGCCGAGCGTTGCGAAAACGTGCTGTTGCTCAACGACGGCCAACTCCTGTTCGACGGTCCGCCGCAAACCCTGACCGCGCAACTCGAAGGCCGCAGTTATCGGCTGGAAGACGTGGGACCGGGGCGCCGTGCCGTGCTGACGCGGGCGCTCGATCTCGCGAGCGTGAGTGATGGCGTGATCCAGGGCGCCGGCGTGCGCGTGGTGTTGCGCGCGGGCGCGGGAGCCGCGCAAGTCGAGGCGCTGGCCGACGAGATCGCGGTGACGCTGGCGCCGGTGCCCGCGCGTTTCGAGGACGCCTTCATCGATCTGCTGGGCGGCGGCCCCGGCGGCGCGTCCGCACTCGCCGAACGCATGCCGCCGGTCGAGCTGGCTTCGGACATCGCGGTCTCCTGTCGCCACCTCACCAAGCGCTTTGGCGCGTTCGTCGCGACCGACGACGTGAGCTTCGCGGTGAAGAAGGGCGAGATCTTCGGCCTGCTCGGTCCCAACGGCGCCGGCAAATCCACCACCTTCAAGATGCTGTGCGGGTTGCTGAAGCCCACGCATGGCGAAGCGCACGTCGCGGGGCTGGATCTGCGCCGCGCCACCGGCGCCGCGAAAGCCAGGCTCGGCTACATGGCGCAGAAATTCTCGCTGTACGGCCTGCTGTCGGTGCGCCAGAACCTGGAGTTTTCCGCGGGCGTGTACGGGCTCGAACGGCGTGCCGCGCGCGAGCGCATCGGCGAGATGATCCACACGTTCGGGTTGCAACCGTGGCTTTCCGCCGCGCCCGACTCGCTGCCGCTGGGCTACAAGCAACGCCTCGCGCTGGCGTGCGCGGTGATGCACCGGCCGCCGGTGCTGTTCCTGGACGAGCCGACCTCGGGCGTCGATCCGATCACGCGCCGCGAGTTCTGGACCCACATCAACGGCCTCGCGCGCAAGGGCGTGACGATCATGGTCACGACCCATTTCATGGACGAAGCCGAGTACTGCGATCGCGTCGCGATGCTGTATCGCGCCAGGGTGATCGCCCTCGACACGCCCGATGCGCTGAAGCTCGCCGCGGCAAGCAGCGAACGGCCCGATCCCACCATGGAAGACGCCTTCATCCACCTGGTCGAGTCGGCGGACCTGGCCGACGAAACGCGCGTCGAGGCGGCGGCATGAGCGGCTCGAACAGCCAGCGCAACGCCCGCCCGACGCCGGACACCGGGATGCGCCGCTTCGATGCGAAGCGCCTGCTGGCGCTGGTGCGCAAGGAAAGCCTGCAGGCGTTGCGTGATCCTTCCACGCTGCTGATTGCGTTTGTCCTCCCGGTCGTGCTGTTGCTGCTGTTCGCGTACGCGGTATCGCTGGACGCGCGCCACGTGCGCACAGGCGTGGTGCTGGAATCAGAAGATGCGTCGGCGCAAAACCTTGCCGCCGCGTTTGCCGGCACCCGATATCTGGACGTGACCTTCGCGCACGACCGCCGCGAGCTCGCCGACAAGCTCGTGTCGGGCGCGCTGCGCGGCTTCGTCGTGATCCCGCAGGACTTCGAACAGCGCCTCGCGCGCCGGGGCAACGAGCCGCTGGTCCAGATCGTCACCGACGGCTCGTATCCCAACACCGCCAACTACGTGGAGAACTACGCGAAGGGCGTGGTGCAGACCTGGCGCGCGGGCCTCGACGCCGCGGCGCCCGCGCAGGCCGTGGAACTGGAGCCGCGCTACTGGTTCAACCCGGAACTCGAGAGCCGTCGCGCGCTGGTGCCGGGCGCGATCGCGATCGTGATGACCATCATCGGCACCATGCTGACCGCGCTGGTCGTCGCGCGCGAATGGGAGCGCGGCACCATGGAGGCGGTGCTGTCCACGCCCGCGTCGGTGGTCGAAATCCTGATCGGCAAGCTGCTGCCGTACTTCGTGCTCGGCATGCTCGCGACGCTGGGCGCCGCCGCGCTCGCGATCTTCGTCTTCGGCATTCCCCTGCACGGATCATGGTTCGCGCTGCTGCTGCTGTCGGCGGTGTTCATGGTGCCTGCGCTGGGCCAGGGACTGCTGATTTCATCGCTGGCGCGCAACCAGTTCCTCGCCGCGCAGATCGCGCTGTTCTCCGGGTTCCTGCCGGCGTTCATGCTCTCGGGCTTCCTGTTCGAGATCGACGCGATGCCGGCGCCGATCCGCGCCATCACCTGGCTGATCCCGGCCCGCTACTTCGTCGCTTCGCTGAAGACGGTATTCCTCGCGGGCGACATCTGGTCGGCGTTCGTTCCGAATCTCTTGGCCATGGCCGCGATCGGCGTGCTGTTCCTCGTGCTCGCCAAGCGCGCGACGCGCAAGAACCTGGAGGCATGAGCATGCCGTCGCCGTCCCGCCACCTCGCCTTCGGCCGCCTGCGCGCGCAGTTCGTCAAGGAAGTGCTGAGCGTGCTGCGCGATCCGCGCAGCCGCATGGTCGTGTTCATGCCGCCGATGCTGCAACTGCTGGTGTTCGCATTCGCGGCGACGCTGACCGTGCGCAACGTCGACGTCGCCGTGTACAACCAGGATGCCGGCCGCTGGTCCAGCGAGCTGGTCCAGCGTCTGGATCACGCCGATTTCGTCACCCACGTGCGGCACGTCGAAAGCGGGCGCCAGCTCCGCGACCTGATCGACCGCGGCAAGGTGATCGCCGCGCTTGACATCCCGATCGACTTTTCGCGCGCGATCGCCGCGGGCGATACCGGACGGGTGCAGGTGCTCGTCGATGGCCGGCGCAGCAACTCCGGCCAGATCACCGTGGGTTACCTTTCCGCCATCGCGGCCACGGTCGGCGCCGAGGTCGTGCCGGAAGCGGAAACGCCGACGCCGGTGGTCGTGCGCCACTGGTTCAACCCGAACCTCACCTACCGCTGGTTCATCGTCCCCGGCCTGACCGGCATCCTCGCGCTGTTCAGCGCGCTCCTCATCACCTCGCTGTCGATCGCGCGCGAACGCGAGCTCGGCACCTTCGACCAGTTGCTGGTTTCGCCTACCTCCACGCTGGAAATCATCATTTCGAAATCGCTGCCGGCGCTCGCGATCGGCACCGTGCTGGGCCTGCTGATGGTCACGGCCGCGGTGGCCGTGTTCCACATTCCCTTCACCGGTTCGTTCGCGCTGCTGCTGGTCAGCCTCGTGCTGTTCATCCTGTCGGTGGTCGGCATCGGGCTGATGATTTCCGCGGTCAGCATGACGCAGCAGCAGGCCATCCTGGGTGCGTTCGCGATCGGCGTGCCGGCGGTCCTGATGTCGGGCTTCGCGACGCCGGTCGAGAACATGCCGGTCGTGCTGCAGTGGCTGGCGCAAGCGATTCCGCTGACGCACTTCCTGGTGATCGTCGAAGGAAGTTTCCTGAAGGCGATGCCGCCCGCCGACATCCTCGCGAGCCTCTGGCCGCTCGCGCTGATCGCGCTCGCCTCGCTCACGCTGGCAACTTTCTTCGTCCGGGGACGACTGCAATGACCCGCACCGAACACCCTGCAACCCCGCCCACACTGCCGTTGCGATCCCACCCGCTTCGCCGGGGACGTTACGCCCTGCCGATCCTGGCCAGTGTCCTGCTGTCGGCCTGCGCGGTCGGTCCGCAATATCGCGCGCCGCCGCCGGTCGATACGGGCAGTGGCTGGATTCGTCCGGACGCCAATACGGCCGCGCCGACGGATCTCGCGCGCTGGTGGACGACACTGGGCGATCCCGTGCTCGATCGCCTCATCGACAAGGCCCTCGCGGAAAACCTCGACCTGCGCCAGGCCGCGGCGCGCATCGACGAAGCGCGCGCGCTGCGCGATCGCGCCGCCGGCGGACGCGCGCCGGTCGTCGATGCGGGCGCCAGCGTGAACCGCCGCCGCCAAAGCAAGAACGGTCCGCTGCCCATTGGCGAGATTCCAGGACTCCACGCGACGCAGACCATTTACGACGCCGGCTTCGACGCGGCGTGGGAGATCGACCTGTTCGGCGCCAGGCGCCGCGCGCTGGAAGCCGCCGATGCACGGCTGCAGGCGAGCGAGGCCGATGCCGAAGGCGTGCGGATGCGCGTCGTCGCCGAGGTTGCACGGACCTGGTTCGATGCGGTGGGTGCGGGGCGCGAACTGCACGTGCAGCAGGCAACGGTGGCGTCGCTGCGGCAAACGTTCGACCTCGCGCGCAAACGCGCCGCGGCGGGCGACGTATCCGCAGCCGACGTGGACGCCGCCGAAGCGCAGTGGGCCGCGGCCAATGCCGCGCTGCCGGGTATCGAGGCGCGCCAGCGCGCCGCGGTGCTGGGTCTCGCGGTGTTGCTCGCCGAGCCGCCCGAACGCGAGCTGGCCTTGCTGGACACCGAGCCCGCGGTCATCACGTTGCAGGCGCCGCCTACCGGCCAGCGCGCCGATCTGTTGCGCCGCCGCCCGGATGTGCTCGCCGCCGAACGCCGCCTTGCGGCCAGCACCGCGGACGTGGGCGTCGCCACCGCCGACCTGTTCCCGAAGTTGTCGATCGCCGCGGGCGGCGGTTTCCAGGCGCTTGCCACCGGCGACTGGTTCGATGCGTCCAGCCGCACCTTCTCGATCTTGCCGCTGATTTCCTGGCGGCTCTTCGACGGCGGCCGCGTGCGCGCCGAGATCCGCGCGCGCGATGCGCAAAGCCGGCAAGCCGCGCTGGCCTACGAGCAGGCGGTGCTGGCGGCGCTGGGCGACGCCGAACGCACGCTCGGCGATTACCACGCCGACATGGACACCTTGCAACGTCGCGAGGGCGCGCTCGAAGCATCGCGGCGCAGCCACGGCCACGCCGAGGCGCGCTACGCGGCCGGCGACATTTCGCTGTTCGAGTTGCTGGCGGATGCGCGCCTGCTGCACGACGCCGAGATGGCCGCGGCGCGCGCGCATGCGGCGGCTGCCGTGCAACTGGTCGCCGTTTACAAGGCGCTCGGCGGCGGCTGGGATTCATCCGCCGCGCCGGCACCGACTGTGGGACCAAGCGCACGATGAAGTTGCGCTTTCCGGGTGCGGCCCGCAAGGTCAGAGCGCGGCGTCCAGCATCCCGCGCAGCTGCGTCTTCGACACCAGCCCGACCTGCGTCGCCTGCACCGCACCATCCTTGAACAGCAGCAGGGTCGGCGCCGAACGCACGTGGCAGGCGATCGCGGTTTTCAGGTTCGCATCCAACAGCAGTAATGTCGTGACTCGTGCCCGCACCTCAACCACACTTGGAGTAACCGCAGTTCAGGCAGGTCTGGCAACCGTCGAGCAACACCAGCGCCTGGGTGTTGCACTTGCCGCACATCGCGGCGCCGGGCGGGAAGGATCCGGCGGAGTCGGATGCGTCTTCGGCGGCGGACGAGGCACTGGATCCCGGCTTGCGCCGGGATGACGACGATGGGGAAACGTGGTTTTCGGCGTCTTCGCCGACCATCGCACCGCCCATTTCGCCGGCGGTGCTTATTTCAGCGTTTTTTTTTCCGTTCTTGCGCTCGTAGGCGGCACGCTTCTCGGCGATCAGCTTCTTCTGCGCATCCGAGAGCTCGGCGCCCTTGAGCAGGCCGATCATCGTGAGGTGCTGCTCGATGATGGCGCCGAGTTCGGCCACGATCGAGGGCATGTACACGCCGCCGGCCTTGAAGTAGCCGCCGCGCGGGTCGAACACGGCCTTCAGTTCTTCCACCAGGAAGGTGACGTCGCCGCCCTTCCTGAACACCGCGGACATGATGCGGGTGAGCGCCACGATCCACTGGAAGTGGTCCATGTTCTTCGAGTTGATGAAGATCTCGAAGGGGCGGCGCATCTCGAATTCGGTGCCGGCGTTCAGCACGATGTCGTTGATGGTGACGTACAGCGCGTGCTCGAACAGCGGCGATTTGATCTTGTAGGTGGCCCCGATCAGGATTTCCGGACGCTCGAGTTTCTCGTGCATCTGGATGATTTCGGCGGCGACCGGCTCGGCTGGCGCGACGGGTGCAGGCGTTGCGGCTGGCGCGGCGGAAGGCGCCTCGTTGCCGAGCACCTGGTAGCCCTTGATCTTCTTGTTGATGCGAATGGTCATGTCGTCGTGTTCCTGCGCCCGGTTCAACAGGCCGTGATCCAAAAAGCGACGCCGGCCCGGCAAGGGACCGGCGTCCTCGAATGTCGCGGTACTACTTTTTCTTGCGGCGGGCGGTCTTGCGTGCGCCCTTCTTCGCGGCTTTCCTGGCCGCCTTCTTCTTGGCGCCGCCTTTCTTCGCGGCCTTGCGCGCGCCCTTCTTGACCGCCTTGCGTGCGCCCTTCTTCACGGCCTTGCGGGCCGTCTTCCTGGCGGCCTTGCGCGCGGTCTTCTTCGCAGCCTTTTTCTTGGCAGCCTTCTTGGCCGGCTTTTTCGCGGCCTTCTTGGCTGCCGGTTTCTTGGCGGCCTTCTTCTTCGCCGGCTTTTTCGCGGCGGGCTTTGCTGCCGGTTTGGCGGCGGCCGGAGCCGGCGCAGCGGGCGCCGGCGCGGGTTCTTCAGTGATGCTCCACGGGAACGTGGTTTCGTTGCTCATCGGATGCTCCTCCGGATGGATCGTTGACAGTGGACCACTGGTTGCACTTCAAGAACGGCGACGCGCGTCGCCGCGGATGCATTCTCACACAACGAAAGCGCGTGTGCGCGTTCGTTGTGTGACTTGTGCGATCGTCCCTGATCGCTGCATCTGCACACACTTCGTTTCCCGGTACTGACTTCGGTTCTGGAAGACCAGAACGGGCTTCCTGCCATGACTTTTCACAACAGCGGCTTCGTCGGGAGCACTCAGAGCAAGTGCCTCAGAATTTGCCGTAGTAGCCTTCTTTGAGCGCATCGAACAGGTTCGCGGCGGTGTGGATTTCGCCGTCGTATTCGACTTCCTCGTTGCCCTTGACCTCGACCACGCTGCCGTCTTCCAGCTCGAAGCGGTAGGTGGTGTTGGCAAGGTCGGCTTCCTTCACCAGCACGCCCTGGAACGCGGCCGGATTGAAGCGGAAGGTGGTGCAGCCCTTGAGACCCTTCTTGTAGGCGTAGAAGTAGATGTCCTTGAAGTCCTCGTAGGGATAGTCCGTCGGCACGTTGGCGGTCTTGGAAATGGATGAGTCCACCCACTTCTGCGCCGCGGCCTGGATGTCCACGTGCTGGACCGGGCTGATGTCGTCGGCGGCCACGAAGTAATCCGGCAGCTTCTCGTTCGGCTCGTCGGAACCGGGCCTGGCGTCGGCGTTGATCAGCGCGCGATAGGCCAGCAGTTCGTAGCTCATCACCTCGACCTTTTCCTTGGTCTTCTTGCCGGGCCGGATCACGTTGCGCGAATAGCTGTGCGCGAACGAGGGTTCGATGCCGTTGCTGGCGTTGTTGGCCAGCGACAGCGAAATCGTGCCGGTGGGCGCGATCGAGGTGTGGTGGGTGAAGCGCGCGCCGGTTTCGGCCAGTTGCGCGACGAGTTCCGGCGCGATCTCGGCGACGCGCTGCATGTAGCGCGAATACTTCGCGTGCAGCACGCGGCCGGGGATGCTGTCGCCGACCTTGTAACCGTCGCGCGCCATCTCGGGGCGCTTGCGCAGCATGTCGCCGGTGACGGTGTAATCGCGGGTCAGGACCGGGGCGGGGCCTTTCTCCTTCGCGAGTTCCAGCGCGACCTCCCAGCCGGCCAGCGCCATTTCGCGCGAGACGTCCTCGGTGAACTGGATCGCCTCGGCCGAGCCGTAGCGCAGCTTCAGCATCGCCAGCGTGGAACCGAGGCCCAGGAAACCCATGCCGTGGCGGCGCTTGGACAGGATTTCCTCGCGCTGCCTGGCGAGCGGCAGGCCGTTCACCTCGACCACGTTGTCGAGCATGCGGGTGAACACCTTCACCACCTCGCGGTACTCGTCCATGTCGAACTGCGCCTTGGGCCCGAACGGGTCGCGCACGAAACGGGTGAGGTTCACCGAACCCAGGAGGCACGAGCCGTAGGGCGGCAACGGCTGTTCGCCACAGGGGTTGGTCGCGCGGATGTGCTCGCACCACCAGTTGTTGTTCATCTCGTTGACGCGGTCGATCAGGATGAAGCCCGGCTCGGCGTAGTCGTACGTCGAGACCATGATCATGTCCCACAGGTGCCGCGCGCGGATGTGGCCGTAGATCTTGCAGGCCACCAGGCCATCGTCGCGCACGATGTAGTTCTGGTGACTGGGCCACTCGCGCCACACCACCCTGGTCGGGTCGGCGAGGTCGATTTCGTCCTTTTCCTTGACGTGCACCGGGAACACCAGCGGCCAGTCGGCGTCCGCTTCCACCGCCTGCATGAAGCCGTCGGTGATCAGGAGCGACAGGTTGAACTGGCGAAGCCGGCCGGCCTCGCGCTTGGCGCGGATGAATTCCTTCACGTCCGGGTGCGCGACATCGAAGGTGCCCATCTGCGCGCCGCGCCGGCCGCCGGCACTGGACACGGTGAAACACATCTTGTCGTAGATGTCCATGAACGACAGCGGGCCCGAGGTGTAGGCGCCCGCGCCGGACACGTAGGCGTTGCGCGGGCGCAACGTCGAGAATTCGTAGCCGATCCCGCAGCCGGCCTTGAGCGTCAGGCCTGCCTCGTGGACCTTTTCCAGGATGTCGTCCATCGAGTCCTGGATGGTGCCCGACACCGTGCAGTTGATCGTGGACGTCGCGGGCTTGTGCTCGCGCGCGCCGGCGTTGGAGGTGATGCGTCCGGCCGGGATCGCGCCGTGGCGCAGCGCCCACAGGAAGCGTTCGTGCCACTTTTCGCGCAGTTCCGGCGTGGTCTCGACATCGGCCAGCGCGCGCGCGACCCGCGACCAGGTGTCGTCCACGGTCGCATCGACCGGTTCGCCCTGCTTGGTCTTGAGGCGGTATTTCTTGTCCCAGATGTCCAGTGATGCCGGTTGCAGGGGAACCTCCGTCACCGCCCGTGCTATCTCTCGTACCCGCGCCGTACCCATTTTGTTCTGCTGCCTCCGTGTCCGTCCCGGGTTCTTGTTGGATGCCCGGATGCCGACGATAGTGCCCTGACGCCGCGCCCCCGGGGCACCGCGTTCGGGATTCGATTTCAGTTGTCGGGGCCGCTCCGCCGCGGCGTGTGCCGATGCGCCTGAGCCAAGCCCGACCGCAAGATCACCCTAGCCATACATCCCCCGTCCGAACCATCTTGAAGCCAAACCCTTGGGCTGCTCGACAGCCCAAGACACAAGATGTTGTGATCACGAGCGGAATCCAACCCTACGCTGACCGGCCGGGTCTGTAAAGGGGCAGCGCAAAAAATCCTGGGGATGGGCGCAAGGCCGCATGGGAGCCGGGCTCGCGGACCCGTGAACGCCAACGCGACGAAACCTGTCTGATAATGACCCGATTCACTTCGAGCGATTCACTTCGAGCCAAGGAGCCACCATGACGTCCACCGCCCGCCTGCGCCTGCCTTCCCTGATCGCGACCGCCGCGCTGGCGTTGTGGCTGACGATTCCGGCCCCGGCGGGAACCCTGCCGGAAGCGGTGAACGGCCAGCCGCTGCCGTCGCTGGCACCGATGCTGGCGAAGGTGTCGCCCGCGGTGGTGAACATTTCCTCGACCAGCCATCGGCGTGTCGCGGTGAACCCGTTCTTCAGCGATCCGATCATGCGCCAGTTCTTCGGGCTGCCCGCGGTGCCGCCCTCGCGCGAACTGGTGCAGCAATCGCTGGGTTCGGGCGTGATCGTGGACGCGAAGGACGGCTACATCCTCACCAACAACCACGTGATCGCGGGCGCCGACGAAATCCAGGTGACCCTGACCGACGGCAAGACCTACAAGGCCAAGCTGATCGGCACCGATCCGCAGACCGACCTCGCGGTGATCCAGATCCATGCGCCGAACCTGGTCGCGTTGCCGCTGGCCGATTCCTCGAAACTGCGCGTGGGCGATTTCGTGGTGGCCGTGGGCGATCCGTTCGGACTCGGCCAGTCGGCGACCTCGGGCATCGTGTCCGGCCTGCAGCGCCAGGACCTGCGCCGCAGCGGCGTGCAGAACTACATCCAGACCGACGCCTCGATCAATCCCGGCAATTCCGGCGGCGCGCTGGTGAACCTCGACGGCCAACTGGTCGGGATCAACTCGATGATCTATTCGCCTTCGGGCGCGAGCGCGGGCCTCGGCTTCGCGATTCCGTCCGATCTCGCCGCCGACGTGATGCGGCAACTGATCGCGCACGGCAAGGTGGTGCGCGGCAGCCTCGGCGTGGACGCGCAGGATCTCTCGCCGCGGGTGGCGACGGCCCTCGGCATCAAGGCCACGCGCGGCGCGCTGATCACCAACGTGATGCCCGATTCGCCCGCGGCCAAGGCCGGCCTGAAACCGGGCGATCTCGTCACCAGCGTCAACGGCAAACCGGTTGTCGATGCGCAGGATCTGCGCAATGCGCAGGGACTCGCACCGCTGGGCAGCACGCTCGCGTTGGGCGTCGATCGCGGCGGCCGCGCGCTGACCATCGACGCGAAACTCACGGCCGTCAGCAGCCAGGCCGACGGCGCGACGCTGGACGAACGCCTCGCCGGCGCCACCTTCGTGGACACGCCGCCTTCCGACGACGACCAGGGCATCGAAGGCGTCACCGTGGCAAGCGTCGTGCCCGGAAGCCGCGCCGCGCGCCAGGGACTCGCCGGCGGCGACGTGCTGGTGGGCGTCAACAACGTGGCCACGCCCGACCTCGGGCAATTGCGCCGCGTGTTCGCGCTGCACCCGCGCGTGCTGGTGCTGTCGCTGGTGCGCGATGGGCAGCTCTTTC
The DNA here is from genome assembly GCA_030123585.1 of Rhodanobacteraceae bacterium. NCBI lineage: Bacteria > Pseudomonadati > Pseudomonadota > Gammaproteobacteria > Lysobacterales > Rhodanobacteraceae > Rhodanobacteraceae bacterium. Next base: position 2,234,080 of record CP126120.1, read on the forward strand.
AGATCCAGATAGGAGGCCGCGAATAGATTGCCGCGACTCGTTCCGGCTCCGCACGCACGTCGATGTGATCCCGCCCACCCATTGCCTGCAGCGGGTGACTCGCACGACATGGCGTCGAGGCCCTCGTTCAGGCATTCGGCAAGACAAAACGTGAACAGCGTTTCCTCAGGCAGCAGCGGTTCCGCCATAATCGTGCCGCTTCCATTCTCCTGACCCCCGCTCGGTGATTCATTCATGTTCAAGCGTTCACTGCGTCTTTTCGTTCTCGCTTCCTCGTTCGTGTTCTGCACCGCCGCGCTGGCGGCTCCGGCCAAGCACAAGGCGCGGCACGAAACCACCCGCCACAAGACTTCCGGCGCCGCGCTGATCGTGCGCGGCGACCAGGTCAGCACCGCAGGCCTGGTCGACGCGGTCGCCAACGCCTTCGCCGACACCGGCGACGGCCACCTCGACGTGCAGCCGTTCAACACCATCGACGGCATCGACCGCGCCCTCGACGGTTCGGTCGACCTCGCCGCGAGCGCACGCCCGGCGTACCCCAAGCGCGCCCAGGAAGCGGGGCTGACCTTCACCCCGGTGGCGTGGGACGCGCTGGTGCTGATCACCAACGAAGCCAACCCGGTGCGCAACCTGACGCTTCGGCAGTTGCACGACATCTACTACGGCAAGATCAGGAACTGGTCCGAGGTGGGCGGTCTCGATCAACCAATCGATCTCGACGGCGTGGCCTCGCCGCTGGACGGCGTGCAGTTCAGTTTCCGCCGGCTGATCTTCGGCAACGGCGACTACCCGGTCGCGGTACCGCGCCTGTTCATCAACATCGATTCGCTGCAGCAGGAAGTTTCGCTGGACGGCAAGGCGCTGGCGCTCTCGACGCTGGTGCACGCGCGCCGCCAGAAGGGCATCAAGATCATCCCGATCGAAGGCGTCGCACCCAGCATCGCGACGCTGGAAAACGCGTCCTATCCGCTGCCGGTGACGATCTACCTTGCCTACAAGGCCGACAGCCCGAAGATCGCCACGATCCAGAAATTCCTGGCGTTCCTCGGCGGCGCCAAGGCGGACGGCATCCTGCGCAGCCATGACCTCCTGCCCTACGCGCAGGCGACCGTGCTGAATGCCAAGAGCGAAATGGACCGCATCAACACCCTCGGCGCACGCATGATCACCGAAGGCCTGCCGCCCGAATACGCGCCCGGCAACGAGTTCGCGCGCCTGGCCGGCAATCCGCAGGAAGTCGCGCGCGCCGCGGCGCTGCAGCAGGCCGCCGCCAAGCAGGTCGCCGCGGCGAACGCGCAACGCGCGGCGCTGAGCCAGGCCGCGGGCGTCGATCCTGCGCCGGCGGCCGCGCCGGCCGCCGCACAGGCCGTCGACTACACAGTGGCAAGCGGCGACACGTTGTCGAAGATCGCGAAGAAACATTCGGTCAGCGTCGACGACCTGCGCAAGTGGAACCACCTGCGCGGCGACATGCTGCAAGTTGGTCAGGTGCTGAAGGTGTCGTCCTCGCACGCCGGCGCGGGCAGCGTGAGCTGCACCGCCGCCGCAGCCTGCTGAGGGGCGCGCGTGCCGACGCCGCGAGCGTTCGCCACGACGGCCGGGCCTTGCGCAGCCACGAGGAGGCGCGCGTGCTCGGCCTGAGCCCGGATCGGCGCGGACGGCGCGCCTTGCCGCTGACGCCACTGACGCGCGCCGGCTGGCCCGCATTCGCGAAAACCCTGGGCGCACGCCAACGGCGCTGGATAGAAGCCTGCGGCTTTACGGGACAGGCCGGCGCGTTCTGCCTGCTGCCGGATGCCCGCGGCGGCAGCGCGCGCGTGCTGTGCGGCATCGATCCCGCATCGCCGCCGCTCGCGCTAGGTGCGTTCCCGTACCAGTTGCCCGCGCAGGATTACCGCCTCGACGGCGACGCACTGTCCGTGCAGGATGCCGCGCTCGGCTGGGCGCTGGGCAGCTACCGCTTCGCACGCTATCGCGACGCGCACACGGGGCCCGCGCGCCTGCTGCTGCCGCGCGCGGTGCTGGACGAGATCGCGCCGACTGTCGAGGCCGTCACGCGCCTGCGCGACCTGATCAACACGCCGGCGCAGGATCTCGGCCCTGCCGAGGTGTGCGCGGCGGTGCGCGAAGTCGCCGAACGCCACGGCGCGAAGTGCCGCGAATGGAGCGGCGACGATCTGCTGAAGGCCAACTTCCCGACCGTACATGCGGTGGGGCGCGCCAGTCCGCGCGTGCCGCGCGTGATCGAATTGCGCTGGGGCGACCCCAGGCATCCGCTGCTCGCGCTGGTCGGCAAGGGCGTGTGCTTCGACAGCGGCGGGCTCGATCTCAAGACCCACGACGGCATGCGCTGGATGAAGAAGGACATGGGCGGCGCCGCGCACGCGCTGTCGCTGGCGCAACTGGTGATGGCGTCGAATCTGCCGGTGCGCCTGCTGCTGGTGATCCCGACCGTGGACAACGCGGTCGCGGGCGACGCGCTGCGCCCCGGCGACGTGGTCCGCACCCGCGCCGGCATCACGGTCGAAATCGACAATACCGACGCCGAGGGCCGGCTGATCCTGTGCGACGCGCTGGCGTTCGCGGCGGAAGGCAAGCCCGACCTGCTGATCGATTTCGCGACGCTCACCGGCGCCGCGCGCGTCGCGCTGGGACCGGACTTGCCGGCGCTGTTCGCCAACCGCGACGACGTCGCCGATGCCGTGATCGCGGCGGCCCGTGCGCAACACGATCCCGTGTGGCGTCTGCCGTTGTGGCAGCCGTATCGCGCGATGCTGGTGTCGGCGCTCGCGGACACCGCCAACAGCAGCACCTCGCGCCATGCCGGCGCGATCACCGCCGCGCTGTACCTGCAGAACTTCGTGCCGGCAGGCGTGCCGTGGCTGCACGTCGACGTGTATGCCTGGAACGACGCCGACCGTCCCGGCCGCCCGCGCGGCGGCGAAGCGCAATCGCTGCGGGCGTTCCACGCCTTCCTGCGACAACGCTACGCGTGCGGCTGACGCCGCCCGTCACGCCCGCCAGCGCAGGCTCGCGGCCAGCACGCCCTCGCGCAGTTCGAACGCCAGGGTCATCCTGAGCGCGCGCGCCGCGGCGCCGGCCAGCGCCAGTCCGAGTCCGGCGTGCCCGGCGCCGTGCTCGCCCTTGCGCCAGAAACGCTGGCCGAAATTGGCGAGATCGTCCTGCTGCAACGCCGGCGCCGCGTTGCTCACGGACACCGCTCCGCGCTCATGGCGCAGCCCGACCGTCGCGCCGGCGGGCGCGTAGGCGACCGCGTTGCCGAGCAGGTTGTCGAAGATGATTTCGAGCAGCGCGGGATCGGCAGCGACGACCGCATCGGCAGCGGGCGCAGCCGAAGCTTCGATGCGCACGCCGCGCGCCAGCGCCGCGTCCTGGTGCCGCGCGCACACCCGCGCCAGCAGGGCCGCCAACGGCACCGGTTCCGGACGCACCGCCTCCAGTCCCGACTGGATGCGCGTCAACTGCAGCAGCGCGGTGACGGTCGCTTCGAGTTCCGCGCCGATGCTGCCGACCTCTCCGAGCAAATGCTGCGCATCGCGTCCGCTGGGATAACGCGTCTCGACGTCCACCAGCGTGCGCAGCTCGGCCAGCCGGGTGCGGAATTCGTGCGCCAGCCCCGCAGCGAATTGACGTTCGCGCGCGAGGCCTTCGTCCATCCGCGCCAGCACCTCGTTGAAGCGGGCCACCAGCGGCACCAGTTCGGTGGTGTCGCTGGGCGGCAAGCGCGACCCCGGCGTATCCGGACCAATCACGGAGATCGCGCGATCCAGCACCGACAGCGGCCGCAGGCCGCGCCGCACCAGCCACGGCGTCGCCAGCAGCACCAGCAGGCAGGCGCCCAGCAGGCTGCCGAGCAGGATGTAATCCAGCGTTCCCAGGATTTCGTCGAGCGGACCGCGGTCGAGCGCGTAATGCAGCACGCATGATGTCGTCGCGGGCTGCGCGGCATGCGCGCTTTCGCGTTCGGGATGGAAGCGCAGCGTCACCACCCGCAGCGTGCGGCCGGCCAATGGCGCATCCGCAAAGGCCGGCGCGTCGCCGACCGGCGTATCGGGCGGCACCTCCGCGGTGCGGGCGATCACGCGGTCGCCGCAACGCAGGTCGTACCAGCTCGTGTCCGCGTTGCCCGGGAACACCGCGGCCGCCGCGTCGTCCGCTTCGACGCTGATCCTGCCGTTCTCGATCTGCACCAGTGACGCCAGCGACTGCGCGCGCGCCAGCAGCGAGGCATCGAAACGTTGCTGCATCTCCGAATCGGCCCGCCAGTCCACGATCTTCGCGGCGCCGCCCAGCGCCACCAGCACCGCCAGCGCCAGCAGCAGCGTCAGGCGTGCGCGCAGCGAAAACGTTTTGGCGCGCGCCATCACGGAATGAGGTATCCCGCGCCGCGGCGGTTTTCGATCAGGCCTTCGCATCCGGCGTCGGCCAGTTTGCGGCGCAGGCCGAACACCACGACTTCGATGCTGCGGTCCGACGCTTCGCTTTCGCTGCCGGCGATGCGTTCCAGGATTTCCGCACGCGGGAACACGCGGCCGCGGTGGCGCAGCAGCAATTCCAGCAGCGCGTATTCGCGCGGAGTCAACTGCAGTGCCGCAGCGTTCGCGGTCACCTTGTGCGCCTGGGGATCCAGCCGCACGCCCGCGTGTTCCAGCACTTCCGCCTGCATTTCCGTGGGCCTGCGCGCCAGCGCATTCAGGCGCGCCACCAGTTCCTCGAACGCAAACGGCTTGACCAGGAAATCGTCGGCGCCGGCGTTCAACGCCGCCACGCGATCGCTCACCTGGTCGCGTGCCGACAACACCAGCACGCGCGGACGCTCGCCGCTGGCGGGCAGCCCTTTCAGCACGCCGAACCCGTCCAGCCGCGGCAGGCCGAGATCGAGCACCACGAAGTCGTAGGCGTAACCCGCGAGGTAGCCGTTGGCCTCGACGCCGTCAGCCGCGGTATCCACGACAAACCCTGCCGCGTGCAGCCCGCGTGCAAGCGTCGTGCGCAAGCGTTCGGAATCCTCGACCAGCAGCAGCTTCATGCACGGCACTCCTGTCAACGCGGAAAAGCTAACACCGTGCACGCGCGGCCACCAGTAAGCAAGCGCTAAGCCAATGCGAAGTGCGGCCAAAGCGTGGCGCCGCACACTGACCACTCATCCCCGACCGAGGTTTCCCGCATGACTCGCGCATTCAAGTACATCATCACCGCAGCCCTGGCCCTCACCGCCGCCACTGCAGCGTTCGCCGGCGGCATCGAGCCCGGCGACCACCTGGAAATGGCGGCGGTGCTGAAGGCTCAGGTTTCACCCACCCGGGCGGTGCAGATCGCGGAAGCCGGCGGCGGCCACGCCTTCACCTACGGCATGGAAGCCAACCGGCACGGCCACTGGTACGAAGTCAGCGTGCTGCGCGGCGGAGCAAAGCTGCTGCTGAAGATCAATGCCGAAAACGGACGGGTGATCGGCAGCCGCGCGGCACGCGGCGAGGACGCGCAGGGCGCCCACGCGCTGGACGGCAGCAAGCTCGCCTTCGGCGACGCGATTGCGCAAGCCGAACGCGCCGGCGGCGGACCCGCGCTGGAAGCCAACGCGGCCGGGCATGGCGACAAGGCCTGGGTGGATGTCGATGTGATCCAGGATCAGGGCAAACAGATTGCGCATTACAAAGTGTCGCTGCACAACGGACAGATCCAGACCCAGAAAACGGGTGTCGATGCCTGACCCCGGATATCGGCGCCGTTGCGGATGGATACGCCATGCGCAACGGCCTGCAAGCCTCACGAAAGCCACTGGAAAGCACGCGCTAAGCAAACACCGTCATAGTGCGATCCATCGCACTCGGACGGTGAACGACATGAAGTCCGGTACGTTCCGGCGGCTTCCCGCCGCAGCCTTCCTGCTCCTGCTCGGCCTTGCGGTGCCCATGCACCGGGCGCTCGCCGGCGGCCCCTTCGGCATCGACCACCGCATCGCCTACGACAACAGCGGCATCTGGGCGCGCAACAACCAGAAGGCGCTGATGGGCGCGACCATCCTGACCGTGGTGGGCGGTTCGCTGGCGCTGGGCGACCAGGACAAGCTGGGCGACACGTTCTGGCGCTCGCTGGATTCGATGGCGGTGTCGTCGGCCATCGCGCAAGGCGGCAAGTGGATCTTCCAGCGCGAACGCCCCTCGCAGACCAGCGACCCGAACATGTGGTTCAAGGGCACCCGCTACCAGAGTTTTCCGAGCGGCGAAGTCACCGCGATCGCCGGCGCGGTCACGCCGTTCGTCGTTGCCTACGGCCACGACCACCCCGCGGTGTACGCGCTGGAACTGCTGCCGCTGTACGACGCCATCGCGCGCGTGAAGACCCGCGGCCATTGGCAGAGCGACGTGCTGGTCGGCTGGGCCATCGGCACGGGCGTCGGCATCTGGGCGGAGCACCGGCAATCGCCGCTGATCCTGGGCTGGCTGCCGGGCGGCTTCGCGATCGGCTTCGTGCACCGCTTCTGATCGCGACGACAACGTGACCAGGTTCGATCGCCGCCACTTCAGCGAGATGCGCCGCCGCATCATCCGCAATGCGCTGATGCCGCTGTTCCGCACCAGCGATGCGCGCCTACGGCAAACGAAGGATCTTTCCGCATCCGAAATTCGACGCATCCTGATCTGCCGCCCGAACCATCGGCTCGGCAACCTGCTGCTGCTGACGCCGCTGGTGGCAGAATTGCAGCGGGTATTTCCGGATGCGGAAGTCGACATGGTCCTGGCCGGCGACGATGGCGCCGCACTGTTCGGCGCGTTCGGCAACATCAAGCACATTTACGCGCTGTCGCGGCGGATGATCCGGCATCCGCTGACGCTCGTGCGGACGGCCATGCAGATCCGGCGCGCCCGCTACGACCTGGCCGTGGATCCTTGCGAAGCCTCGCAATCCAGCCGCCTGTTGGTGGTCTTGGCGAACGCGAAACACGTGATCGGCCTGCCGCGCGAGGGCACCGCCGACGCTCCGGAAGAACAGCAAGCGATGCGTGATGCGCCCAAACACATGGCGCAGTGGCCGGTGTACCTGCTGCGCCGCGCAGCGCGATCACCGGACTTGGATCGCGATTACCCGGCGCTGGATATCCGGCTCTCGGCGGACGAGCGGAAGCAGGCTCGGGAAGCACTCGACAACCGGTTGCGTGACCACGGCAAGTCGCACGCACAGTTGATCATTGGCGTGTTCGCCGAAGCCACCGGAGGAAAACGTTATCCGCGTGACTGGTGGCAGCGCTTCATCGCCGAGGTGCGCGCGCATTACCCCGACTGCGCCTTCTTCGAGATCCTGCCGCCGGATGGCCAGCCGCGGCTCGCGCTGGATCTGCCGACCTATTCCTCGCGCAACCCGCGCGAAGTCGCGGCGATGATCTCCGCCATGACGTGCTTCGTGAGCGCCGATTGCGGAGTCATGCATCTCGCCAGCGCCAGCGGCACGCCGACCCTCGGCCTGTTCTCGGTGACGGAAGTGCCGAAATACGAACCTTACGGCCGCGGCAGCCGGGCGCTGGTCACCAACGGGAAAACTCCGGAAGAAATTGCTCAGCTTGTCAGTGCGTACATTGAAACCTTGCCCGCCGCCACCGCCCGCGGTTGCGATCCGCCGCTTCCGCAAGGGAATCGAAAGGAGCGTCCGGCAGACTGCGGCCCTGAACCCGCCACGGTCGTCATCGACCCTCAACAAGCCGGATCCCACGCATGATTCTCGTCACCGGCGGCGCCGGGTTCATCGGTTCCAACATCGTTGCCGCGCTATCTGCGCGCGGCGTGCTGGTGGCGGTGTGCGACTTCTTCGGCGACGAAGGCAAATGGCGGAACCTTGCCAAGTCCGAGTTGTGCGACATCGTGCATCCGGAGCGGCTGGACGCGTGGCTGGAACAACACGCGGACCGGCTGGACGCCGTGGTCCACATGGGCGCGGTTTCCGCCACCGATGCCACCGATGCCGACCTGGTATTGCGCACGAACTTCGGACTGTCGTGGCAGCTCTGGCAATGGTGCGCGCGGCACGGCAAACGATTCCTGTATGCGTCGTCCGCGGCGACCTACGGCGGCGGCCAGCTGGGTTACGACGATGACGGATCACCGGCGGCGCTCGCCAAACTGCGACCGCTGAACCTGTACGGCTGGAGCAAGCACCTGTTCGACCGCCGCGTCGCACGCGCGGTGGCGGACGGCGAAGCGCTGCCCGCGCAGTGGGCCGGCCTCAAGTTCTTCAACGTCTATGGGCCCAACGAATACCACAAGGGCAAGATGCAGAGCGTGGTCGCGCATGCCTATCCCGTGGCCGCCGCGGGCAACGAGGTGGGGTTGTTCAAGTCGTACCGCGACGGCATCGCGGACGGCGAGCAGAAGCGTGACTTCATTTTCGTGGACGACTGCGTCGATGTGGTGCTGTGGCTGCTCGATCACCCGGCCGTCAACGGATTGTTCAACGTCGGCACCGGCCAAGCGCGCAGCTTCGCCGACCTGATCCGCGCGCTGTTCGCGGCGCTCGATCGCCCGGTACGCATCCGCTACAAGGACATGCCGGACGCGATCCGCGACCACTACCAGTACTTCACGCAGGCGCGGATGACGCGCCTGCGCGAAGCCGGCTTCACGCAACCCTTCAAGCCGATCGAGGAAGGGGTGCGGATTTACGTCCAGCAGTACCTGTCGCAAGCCGACAGCTACCGCTGATTCCATTTCCACTTCGTCAGTCACTTTTGCATCACGACCCAAAAGCCACGTCGCTTCAAATGTCGTCATTCCCGCGTAGGCGGGAATCCAGTGCCTTTGCCGTGTTTTGCTGAAAGTCACTGGGTCCCCGCCTTCGCGGGGACGACGAGCTGTTCTTTGTCTATCGATGGAAATGCAATCAGAAATCGCCATGTCATTCTCGGCAAGACACGTGATCCTCGACCGCGACGGCGTCCTCAACGTCGAACGGAGCGACGGCGGCTACATCGAGGACTGGTCGCAATGGCGCTGGACACCCGGCGCGCTCGAAGGACTCGGCATGCTGGGCGCTGCTGGCGTGCACCTGTCCATTGCCACCAACCAGGCCGGTGTCGGACGCGGATTGATCTCGCGCGAAACGCTCGATGCCATCCATCGCCACATGCTCGACGAAGCGGCGCAGGCGGGCGCAGTCATCCAGCAGGTGTTCGTGTGTCCGCACGCGCCCGAAGACGGTTGTGCGTGTCGCAAGCCGGCTCCGGGATTGCTCTTGAGTGCGATCAACGCCGCCGGAATCCCGGCGAATGCCACCATCGTGGTGGGCGACGATCTCCGCGATCTGGAAGCCGCACGGGCCGCCTGCGTGGCTGCCGTGCTGGTGCGCACGGGCAAGGGCCGCCTGGCCGAAGCGGCCGCCGCGCGCGCCGGTGTGCCCGTGTTCGACGACCTGCGTGCATTCGCATTGGCATTCGTTGCCCCATCGCGGCTCGTGTTCGAAGGAACCCCATGACGGTCCAGGCGATCTTTGCGGAACACGACGCGGTGATGCGCGAATCCGCCGCGCTGCTGGCGCAACCCCTCGATGAGGCCATCGCGGCGTTGCAGCGCTGCCTTGCAGCGGGCGGGAAGGTACTGGCGTGCGGCAATGGCGGCAGCGCGGCTTCGGCACAGCACTTGGTGGCCGAACTGGTATGCCGCTTCCGCGACGACCGCCGCGCGCTGGCCGGCGTCGCGCTCACCGCCGACACGATGACGCTGACGGCCATCGGCAACGACTACGGCTACGACCGCATCTTCGCGCGCCAGGTCGAAGCACTCGGCGCGCGAGGCGACGTGCTGGTCGCGCTCAGCACCAGCGGCAATTCGCCGAGCGTGGTGGAAGCCGCGAAGATGGCGCGCACGCTGGGCTGCACCGTCGTGGCACTGACGGGCATGGACGGCGGCGCGCTGGCGCCGCTTGCGGACATCGCGCTGCGCGTGCCCTCCCGGGTCGTGGCACGCATCCAGGAAGTCCACGACGTCTGCATCCATGCGCTTGCCGAAGCAATTGAAGCGCAGGCACGCGGGGTGGCGGTACCATGAACACGCCGACGCTGGATCGTTCTTCCCTGCATGCCATCCTCGCCCGCGCGCGCGAGCTCACGGTGTGGGTCATCGGCGACATCATGCTCGATGAATACGCCGTGGGCAGCGTGGGCCGGATTTCTTTCGAGGCGCCCGTGCCCGTGCTGCGGGTCGCGAGCATCGAAGGCCGTCTCGGCGGCGCCGCCAACGTCGCGCGCCAGGTCGCGGTGCTGGGCGCGCACGTCAGTCTGGCCGGACTGGTCGGCCATGACGCGGCGGGCGAGCAGATCCTCGAACTGTGCGCGGCCTCGGGCATCGACACGCGCGCCGTGCGAAAGCTCGAAACACGCCAGACATCGCGCAAACTCCGCGCACTCGCGCGCAACCAGCAGTTGGTGCGGCTCGATTGGGAAGACGACACGCCCTGTCCCGTCGCGGAAGTGGACGCGATGCTCGAACGCCTGCGCGCGGGCCGCGCGCCCGACGTCATCATCCTCAGCGACTATGCGAAAGGCCTGCTGACGGACGCACTCCTGCACGCCGTGGCGGAAGCCGCCGCGGCGGCGGGCACCCGCGTGGTCGTGGATCCCAAGCGGCGCGACCTCGGCGCCTACCCGCGCGGCAGCGTCATGACGCCGAACCTGCGCGAACTGGAATGGGCCGCGGGAACGATGTTCGATCCCGAAGACACCGCGGCGATCGCCGCGGCGGCGCAAGCGCTCGTGGCGCAAACCGGCGCGGCGGCGCTCGTCGTCAAACGCGGGGAGCGCGGCATGCTGGTTGCGTCAGCCGGCGAACCCTGCCTGCCCATTCCTGCACGCGGCCGCACGCTGTTCGACGCCACCGGCGCGGGCGACACGGTCGTCGCGGTGCTGGCGACCGCGCTGGCGGCGAGAGCGCCGCTCGGCGATGCCGCGCGCATCGCCAATGCCGCCGCGGGCATCGTGGTCGGCAAGATCGGAACCGTCAGCGCGGAGCCCGCCGAAATCGTGGAATTCATGAGCGGCGGCAGCACCCGCAAAGTGCTGGACCGCGAAGCCCTGGCAGCGCAGGTGCGCGAATGGCGCGCGGCGGGCAAGCGCATCGTCGTCACCAACGGCTGCTTCGACCTGCTGCACGCGGGACACCTCTCGCTGCTGCACCAGGCCGCGCAATACGGAGACGTGCTCGTGCTCGCGGTCAACAGCGACGCATCCGTGCAGCGACTCAAGGGGCCCAGACGCCCGCTGATTCCCGAACACGAGCGCGCCGCGATGCTGGCCTCGCTCGCGTGCGTGGATGCCGTGACCCTGTTCGATGAAGACACGCCGCTGGCGCTGCTGCAGGCCATCCGCCCCGACGTGCTCGTGAAAGGCCAGGACTACAAGGTGGAACAGGTGGTGGGGCGCGAACTCGTGGAATCGAACGGCGGCAGCGTCGTCCTCGTGCCGCTGGTTCCGGACAAATCCACCACCGCGTTGATCGAGCGGATTGCGAAGCGGGAACCGGCTCGTTGAGCACGCTTCGACACCGACGAATGCTGCCGATCTGATGCCGTGATCGCTTACAGCCCGCACAAGGCGGGAGCAGCGCAGCGAATCCCGCCATCCGACCTTCGTCAGCCCCGCTGCGCCAGCTTGCTGGCCGCCCACTGGTTCAGGCTGACGCCCTGCTGTTCCGCCTCGCGAGCCAACCGCGCGTGCAGGCTGCGCGGCACACGTACCAGAAACTTGCCGCTGTAACTCGACACAGGGGCGGCCACGCTCGCCTTGGGAATCGTGCGTTTGGCCGCCTTGGCCGCTTGCAGCCACGCCGCGATGGCATCTTGTGCTTCACGCGCCGCTTCGGCCTCGGTTTTGCCCCACGCAGAGCAGCCGGGCAGATCCGGGGCCTCGGCGATGAAGCCCTTGTCTTCCGCCGACCAGAAGATGTTCAGTGGATAGCGGTTCATTGGATGTCTCCGTATTTCTCGATCATCGCGGCCAACTGCCGCGCCTGATACGGCGGGATGAAGCCGCCGCGGTTCTGAAAGTTCAGGCCCACCGGTTCACCCGTGCGCGCGAACGCCACATGCGAACCCGCACCGCCCTTGTGCACGAAACCCAACAGTCCGGCTGCCTTGCAGGCGTCACCGAAACGCACCTGCTTCGGGTTGGCCATGATTGCAAGCAGCAGCTTGGCCTTCGCATTCATTGGAGGATGATACTACATACGGTATCACGTTGCCTATAGTCGCCAGCTTTGTATTTGCTATGGGCGGCTTGCCAAACCGATTCCGGATTCGGGCCTCCGGCCCGCTCCGGAATGACAGTGCGATTGGCTGAGGAACGATGGTGATCAGGAACCGGAAACCAGGCAACCCGGGATTGAGCGGCTGGATGCGCTGCTGCGCTTGATTGCCGTCAGCCCGCGGTTGTCAAAGTGTCCAAGGCGGCGTTGAACGTAGCACTGGGCCGCATCGCGGCGCTGACCTTTTGCATGTCGGGGCGGTAGTAACCATCGAGATCGACGGGCTTGCCCTGCGCGCCGTTCAACTCGGCGACGATGGTTGGCTCGGCGGCTTCCAGCTTGCCGGCGAGCTTGCCGAAGACCGCCGCGAGTTCGGCGTCGTCCTGCTGGCCGGCCAGCGCGCGCGCCCAGTACATCGCGAGGTAGAAATGGCTGCCGCGGTTGTCGATCTCGCCGACCTTGCGCGCGGGCGATTTGTTGGTTTCGAGGAAGCGCCCGATGGCCTTGTCCAGCGCCTGCGCCAGCACGTTGGCGCGCGGGTTGCCGTAGGCGCGCGCGAGGTGTTCCAGCGAGGCGCCCAGCGCGAGGAATTCGCCCAGCGAATCCCAGCGCAGGTAATCCTCGGCCACGAACTGCTGCACGTGCTTCGGCGCGCTGCCGCCCGCGCCGGTTTCGAACAGGCCACCGCCCGCCATCAGCGGGACGATCGACAGCATCTTCGCGCTGGTGCCGAGCTCCATGATCGGGAACAGGTCGGTGAGGTAATCGCGCAGCACGTTGCCGGTGACCGAGATGGTGTCCTCGCCCTTGCGGATGCGCGCGAGCGAAAACCGCATCGCGTCCTCGGGCGAAATGATGCGGATGTCGAGGCCCTTGGTGTCGTGATCCTTCAGATAGCGCTCGACCTTCTTGATGATTTCGGCGTCGTGGCCGCGCTGCGGATCCAGCCAGAACACCGCGGGCGTGTTCGACAGGCGCGCGCGCGTCACCGCCAGCTTGACCCAGTCGGCAATCGGCGCGTCCTTGGCCTGGCACATGCGCCAGATGTCGCCCGCCTCGACCTTGTGCTCAAAGATCACTTTGCCGTCCTGGTCGGTGACGCGCACCACGCCGTCCACCGGCATCTGGAAGGTCTTGTCGTGCGAGCCGTATTCCTCGGCCTGGGCGGCCATCAGGCCCACGTTGGGCACGCTGCCCATCGTGGCCGGATCGAACGCGCCGTGCGCCTTGCAGTCCTCGATCGTCACCGCGTAGATGCCGGCGTAGCAACGGTCGGGAATGACGGCCTTCACGTCCTCGCGTTCGCCGCGCGCGTTCCACATCTTGCCGGAGTCGCGGATCATCGCCGGCATCGAGGCGTCGATGATGACGTCCGAGGGCACGTGCAGATTGGTGATGCCCTTGTCCGAATCGACCATCGCCAGCGCCGGGCGCGTGGCGTATTGAGCGGCGATGTCGGCCTTGATCGCGGCCTGCTGGTCTTCCGGCAATTTCGCGAGGCAGGCGTACAGGTCGCCCAGGCCGTTGTTGGGATTGAAGCCGGCCTGCCGCAGCGCGGCGCCGTGCCTGGCCAGCACGTCGCGGAAGAATTCCTCCACCACCACGCCGAACATGATCGGGTCGGAGACCTTCATCATGGTGGCCTTGAAGTGCACCGAGAACAGCACGCCGCGCGCCCTGGCGTCGGCGATCTGCGCGTCGATGAACGCGGCCAGCGCGCGGCGCGACATCACCGCGGCATCCACGATTTCGCCCGCTTGCACCTTCAGGCCTTCCTTCAGCACGCGGGCCTTGCCGTCGGCGCCGTGCAGCGTGATCGCCAGGCTGCCGGCCTGGTCCAGCGTCACGGATTTCTCGGTACCGTAAAAATCATTCGCGTCCATGTGCGCGACATGCGTCTTCGAATCCGCGCTCCACTTGCCCATCTTGTGCGGATGCTTGCGCGCGTATTCCTTCACCGACGCGGGCGCGCGCCGATCGGAATTGCCCTGGCGCAGCACCGGGTTCACCGCGCTGCCCTTGACCTTGTCGTAGCGCGCCTTGATGTTGATCTTGTCCACGTCGCCGCGCGGCTCGTCCGGATAATCCGGCAGCGCGTAGCCCTTGCTCTGCAGTTCCTTGATCGCCGCCTTGAGTTGCGGCAACGACGCGCTGATGTTGGGCAGCTTGATGATGTTGGCTTCCGGCGCCAGCGCGAGCGCGCCGAGTTCGGCCAGGTCGTCGGACACCTTCTGTTCGGGCTTCAGCACGTCCGGGAACTGCGCCAGGATGCGCCCGGCCAGGGAAATGTCGCGCGTCTCCAGCGCAACGCCCGCCGAACCCGCGAAGGCCTCGATGATGGGCAGCAACGAAGCCGTGGCGAGGAACGGCGCTTCGTCGGTCAGGGTATAGATGATCTTGGGCGTGGCGGGCATGCGAGGCTCCGAGGGCCAGACGTACAAACCGCCATTGTCGCGGGTTAGAGGCATCCCGCCAAGCGGCGAGTGGGCCATGCAAGGCCCATTCGAATGAACTTATGACCGTGTTCCGCGATCATTGCAGGATGCGAATTTTCCTCATCGTTCCCGCCTTGCTGATCGCGTGCGCTTGCGCGAGTGCGCAGACCACCGCGCCGTCGTCCAGTGTTGCCAGGCCTGCGCCCAAGGCGGCGCCCGCCTCGGCTTCGTCGATCACCGTCCTGCAAGCCATCAACGTCACCGGCGTGGTGCCGGGGCCGGGCTTGTGGAAGGTCACGCGCGGCGATCACGTGTTGTGGATCCTCGGCGTGGTGCCGACGCTGCCGGCCGGGATCGAATGGCGCTCGAACCAGGTCGCGCAAACCATCGCTGGTTCGCAAACGGTGCTTGAATCGCCCGGCGTCAAGCTGAAGGTCGACACCAACTGGTTCGGCAAGCTGTTCCTGTTGCCCTCGGTGTACCGCGCGCAGCGCAATCCCGATGGGAAAACCCTCAAGGACGTGTTGCCGCCGCCGCTGTACGCGCGCTGGGAAATCGCGAAGCAACGCTATTTCGGCGACGACCGTGGCATCGATCGCTACAAGCCCATCCTCGCGGCTTCCAAGCTGATGAAGAAAGCGCAGAAAGCCAACAACCTGCGCGGCTCCGGCGAGGTGGACGACACGGTGATCGCGCTCGCGAAGCAGCACGGCGTCGCCGTAGTGAAACCGGAAGCCACGCTGGAGATCAAGGAGCCGCGCCAGGCGGTGAAGGCGTTCGCCGCGTCGGGCCCGGACGGCATCGCCTGCCTCGGACTGGTGCTGGATGTGGTCGAGCACGAACTGCCGAACTTCCGCGCGCGCGCCAACGCCTGGGCCACCGGCGATATCGACACGCTGCGCAAGGTGCCGGAAAGCGCCTATCGCGAAACCTGCCAATCGGCGATCACCGGCGCGGGCTTCGCCAAATCGCTCGGCATCGACAACCTGCCCGCGCGCATCGAAGGCGCGTGGCTGGCGGCCGCGGACGCCGCGCTGGCATCGAACGCGCAGAGCTTCGCGGTGCTGCCGATGCACGACGTGCTCGATCCGCACGGTTACCTCGCCGCCTTGCAGGCGCGCGGCTACACCGTCACCGCGCCGGACGCCGACGATGCAACCGTCGCCGATCCCGCCGCGGCCGCGAGCGTTGCGCCCGCGCCCGCTTCGTCGGCGCATTGAAGCGCACGATGCTCATCCTGTTCAACAAACCCTTCAACGTGCTGTGCCAGTTCACCGACCGCAGCACGCCGCCGCGGCGCACGCTGGCCGGATTCGGTTTGCCGCCGAACGTCTATCCGGCGGGCCGGCTCGACTACGACAGCGAAGGTTTGTTGCTGTTGACCGATGACGGCGCACTCGCGCACCGCATCACCGATCCGCGCCACAAGCAACCGAAAACTTATCTGGCACAGGTGGAAGGCACGCCGGATGCAACCGCTTTGCAACGCCTGCGAAACGGCGTGACGTTGAACGATGGCCCGACACTTCCCGCAGAGGCCCGCATGCTGATCCGCGCGCCCGAATGGCTGTGGCCACGCGACCCGCCTGTGCGTTTTCGCAAGACGGTGCCCGATGCCTGGATCGAGCTGACGATCCGCGAAGGCCGCAACCGCCAGGTGCGGCGCATGACCGCGGCGGTGGGGCTGCCGACCTTGCGTCTCGTCCGCACGCGCATCGGCGAACACGCGCTGGGCGAACTGGCGCCCGGAATGTTTCGGGTCGTCGATCACGGATGAGTTGCCGGTATCTTGGCACGATCTCAGCAAATGCGCCCGCTGCGCTGGACGCTGGCCATGCGCGTGAGGCGTGTTACTCATTGATGCAGCATAAAACCCGGCGTCATTCCGGACACCGCATAGCGGTGATCCGGAATCCATTTTGATCTTGCTTTGTTGGGACGGAGATCAACATGGATTCCGGGTTCCGTCCTTCGGCCGGCCCCGGAATGACGGTGATTTGTTTCGGAGACGACTCGCTGTGCCGCTCTCGTCTATGGAATACCGAAGAACACCCGCGCCGCCGCGGTCGCCTGCGCAGCCGTGGTTTCCGCATCCTCGCCACGCAAGCCGGCGACGACTTCGCAGATGTGCGCGAGGTACATCGGCTCGTTGCGCCGATGCGAAGGTTGCGGGCGGATGTCGCGCGGCAGCAGGTAGGGCGCGTCGGTTTCCAGCAGCAAACGGTTCGCGGGGATCTCGCGCACCAGGTCGCGCAGGTGCAGGCCGCGGCGTTCGTCGCACACCCAGCCGGTGATGCCGATGTGGCAATCCAGGTCGAGGTAGTCGAACAGCGCGCGACGCTCGTCGGTGAAGCAATGCACCACCACCGCCGGCACCCGGTCGCGCGCGGTTTTCAGCAGCGCCAGGAAATCGTCGTGCGCGTCGCGCTGGTGCAGGAACAGCGGCTTGCGCAGATCGACGGCGATCGCGAGTTGCTTCTCGAACGCGGCGCGCTGCGCCGTGCGCGGCGACAGGTCGCGGAAATAATCGAGCCCGGTTTCACCCACCGCGACCACTTCCGGCTCGCGCTGGAGCGACCGCAGCAACGCGTCCGCCTCCGCGCCGTAATCACCCGCATGGTGCGGGTGCACGCCGGCCGTCGCATACAGCACGCCCGGATGCGCGCGCGCCAACTCCAGCGCGTGCTCGCTGCCCGCGCGCGACGCGCCGGTCACGATCATCCGCGCCACACCCGCCTTGCGCGCGCGTTCCAGCACCGCGTCGAAATCGTGGCGGAAGGATTCGTGGGTGAGGTTGGCGCCGATGTCGATCAAATTCATGCGCTCATTCTACGCGAGGCGATTCGTGCGACCGGGGCGAACGGACACCCGCCTACAATGCCGCGATGGATTGCGCCGATTTCCCGATCACGCCGCTGCTGCCGGATATCCGCGCGTCGTTGCGCGAATGCTCGCGGCTGGTGCTGGAAGCGCCGCCCGGCGCGGGCAAGACCACGCAGGTGCCCCCGGCCTTGCTGAACGAACCTTGGTTGGCCGGGCGCAAGATCGTGATGCTGGAACCGCGGCGGATCGCGGCGCGCGTGGCGGCGGAATTCATGGCCGCGCAGTGCGGCGAAGCAGTAGGGCAGACGATCGGCTACCGCATCCGCTTCGAAGCGCGCGTGTCGGACTCAACGCGCATCGAGGTGGTCACCGAGGGCATATTGACGCGCATGTTGCAGGACGATCCGGAATTGCCCGGCGTCGGTGCGATCGTGTTCGACGAATTCCACGAACGGCACCTGGCCGGTGACCTCGGCGCGGCGCTGGCGCTGGACGTGCAGGCGTCGTTGCGGCCCGACCTGCGACTGCTCGTGATGTCGGCGACGCTGGAAGGCTCGCGCGTGGCGGAATGGCTGTCCGCACCCGTCGTGCGCAGCGAGGGCCACGCTTATCCGGTGCACATCGAATACCCCGCCGCGCGGCGCGGCGAGAACGAACCCGCGCATCTGCGCCGCGCCGTGCAGCAGGCGCTGGCCGAGACCGACGGCGACGTGCTGGTGTTCCTGCCGGGACGGCGCGAGATCGCGCAGGCACAGAGGATGCTGGCTGACTTGCTCCCCTCTCCCGCCGGGAGAGGGGTTGGGAGTGAGGGTTCGGACCTTCGCGCAAGACCCGCACCCTTATCCGGCGCTGCGCGCCACCACGGAGTTCCCGGACATGGATGGTGGCTGTACCCGGAGGGAGAAGGAAAGATCGAAATCCTGCCGCTGCACGGCGAGCTGTCGCTGGCCGAACAGCACGCCGCCCTGTCGCTCGCCGACGCCGGCACGCGCCGCGTGATCCTTGCCACCAACGTGGCCGAGTCCTCGATCACGGTGCCGGGCGTCCGCGCGGTGATCGACAGCGGCCTCGCGCGCGAGCCGCGCTTCGATCCCAACTCGGGTTTCACGCGGCTCGCGACCGTGAACATTTCCCAGGCGTCGGCCGATCAGCGCGCCGGACGCGCAGGCCGCGTCGCGCCGGGCACCGCGTACCGGCTGTGGCCGCAGAGCCGGCGCCTGGAACCGTCGCGCACGCCCGAGATCGCGCAGGCCGAGTTGTCGGGCCTCGCGCTGGAACTTGCGGCCTGGGGCGTGGGCGCCGATGCGGCCACAGCCTTGCGTTGGCTCGATGCACCGCCAAGCGGCGCGCTGGCGCAGGCACGCGACTTGCTGCAACGGCTGGGCGCAGTCGATGCCGAACTGCGCATCACTTCATTGGGCCGCGACATGCTGCGGCTGGGCGCCGATCCACGCATGGCTGCCGCGGCGCTGCGTGCGCCGGACGCCTTGCGCGCACTGATCGCCGATCTGCTGGCGTTGCTGGAATCGCGCTCGCCGCTGCGCGGTGAATTCAACGACGACCTGCGTGCGCGTATCGCGGCGCTGCACGCGTGGCGGGATGGCGGCGCGCGCGTGGTGCGCGATGCCGACACGGGCGCGCTGTCCGCGATCGAACAAGCCGCGCGTGGCTGGCGCCGCCGCCTCGGCGTGCGCCACGGCGCCAGCGGCACGCCGGATGCACTCACCATCGGCAACCTGTTGCTGCACGCGTTTCCCGACCGGGTTGCCAGGCAGGATGCAAAAGATCCGCGCAGGTATCAGCTCGCGAACGGCCGCGGCGCGCGCCTGCACGAAGCGTCGGTGCTGTTCGGCGAACCGTGGCTGGTCGTCACCGAAGCGCGCTTCGACGCGCGCGACAGTTTGATCCTTGCGGCCGCGCCGTTCGATCCTGCGCTGCTGGAACGCGAATACCCGCAACGCATCGTGCGCGAACGCGTGGTGCGGCAGAACGACAACGACACGATCGAAGCCTTCGAGGAACGCCGCTTCGATGCGATCGTGCTGGAACGCCGCTCCGTTCCCGTCGCCACGGAAGATGCGTTGCCCGCGTTGCTGGCGACGATCCGCGCGCGCGGTCTCGCGTCGCTGCCGTGGAGCGATGCCGCGCAGCGTCTGCGCGCGCGCGTCGCATGGCTGCGCCGCACGATGCCGGAAGCAGGATTGCCGGATGTGTCCGACGACGCGTTGCTGGCCTCCTTGGAAACCTGGCTTGCGCCCGCGTTGCACGGCAAGCGCAAGCTGGGTGCGTTGTCGTCGGAAGAGTTATCGAACGCACTGGCCGGCCTGCTCGACTGGCCGCAACGCAAGCTGCTGGACGCAGCCGCGCCCGATGCGCTCACGGTGCCGAGTGGGCGACACATCAAACTCGATTACGCAGCTCCAGCAGCCGATGGCTTTCCCCCTCTTCCACCGGACAGAGCCGCCGTCCATGGCCAGGAACTCCGTGGTGGCGCGCAGCGCCGGGTGAGGGTTCGGCCTCGCGAGGAGCCCGGACCCTCACCCCCAACCCCTCTCCCGCAGGGAGAGGGGAGAAAACTCGCCTCGCCGGTGCTCGCGGTGAAACTGCAGGAACTGTTCGGGCTCGCCGAAACGCCGCGCATCGCCAACGGCCGCGTGCCCGTGACGCTGCACTTGCTTTCACCGGGTGGTCGCCCGATCCAGGTCACGCAGGACCTGCGCGGCTTCTGGGACCGCACCTATGCAGAAGTGAAGAAGGAATTGAAGGGCAGATACCCGCGTCACCCGTGGCCGGATGACCCGTGGAACGC
Source organism: Rhodanobacteraceae bacterium (assembly GCA_030123585.1). Taxonomy (NCBI): domain Bacteria; kingdom Pseudomonadati; phylum Pseudomonadota; class Gammaproteobacteria; order Lysobacterales; family Rhodanobacteraceae; species Rhodanobacteraceae bacterium. Next base: position 2,254,392 of record CP126120.1, read on the forward strand.
AGTGCCCACGCACCGCGCCAAGCCGCGTGGTTGAGGCCAACCCACCGCAACAGGCCGGCCTTTCGCCCAATCAGCCCTGCAGTTCGTATTCCAGCGTCGCGACCACGCGCACGGTCTTGTCGATCTGCTTGTCCTGCTGCAGCATCGGCGCCTTGTCGCGCGGCAGGATCTCGAACACGCCCTGGTTGGCGCGCAGGATGCCGCCCAACCGGCTGCCGGAATCGCGCGCGAATTGCTCCGCGGCAGCGCGCGCGTTCTTCGTCGCTTCGGCGATCATCGACGGCTTCAGCGCATTGATGCCGTCGAACAGGTAGTTCGGGCCCTCGTCGAAGCCGCCGTCGGGGTTGCCCAGCACCACGCCCTGCGCGATCAACGCGCCCGTATCCTGCGCCGCCGCCGCGACGGCATCCACGTCCCTGGTGCGCACCATGATGGTGCCCGTGATGACGAAGCGTGTCTTGTACTGCTCGTTGCCGAAGTTGCGCGCGGCACGATCGGTCACCTGCACGTGGTGGAACGCGATCGCATCCGGCCCGAGCTTGTGCTTCTGCAGGAACGCGGTGACCGCCGCATCGTCGTGCTCGATCCGCGCCTGCACATCGGCGAGCTGGTCGCCGGTCTCGGCGAAATGGATTTGCCACAAGGCAATGTCGGCCTTGACGTTGCGTTCGGCAAGCCCCTTGACGGCCACGTAGCGCACCGCATGGCGGTGTGCGAAACCGTTGCCGACGAACCAGCCGCCGACAACCAGGCCAACGGCAACGAGCACGGCGGCAGCAATGCGAGTCATGGCGTCTTCCCGGACGGTTGTTTCGCGCCAGTTTGCCACGACGCCGGCCCGACTGCGCCGCCGCCGGTGTTGCCGAACGCGCCGGGATAACGCTCGTTGGTCGGTTTGCCGTCGGGTCCGAGCTTGGGCGAACGCGCGAAGCTGCCGGCGAAACCCGGGAACTCGACCGGGCTTTCCCAGCCGTCCTGGCTGACCGCCGACACGCCGAAGAAATAATCATCAAGGATGATGTTCTTCAGCACCACGGAATCGGCATCGCCCGCGTCCTGCACGTGTTGCCACTGCGGCGCGGTGGTTTCGCGCCACCACACGTTGTAGCTGGCCGCGCCCGGCGACGGTTTCCACGACAACGTGGTGTCGTAGGCCACCGCACCCTTCACGGCAAGATCGGAAGGCGGTGGCGGCGCCATCGCCAGCGAGGCCATGGTGATCGCGTCGAGGCGCGTGACGTTGGCGAGGTAATCGAAATCGACGCCCGACACCACGTCGCCGTAGTGCACGCCGTTCTCGACGCGCACGTTCTGGTGCTGGCGATCGTAGTCCTCGTTCGATTCCGACAGCCGCACCGCAGGAAAACCCTGTTCGAGGAACGGCACCTGGTCGCCGGAACGCCCCCAGCGATCGGTGCGATAGACCATGCGGACGTGGAAATCGTCGAGGTATTGTTCGGCCAGCGCCTGCATGTAGCGCGCGAGGTTGCGCGAGGGTGAATCCACGCCGCCGCCATGGTAGCGCCGGTACGCGGCCTGCTGCAGCGTCTCGTTGGACTTGGTGCCTTCGGAAAACACGCGGATGGTGTGCGGGTCGTACGCGCCGTTGCCGCCGTGCGAGTTGCCGACGATGTCGTTGTTGAGATCGGCCTCGACGTTCCAGCCCTGGTCCACCGCGTACTGCGCGATGATCTTGCCGCCGTACAGGCCCTGCTCCTCGCCGGAATCGGCCGAATACACCAGCGTCGCCGGGAACTTGTAATGCGACAGCACGCGGGCGGTTTCGATCAACGCGGCGACGCCGGAGCCGTCATCGTTGGCGCCGGGCGAATCGCCGGTCGCGTCCATCACGTCGCTGCGGCGCGAATCGAGGTGCGCGGTCATCACGATCACGCGGTCCGAATCCGTCGTACCGCGCTGGATGGCCACGATGTCCATCACTTCGGCGCCGGCCTTGGGCATGCGTTCGCCGGTGAACACCTGCGCGGGCTTCACGACTTCAAGGCAACCGCCGCAGCCTTTGGAGATGTCATTGAACTGCGCGGCGACCCAGCGTCGCGCCGCACCGATGCCGCGCGTCTTCGAGGTCGTGGTCGAAAGCGTGTGGCGGGTGCCGAAACCGACCAGCGCGACGTCGGTCGCGTGCAGGTTGGAAGCCTGCACCGCGCCGGCGATGGCGCGCAATTCGGAGTGGTGGTTGACGGGCGGCGGCGCGGCGAGCGCAGCCGTGGAAACCAGTGCCGCAGTCATCAGTGCGGACAACGAACGCGTGCGCAGCATGATCTTCACTCCCATGGCAACCGTACGAGCGTAGTCCTTTGCCAGCGCGGCTGCACGTGACGAAAGTCAGTGCGGCGCGGCGTCCAGAACCTGTGCCGCGTGCCACGCGGCAATGCGGTGGCTGCCCGACAGGAAATACGGCCAGGTTGCGAATGGCGCGACGCCTTGCGGTTCGCTGCTGCGATCGCTGGTCAGGAGGATGCCGTCGGGATGCGCACGGCACCACGCCAGCACGGCATCGCCCTTCACCCACGGCAGCGGCTGGTGCAGCCGGCCGGTGTAGCCGAACAGGCCGTTGTGCCATTCGACGTGGGCAATCGCAACATGCTGCTTGAGCGCCTGCTTCACGAACGCGGCTTCGGGGCGCACGTCCAGCGCCGGCAGGTAGGCCAAGGCGCCCGCCAGCATCGCCGCCGAGACCAGCGAGGTAGAGGCAAGCGCCAGCGAACGCGCGTCGCGGCCCCACAACCGCCACACGCCGATCGCGATGACCAATGCAATGAGCGCGAGCCACGCCAGCAGCGGTTGCGGCGGATAACCGAACGACTTCGCCGCCTGCCACGGCAACGCGATCATGCCGGCGCCAGCCAACAACGCGAGCAAGCCGAACAACCACGGCCGCAGGCGCGCACCGTTTCGTTGCAACAACCACGCGCCCGCCAACGCCCACGCCGGCAGCAGCGGCAACAGGTAATGGATCTGCTTGCCGCTGATCGCGCAGAACGCGACGAACGGAATCACCCACCAGCACCACAGGAAGCGCCCGAAACGTCCGCGCCAAAGTTGCGCCCATGCCACGCGCGGCGCGCGCAGCGCGAGCAGCCACGGCAGCAGCAGCACCGGCACCAGCGGCAGGTACCACCAGAACGGCCGGTTGTGCGCGAAGCTCCTGGCGATGCGCCCGGTCACCTTGTCCACCAGCGGCTGCCAATAGGTCGGTCCGGCGTACCACGCGGCCGGCAGCAACCAGCACAGTGCGATCGCGACGCCGATCAACTGCCCCGCAAGCAGCGCGAAATACCAACGCAACCTGTGCGTGCGCGCGGTGTTGCTCCACAGCGGCGCCAGCAATGCGACGGCCACGATGTGCAGCAGCAGCACCGGACCCTTGGCGAGGATGCCGAGCCCGATCATCACGCCCAGCCACACCGTGCCGCGCGCCCACTTGCCCGCATCCAGATCCAGCAACGCGTGCAATGCGCCGAGCACGCACAGCGCCAGCAGCAGGTCGAACATGATCGCGGTCGAGAACACCGTGAAACCGAGGCAGCCCGCCAGCAGCCACATCGCGGTGTCGGCGCCGCGTGCGTCCATGCCCAGGCGCGCGGCCAGGCGGCGCAGCGTCAGCAACATCCCCAGCGCGACGATCAGCGCCTCGACGCGCGCGACCCAGGTGTGCACGCCGACGAGCTTCCAGCCGCCAGCGATCAGCCAGAACAGCAGCGGCGACTTGTCGGAATACCACGCGCCGTTGACGGTCGGCACCAGCCACTGGCCGGAGTTGTACATCTCCCACGCCGCGGTGAGGTAGCGCGTCTCGTCGATCGGGATCGGCGGAAACAGGATCGCCAGCGGCAGCAGCAGCACGCACCAGAGTGCCAGCCAGCGCCATGGAATCCGGGAGGTGTTGGCGTCATTCATGCGCGGCGCAGCATAGCGCACGCACGTTGCATTTCGACGCCGCTCTTGCAACCAGGCATTGACCACGGATCAACGCGGATGCACACGGATACAGCGCTTCATCGATGCCAATCCGTGGCAAGGCTTCCGATGCGGATCATCGCGAACCAAACCTTGTCCGTGTTTATCCGCGCAATTACGCATCGAGCCGCCTTGCCGTCGCTGGATCCTGCTGCGCCCCGACAATCAGCGTCTTGAGCGACAAGCGTTCCGCGCGCGCGACCGTCCCGGACATCTGCTCCAGCCTCGGCAAGATTTCCGGCGCACGCCTTTGCCATTTCCCCATGTCCGGAACCGAAACCGTGTGGCTGGCCAGGGGCAATGCCTGCGAAAGCGGGCGGTCCCACGAAAGTTCCAGAGCCGAGCAGATCCTGCGAATCTCGCTGTCCGGGTCGGCAATGAACCGGTCGTAGCGCGTCGCGATCCAGCGGTCCGGCGCGAGCGCCTCCAGATCGTCGAGCAGGATTTCCGTGACGGTGCGCCACTGCGCGGCCACGATGTCGGGCAACGGCTTGCCGATCCATTCACGCCAGCCCGGCGTCAACACCAGCGACCAGGGCATGCCCGTCCAGCCGGGCAACTGCGGGTAGGTCCTGAAGCCGCCCGACTCCCACGCTTCCAGCATGCTGGCCAGTACCTGGCGCGGGTCGCGATGGAGGTACACGAACAGGGCATCGGGAAACACTTCCGCGAGGAAAGGGACGCGCAGTGCATTCTTCGGGGTTTTTTCCAGAAGGCGAATGCGGCCGGCGACCTTCCGGCCATCCCGGTCGAACGCCCTTGCGCGAAAACGCTCGCGCAATGCCACGATCACCTCGGGGCTGGCGTCGTCCGCGTCCAGCCGGTTGGACGAATAGCCGCGCGCAGCGGCGCCGAGCACGCCGAAGGCGGTCTTGCCCTCGATGAGGCCGTGGCTCTCGCCGCCGATCGTGCAAACGTCGGGACTCTGCGCCAACGTTTCGAACAACAGGGACGATCCCGACCGCGGCGGTGAAACGATGAACACCGGCCGGTCGAACTCGTAATCCGGCAAGGCCCGGGACACCGCCCGAAACTTAGGCGCACGCGTCGTTTCCTCGCCGGCAATCGCATCCCCCGTCTCCCGCACCGCCTGGCCGATCAGTCCGTTGAAGGCCGAAACCAGTTGCGTGTGGTTGCGCAGGCTGATCTCGCTGCCGACCCGCCCGATCCTGGAGAGGAACTCGTCCAGCAGGGCACGGAACGCCGCCCGCCCGCGCGGTTCCGCGCCATGGCGAAACCACAGCGTTCGCCACTCCATCACGAATTCGTTCGCAAGGTGCCTGATGAGGGGAAGCAGCGGCTGGTCCTCGCACTCGCCGAGCAGGAAGTCGATGTGCCCGCGCATTTCCCAATAGCTCATCGGCGACATCAGGTTGACGGATTCGAACACCAGTTCGTCGCCCTGCGCGTCCGGATCCGGTTCGACGCGCCGAGGGGTCCAGCCCTCCATCGAACGGGTGTGGGGACGACCCGCCTGGACCAGTTTTCCGAATGCGACGCTGCCGACGGTATCGACCACGAGATGCACGCGGACGTGATCGGTCGGGTTCACCACGCGATGCAGCTGCCATGTGTCGAAAATCCAGCATTCGCCCGCGGCCATGTGGGTGTGTGCATCGCCGCACGTGAAATCCACGGACGGGTGTGTCGTGACCGGAATGTGCACGCGTACCCGCTCGTTCCAGTAGTGGTTGGTGTCAACGTGCGGCGCGACTTCGGCACCCGGCGCCAGCCGCATCAGGCGCACGCGCCCCAGCACCGCATCGAGGCTGCCCAGCGTCCGGCGCAAGTACGTGCATCGTTCGAGCGCGGGCGTCGGGCGCATGACGCCGAACAACGCATCGCCGCGCGCGGGGTCGCCTTCGGCGGCTACCAGCGGCAGCGCGGTGTTGCCCGGCAAGCCGCTGGGATGCGGTTGCCAGAGGCTCGCATCCAATGCGCCGATTTCCGCGGCGAGCGTTTCGGCATCGAAAAGGAGCGGCAATTGTATGAACGGCACAGGCAGCTTCATGAAATGGCTTCCGGGGCGGCGCCGGCGGGTGCGCGGGGCTCATCGGGCAACGGCGTGTGCCGGCGATCCGCCAGCGCAACGCCCGCCACCATGGATCGCAGCGTGCTCATGAACTGCATCCCGTTGGAGAGTCGCAGCGGAGCGGCTTGCATTTCGATGGCTGACAAGAACGCATCCAATGTCTTGCGGTACTCGGGCCATCCCGCGCGGTTTTCGCCGTAGCGCGCCCACAACGCCTGCCAGCCAAACATGAAGCGCGCCGCCCGCTGCTGGACCGCGGCGAGCTGCGGATGCGGCTCGACATGGCTCAGGATGAATTGAATGTGATCCCTCAGTTCCCACGGCGTCATCACCAGCGGAACGTTCACGGACTCGAAAGTCAGGGGCGCGATCGCGTCGTCCGGGCCGCCGTCGCATGTCTCCATCCTCCAGCCGTCGGGGGGGGTGCGGTCGTGGGTGCGTCCCCGCCCCGCGAGATCCCAGAACGCTTCGCTGCCCACCGTGTCCGCGACGAGGTGTATGCGCTCCTGCGCCACCGGATTGATCACGCGGTGCGGCCGCCAGGTGTCGAAGATCCAGCACTCCCCGGGCGCCATGTTCACTTCGGCTTCGCCGCACATGAAACGCACCCTGGGATGGGTGACGATCGGAACATGCACGCGCACCCGGTCGCGCCAGTAGTAATTGATGTCGGCGTGAGGCGTGACCTCGGCGCCCGCAGCCAATTTCATCAATCGCGTACGCCCCCATACGGCGCCCAGTCGCGCGAGGGCCATTTCGAGATAAGGGCAACGTCCAAGATATGGCGTGGGACGCATCGGACCGGCGATGGCGTCGCTTTCCACGTCGCCCTCCACCGAAATCAGCGGCAGCGCGAAATTGCCGGGATATTGCTGCGGATGCGGGCGCCAAGCCTCTTCGCCGAGGGCGCGCACTTCGTTCGCGAGCCTCTCGGCATCGAATCGGACCGGCAGTTGGACAAATGGCACCTGTAGTTTCATGCAGCCCTCACCCGTGCTGGTAGAGGTTGCCGCCCTCTCGGCGGAATTCGGCGGCTTTCTCGGCCATGCCTTCGCTCAAGGCCGCGGTTTCATCGACGCCGTGTTCGCGCGCGTAGTCGCGCACGTCCTGGGTGATCTTCATCGAGCAGAACTTGGGGCCGCACATCGAGCAGAAGTGCGCGGTCTTGGCGGCGTCCTTGGGCAGGGTTTCGTCGTGGAATTCCTTGGCCTTGTCGGGATCGAGGCCGAGGTTGAACTGGTCTTCCCAACGAAATTCGAAGCGCGCCTTGGACAACGCGTTGTCGCGCGCCTGCGCGCCGGGATGGCCCTTGCCGAGGTCGGCCGCGTGCGCGGCGATCTTGTAGGCGACGATGCCTTCGCGCACATCGTTCTTGTCCGGCAGGCCCAGGTGTTCCTTGGGCGTGACGTAGCACAGCATCGCGGTGCCGTACCAGCCGATCATCGCGGCGCCGATCGCGCTGGTGATGTGGTCGTAGCCCGGCGCGATGTCGGTGGTGAGCGGCCCCAGCGTGTAGAACGGCGCTTCGTGGCATTTCTCCAGCTGCCGTTCCATGTTCTCCTTGATGAGGTGCATCGGCACATGGCCGGGGCCTTCGATCATCACCTGCACGTCGTGCTTCCACGCGATGTCGGTGAGTTCGCCCAGCGTGTCGAGCTCGGCGAACTGCGCTTCGTCGTTGGCGTCGGCGATGCAGCCGGGGCGCAGGCCGTCTCCGAGGCTGAACGCCACGTCGTAGGCTTGCATGATTTCGCAGATGTCTTCGAAGTGCGTGTACAGGAACGACTCCTTGTGATGCGCGAGGCACCACTTGGCCATGATCGAACCGCCGCGCGACACGATGCCGGTGACGCGCTTGGCGGTCAGCGGCACGAAGCGCAGCAGCACGCCGGCGTGGATCGTGAAGTAATCGACGCCCTGCTCGGCCTGCTCGATCAGCGTGTCGCGGAACAATTCCCACGTCAGTGCCTCGGCATCGCCGCCCACCTTTTCCAGAGCCTGATAGATCGGCACCGTGCCGATCGGCACCGGCGAATTGCGCATGATCCATTCGCGCGTTTCGTGGATGTACTTGCCGGTGGAAAGATCCATCACGGTGTCGCCGCCCCAGCGGATCGCCCAGACCATCTTTTCGACTTCCTCCGCGATCGACGACGTGACGGCGGAAGTGCCGATGTTGGCGTTGATCTTGGTGAGGAAATTGCGGCCGATGATCATCGGCTCGGTTTCGGGATGGTTGATGTTGCACGGAATGATCGCGCGCCCGCGCGCCACCTCGTCGCGCACGAATTCGGGCGTGATTTCCTTCGGGATGGCCGCGCCGAAGGACTGCCCAGGATGCTGCTGCAGGAGCGCGCTGCCGCGCAGCGTGTCGAGCTTCTGGTTTTCGCGGATCGCGATGAATTCCATCTCGGGCGTCACGATGCCCTGGCGCGCATAGTGCATCTGGGTGACGTTGGCGCCGGCCTTGGCGCGGCGCGGTTTCGGCAGGTTCGGGAAGCGCACGTCGGCCAGCAACGCGGCTTCGGCATGGCGGCGGCCGAATTCGGACGTGCGGTTCGGCAACACTTCGGTATCGCTGCGTTCCTCGATCCATTTCGCGCGAAGCTTCGGCAAGCCGGCCACAAGGTCAGCGCTGAAGGCGGTATCGGTGTAAGGCCCAGAAGTGTCGTAGACCACGAACGGCGCGTTGGCTTCGGCGCCGAACATCGCCGGCGTGTTGGTCAGCACGATTTCGCGCATCGGCACGCGCACGTCATCGCGGCTGCCGCGCACGTAGGTCTTGCGCGAACCGCGGATCGGCGCGGTGACGGTTTCGGACAGGGTCTGCGCCTGGCGCAGGAGTTCGGAGGGTTGGGCGTTCATGGGCGTCGTTCCGCTACATGGAAGAGCCGCGCATCTGCGCGGAGCTTGAGCGGCGGCGCCAAGCACACGGCACGGGTCGTGCGCTGAAGCTCCCTACACCGGTGCGAACCGGATCAGGTTCGAAGGGTGTTTCTCAGCCGTCATCGTGCACGGCACCCCCGCTTCAAACCGTCATTGAAGCATGTTTGCCGGACGATGGCGAATGTACCCATTCGAAGCGGCTGTTGTGAAAAGTCAGGACAAGAAGTCCGTTCTGGTGTCGCAGGTTTCGCTGACATTCGCTCTCGCCCGTTGCTTCAACGAAGCAGCGATCAGGGACGATCGCACAAACAAACATCACCGCGGCGAGTAAGCCCGCAGGAACATCTCCACCGTCGCTTCCAGGTGCGCTTCGATTTCCTCGCGGGTGGGCTGGCCGCAGCCGAAACACACGCGCGCGTGGTGTTCGCCCTTGAGCAGCGCGAAGAACTGGCTGGCGGCGCGGCGGGTGTCGGCGATGTCGAGCTGGTGCGCGGCGACTTCCTTCTGCAGCATCGCGGCCAGCGCGGCCTGCACCTGCATCGGGCCGGCTTCCCAGAACAGCTTGGCAAGCTTGGGCGATTGCCGCGAGCTCGCGACCAGCGTGCGATGCATGCCCAGCGCGCTGTCGCTCATCATCATCGCGAAAAACGCGCGCGCGACGCCCAGCAACTGTCCGCGCACCGGCGCGTTCACATCCACCTCGAACAGGGCCCGCGGCAACAGCCCGTCGCACTTGCAGCGGACCGTCTCGATGAACAGCGCTTCCTTGCCGCCAAAATGGCTGTAGACGGTGAGCTTGGAGACGCCGGCTTCGGCCGCGACCGCATCCATGCTGGTGCCTTCAAAGCCGTGCTGCGGAAACAGGCGCATGGCCGCTTCCAGGATCGCAGCGCGTTTTTCGAGGTCCTTGGGCCGTCCGGGACCATTGCAGCGTTCGGGTACGGCGTTCATGGCGTGGGCAAGCAAATAATCGGGCGAGGGTTGCGTCTTGTTAGTATACGCTTGAGTACATATTTGTCCGATTGACCGAAATCACAATCCCCTGTCCGCGTTGTCCGCAAGCTGTCCGCGGACACGGATTGCGCGCAAAGGGCCGTTGCATGTCCTTGAATGTGAAGTTGAAATTTCACGGGCCGGATTGGCCCGGAACATGCTTCAAGGAAGCCGCGGACGCGGATGACCGCTGTCACGGCGGCGCGGTGACTTCCGGCACTTCGTCGCTGCCGGGCTGGCCGTCACCCTGCACACGTTGCCCGCGTCGCACCGCCCGGCTTAAGCTTGGGCGGTTTTAACCACGCAGGAACACCTGATCGACATGAGTACCCATTTCGAATTCGCGACCGCACGCCAGAACATGGTGGAAAACCAGGTGCGGCCGTGGGAAGTGCTGGACGCGCGCGTGCTGGACGTGCTGTCGACGTTGCCGCGCGAACATTTCGTGCCTGCCGCGTACCGCGCGGTGGCGTACGCCGACATCGCGCTGCCGATCGGGCACGACGAGGTGATGCTGAAACCGGTCGTCGAAGGCCGCTTCCTGCAAGCCTTGCTGCCGGCCGCCGGCGAACGCGTGCTGGAAATCGGCACGGGCACCGGCTATTTCGCGGCCTGCCTGGCGAGGCTCGGCAGTCACGTCACCAGCATCGACCGCCGCGCCGAGTTCGTGGACGCCGCCCGCACGCGCCTGCAGGCACTCGCGATCGGCAACGTCGAATGCCTGCACGCCGACGTGTTTTCCGGCTTCGCGCCGGCCGAACGCTTCGATGCCATCGCCGTGACCGGCGCAGTCGCCGCGGTGCCCGCACGTTTCGGCGAATGGCTGAAGCCGGCCGGCCGCATGGTGCTGGTGCGCGGCGCCGAACCCGCGATGCAGGCGGTGCTGCTGCAGCGCGCGTCCGATGGCGGCTGGATCGAGGACCGCCTGTTCGAAACCGATGTTCCCTACCTCGCCGGCGCCGAACCGGCGCCGCAATTCCGTCTGTAACCGCGTCGCCCGCAGCCGTCGCGCACCCCATCAAGGATTGTTGCCCGCATGATTCCACGTCCCGAGTCCCGCCGCCGTTTCGCACTCCGTGCCTGCGCCGTTGCCGTCGTGGCGGCGCTGGGCCTTGCCGGAGCCGCTTCGGCACACGCCGAGGATCTGATGGATGCCTACCGCCAGGCGCTGCAATCCGATCCGGTGCTGATGCAGGCCGAAGCCGGCAGCCGGATCGGCCACGAAGGCATGGTGCAGTCGCGCGCAGCGCTGCTGCCGCAGATCAACGGCAGCGTTTCCTACAACGACAGCCACGGCACCAACACCGGTGCCACGTTCGTGGACACCACGACCGGTCCTGCGGTGGTTTCTACGTACGGAGACAGCCAGGGCCGTTCACGCACCGCGGCGGTCGGCCTCAACCAGGTGCTGTTCGATCTCGGCAAGTTCGCGCAACTGCGCGCCAGCAAATCCAGCGCGGATGCCGCCGCCGCGCAGTACGTCGCCGCGGAACAGGACCTGATCCTGCGTGTGGCGACCGCATATTTCACCGTGCTCACCGACGAAGACCAGTTGCGCTACGCCGAGGCCAACGAGAAGGCGCTCAGCAAGCAACTGGAAGCGGCGCAGGCCAAGTATGCGGTCGGACTGTCCGCGGTCACCGACGCCGACAACGCCAAGGCCCAGCAGGCCGCGGCCGCCGCCGCCGTGATCCAGGCGCAGACCACGCTCTACAACGACCGCGAGGCGCTGGCCCAGATCACCGGCAAGACGCCCATCGCGCTCAAGGCGCTGATCGACAACCTGCCGCTGGACCACCCGCAACCCGACAACGTGGAGGACTGGGTGAAGACCGCGCTGGCCAGCAATCCCACGCTGCAGGCGCAACGCGACCAGGTCGATGCCTCGCAGCACGACATCACCGCGGCGCGCGCGGGTCACCTGCCGACCCTGAACGCCTCGGTGCAATACTCGCGCAGTCCCTCGTGGGGTCCGGGCACCCGCGGCGACCTGGCGGGATTGCCCAGCAACGTCACCAATGTGCTGCACGCCGACAGCCGCACCACCGACACCACGCTGGGACTGGTGCTATCCGTGCCGCTGTTCGCCGGCGGCGGCACCCAGTCGCGGGTGCGCCAGGCGATCGCCCAGCGCGATCAGGCCAGCGACATCCTGGAGCAGGATCGCCGCCAGATCGTCGCCACCACCCGCAACGCGTTCAATTCCATCGAGGCCGGCATCAGCCAGGTCCAGGCGCAGAAAGATGCAGTCGCGTCCGCGCAGAAGGCGCTGCAATCCACCCAGGCCGGCTACGAGGTCGGCAGCCAGACCATCCTGGACGTGCTGTTCGCGCAGCAGACCCTGTTCCAGGCGCAAAGCGCGTACTCGCAGGCGCGGCATGCCTACGTGATCAACCAGCTCGATCTCAAGTACGCCGCCGGCGTACTGTCGGTGAAGGATCTCGAAGCCGTCAACGCATTGCTGCAATAGGGGAAAGCCGCGCGTCCCCGGATCAAGTCCGGGGCAGGCTCTGCCGCGACTGCCGCGTCAAACGCTAGCGTGTCTTCTGCGCCGGCACATCCATGTGCCGGAGCTCGGATCGCGTCTCGCTTTGCGCATAGCGCGCCCGCGCGAAGATGCGTCCTAGTAGCGCCATGGTGCGACGCGCCGCACCGCGTTCGCGCGCACACACCGCGCGCGCCGCGGTACCCATCCGCGCCAGCTCCAACGGGTTGCGCAGCAGTTCCAGCACCACCTCGCCCAATTCCTGCGCGGACCCGACCTGGCGCGCGGCGCCGGCGTCGATCATGCTGCGGGTGATTTCCTCGAAATTGAAGGTGTACGGGCCGACCACCACCGGCCTGGACAGCGCCGCCGGCTCCAGCACGTTGTGACCGCCGATCGGCACCAGCGAGCCCGCGACGAAGGCCAGATCGCAGGCCGCGAAATAGCGCATCATCACGCCCATTGCGTCGATCACCAGGCATTGCGTCTCCGCGTCGGCGTCGCCCGCGGAATGGGTGGCCACGGCGAAGCCGAGATTGCGCGCGGCGTGTTCGACCAGGCGAAAGCGCTCCGGATGACGGGCCGCCACCAGCAGCAATGCATCCGGCATCCGCGCCAGCACCCGGAGATGCGCCTCGAACGCGGCCAGTTCCTCGCCCTCGTGGGTGCTGGCCGCGAACCAGACCGGCCGCGTCGCCCCCCACTGCGCGCGCATTTCGTCGCCGCGCCGGCGCGCCCCCTTGGGCAACGGCATGTCGTACTTGAGATTGCCGGAAACGTGCACGCGATCAGGCGGGGCGCCCAGCACGCGGTAGCGCCGCGCATCCGCGTGCGATTGAGCGGCGACCAGCGCGACGTTCCCGAGCGCCTGGCGCACCAGCGCCTGGATCGGCCGGTAGCCGCGCAGCGAGCGTTCCGACAGGCGCGCGTTGACCACCGCCAAAGGAATGTCCCGCCGCCCGCACTGATGGAACAGGTTCGGCCAGATCTCGGTTTCCATCACCACCGCCAGCGCCGGCCGGACGCGGTCCAGGAAGCGCGTCACCGAGCGCGGCAGGTCGTAGGGCAGGTAGACGTGGAACACCGTATCGCCGAACAACTTGCGCACGCGCTCGGAGCCGGTCGGCGTCACCGTGGTGACCACCATCGGGCGCGGCGCGTAACGCCGCTGCAGCGACTGGATCAACGGCAACGCGGCATTGACCTCGCCCACCGACACCGCGTGCACCCAGATGGAATCGTGCAGGCCCGGATCGGGGAAACGCCCGAAGCGTTCGCGCCAGCGCCGGAAATACCCGCGGTAGCGAAACCCGCGCGCCACCAGCCGCCACACGATGACCGGCGTGGCGAGATACATCGCGACGGTGTAGAGGAATCGCAGCATGACGCGGGACCGGGGCGGCAGCGGGCGAGTATAACTTTCGCGCGGCGCTCGGCTGGTTTCCGTGCAACGACACCTCGCGTGACTGCTTCGCTTTTGCTCGTCATCCCGGCGAAAGCCGGGATCCATTTTTACCGCGCAAGAGAGGCTGTCGTTTGGGCTCCGCTCGCCGCCGAGGCAAGTGAAACCCGGCGAAAACGCTTTCTACGAAAGCGCGTCTTGCGGGAGGCGCACCGGAAAAGACATGGATGTCGTAGTGCGCACAGCGAACTTCAAATCAGCCGCGCCGCCGTCAGTTCGCTCTTGAGATACGCGTAATAGATCGGCGCGGCGACCACGCCGGGCAGTCCGAATGCCGCTTCCATCACCAGCATTGCCAGCAGGATTTCCCAGGCACGCGCGTGGATGCGGTGGCCGACGATCTTCGCGTTGAGGAAATACTCCAGCTTGTGGATCAGGATCAGGAAGATCAGCGCGCCCAGCGCAGCCCACAGCGACATCGACAGCGCGACGATCACGATCAGGGTGTTGGAAACCAGGTTCCCGACCACCGGCAGCAGGCCGACGATGAAGGTGATCGCGATCAGGGTCTTGGTCAACGGCAGGTGCACGCCGGCCAGCGGCAGCGCGATCAGCAGGAAGATCGCAGTGAACAGGGTGTTGAGCGCCGAGATGCGCGCCTGCGCGAACACGATGTCGTGGAAGGCCTGCGCGAAGCGCGCGCAACGCGCGGTCAGGTCGCGCCGCAGCGGCCCCGCGCTGGCCACCTCGCGCATGTGCGTGAGCGCCACCAGCGCGCCCAATGCGAGACCCACCAGGATGCGACCGAACACGTGCGCCGTTTCCTTGCCGGCGACCTGCAATTGCCCGGCGTGCGTGCGTGCGAGTTGCGTCGCGGTGTAGCGAAAATCCTCGGCACTGACCGGCAGATACGCCACGATCCACGCCGGCAACTGGGTGCGGGCGCGGTCGATGGTCGGCATCATCCGGTCGAACAAGGTGTTCGGGTCGCCGAGTTCGGCGCGGAAGAACGCGACCGCGCCGAAAATCAGCAGCGCGAGCAAACCCGCGACCACCACCGCGAGTACGCCCACCACCAGTTGCCGCGCCCACCCGCCCGGCCAGCGGCGTTCCAGCCACGGCGCCAGCGCGTCGACCACCGCGTACACCAGCAGGCCCGCGATCAGTGCCGGCAACAGGTGCGCGGACATCACGAACAGCAAGGCCACCGCCGCCGCGAGGTAACTTGCGACCGCGGTGTGGCGGGTGGCGTGGGGAGGCACGCGGGCGTCGTCGTTCATGCGGATCGAGTCTGGCAGCGGCGCGTCCGCGACTCCAGTGCCGGAGGCGCCGTTAAAATCGTGCGCTGCCGCCAACGGAGCGCCGACGCCGATGCCCAAGTCCATTCCTGCACGCGACCGCCTGATCTTCGCGCTCGACGTGCCGGACCGCGCCGAAGCCGTCGCATGGATGGACCGGCTGGGCGACGCGGTGTCGTTCTACAAGATCGGATTGGAATTGTTGAGCGGCGGCGATTACTTCCCGGTGCTGGACGAACTCGCCGCGCGCGGAAAAAAAATCTTCGCCGACCTGAAGTTCCACGACGTGCCGGCCACCGTCGCCGGCGCGGTGCGCGGCCTGGCGCAACGTCCGATCACCTTCGCGACCCTGCATTGCGACAGCCGCGCGATGCTGGAAGCCGCGGCCGCGGCGAAAGGTCCGCTGCAATTGCTGGCGGTGACGGTGCTGACCAGCAACGACGCCGGGGATCTCGCCGCGCTGGGCGTGCGCGGCGATCCCGCGGACGTGGTGATCCAGCGCGCGCAGCTCGCGCAAAGCGCCGGCATCGACGGCGTGGTGTGCTCCGGCGCCGACCTGCCGCGCCTGCGCGATGCGCTGGGGGCGGAACTCCTCACGGTCTGCCCCGGCATCCGCCCGGCCGGGCCGTCCGGCGATGACCAGAAGCGCACGGTGGACGTGCCCACCGCATTCGCGCAAGGCGCCGATTACATCGTGGTGGGCCGGCCGATCCGCAAGGCCCCCGATCCGCGCGCGGCGGCCAAGGCCATCGTCGACCAGATCGCCGCTGCCAAGGGCTGAACTTGCACGCCGCCCGCAGCCTCGCCACACTCCGGCGCATGCGAACCACAACCTGCCGCCGACCTGCAGCGCTTGCCGCCGCGTGTGCATTCGCGCTCGCGCTCGCGGCCTGCCATCACGCGCCGCCGCCGCCCAGCAACGCCACACCCGAAAAGGCGGTCGCCACCAGCCTGCAGCTGACCGCGTCGGGCGATTTCGACGGCTTGATGAGGAACCGCTTGCCGCCCGCCGATTACGCCACGTGGCGCGCGGAGTGGGACAAGCAGCACGCGCACCCGATGCCGGCCTCGGTCGACCAGCAGAAGCAGTTCGCGGACATCATGCGGATGCTGACCGAGCCCGGCGCCGAGGCGAAGCTCGCCAAGCGCCTGCAACCCGAACTCGCCGACCTGCGCGGCAAGAGCCAGACCATGCCGATTTTCGGCAGCATCCTCGAGGCCGCGATCAAGCAGATGATCGCCGAATCGCCGCAACTCGGGCCGGCCCAGCAGACGCTCGCGAACCAGGGCCTGGGCGCGCTGGCGGAATGGGCGAAAACGACCGATTTCAGCGACACCAAAAAAGCCGGCAAGGCGATTGCACTGGTCTGCGCCACCGCGCGCGAACTGCACGTGCAGACGCTCGACCAATGGCGCGCGCTCGATTACGCCACCACGATGAAGGATTACGGAATCATCTGGAACGGCCTGGAGAAGCTGCTGGACCTGTACGGGCTCGACATCGCGGGCAGCCTCACCGATGCGAAGGTCGGCGCCACCGCGAACGACGGCAGCCATGTCACGGTCAAGCTCGACCTGAAGCTGGCGGGCAAGCCGCTGTCCGGCGCGTGGCCGATGCTGAAACAGGACGGCCACTGGTACGACGCCGCACTGCTGGAAGCGTGGCAGAAGGCGCACCCGGCCACGGCGGCCAGCACGGCGGCGCCGGCAGGCACCGCCCCGGCACCCGCCACGTCCGCACCACCTCCTTCCGCCGCCATCCCCGCGCCCCATGCAAGCGCGACGCCCGCGGCAAGCCATTCCTGACATTTTCCTGACGGCCCGCGGCCGGTTGTCGGGTTTGGCGCTCGCGCCAGGTCCATGCGGACCCCGGCCCACGGGGATTTCACAAGGTTGTGGGAGAATCGCGGGCCCCGCACCCTGTCAGGCCGGCACGTCGAATCGATGGCACTTGTGATGACCGAAGCCCTTTCCCGCGACACGCTGGTGCACACCGGCTGGTGGCGGGCGCTGTGGGGCGCGCTGCTCGCGCCTTGGGTGCGGATCAAGCGCGATCCGGCCGAACCGGTGGCGCTGCTGGCGCCCGACACGCCGGTGCTGTACGTGATCGAACGCAACGGCTTTTCCGACAGCCTGATCCTGGAGCGCGCCTGCCACGAAGCCGGCCTGCCCAGCCCGCTGGCGCTGGTGCCGGGCCTCGGCAAGCGGCGGCGCGCGATGTTCGCGATGCGCGGCACCGGTGGCTGGTTCCAGCGGCGCGGCGGCGACCACGCCGCCCAGGACACGCTGCGGCAACTGCTGCGGATGCTGGAGGCCGAGCCCGAACGCAACGTGCAACTGATGCCGGTGGCGATCTACGTGGGCCGTGCGCCGAACCGCCAATCCGGCTGGTTCCGGGTGCTGTTCTCGGAAAACTGGGCAGTGGTGGGCCACTTCCGCCGGCTGCTGGCGCTGCTGTTGAATGGACGCGACACCATCGTGCGCTTCTCGCCGCCGATCTCGCTCGCCGGCCTGCGCGAGAACGCCGCCGAGGAGCGCATCGAACGCCTGCAGCGCAAGCTGGCGCGCGTGCTGCGCGTGCATTTCCGGCGCGTGCGCACCGCGGTGATCGGACCCGACCTTTCGCACCGGCGCACGGTGATGGATTCGGTGCTGAACGCCGAGGGCGTGCGCGCCGCGATCGCGGCCACCGCGGCCAGGGAGAACCTCAGCCCCGCCAAGGCCTGGAAGCGCGCCGAGCACTACGCGCGCGAGATCGCCGCGGACTATTCGCCGCCGTTCGTGCGCTCGGCATCCTTCCTGCTGTCGAACTTCTGGAACAAGCTGTACGACGGCATCACCATGCACCACTTCGACACCCTGCGCGCCAACGCGCCGGGCCACGAGGTCGTGTACGTGCCCTGCCACCGCAGCCACGCCGACTACGTGCTGATGAGTTACCAGCTCTACACCAGCGGCGTGGTGGTGCCGCACATCGCGGCCGGCGTGAACCTCAACCTGCCGGTGCTGGGTCCGTTCCTGCGCCGCGGCGGCGCGTTCTTCCTGCGCCGCAGCTTCAAGGCCAACGCGCTGTATTCGGCGGTGTTCTCGGAATACGTCAGCCAGCTGGTGCAGCGCGGCGTGCCGCTTGAATATTTCATCGAAGGCACCCGCTCGCGCACCGGACGACTGCTGGCGCCGCGCGCCGGGATGCTGGTGATGACGGTGCGCGCGTTCCTGCGCGCGCCGCGCCGGCCGGTGCTGTTCCAGCCGGTCTACATCGGCTATGAAAAACTGATGGAGGGCCGCTCGTACATCGGCGAGCTGTCCGGCCAGAAGAAGGAAAAGGAATCCTGGCTGGGCCTGCTGCGCGGCCTGCGCGCGCTGCGCCAGCACTACGGCCGCGTCACCCTGAACTTCGGCGAGCCGGTGCTGCTGAATCCGCTGCTCGACGCGGCCGAACCCGCGTGGCGCGAACAGGCGGGCGGCGAGGCCAGGCCCGAGTGGCTGCCGGGCGTGATCGATGCGCTGGCCGAACGCATCCAGGTGGAAATCAACCGCGCCGCCGACGTCAACCCGATCAACCTGATCGCGGTCGCGCTGCTGGCTTCGCCACGCCACGCGCTGGCGGAAACCGACCTGCTGGCGCAGCTCGAATTGATGAAAGCGATCTTGACCGAGCTGCCGTATTCCGAGCGCACCACGGTGACGCCGATGGCGCCGGCCGACATCGTCGCCTATGCCGAACAGATGGGCTGGATCCGGCGCATCCAGCATCCGCTGGGCGACGTGCTCGCGGTCGAAGGCGAGAAGGCGGTGCTGCTGTCGTATTTCCGCAACAACGTGCTGCACTTGTTCGCGGCCGGCGCGTGGGTGGCGTGCTGCTTCATCAACAACCGCCGCATCGCGCGCGAAACGGTGACGCGCCTCGGCCGCGCGGTGTACCCGTTCATCCAGTCCGAACTGTTCCTGCCGTGGGACTCCGACGGTTTCACCGCGCGCATCGACGCCCTGATCGACTTCCTGATCGCGCGCGGGCTGCTCGCGGCCGGCGGCGACGGCCGCCTGCTGCACCTGGCCGCGGGCCGCGAAGACGACGCATACCAATTGCGGCTGCTGGCGCATTGCCTGCTGCAGGCGTTCGAGCGTTACTACATCGCGGTCGCGGCGCTGGTGAAGAACGGCCCGCGCGCGCTGACCGCGGGTCAACTGGAAAACCTGTGCCAGCTCGCGGCGCAGCGGCTGTCGCTGCTGTACCAGCAGAGTGCGCCGGAATTCTTCGACAAGAGCCTGTTCCGCGGCTTCATCCAGAAGCTGCGCGAACGCCGCATCGTCTGGACCGACGCCGACGGCAAGCTGGAGTTCGACGCGGTGCTGGACGACGTGGCCCGCGACGCGCGCCTGATCCTCGCGCGCGAGGTGCGCCAGTCGATCATGAAGATCACGCCGGACGTGGTGCGCGACGACGCCGACGGCGCGCAGGGCGCCACCTGATCCGATCGATCGCGCTCAACGCGTGGCGATGCCGAAACCCCACACCGCGAACGCCAGCGCCAGCAGCACCGCCAGCGCGAAGTAGTAGCGCGCGCGGTTGCGGCGCGGTTCGGGGTGCGGCCGGACGCGCGGCTGCATCCGGCGTTCGTGGCCGCCGCTGCGCGTCGACACCGTCGCCTCCGCGCGCACGGTCGGCTCGGGCCGACGCGAAGTCACGGCGGCGGCCGGCAGCCGGCCGTAACGCTGCTCGAAGGCGAGCGCGGCGCCATACAGGCGGTTCAGGCGTTGCAGACGTTCCGGATCGCCATCGCTGCCGCGCCGGTCGGGATGCAACTGGGCCACGCGCCGGCGATAGGCCTGCTTCAGGGCATCGAGATCGCTGATGCCGGGCGTCAGACCCAGTTCGTCGTACAGCGTCAGGAAATCGGTATCGTCCGCCATGGCGCGCAGTATCCAACAACCGGCCCCGGACGGGCACAGCCGGGCAGCCAACCGGGCGAACGCGTCACCGCGCGCCGCGCCCGAACAGCACCACTTCGACGGTCTGGACCAGGATGGCGAGGTCGAACACGAGGTTGTGGTTTTTCACGTAGAACAGGTCGAACTTCAGCTTTTCCTCGGCATCCTCGAACGAGGACCCGTAGGGATAGCGCAGTTGCGCCCAGCCGGTCAGGCCGGGTTTCACGCAGTGGCGCAGCGAGTAGTAGCGGATCCGGGCATTGAAATCGTCCACGAACTGCGGCCGTTCCGGACGCGGGCCGATGATGCTCATGTCGCCGCGCAGCACGTTCCACAACTGCGGCAGCTCGTCCAGCCTGACCTTGCGGATGAAGCGCCCGACCCGGGTCACGCGGTCGTCGTTCTTGCTGGCCCAGCGCGCCTTGCCGTCGCTTTCGGCGTCGGTGCGCATGCTGCGGAACTTGATCACCGGGAAGATCCTGCCGTTCTCGCCCACGCGCTCCTGCGTGTACAGGATCGGCGCGCCGCGGCCCGACTCCAGGCGGATCGCCAGCGCGGTCAGCAGCATGAACGGCCACGCCACCGCCAGCACCAGCGCGG